>CAZFYB010000016.1:0-2305 GCA_964523145.1 uncultured Candidatus Saccharibacteria bacterium | reverse complement strand
TGTTGCGCTAAGGCAACATAGTGATCATGTTGAATAATCTGCAAATAAAACAACCGAATCACAAAAATGGCCGTAATCACTAGGATTACCACCGCCAAAATTCGTGAACGACTGCCGTTTCGTAGAGCTGGTTTCATATAATACTATTGTTGCACGTATCGGGTGTCAGTAGACGCTGTCATTTCTTTTGCAACGCTACTATTCTTGATGGTTTCAAGAGCGGTCAATCGAGTGTTCTCAATTTCAAGCTCATTCTTTTGCTCACCAAGTTCAGCGATCTGGCTATCAATCTTCTGCGCTTCGTAATCATACCCGGTAGTCCGTGTTGCCTGTGTAACATAAATAAGACCGAGGACGATAATCATCAAAGCAACGAGCACTGTGTGTGCTACCGGGCCAAGCTTTATAGCCGACACGTAGCGAGTAGTGTTTTGATTGCGAGACCAGTTTTGCTGGCGACGACTAACATAATAATTGTTGTTTTGGTTGGACATGTGGTGTTTTTTGTTTTTCGTTTTTTATATTTTTGGTGGCGCCTGCCTCCTACATTGAGGAGGCAGGCGCCGAATTGTTACTTAACGCGAACAGCAACGATTTGTGGCTGGTCAGCGTATTGTACAGTGATGTGAACAGGCATGGTGTTTTGCCCTTTCATTTTTTGTTTATTTTTTCACAGCGACCCGAAGCTTTGCACTTCTTGAACGCGGATTGTGAACATCTTCAGTGGCTCCTGAAACAGGTTTCTTAGTGATAACATCGAGTACGGCTTCTAACCCGGAGTCGGTTTGGTCCTTAAAGAACCTTTTCACTAAGCGATCCTCGAGGCTGTGAAAGCTTATTATCCCTACTCGTCCGCCTTTATTTAAAAGGCTTGGGAGCAATGGAAGGATTGCTTTTACTTGCCCGAGTTCGTCATTGACGGCAATACGGAGCGCTTGAAAGGTACGCGTGGCTGGATGGATTTTTGCCCATCGCCCACGATGATGTGCTTTGATCAACTCGGCGAGTGAATGTGTATCTGCGAATGGTCGCCCGGCAATAATCACTTCGGCTAAATGTTTGGCCAACGAATACGGTTCATCACCGTACTCATGAATGATTGTTGCAAGTTCGCTAACTCGTGCAGTATTGATTAACTCAGCGGCAGTGATGCCGTGTTGTTGATCCATACGCATATCTAGCGGACCATTGTTAGAAAATGAAAACCCTCGTTCGCCCTGATCGAGCTGTGGTGATGAAACCCCCAAATCAATCAAAATAACGTCAAATGTTTTTCCTTCTTCGCGTAGCTGCCGAGCAGCCGAAACGAAATCGGTATTCATCAAACGCACGCCTTTAGCTTCGTACTCAGATAAATGCTGTATTGCATAATCATCGCGGTCAACTAAGACACTTTTCGAATAACTGTCCGTTCTTTGTAAGATTGCACTTGCATGACCTGCGTAGCCGGCAGTTAAATCGAGATACGATTCGCCCGCAACGGGTTTGAGGTATTCAAGTACGCTGTTTAAAAGAACAGGAACATGATGTGGTGGATATTCTTTACTCATCTCCCCTATTATACCTTATGGCTTCATAGAAGAGTCGAGACCACCTAACTGATAGTGAGGTATATTTTTGTGTTTATTCTGTTTGTTTTTTTAAAAGTCGTGACAGTACTGTAATGGGGGTCGCCAAAGGCAACTCATACCCTAGTACTATCAATGTTGAGAGACTTATGTGTGAGGTGGAGTTTTGGGAGGTGTGTTTTTTAGGGAAGGTGCATCGGCTTGGTTTATGTGTTGCCGAAATCCACGCCTCACTATCAGATAGTTGGTCTCGAGAGTTTTTATATTCTCGCTAAGTTGTTAAAGAACCGATTAATTAAAGTTGATAGCCTATTCAGCATCGTCTGGCATAATACGCCAGTACGCCCCAGCCCGTACCGCTACAATGTCGCGAGTAATACCAGCATAATCTAGAAGATGTTGCTCGATAGCTACGCGCCCTTGTTTCTGGTCAAGGTCAGCTTCAGTCTTACCACGGCGAAACTGCACATTTACGTCAGCAATCTTCTCATCGAGAATACTACCCACTTCTGAAAGTGCTGGTTCGACTTCACTTTCCCAAACTGTTTTTGGATAAAGATGAAGGTAACGACCGAATCCCCTGGTGAGTACTACGCCTGATATGAATTCTTCGCGAAGCTCTGACGGTACCGTCAAACGACGTTTGTCATCGAGTTTTCGTTCAAAATAATCTATGCGAGCCACATTCGTTTCCTCGGGGGGGTTGTTGTTTAGGTTATTTTTTAATGTATTGTGTT
>CAZFYB010000015.1:0-5203 GCA_964523145.1 uncultured Candidatus Saccharibacteria bacterium | reverse complement strand
CGTCGGCCTAAGGTGGGGGGCATGATTGGGGTTAAGTCGTAACAAGGTATCCGTACCGGAAGGTGCGGATGGATTACCTCCTTTCTAGGGAGAGTTATGCCAGCAATACGAGTAATCTATTGCTGAAGCTAGGTCGGTCTTTTTGTTGTGTTGAGCTTACACAATAATGCAGTTCCAATTTATTGGAGCAAGACGAAGTTCGAAAAAATCTCTATATAGCTATGAGAAACGATGATAATCTGGCTTCCGCCGTGATAGAATTTGCACTACTAAGTTGTTAAACATAAAAACCTCCCGCGTTTGCGGGAGGTTTTTCGTTTCTTAGGGGTATAACGGATATGTTAAAATGAACATATATGCAGTGGGCAAAACAAAAAGGTTTTACAATCGTTGAACTTCTTATCGTGGTAGTAGTAATAGCAATCTTGGCAACGATTACTATCGTTGCCTACAACGGAATACAAGACCGCGCTCGAGATTCTGCTGCGAAAAGTGCTATCGCCAGTGCTGCTAAAGGTCTTGAAGCTGCTAAGATTCAGTCACCTGATCAGCGATACCCATCAAGTTTACCGACCGGGATGCCATCAGTTAATAGTATTTATGAGTACAATAGTGGTACAAACGATTACTGTTTTAGTTATGCTAATGGCTCTACGCAGTATTTTATTACTTCACGTCACCGAACTCCCACACCGGGCTTCTGTAATGGCTTAATAGGCTGGTGGCCATTTAACGGTTCGGTCGAAGACAAGATGCGAGGCGCCGTATCGAGTGCGGAAGCGAGTGTATCGGGAGTAGGTCAAAATGGGCAAGCCGATTCAGGCTGGTTTATGGCAAACGATTCAGGATCACGATACGTACAAACAGATTTACTATTTTCGCCGCAAAACTTTACCGCTTCGGTCTGGTTTAATCCTAATGGCGGAGGGGGAAGCAGTGGCTTTTCATCGATTATGTCTAATTCCCGCGATTGCTGTGCACAGTATATTGGGTTTCAGATTGATTATAATAAATCGACATACAATCTTGTTGGCAGATTATGGGCCAATGGAAATGGGGCGGCATCTTCATTAGCGGCCACGAACGCGATTACACTTGGAAGCTGGCATCATGTTGCTGTGACGTATGATGGAAGTTCGTTTATTTTATATCTTAATGGGCAGCAGGTAGGTGCGAACAGCTACAGTAACAGCTTGATGGGGACTTCTTTGGTGCCTATGAAAATTGGCGGCATGGGGCATACACCAACCGGCTATACCTTGGGTGGTTCGATTGACGATGCTCGTGTCTATAACCGCGCACTATCTGCAGCTGAGTTGAGCGGTATGTATGCGTTAGGTGCGCAATAGTGTTAGTGCTTGCGGGCTTCTCATGTCCGCTATACACTAATCGCATATGACGTACTTAAACAGACATTTTACCGAGAGTTTCCGTGGCGCCGCGCATGAAGAAGTGATGCATGGCGAGGAACAATTTATGGCCGATATGGCAGATGTACTTACTGAAGAAGCTATAGCTGAAGGCGTACAGATTAATTTTGGTTCAAATAAAGTTCGCTTTGAACAAGTGCTCGATATTCTACATATTGATGCCTTTGTGAAACACGATAAGTTAGAAGTGGTTGAGTCTTTCGTTGGTAATAGTACTGGTCGGAAATTTATTAGTATAGATGTAGCAGATCGTGCAGCTAGCCAACATGGCCTCCTAAACGCTTTGGATTATATACAATCCGAAGAGTGGGTAACGCATGACGCGTTTGCCAGCCATCTACAGGTTACAGCTGGTCTTAGTGATACTTTGACTTCTCAAATGACACTAGGAAATTCTTTTGTAGCACCTGATAGAGACGGTGAGCGCTACTTAATGCCTGATGCACCAGTGGTAATTGTAACAAACACCACACGATACTCGCCGACATCTATGGATGAATATGGGAATGAAGATAACCTCGCTCATTACGTAAGTACCTATGAAAATGGGGGTAATCATCCGCAGCGACTGTTTCAGAAATTGCTGGAGGATAATGTGAATAATGGTCAGGAACTATTGTTTCCAACACAAACATATACTCTCGGTATAGCGGGCAAGAATAAGATTGTGGAAGATGTGTTTATTTCTCAAGTTGAACCTACGATCAAACATTTTTATATTGTCGATAAAGACAGGATCGTTCCTTACGTTGATCCATATTTGGAAGCGGACGACAGCCAAGAGGCTTACTAGTTTTCAGACTAACACCGCTCTATTAAACCCGCTTATGCTAAACTAAAATAAGTTATGTATACCAATCGAAAAAGTGTGGGCTTTACTATTGTCGAACTGTTGATAGTAGTGGTAGTGATTGCGATTTTGGCAGCGATTACGATTGTTGCGTACAATGGCGTAACTCAACGTGCCAAGGTGAGTACATTACAGTCGTATTTATCGAGTGCCGGGCGACTTATTGAAACAGCTAAAATTAGTAGCGGTACTGATCAATACCCCGAAACACTCGCTGCGGCTAAGGTTCAAACGGCGTCAAACGCAACGACTGGCTATACTTTTAGTAATACTCCGCCCGCCTCATTTTGCTTATACGCATATGATGGTTCAACGCGCTATATTGTTTCGAGTGATAATCTGTCACCTCGGGTAGGGACGTGTTCGATTTCGAACTTAGTATCAAACCCTAGCCTTAGCGCAAATCAAACCGGGTGGAGTACAATGGGGTACGGATCTGGTGGGACGGCGAGTTCAGCGAGAACAGCTGGGATTGGGCCAACGGGAGGGTATGCTGTGCGTTCAACGTGGACTACAGCTTCTACTAGCGGGGGGCATTCTAGCGCAATGAATACTACACAGCCAATTATTTCTGGTCGAACCTATACTATATCTGCTTGGGTTCGATCAAATCAGACAACAAATAACGGCTTGATACGGGCAGAATACGGTTCTGGTCAAACTTCGTATAACACAGGTGCGACTACTACGTTACCTACTAATACATGGGTACGTTTATCAGTTACTTTTACGGCAGACCAAAATGCCAGTAGTTTAAATATAGCTGCAAGAATAAATGATTTAGTCGGAACGACAAATGGGCTTACTTTTGACGTGACGAATTTTATGCTTACAGAGGGCGATACACTACATCCTTATGGTGATGGTAATTCGGCTGGATGGAGCTGGAGCGGTACTACTGGAGCTTCAATTTCAAGCGGCCCGGCTTTGTAGTAAGGGAGATAGCAGAAATACTCACCCCGCTTATGCTAAACTAAAATAAGTTATGTATACCAATCGAAAAAGTGTGGGCTTTACTATTGTCGAACTGCTGATAGTGGTAGTGGTGATTGCGATTTTGGCAGCGATTACGATTATTGCCTACAATGGCATCCAGCAGCGTGCAACCAATTCGGCTATGCAGTCCTCACTCAGTAGTTTTGGAAAGAAAATAGAGCAATCTAAAATTTCCGGGGGTACTTCAAGTTATCCTGCAAGTTTAGCAGATGCGGGTGTGACGACAGATCCGGGAACTACCTATAGTTATTATTTTAATAATGATGGGGCGAATACAAACTTCTGCTTGGTTGCTCGCAAGGGAACTCAAAAGTATAGTGTTCAGAGTACGAACCTTTCACCGCAAGAAGGCGAATGCAAAGGCTATAACTACGCACTTAACGGGTCCGCAGAAAGTGATACGACTAGATGGAGCGCTAACGCGGGCGCAGCTCTTCAGCAGTCATCTGTCAGGGCGAGCGAGGGGAGTCGTTCGATACTCATTACTGATTTAGGGACGTTTGGCGACAGTTATGTTGCGTATACACTTCCCAATACGCCGGTTGGTGATTGGACATTCACGGCTGATGTCTATCTTACGAGTGCCGGGTCAACAGATTATTCGCGGGGTGTTTGGCTGAACGGCGCACCATCATTCACGACCTATTGGAGTACTGCGTATAATCAAACAACTATGCTTAATACCTGGCAGTCGTTTTCACGAAACGTTACTATCACGGCTGAAGCGGATAATTTTATCGCTCGGTTTTATGTCATGACGGGCTACGATATCTATGTAGATAACGTGCGGCTCACAAGACAATAATGAGTCTTTAACCCCTCTTGCTATAAAAGCTTATCTAAGCTAAAATGATACGAGTTCTGCGATAAATTGGGGCAATAGCTCAGTTGGCTAGAGCACCTGCTTTGCAAGCAGGGGGTCCAGGGTTCGAGTCCCTGTTGCTCCACCAAGTACGGGGTGAATTAGGCGAAAGTCTAAATCACTCCACCAGAACTCATTTACAAATAAAACACCACGTATTCGTGGGCGATTAGCTCAGCTGGTTAGAGCGCGTCACTGATAATGACGAGGTCGGAGGTTCGAGTCCCTCATCGCCCACCACTACGTGGTGTTTTATTTTTTGTCTAAAATCCTGAACTACATTCCAGGGAAGCTTGGCCAGCTGATTTTCCAGGTGCCGTAGAAGATACGTTGAGAAAATAGGTTGCCCAAGAAGGCTACGAGGAGCAGTGCAACGCCCGTCCCGATAAGTACACCGGCACTTTCGCTTCCAAAGAAGCCGGAAATAGTTAAGAGTACACCAAGCGTTAACAGGGTATAGAAAATAATCGTGCCTACAATAGAGAGGGCTATAAATAGTGCAGCGCCGCCAGCGCTTTTAGCGATTTGCTTAGGAGATGAATTGGGTGATGAATTCTTTTTAGTCATATATACAGAATAACATCTAAAACCTCTTGCAAAAAGCCCTAAAAAAGAGTAGTATAAGACTCAATAGGTTATGTTCTGCGAGAACCTCTAACAACAGCAACGATCGTTGCAAAATCATAGTCAAGACAAATGCGAGGTCTTGGCGCCATAAAAATCAGACATAATGTTCCAAAAATCCCTTGTACTTTACTAAGTAGGGTGATATTATCGGAAAGCTGTCCAAAAGAGGCTTGAGCGCAGACAACATGTACCGAGGTGAAAATGGTATGTCGAAATGTGCTCTCAAGTGTGGAGTTAACATGTTTTTTAACAATTTAATGATGTAAGAAAATTTTTTTTAAGATTGACGGCAGAGTATTTGGTTGTTACCAATTACTCGTTAAGTCAATGCATAAAAAGGTACTCAAGGGCACAAAGTGAATGCCTAGACGTATATTACCGAAGAAGGACGTGGAAGACTGCGAAAAGTCTCGGGGAGCTGTCAACAAGCTTTGATCC
>CAZFYB010000014.1:0-12868 GCA_964523145.1 uncultured Candidatus Saccharibacteria bacterium | reverse complement strand
TCACGCCTCCCTGTCACGGAGGAGATCGCCGGTTCGAATCCGGTCGGGCCCGCCAAGCAATTATAAAAATACCACCTCATTGGTGGTATTTTACTTTTCAAATTATTTTGCTGCGCTGTATCGTTGCGCCACCAACTCCCAATTCACCACATCCCACCATGCTTTCACGTAATCGTCACGGTGATTTTTGTAATCAAGGTAGTAGGCATGCTCCCACACATCGAGCCCTAAAATTGGTTCGGCTTTACCTTGTAATAGCGGTGAGTCTTGATTCGCGGTGGTAATAATTTCCATGTCTGGTTGCAACCAGGTCCAACCGCTTCCAAAAACAGCTAAGGCTTTCTCTGAAAACTCTTCAACAAAGGCTTCAAAACTGCCGTATTTAGCAACAATCGCTGCTTCAAGCTCGCCGGTTGGCCTGCCGCCACCTTGGGGTGACATCCATACCCAAAATAAACAGTGGTTATAATGACCTCCCCCATTGTTTCGCACAGCGGTACGAATATCTTCGGGGAGCGTGTCGATTCGCCGCAATAAATCTTCTACAGAAGCACCTTGCAGTTCAGGGTACTTCTCAATCGCGGCATTTAACTTATCAACATAGGCTTGGTGGTGCTTGTCATGGTGTAATTCCATAATTTCTGCACTAATTGATTCACCCAGTGCATCGTAAGCATATGGTAATGCTGGCACACTAAACATGGTCGCCCTCCTTTATTATGTATTAATTTCTGGAATGGTAATGAACTTCGATACATTGCCTTCAGCTTCAATAGCGGCAAGTTGTTCACTAAATGTATTTAATGAAATATGAATATACTCGTACTGAACCTGGGTTTCGTTACTATCAACTAACTTCACGAAATAGAAGCCATCACCAGAGGTTGTTTTGATAGGTTCTGAGATCTGACCCTTTTCGAGCCCAGCCGCAGCAATCGCTAGGCCACCATCTTGATTTTCCTTTGGTACCCAAGCAGCTGGCCAATAGGTTACGCTGCCACCGGCAGTCACATTTTCGGCTTCAGTAACAGCATTCAAGTCAGTTGCGCCACCAGCAATCTGCCGTTCAATAGAGCTAGATATTTTTTCAGCCCGTTCATCAACTGCATAAGCTACTTTTTGGCGAAGTAATTTACTCTTCATGGCGTGACGATATTCTTCAGGTGACCAGCCGTAGTAATCCAAAATTACTGCGTTATAGGTTGATTCTTTCACTTCACCATCGGCTGATTGACGCTGTAACTTAAGGAAAGTTTCAAGCTCTGCATCAGTAACCGAAATATCACGTTCATCAGCAATCTTAACGGCGTACGCATCAGCCAAAGCATCGCTCATAGCTTGATTTTTAACAAAGTCAGCCTGGCGACTACCATCTTCGGTGGTGATATCAATCTGTTCTTTTTCTTCAAGGTAATGAATGGCGCTACGGTACTTCATGAGGTAATCGCTGTAGCGAACTTGCTGGCCATCAACGATAGCCACCGGCACAGGCACCACCTTTGTTACCCGGTACATAAAGTCACTGGTGTTTTGCGCCTGATATAAGAGCCACCAAAATAACGTCACCAGTAAGGCAACGGCAGCAATACTAATAATAATGGTATTAATGACCAAGCGGTGCCGTGCATATTGCACAGGATACTTAAATTTGCGACCACCCGCCAACACTTGTTCGCGGTGTGCAGCTAAAGTATCGGTGGTGATGCGCCCAGCCGGTTCGTCCGCCTGTTTTTTACGGCGCAATTTAGATACTAGCTTCTTCATTATCTCCCTTGGTCTCAATTGCCGTACTCACGGCGTCTTGTAATTTATTATACGTTTTTTCAGGGTGCTCAACGTTATGGATAACCAGGTCACCTACAAACGTCTGAATCACGATCGTGCCAAAGCCAAAAACTTCACCACTAAACCCTGGTATATTATAGCTTATGTTCTGGATCTTTGACAGCCGCAGCTCGACAACATCCTTACCAAAGAAGCCCCGCTGAGTGATTTGCCGGATCCGCTGATTCGTCACAAGGTAAATGGTAAAATACCACATCATGTAGTGGTAAAAGAATAAAATAAGCCCTAGAGTGAAGCCACCGAGCGGCAACCACAGTAGTTCAATATTATCTTGCCAAATTAGCACTGGAATCGCCGTAATAACGAGCGGACCGAGCAATAAATAAAAACCTTTTCGCATGGCAATAATATGCCGGCGGAAGATAAACAGCACTTCTTCACCTGGGCGCTGCCCTTCAAAATCTAACTGAGGTGAGTTGTCTTTCTTTTTTGCCATATGATTTCCTTGTTGTTAGTATAGCAAATTCGTTTTAAAGCCGAGCTAGCATCCACTTCCGACAATAATATTCTTGGCGGTTGTTCCGGTCGGGTCTGGGTAAAAAATCTGTAGCCCCGTTCCCGCACAAGCTCGTACCGTATAGGTTTTCAAGTTAGTGTTTGAGTTTATATGAAGCGGGTTTGAAGGCAAGCTACCAGGAGCGCTTGTACTCGTGATGACATTATTGCTCATTGCATTAACCGCAGCGGTGTTCGTGAATATTACAGCGATTCCAGCCGGTAAAGCACTGACTGAAGCTGGATCTGTTGGAAAACTACCGCCAGTCGTTGGATAAGCATTGCCAGTTGCCGGGTCTGCATAAAACACCTCAGCCTTCTTGGCGATTGTAGATGCATCAGAGGCATATTGAGCCGCCTTAGCCCGACTTTGGATACCGTTATAGGAAACTATGGTAATAGCAGCAAGAATGGCAATAACTACTACAACAATAAGTAGTTCAACGATTGTGAATCCGGATTGTTTATTTTTAGCCCACATTATAGATATGAGTATAAACGCTTTTGCTTAGAGATCAAGTCTGGTACCCCGGGCAGGAGTCGAACCTACAACCTTATCCTTAGGACGGATCTGCTCTTCCAGTTGAGCTACCGAGGCATGAATTCTATTTTAACAGATATACAGGTTAATACGCAGGTCCACTAGATGTTGAGGTATTTGGCGCACCATTCCAACCCCAGTTTACTGACGATCCATCGGCGAATGATGCCGGACGGCTTGACTCAGCAACTAGTACACAATCCCCATCAAGCGTTGCTCCTACAGGAATAGCAGTCCCCATCCCCGGTTGGCCAGAAAGAGTTGGATAGGGACCCCAAATAATAACACCCATAGCCGCGCCTGCCGGTGCGGTGGCATTAAAGGTTATCTCGCGTATCTCACCAGCAGTAGGGACTTCATAATTAGCAGCGCCGTTACTCGTGGAAATCGCCGTATTCCCACTATTTCGCCACTCGATCCAAGCACGATGCGTAGTGGGAAATGATGCACGAACAGACATAGCAAAAGCATATTCCACGCCAGGGGTGATATTAGACGCAGCATACTGGAAGCCAATATCTTGATACCCACCCGAAACGGTCCATGTTTTACGCCAACCAATATCGCCACACAATGCACCTGCAGCACCTACGGTGTTTGTCCCATTCCCCGCTGAACCAAACCAGCGGACTGACCAGTTAGTAGAACCGGCTTCTAAACTTGGGTTAGTTGCTAAATTAGTAATAGCAGTACACACCCCTGTTTTCGGCTGCATAACATTTGTCGCATATAACGCCGTTGAGCCATTAGTATAAGCGACACAAAAGCCGCCACCGGCATTGTACGAAACGTAATCAAGGGTATTGCCTCCACTTGTCGCTAATTTCGCCTCAGTAGTTGAAGTCGGATATCTGCTATTTGTCACCTTAAATACCTCTAAGGATTTGACGGCATTTGAAGTATCAGCTCGTACCGAACTTTCCTTGGCTCGGTTTGAAACTCCGTTATAGGCAACGATGGTAATAGCAGCAAGAATGGCAATAACTACTACGACAATAAGTAGCTCGACTATAGTAAATCCCGATCTCGCCCTTTTCATGCTTTTGCCACCCTTTTTCGCTTATCGAGTAAACTTCTCGTTCAACACACTATAATCATACAACTCTTCATCGCTAAACCAGTGAGGAATCTCTTTAGCTGCGTCATCAGCATCACCAGATGCATGAATAAGGTTTGGAATACCTTGGTTTGTCGCATCACCATACCCGTAACTCATGTGCGAGAAGTCACCACGGATCGTCCCAGGGGCTGATGATTTCGGCTCAGTTGAACCAACAAGTTTTCGTACCAACTCTACTGCTTCAATACCCTCCAGTACCATAGCGATCACCGGGCCCTGGTTCATAAGGTCGAGTACATTATTAAAGGTTGCTTCACCGCGGCGCGTAATCACCTGTCCGATTTCCTCGTAGTGCTTGTAGTAGTGTTCGCGGTCTGGCGCGATCATTTTGGTGCCAATAATTTTAAGCCCAACTCGCTCGAAACGGGTTAAAATCTCGCCTACTACTCCTCGTTGTACGGCATCTGGTTTAAATAAAATAAGTGTTCGTTGAATATGCTCTGACATGACAGTCTCCTTATTGCTCATTGCTGTGTTTCACCTATTGTAACAAAAGTATGGTTGCTAAAATAATCGCCAGGCCAATACGGTACCAACCAAATACAGCCAGCGAGTGTTTTGCGAGGTAATTCATCAAAAATCCTACCGCTAGTAAGCCGGCTACAAATGCCGCTAAGTTCGAAACAAAAAGCGTACCGGCATTCGCTACTAAATAATCGTTATCAGCTACGAGCACCTTCAACGTGACCCCCATCATAATCGGCAATGATGCCAAAAAGCTGTACTCGGCCGCTTCGGCTGGTTTTAAGCCCATAAACCGACCGGCCAAAATTGTCGCACCTGAACGTGATACGCCCGGAATTAAAGCAACCGCCTGCGCCAAACCAATCACCAAAGCTCGTGGCTTAGTAAGGGCTTCACCATCTTGCACCGGTGAGGCTTTCGGAAGTTTTTCGACCAACACCATAATGATACCTACAATTGATAGTGTGAATACCACCACTACCGCGCTGGTAAAGAAGGCGTTTGAGCCAATAAAGTCCGACAAAAAGAACCCTAGCAACCCAGCCGGCAGCACGGTAATAATAATATTTAACGCAAGTTTGTACTTTTTATGAACAAAAACATCCTGGATGATTCCCCAAATGCGCTTTCGGAAAAACACAAACAGCGCCAGCATAGTACCGATATTAATAAACTCAAGGAATAAATGGCCTGAACCGCTTTGTAAGAAATATTGCGCGATAACAAGGTGACCCGAACTACTGATCGGGATAAACTCGGTTAGCCCCTGGATCAACCCCAGGATAATCGCCTCAAGCCACTGCATGTAGTCTATTGTATCGGTTACGGCACTTTTACGCTATGCTAAAAGTATGAGCAAGTTCGTTTCTGACTACATTCTTGATTACGTCGAACACCTTGAGGTTGAGGGTGGTCGCATGGCAACGACAGCCGAAAATTATGACTTCTACTTAAATCGCTTCGTAGAGTTTACTGGTGATATCCCCGTGGCCGAAATCACCAGCGAGACCGTTCGTAAGTACCGTCTATGGCTTAACCGTCTTAAAGATGATCACGGGGCTACGTTAGCGACCTTAACGCAGTCATACCACCTCATTGCACTCCGTGGCTATTTAAAATATCTTTCCAAGCGTGATATCCCTACGCTGAGCGCTGACAAAATTGAACTCCCTAAAGTTTCGCGTAAACAGGTTACCTTTTTACACTACGATGAAGTGATCCGCATGATCGACAATATCGACATCACCACCGAAACTGGCCTCCGCGACCGAGCTATTATCGAGCTCCTTTTTTCGAGTGGGCTGCGTGTTTCAGAGGTTGTTAATTTAAATCGTGACCATATCAACACCAAGCGCCGCGAGTTTATGGTGCGCGGTAAGGGGCAAAAAGACCGCCCTGTGTTTATTAGTCAATCAGCCGCTGATTGGGTCGATCGCTATATCGACACCCGTCAAGATACGCTCGCTCCCCTGTTTATTAGCTACAGCCGTAACGTTGAAGCAGATATGAGTGGCGACTTCCGCCGCCTTTCGGCTCGTAGTATCCAACGGATGGTTAATAAATATGCCCGGCTAGCAGGTATTACGAAGCACGTCAGTCCTCATACTATGCGTCACAGCTTTGCGACCGACCTATTGATGAATGGCGCAGATATTCGCAGCGTGCAAAGTATGCTCGGCCACAGTAGTATCAGCACGACTCAAATTTATACCCACGTTACCGATGCCCATTTAAAGGATGTCTACGAACAATTCCACAGTGAATCAAAAAGCGATTAAGGCGTACACGTACCGGCAATATACTGCGAGTCAGTAACGCCAAAGTCTTTACAGAAGTTACCCGTAAGATCTACGGCCGCCTCTGGGAATGGGAAGTTTGTATCGAATAGTTCAACCCGGCTCACGACTCGTCTGAACAAATCATTTGCTCGGCCTGTCGAATCAATTTCTGGCTGCACTCCATTGAAATTCACCAGGCCAGCAGTTGCATCGGTACCGTTATGCAAGACCACTTGGTAATGAGTAGTGTTATACAAAGCTGTTAAACGCATAAAAGCAGTTCGATCGGCGGCAGTACCACCAATAGGTTGCGGTAAGGCAAGTGTCGCGCTACACGAGTACCCACCTGAAGTTAATGCCGTGCGGCAAGTCACTGGCATTGGTGTATCGGTACGGTCGGCAGCTGAAGGATCACCAGTTGGTGATGTTTTGCGTTGGTCACGAGCAGTGAATGAAATCTCTGGAGCAGCTGAACCACTACTTGGGTATAAGAATACCGTATTAGCGTTGCTATCAGAGCCGCTGGTTGCATCAAAGCTCTCTAAGGTAAATCCATTCGCGCCACTAAATTGCATAAGCTGTGAGCGCATCAGTGGTGGGCGGTTGCTTGGCCACGAGCCCTTGGCATACAGCGGCTGTGAACTTAGAGGGCCTGTATCAATAATATTGAGGCTATTATTACCACCGGTTCCTAAATCCTCACGGCTAAACCAGCGGACTGTTACATGATCAAACGAACTCGTTCCCGCAAGTGGCACCAGTTTAGATTCACCCGAACCTAGGCTGCCTATGTAATCACCCGTTGAGAGTTTCATTGTTACACACGTATACGCCTGGTTAAGTACTGCATCACTCCCGTTTTGCGACTGCTGCACCTGAATTTCGCCAGGTCCCGCACCTGAACCGCCAGAGTCTTCACCTATAAAGCCATCAACAATTGCTCCGTTACATACATCGCTATTTAAATCGCTGGCAATATCAACACATTCAGCTGTATTCGGATCGGCCTTACAGAGTGCTTGGTAGCGTAATAATGCGCGCTTAGCGTCTTCTACCCCAGCTTGAGCCGAGTCGTAGGCACTTTGCGAGAGGTCATTATCGCTCGCCTGCTGTTCATCGTTTACCATTAACCGAATAAAGCTCACCGTTACTACAGTAATTAAAAGCATCGAAAAGATAACCGCAAATAGCGATACAGCTCCAGATTGTAAGTTACTGCTTGTGTTTTTCATTGTTACTAGTTAACCCCATTCCCTGCCCTTATGACAAGGCTAAACGGTTGAACCGTACAATATAATGAATCAGCACCGGGTTGGCCCGGGGGCAAACACCCTGTTTGGGTTGTATCCATTGCGGTAATTTTTCCGGTACCGATCACAAATGACAACGTGTAAAGCTGTTGGTTATTGATCATATCAACCGCAGCCGAATCGGTACGAATCGTTAAGCTATGTAAGCCCAAATCACGGTCACCCGCCTTCACCAGCTCTTGTGCCTGCGCACCAGCCAGAATATTTCGTTGCCGCAATACGCCATTCATGTCTTTTTCGCAGTAGGCCTTGCCCGGGTCGGATACTTTTACGAGCCTAACTGGTACAGCCGCATTATCGGTATAGGTAACGAGTTGGGTGTTTGCCGGCTGGGTTTGGCTCGCTCGTGCTTTTTCGTAGTTCCATACATACGAATACGACCCAAGGCATAGGCGGCCACCATATGCAGGGTTTTCCATATAATCAGTTGCTATCGCCAAAGAACCGGCGGCCATAATATTGCGTCGAAGGTCATCACTGACATCACGGCCAATGACATTCACCTCTTTATACGTAAGACCTTTGTTGTATATTGAACCGATTTGAATAATGGTCATCGCTATCCCCAGCAAAAGCACAGCGATAAACGTCATGGCGAGCATGAGTTCGATAAGGGTAAACCCAGCTTGAGAAGGGCGTTGTTTAAGCACGTGGTTCATAAAGCCTCACAATCGTTCCGATATTCTTAGATTGTTGCAAACCTGGTGCATCCCAACAAGCGCGAATGTGAAAGTCAATACTTCCCAAGTTCTGCTGGCCAGGGAGCGTACTGTCTGTTGAGCGAACCGCCTCAATCCAAATGCCACGACTCGCTGTCAGCAACCCACTACTATCGTATGCGAGCATTGCATAGGTTTCTGAAGGGGTGTAGGTGCCGGTAGCAAGCCGCGCAGTCACCGGATTAACGATAAAGCTCGATTCAGGTGGCGTTTGACAGGTGGCGGTTTCGCCAAAGGTTGATACTGACGACACACCGGCTTCGCGAACCCGAGTAATAATTTTATGGTACTCTTCGGCCGGGCTCTGCGATCCTGGGCCACTGTCGGTAAGGTTATAGGTTACGCCTGGTTGGTAGTTTGCCATGTAGGCTTCATGCAAGAAGCGTAAGGTCTCGGCTTGATTATCTACCTGTTGGCGAACTAAGGTAGTTTCAAGCGATCGCTGAGCGGTTGCAATCCCTTGGTTCATGAGCGAAAGTGCCGTGACCACGACAAAGCTAAATACCGTTACCGCAAACAGCACTTCAATTAATGTATCTCCCGATTGGCGGCGAGTTAACATCGGGTTGCTCCCCCCATTGTTTCAATATATTCATTTGTTTGCACCTCAATAGCGCTAGCCGTAGCAGCAAATTGCTCGATCGAAATTGAAGTATCACCCGTCACTACTAATCCATCTGACTCTACGCAAATTGTTCGCTGCTGTTGACCTGGTATGTTATTTCCCGCTACCAGCATGTCATTAAGAGTATTCGTCATAGTCGGGTCACCGGCCACGATATTTTGCATATCCGGCACGGCATCACTGGTAAAGGTATACACCTGTCCACTATCGGGTGAACGAATAAACAAGATGCCAATTTTTCGAGGTGTTGTCGGTGACTGAGCCTCTGGCCCGGCAGATGGCCAAGCGATTTGCGTGCCCCACTCCATGGTTCGTTCACTCACTTCAATTGTTGAAACGTTAAACGTATAGCCGGCGCGCATCGAGGCAATATCGTTATCGTTCTCTTCAGCTACACCCCCACTAGCGTTTTCACGGGCGAGCACTTGATACGAGCGAATAGAGCTTCCTTCAATACGAACGTACTTTCCTACCATCACGCATTCACTCTGCCCTCGGCGTTCACTACCACCCGTTACCGGCGTGGCGGTTGCATCACAATCCCAGCTGCTTTCACGAGAATTTTGCACATTACTCAAACTTGCATACTCTTGTTGCAAACTGTTCTTAAAAGTTTCCACAGCATCGCGGTAGCGTTGGATATTGAGGCTCGTCCCAACCCCAACCAACATAGCAACAATAAGTACCCCCGTTACCGCAAGGAACAGCATTGTTTCGATAATCGTAAAACCAGGTGATACTCGAGTGCCCATCTGGGCATCATTATAGCATAAGCACTACTGTATTTAGACGCCAATGATACCGATGTACCACTCTAAGATTGGCCATCCAATAAACCAGGCAAGCACGGCACCGGCTATAAGCAGTGGGCCAAACGGCACGTGCGAATTACGCTGCAGTTTTTTCATTGCCATTAATGGAATAACGATCAAGCAACCTATCAAATTTGCTAGGAAAAGCGCCACGATAGCAAGCTGCCAGTCAACAAGTATAAGCGCCAGGCCAAACCCAAGCTTCACATCACCAAATCCTACCCAGCGGCCCTTAGAAATAGCGTACAACGCTCCATAAAGCCCACTGAGTACGATAACCGCGCCCACTGCCGTAAGCAGTGTCCCGCCAATATCTTCAGTCTGAGCCGCCGACACACCAACAATCGCCACGCCAATAATAGCGAGGGCTGCATTAAGCCTATCTGGCAGCAAGAACCACTTCGCATCATAGGCAAAGAGCATAGCCATAACCACTCCAGCCGCAAGCCACAGCACGAAGTGTGCGACATCAAGCCCCGAGTCTACCCCGCCTGGCCAAAACGCGTACGATAGTACAAAGAAAGCCGCTACACCAAGTTCAATAAGTAGTTCAAACTTACCGATTGGCTTTTTACAGTTTCGGCACTTCCCTTTTAGCCAAAGCCAACTCAAAACAGGAATCAAATCGTACCATTTTAGTTCATACGAACAATGCAAACACCGCGAACGGTCTTTGAGTGTATTCTTTGTTAATAGTTTCTTTAAGCGGTTATATTCTTTATGATTGTATTCTTCACCACTATCTTTATCTGCCTGTAACTGGCGGGCTCGAAGCCGCCATACCGTTGCGCCGGCAAAACTCCCAAAGCACACACCCACGAGCAAGAGTGCTATATATACAATCACTTCATTCATAACCACTATGATAGCATGAAATATACAAGAAAAGAGAGGGCGCGGTGCCCTCTCTTATTTTTTGTCCGAAACTGTTTAGGTATCGAGGCAGTAACCGGCGTTGTTGCCGCCTTCAAGTTGCGCAACCGTAGCATACTGACGAGTTGTACCGTCTACTAAGGTAACACTTCCGTTAGGGCCGTTTGAGCTACATTTCAAACCCTTGTACACACGAATAGTTTCTTCTGGAATCGTGAATGTCCCAGGGCTTGCATTCGCTACTACTTGCGTAGAGGTGAAGTTTGTCGAGATTGAGCTATACGTCTTGCTCGCACCATCGCCTTCAGCGCCAAGCTGAGTTTCTAGCTGTGCAGATGTTGGGAAAGTCCCACGGTTGCCACTTACGTAGCTATTAACCGCTGCGGCAACGGTACTGACATCACTCTTACGAGCAGTGTCTCGTTGGCTACTTTGCAAAGCAGGCAGTGCAATAAACACCATCAAGAAGATAAGACCAGCAATTGCTAGTACAAGAACCACCTCGATGATTGTAAATCCTTTATTATTTAGTGTCCGGTTCATAGGAGTAATCCCACCTTTCAAATGAACGTTATATCGCTTACGTTTATACTAAACTACTCGGGGCCGCTTGTCTATACATTTATTCCGTTCACCAGGCCGTAGATAGGCAGCAAGATTGCCCCCACCATACCACCAGCAACGACTGCAAGCACTACCATAAGTATCGGTTCAATTGCAGTTGAAATAGTCCGGATCTCTTCATCGAGTTCATCCTCGTACACCTGCGCAACTTTACCGAGCATTTCATCAATCCTACCTGATTGTTCACCAATTTTAATCATTTGCGGGACAAGTGAAGACATAACTGGTTCTGGCTCAAGGGCGATTGAAAGCGCCTTACCGCCCTGTACCTTATCAGCAGCGCGCAAAATCGCCGCCTCAATAAGGGTATTGTTAATAGCTCGACTCGTCACATGGAGCATATCAAGCATACTCACCCCAGTACTCAGGAGTGTCTGGCCGGTTCGCGCGAATCGTGCCATATATAGCTTTCCAAACATCTTTCCGAATAGTGGCACTTTCAGCTTGAATGTGTCTTTAAACTTAATACCATTTTCAGTTTGAAGATACTGAATAAAGAAGTAGATGCCGATACCAGCAACAATAATCACCAGCCACCAAAATGTCGCTAAGAAGTTCGCCACCGTTACCATCACTAATGTCAGGAGAGGTAGTTCTTTCCCCATATCAAGATATAATTTTTCAACTTGCGGCACCACCGTGAACAACATAAAAGCCATTACGCCGAAAATCACCACTAACACGATAAGTGGGTACATAAGCGCGCCTTTAATTTTGCTCGCCGTAGCGGCATCTTTTTCTTGTTGATTAGCCACGCGTTGCAGCGATTCATCGAGCGTACCTGAAAGCTCACCGGCTGAAATAAGTGAGATAAACACTTCATTAAACACCCTTGGGTGCTTCGCAAATGAATCAGAAAGCGTTTTACCACCTTCGACAGATGCCGAAATTTCTTGCACAATTGACTGCAGGTTTTTGTTATTCGTTTGCTCCATTACCGTGTGGAGGCTTTGGCTCAATGGCAGACCAGCACCAATAAGAGTGGCAAGCTGACGCGTAAATACCACTTTGTCTTTAGTGGTAATACGGCCGGTTAAGCGCGATAAGAATCCCCCATCGCCGATTTGCTCTTTAACGTTAAGAGGTACGAAACCCTGCTTAATAAGCAACCGCGCAGCGGCAGTTTCGGAGTCGGCTTGAATACTTGATTTTACAATCTTATTCGTTGCTTGGTCACGTGCTTCATAAGCAAATTTCTTCACTTTCCCTAGCCCCTCATTAATCGTTCAAATTCGACAAGGTCAACGGCGTATTCGCGGGCGTTATCATACGTGATCGTACCAGCTTGTACAAGGCTGACGAGGGTACGGTCCATGGTTTGCATACCTTGGTCGGCACCAGTTTGGATAATCGCATCAAGTTGGTGTGATTTACCTTCACGGATAATGTTACGAACCGCCGGGTTGGCAATAAGTACTTCAGCTGCTGCTACACGACCGCCACCGATTGATGGAATGAGACGCTGCGAACAAATAGCCATCAAGATGTTTGAAAGCTGAGCCCGCACCTGTGGTTGCTGGTGTGGCGGGAACACATCGATCATACGGTCAATTGATTGTGCTGCACTGTTGGTGTGGAGTGTTGCAAACACAAGGTGCCCGGTTTCAGCAATCGTAATTGCCGAAACCGGGCACCTTGTGTTTGCAACACTCCACACCAAC
>CAZFYB010000013.1:0-14165 GCA_964523145.1 uncultured Candidatus Saccharibacteria bacterium | reverse complement strand
CACCCCAAGTGGCGTGAACATCTCTGAAACGGGTATTAAGCCTGATAAAGAGGTTACTCGTACTGCTGAGGATTTCGATGCCGGTCGTGACCCGCAACTTGAAGCAGCTAAAGCAAGTTTCTAGTACCTAGCGTCTAGCAGCCCAATGCTTGTGCTTACCGCAAGAGCGTAGTACAATACAGCGTATATGGACGATGTAAAAAAGAAAATCCTTCTTGTTGAAGATGATGAAGCATTGGCGAATGTATATAAATCACGCCTTGAAATTGAAGGTTTTGAACCACTTTGGGTAGAAAATGGTGAACTAGCGCTTAGCTCTGCGCTTGAATTTAAACCAGACCTCATACTGCTTGATGCGATGATGCCAAAGATTAGTGGTTTTGATGTGCTTGATATCTTGCGCAACACCCCTGAAACTGCCAATATCCACGTTATTATGCTGACTGCGCTCAGCCAGCCAAAAGACAAAGAACGCGCTGAATCGTTAGGTGTAGATGATTACCTCGTTAAATCGCAAGTGGTGATTGGTGATGTGATCGAGCGAGTACGACACCACCTTGGTTTACTCGAGCAAAATCCACAAAGCTAAACTGCCTTCACGAAATAGTAGCCCCTTCATGGGGTTGCTTTTTTATCAAGCTTATGCTATGATTTAATTATACAAAGAGTAAAACAAAAAAAACTGAGTAAAACATATGAGCGAAACCCCAAAAATATATACCGGCGAATCAGATAAGACAGCCCTTGTGAAGCGAAGTAATGGTAATATTACCCCCATGCGCATTGCTACGATCGAGGGTGAATCTATTGCGTATGCACCTATAGAGGGCCAACCTGGTAAGCTCGACACTAAAGTAGTAAATAGTGGTTTCGCACTTACTGAACAAACTCAAGAAGCTTTTGCTGAAGAGCTTGCCGGTAAACCACTTCGCCCTAAGGCTGAGTGGGAAGCGCATAAAGTTGAGCAAGAAGCAAAACTAGCTGTTGCTTCGAGTGAACTTGGTCACCAGGCGCTGAATCAAACCCTTATTACTGAAATTCCAGCTGCATTAAAGAAGGTTGAAGCTACGATGGCTGAAGTGGCGGTAGAGCCAAAATCACCAGACGAACTGTTAACTGAACTCAAACAAGGATTAGGCGAGGATGATTTACTTGAGCTTCGTTCATACGCTGATGCGGTAAACGCAGTGAAGCGTGCGCAGCAAAATGGTGAAGGTGATAATTCGCGCTACTGGCAAGGTATTAAAGCTGATGCCGAACGTGCAATGAGCCCCGCTGCAAAAGAATTGAAAACAAGGTACGTGCAACTGTATAACAGAAGCAGCGAAGCCTAAAAAATAACCCCTCGAGAAGAGGGGTTATTTTTTGTTTAATAAGGTTAAACAGTAGGGACAACGCTGACGCGTGTACGGTTTTCGGTACGGCCAGTAAAGCGACCTTTTTTAACTTTATCAAAAGTTACGATACCATCAACCGCGGCGTGGATAGTGAAGTTGCGGCTAATAAATGCGCCATCGCCAGCGATTTTTGAGCTACCAGTTTGGCGTACCAAAATTTCACCAGTGCGGACTTTTTGGCCACCAAAGCGTTTAACACCAAGGCGAGCGCCGGCATTGTTGCGGTTATTTTTACTTGAACCACCTGCTTTTACGTGTGACATACAGTTATTATCTCCTTATGAATCAACTATTGCGTGACTCATTCAATCTGTTCAATTTTACTCTAAAAGAGGGGATTAGTCAACACCTTGAACGTCCTTAGTGGTCTTAGATTCAAAAGAATTGCCAAATAGTTAAAGATTATTTAACTATCGGTATGCTACAATCGGTCTGAGCACTAGAGGAATCGAAGGCTCACTACAATTCGGCAAAAGGTATGGTCGTAATTACGAGTTAATAATACTGACCCCATCGTTCAGGTTCTAAATCGGGGGTACTCATGGCAAAGCAAAAGCAAAAATTATTATTTCGAGATGTAATGGTGGCCGTATGGACGGTGATACTATTGTCACTCCTGGCTATTATATCGGCTATCGGTATTATTTCTTTGTAAGGACAAGGATTTCACGCGCCACAACTTGGTCGGGGCGGTAATATAGCAACTGCTCGGGCTTAATGCTGGTAAATTGCACACGGTCAAAACCAAAATCGGTTATTTTATCAATGAATGGAAGGTGAGTGAAATCGCCTTCTTTGCTTTTCCAGGCGGGGACGGCGAGTACAACGGGTGTGCCGCTACTAAGCTGGCTGGAAAGATTTGTTAAGAACTGGCTAATAATGTGGTTACAGTTTCCTCGTACTTCAATTAGTTTTGCTGAAGACGGCGGGGCGCTAAATGGTTGGCCCAGGTAGGTTTCGCTGACGACTGCATCGACTGGCTGCTGCCACTTTGTTTCAGTTGCATCACCTTCGTGTAAATACCACTCGGCGGTAAAACGGTAGGTGTCTTCAAGCCAATTCAAGTTGTCGCGGCTAAAACGGATCATTTTTTCGGCAAGGTCGGTACCGTACACGGCGTAGTTCATTAAACTTGCTTCTTGTAAGAGTACGCCGGTTCCGCAGAATGGGTCGAGGATGCGGGGGTTAACCAGGTCGGAATCAGGGCTTTTGGTAATAGGTCCTGCGAGGTTGATCATAATTTGCGCTAATTTTGGCGGCAACATACCAACAAAGGCATCACGCTTCGGACGGCCTTGGTCGCGGGCGGCGAGGGCAGTAATATTTTGCGCACCGGTACTTTCGGCTACGATAATAGTTGAACCACCTTTAACAATGAGTAACTCAACTTTATTCGCGGCTAAGCCAAGCTTGTTATGGTGCGAAGTAGCCGAGCTGAGCGCGATTTCTTGGTTTGGAATAAGTCGTAAGCTGACGCCGTTCTTTTTTAGAGCACTTTTCAATAGCAACCCAACTTTTTGTAGCTCGCGGGGCGAAATATTCAGGCCATAGGCGCTTAAGCCAAGGGTAATCTTACCTTCGTGCTTTGCCCATTTACGAGAGTACTGCTTTACGATTGCATCGCTGGTGCGGCGCCAATCGCCAAGGGGGAGTTCCATAAAAACCTTACCGGCTTTTTGGGTGCCACCAAGTTTTTGGATATCAATAGTATCAGTGTCGACAAGAGCGGTGTCGGCTGAAAACCAACTGACGCGGGGGTAGGTACGTTCGAGCTCGGCAATCGAAAGGGCCGGCTGGCGACCTAAAAGGGCTATATGCATAGGATTATTATATCATTGAAGAGATCTATAGGGTAAAACTGCGCACTGTAGCTTATAATAAAAGTATGAAGTTGGGATTTAGAGGTTGGCTGACCGTTGTAACGCTTGTGCTATTGGGTATTGTGGTGATATTTGCATGGCCAGAAATCCGCAGCGCTTGGGACTTACTGGGTCGGGTAAATATATGGATTCTTTTGCTAATTATCCCAGTGCAATTTGCTAGTTACTATGCAACCGGGGGAATGATCTTTTCATACCTACGGGCTAAGGGCAATTTAAAAGATATGTCGCACTGGTCAATGACCCGTTTGGCGCTTGAATTGAATTTCGTTAATCACATTTTACCAAGTGGGGGAGCGGCAGGATTTTCGTACTTAGCGTGGGTATTAAGTCGGCATGGTGTTTCGGTTTCACGTTCAACTATGTCGCAAATTGTTCGTTTTGCCCTGACGTTCATTAGTTTCGTAGTTCTACTCGTAGTGGCGATGATCATTTTGACCTTCAACCACCAAATTGATCGCTTAATGGTGATTTTAGGTTCGGTGTTAACGGTGTGTGCAATTGGCGCAACACTAATGGGCATATGGTTAATACGCAGCAAGCCACGATTGGTGAAATTTTCAAATTGGATTACCCGAACATCAAACAAATTTGTTACGTGGGTAACACGTGGTAAAAAGGTTGATGTGGTCAAAAGTGAAATCCTTCTTAACTTTTTTGATGGATTACATGATGACTTTATGGCGATTCGCCGTGATCGCCGCATTCTTATTCGGCCGTTTCTATGGGCGTTATTTGCTAATATGCTCGATGTGGCGCTTATTTGGATTGCCTTTTGGTCACTGGGCTTCCCACTCGACCCAGCGCTGTTGTTTATTGCCTTCGGCGTTGCATCAATTGTCAGTGCGGTTTCTGTAACACCTGGTGGCGCCGGGGTGTACGAGGCGATTATGGTGACTTTCTTGGCAGCAAGTGGTGTTACGCCTGATGTGGCGATTGCGGGTACATTGCTTGCCCGAGTAACGCTACTGACTGGTACGATTTTATTTGGCTACGTATTCTATCAACTAACGGTGTTGAAATATGGAAAACGTTCCGCTTAGTGTCGGCGACTTTGTCGCGCTGATTAACCAAACACTTGAATATGCTTATCCAAGTGTTACATTAGTGGGTGAGGTGGCTGAATACCGCGTGAGCCAAGGTAAGTGGGTGAGTTTTAAGCTCAAAGATGACGAAGCAATTGTTGATTGTTTCTTGCCTTTGGCAAATTTGCGTATGCCGCTTACGAATGGGATGAAGATTATGGTGGTTGCGAACCCTCGGCTTAACGGCAAATGGGGTAAGTTCAGCCTGACTGTACGAGCGGTAAAGCTCATGGGTGAGGGGACGATTAAAAAAGGTTTCGAACTACTGAAGGAAAAGCTTGAAAAGGAAGGGTTATTTGCAGCTGAGCGTAAACGCCCGTTACCACGAGTTCCGCAGCACGTTGGGGTGGTGACGAGCACTGAATCTGCCGCCTATGCCGATTTTTGTAAAATTATTAACGAGCGATGGGGTGGTTTGAAGGTTGAGGTAGCTCATACGCAAGTACAAGGTGAGCCCGCTGCCGACCAAATGATACGAGCGATTCGGTATTTTAATAGCCTTGAAGAGCTTCCGGAAGTACTGATTATTATTCGCGGTGGCGGAAGCGCCGAAGACTTAATGGCGTTTAATGATGAGCCACTGGCTCGAACAATTGCCGAGAGCCGTATACCGACACTTGTAGGGGTAGGCCATGAGGTTGATCATACTTTAGCGGATATGGTGGCTGATGTTCGGGCGGCAACTCCTACGAATGCGGCTGAAATTTTAGTTCCCGATAAGAACGAAATTATTCGTTCGGCGAAAGTAAAAGCTTCATCACTTGGAAACCAGGTGGTGCGAGCAATTGATGAATATGCTGCTCGTACTCGTGAACAACTTGAGGCCGCGTTTAGGCGCATCGAGCAACGCCTAGATGACACCTTTGAGCGTCTGGGTGTGCTGCGTGTCGCAACGGCACAGTTGAACCCAGATAATGTATTAAAGCGGGGCTATGCTTTACTGCGCGGTGAGCAAAAAGTGGGTGAAAAGATTTCAATTGAAACGTATGAGAAAATATTAACAGCGGAGGTCCAAGATGTCAGAGCAAAATAAAAGCATTCAAGATAAGTTGAGCGATTTGTCAGAATTAGTCGCCTGGTTTCAGAGTGGTGAATTTAAACTTGAGGAAGCGCTCGAAAAGTTTAAAAAATCCGAAAAGCTCGCTGAAGAAATTGAAACTGACCTGACGAAACTAAAAAATGAAATAAAAGTGGTAAAACGTAAGTTTGATACTGATCAGTAGATGATTGTACCTTACATATTAGGGATAATTGTTATTATTATCGGTTTCGGTGCTTTTTTTGGAGCTCCGTACGTACCCAGCCGGCGCCGCGACTTAAAGCGTATGTTCGATGAACTATATCTGTTAAACGCTGACGATGTCGTAGCTGATATCGGGAGTGGTGATGGATTGGTGCTTCGTGAAGTGCGAAGGCAGGGAGCACAAGCGGTTGGCTATGAAATTAACCCAGTGTTGGCATTTATTTCGCGACTACTCTCGTTTGGCGATAAAGGAGTACGAATTCACCTCGCTAATTTTTGGCTAGCGGCACTACCAAAAGATGTGACGTTGGTATACATTTTTTCAGTCAGCCGCGATGGGCGAAAGCTCAAACAAAAAATGCAAGTCGAGGCCGATGCGCTCGGGAAGCCGCTTTTATTGGTGTGTTACGGGAGTCCATTGCCGGGTATTCAAGCAGTGAAAACTTTTGAAGCATACCACTTGTATCGTTTCTCTCCTTTACAGTCACCCCAACCATAAGTATAATGACGGGTATGAACCCTGACTATCCTTTTGGGCCACAACAACCGCAGCCGCAACCACCAATGCAACCGGTGCAGTCTGTTGTACCTCCTACAGCAAACAGTAATTATATTATTCCACCGCGCAAGCAATCAAAAAAGTGGGTCATAATGACTATTGTGTTTATCACAACTACTGTTATTGCTTTGGCGGTTCTCGCGTGGGCTTTGATCAACTATTTTGATCAGAAGAACAATGTCGATACGAAAGTATCTTCGGCAGTGACGATTGCCGTAAAAGAGCAGGCCGATGAGGATGCCGCGGCGTTCCTTGAAAAAGAGAAGCAACCAAACCGTCAGTTTGTTGGGCCTGAAGATTACGGGCAATTAGCCTTTGATTATCCAAAGACCTGGAGTATTTATGTTGATAAAGACGCGACCAGTGGCGATTCGTACGTTGCCTACTTTAACCCTGTGAGTGTACCGGCAGTATCGAATTCACAGCAGTACGCATTACGACTCACTATTGAATCAAAAGATTACGACCAAGTGCTATCGAGCTACAACAATCTTGTGACAAGGAACGACCTCACCGCTAGTGCAGTCAAGGTAAACGGCGAAGATGGTACTCAATTTACCGGTAACTTTACTAAAGACATACGTGGCTCTGCAGTAGTATTCAAAATCCGTGACAAAACAGTAACACTTCGTAGCGATGCCGATACATTTAAAGGCGATTTTGACGCACTTATTCAAACAATTACGTTTAATAAATAAAACATCTTGCTTGTCTTTGCGTTGCATAACGCTGCAGTGATACACTAGTGTCATGAGTGGAGGCGAGGGTAGTTACGAGGTGACACCGCTGGTAGCAGCGGCTCACGAATTAAAGGCGCCTTTGGCGTTGATGCGACAACTTGCCCTGCGACTTGAAGACGAGTCGCTGACGGTTACTGAGCGTCAGCGATTACTTACCCAGACCGTTCTTACCAGTGAGCGTGCTCTGCGTTTAACAGGGAACTTAACCAAGTCGGCTCGGCTTGATTCGGCATTATTTCAACTCGAACCTATTAACCCTGACCAGCTCTGCCATGATGTGGTGAGCGAACTTACTCCACTGTTTGAAGCCTATGGCCGATCAGTTGAAGTGGTGGGGCGAAAACACCCATTATTACTGGTGGCGAACCGCGATTTACTGCGCCGTATTTTACTGGGATTTAGCGATAACGCTCTGCATTATAGCGATGCTGGTTCGGCAGTAAAGCTGCAAATTAAAGCTTTCAAACAGGCTGGAGTAGTCCGAGTGGGTGTGCGCGATTACGGCCCAGCGCTTTCGAGTGATATGTGGCGAAAGTTACAGAAAAAATTATCAGTTGCTCCACAGGCAATTCATGCAAGGCCCGAAAGCAGCGGGCTTGGCCTATATATTGCGAGCCAGTTTGCTGAAGTGATGAATGGCAAAATCGGGGTGGTGCGCCACCGCGATGGGGCAACGTTTTATGTCGAACTGCAGGCATCGCACCAGCTGAGTTTATTATGACAAAAGTATTGCTTGTAGAGGATGATGCTTGGCTGGCTGAACTTGAGGCGGGAGTGTTATCGAAAGCTGGATTTGAGGTAATACTTGCTCCTCATGCACCGGCCGCTATTGAGCTTATTGATAGTGCGCAACCTGAAGTTATTGTGCTCGATGTTTTATTAACAGGTACGACAGCTTTTGCATTACTTAATGAACTGCAGTCGTATAGCGATACGGGCAAAGTACCGATTATTTTATGCACCAACTTAGCCGAACAATTATCAATCGATCGTTTAAAAGAATATGGAGTAAGGCGTGTTGTTGATAAAACAACTATGCATCCTGATGATTTAGTCGCTGCGGTCAGGAGTGTGACGTAGATGAAAACACATCGAACACGTGCAATCGTGCTGCGCCGAACGAATTACGGTGAGGCCGATCGAATACTTCAGTTACTCACGCCCGAGGGGAGACGAAGTGTGATGGCGAGGGGCGTTCGCCGTGAAAAAAGTAAGCTCGCGGGCGGTATTGAACTGTTTGCTATTAGCGATGTGGTAGTAGGTGAAGGTAAGGGTGAGTTAGGGATTTTAACCTCAGCTCGACTTGAACATTTTTATCGTCATATACTCGAAGATTTTGATCGATTACAGTTTGGCTATCAAGCAATTAAATTGGTAGGTAAAGCCAGCGAAACGGTTGATGAGCCGGAATGGTTTGATTTGCTTTCTGAGGTACTTATGGGGCTTGATGTGTTGACTATTCCGATTGAACTAGTGGAAACGTGGTTTTTACTACGGTATGCATCACTTTTAGGGCGCGAATTAAATACCGAGCTTGATATCGATGGGGCAAAACTGATTCAAGGACAGAATTATCGGTATGATAGCGCCGAAGAGGGGTTTCGCCCTTTAAATAATGGTGATATAAGCGGGGAGCATATTAAGCTACTCCGCCTAATAGGCACCCGGCCGCTAAAAGTGCTGATTCAAATTGGAGGGATCAGCACAATACTACCAGAATGCTTGCGCGTGGCTCGTGAACATGCAGCTTTATAAATAGGAAAACCCCGCTAATCCGAAGATGAGCGGGGAGTCCTTTTCCGGTCGAATGAGCGAACTTATCGCTTTCGCTGGAATGATATGCGCGGTCGTTGATACACCAGTGTGATAAGTTCCTTATCACCGAGTTCGCAGGCAAGCTGACATGCCTTTTTGAGGTACAGAACTGCTTGCTCGGGGCGGTTGATCATGTAGTGCAAGATGCCGGTTTGGCGCGCAGCAAGCACAACTTCGGGTGTGATGGGCTCCCAATTGAGAATGTTGTTGAGCTGCATGATGGCAGCGTGCAGATTGCCACTCTCAATATAGTGCTGGGCACGCTCGAGTGAACCGCGCCTTACTGCTTGGATTGCTTCGGGCATGACACTCCCTTTGTGGATTCGATTCGGAAAAGAACTTATTGATTACATCAGATAAATAAGAAAGAGTCAACCTGTTGGGAGCTTGATCCACGAAATACGGCTTCGTGCCGGGTTCATTATGGGGCCCCGGCGCCCAACTGAACTCGGGCTGCAGATGTATTTCTTAGTTTCAAGCTCCCAACAGGTTACTCACTTCTCCTGAATCTGATATACTACCCTTAGTTATGGATGAAAAACAAAAGATGGAAAATATCGTCAGTTTGGCGAAGCGCCGCGGGTTCATTTACCCTGGTTCAGATATTTATGGTGGCTTAAGCGGTACGTGGGATTACGGCCCGCTAGGAGTACAACTCAAACGAAATATTATGCAACTCTGGTGGAGTATTTTCGTTGATGGTCGCGATGACATGTACGGAATTGATGCAGCGATTTTAATGAATCAAAAAGTATGGCAGGCGAGTGGGCATGTTGATACGTTTACCGACCCACTCGTTGAAGACCTCGAAACAAAGCAGCGTTTTCGTGCCGACCATCTATTAAAAGATGCTGGTTTTGAGATTGATGGTTTAAACCTTGAACAGATGACACAGCTTATCAAAGACAATAACGTTAAAAGCCCGAATGGTAATGAGCTTTCTGAAGTACGTACTTTTAATATGATGTTTAGTACAACCGTTGGGCCTATTGCTGACGATAGTTCGATTAGTTACCTTCGCCCCGAAACAGCCCAAGGTATATTCACGAACTACAAAAATGTTCTCGATACCTTTTACCCCGACCTTCCGTTTGGGCTTGCTCAACAAGGTAAGGCATTTCGAAACGAAATTAGCCCTCGTGACTTTATCTTTCGTTCACGTGAGTTTGAACAAATGGAAATTGAATACTTTGTAAACCCATCGAACTGGGAAGAAGCTTTTGAACACTGGCGTCAACAGGTATGGAAGTGGACACAAGCACTTGGTTTGCCTGATGAAAATGTGCACGAACTTGAAGTGCCTGAAAACGATCGCGCGCATTACAGTAAGCGCACTATCGACTTTGAGTTTGATTTTCCGATTGGTCGCGAAGAATTACTTGGCTTGGCGTACCGAACCGATTTTGATCTGCAAAACATCCAACGGGTGAGTGGCAAGAATATGGACTACACCATTAAAGGCACGAATGATAAGTTTATTCCACACGTCATTGAACCATCTTTTGGCGTTGAGCGCGCGCTTATGGCGGTACTTTCAGCTGCGTATACCGAAGATGAAGTAAATGATGAGAAGCGAGTGTATTTGCGCTTGCCAGAGCATCTTGCTCCAGTGCGCTATGCGGTATCACCGCTGGTTCGTAATAAACCAGAGTTGGTAGCCAAAGCCCGCGAAGTATATGATGTCTTGAAACAGAAGTACGGCAACGTGATGTGGGATGATAACGGCAATATTGGTAAACGCTATCGCCGCCAAGATGAAATTGGAACGCCTCATTGTGTGGTGATTGATTTTGAAACGATTGAAGATGACGGATTAGTATCGGTACGAAACCGCGACACAACCGAACAACGCCGCGTGTCTATTGAAGAACTATAAACAGAAAAGAGGGTATATGAAAGCAATATGGAACGGCGCAGTTATCGCTGAAGCACCAAAAGAAGATCTTATTCGTATTGAAGGCAACTGGTATTTTCCGCCTACTGCTATCAAACGTGAATTCTACGAAGATAGCGACCATCACACCACTTGTATGTGGAAGGGCGAAGCAAGCTACTACGATGTTATCGTGGATGGCCAGCGCAATGAATTTGGCGCTTGGTATTACCCTGAACCAAAAGAAGGATCAGTTGAACGAGTAAAACAAGATTTTGCGAACTACATTGCATTTTGGAATGGCATAGAAGTAACTGAGTAGTATGATTGTTTATTATACCGATGGCAGTGCGAGTCCGAATCCAGGTCCTGGTGGCTTTTCGGTTATTAAGAATGGTGTTCCGCACATTTTAGGCAGCGAAGAAGGTGATACGACTAATATTCGTATGGAAGGCAAGGCTATTTTAGCGGCCATTAAAGATGCCGGCGATGAGCATGCTGAAATTTTTACTGATAGTGAATTTTGGATTAATGTTATTACAAAATGGGCTCCAGGCTGGGAAGCGAAGGGTTGGAAGAAGAAAGGCGGAGAAATTAAAAACCTCGATATCGTTCAAGAGGTATATCCTGCTTATCAAAAAGCCAACGCAACATTAACCTGGGTGCGTGGGCATGAAGGTGATGAAGGAAATGAATTGGCTGATGAATGGGCGAATAAAGCCCGTGAAGGTGTGCGATTGTAGAACAACGCCTAAGACTTCTGGTACAATATAACCTGTTGCTTAAATAGGAAAAACACACATGGACACGCCCGAACAGACCACTGATACACCTGCCGAAAAACAAGAAACAACTGACATTTTTTTATGGGCAAACCAAACCGATGCGATAAAAGATGATCTGGCTGTTGAGTTCTTTTTGTTTAATCGAAATTATACGCCGTACACGACCACTATTGCCAACGACCTCGATACGCAGCTAAAAGCGCTGTTTTTGTACGATATCTTAAAGGAAGTGCAGCTTGGTGCCGGAACTGGTTTGACGGTCCGTGACTATGAAATGACTGAAAAAGAAGAAAATACGTTACTACGGACTGACCTCGAAAAAGTTGGTCGTGCTGAGACACTAATCCATTTAATTGAGCACGAGCGAACTGACATTGTCGAGTTTAGCCAAGAAGAGCACGAATTTAAGCGCATTAAAGGTATGGTGGCGCGATTCACTCGTAAAGACGGCAAAGGGTCGTTTTACGTTTTCAAGCAGGTGAGTGCTGGACAGGCTGTTCAGGGCGCAACTGCCTGGGAATTTCGTGAAGGGAAGTTCCAATCTTTTGCTGCTGACTTTGGCTGGAAAGTACCGGTTGATACGCCGGTGGTGGTGGTTGATAAAGATATCTTTATCTTTAATCAGAGTAAATTTGAGCGATTATTTAATTATGATTTTAAAAAGCAATTACTGGCCGACCAAAAGGTTGAAGAAATTGAAAAACTGTACAAGTTAAGCTTTCCCGATGGAGTGACGATGCAGTCGCTGGTGATGGACCGTAAAAAGATTGTAACGAAGCTGCAAAAACTTGAGGTTGGGGCGATTACCCAAGAGCAGGCGATTGATTTTGCTGATACAATGCAACTTGAACTTATGACCGATGATGCTGGTGCGATTATCATCATGGATGGCAATGACCTTGATATGTTTGTGAACTTAATTAATGAAGATTATATTATTAGCGAGCTTACCGGTAAACGCTACGAGATTAAAAGCAAGAAGTTGCTTGATGAAGCCGAAGGCGAACCGCCACGCGGATAAATATATGACTTTTAAACTTTTGCGCCCTATAATAGAGATAGTATGAATCAATCACTAGCGCTCGAGATTATGCTCTCGGGAGAAAGCGTGCTTTTGACTGGGCCAGCGGGGGCAGGTAAGACCTACGTTTTGAACCAGTTTATTAAACTTGCCAAGCATGATGGCAAGCATGTTTCGGTAACGGCTACGACTGGCTTAGCCGCGACACACTTAGGGGGAACGACTATCCACAGCTGGGCGGGTATTGGTGTGAGTGATTACATCCCCCAAGGGTTTGCTGACCATATCGCCAAAGGTCGGCGTGAAATTATTGAAAAAACCGATGTTCTGATTATTGATGAGATCAGTATGCTACACGATTTCCGCCTTGATATGGTTGATGAAGCCTGCCGCTTGGTACGTAAAGAACCTGACATTCCTTTTGGTGGGATACAAATTATTATGAGTGGCGACTTCTTCCAGCTTCCCCCAATTAACAGGGGCGATTCGCGGGCGGGGAGCTTTGTGGTGAATAGCCAGGTATGGCGTGACCTCGACCCTGTCATTTGCTACCTGCAAGAACAGCATCGCCAAGACGATGAAGTACTGATTGATATTCTTAATGCGATACGTGCAGGCGATGTACGCCGGCACCATGCTGAAACATTATTGGCACGCACAGAGGTATTTCCTGATGAATTTGATCAGTATACTGAACTCCACACCGTCAATGTTGATGTTGATAGCATGAATGAGGCGAAGCTTCGTGAGCTGGAGGGTGACGAAATATCATACGAGCAAACAACGACCGGCTCTGAGTCGTACGTAGAAAACTTACAACGCTCAGTGCTGGCACCTTCGGTGTTGCGTTTGAAAAAAGGTGCGCTGGTGATGGCAGTGAAAAATAGCCCAGAGCGTAAGTATGTAAACGGGAGCCAGGGAGTGGTGATTGATTTTGAGCCGCACACCGAATACCCAATTGTTGAATTCCATAACGGCAAAGAAGTATCGATGATCCCTGATACCTGGGAGCTGCGTGATGGAGATAAAAAGCGGGCAAGCATCACGCAAATACCACTACGCTTAGCATGGGCTATTACGGTCCATAAATCACAGGGGATGACCCTTGATATTGCTCGTATTGATCTGCGTAAAGCTTTTGTAGAAGGCATGGGATACGTTGCCCTGAGCCGAGTAAAAAATGTGAACAACCTGTACTTAGCGGGTATTAACCAGATGGCGCTACGGGTGAGCGAAGAAGCGCAAACAATCGATGGGTACCTACGCGATAAAGCTACTGCCGATGCCAAGCGATTTACTCATCTGGCGAAAAACGCCGAAAAGCGTGCGAAAAATCCTGAACCAGTAGCTATAAAGGCGGCCAGTGGCTGGGCGGATAAAATTGAAAAGATGCGCGAAACATATCCGAACGCTTATCGGCCATGGACGGACTCGCACGACAATGATTTAAAGCAGTATTTCCAGCAAGGCGAATCGATAGGTCAGCTGAGCAAACGGTTAGGCCGGCACGAGGGTTCAATTACTATTCGTCTACAAAAACACTTTGGTGAGGATATCGTTTCTTGATTCAGAGAGCCCGTAGGTAACCTATGTGTAAAATACCACGTAATTTTGCGTGGTATTTATATTTGGGCGACCCCCGTACAAGCATAATAGTTATCCGCAGTTCTGTGGATAAATCAACAGGTTATATAAATAATGTCAAAATTGGGGGTTGTAGTGGGTAATTGTGGGTAGTATAGTACAAGCAGTGGAAAAAAAGAGCCC
>CAZFYB010000012.1:0-14384 GCA_964523145.1 uncultured Candidatus Saccharibacteria bacterium | reverse complement strand
CCACGACATTCTGCTTAAGAGGCAGACGCTCTAACCAGCTGAGCTACTGACCCATAACTCGGTAAATTATACCCTTTTCACTACCGTTTGACAAGGTGTACAATGGTAATAATGAGCACCGTAAACAAAGATTTTACCGGCAAAGGCGGCAATAGCCCTCACCGGTTGCCACCCGGCCAAACACAAGTGACCAGTTGGCCTATCCTTTCGTACGGACCGACCCCGCACATTAGCACAGACCAATGGTCGCTTACGATTGACGGCGAAGTGAACAAACCAATCACGATTGATTGGGAAACTTTCAACGGTTTAACTCAAACTCAACTCAAAACAGACATTCACTGTGTCACCCGCTGGAGTAAGTTTGATATGCCCTGGGAAGGAGTATTAATCGATGAACTTATTCAACTTGCGGGCGGTGTAACTTCTGATGCAAAATTCTTACTCGCCGAAAGTTACGGCGGCTACACAACCAACGTCCCGATTTGGGATGTTATGGGCAATAAAGCAATGGTCGCCACTAAAGCGGACGGCGAACCACTTACTGCCGACCACGGTGGACCAGCACGCCTGTTCATTCCTCATCTTTATTTTTGGAAAAGCGCCAAATGGATTACTCGCCTTACGTTTTCAAAAACAAATGTCAGCGGTTTCTGGGAAGTAAACGGCTACCATAACTACGGTGACCCCTGGAAAGAAGAGCGTTACAGTGATGAATGGTAGCAACAACCAATGGGTTGAAGCAACCGTTGAACATATCGCAGAAGAAACACCGACTGTTAAAACGTATTCCCTCGCATTACCTAAACCGGCCCTCTACGCTGCCGGGCAACACTATGAACTTCGCCTGACTGCCGCAAACGGCTACCAGGCAGCGCGTCCTTATTCAGCAGCTTCGACATCAACAGATATGCCGCTTTTGAACCTCACTATTCAACATGTCCCCGATGGCGAAGTGAGCTCGTATATATTTAACTCACTTGAAATTGGCGATAAGATTGAAGTTCGCGGTCCTTTTGGTAAGTTTTTTACTTGGAATGATACTGTAGCGGACCCTATTCTATTAATTGCTGGTGGTTCGGGCGTAGTGCCGATGCGCTCTATTTTAGCCTCGCACGAAGCATTAGAGTCAAAAACTGAAATACAACTGCTCTATAGCGCACGAACTTTTGACGACATTTTATATAAAGAATTCTTTTTACATTCACCCGCCGTCACTATTACTTTGACAGAAAATAACCCCGCTGAGTGGCAGGGTTACACGGGAAGAATTGACGTATCGCTTCTTAAAGAAACATTACATAAGTTTTCAAGCCCACCCACCTGCTACATTTGCGGCATGAGCCCATTCGTAACAGCTATGGCTGATGGACTGCAAACTTTAGGCATAGCGCCTGAGAATATAAAAACCGAACGATTTGGATAATTTTGGTACACCCGGACGGATTCGAACCGCCGACCCTCTGTTCCGAAGACAGATGCTCTAATCCACTGAGCTACGGGTGCATAGTTTGTAACAAAGTACAGGGGTCATTGTAGCATAAAACTTTAGAACGAGATATACTTTAGACTAAATGGACATCCATACCAACATCGCACTCAAAAGCCTAACAACCATGAAACTCGGCGGACCGGCACGTTTTTTTGCCGAAGTACATACTCCGCAAGAACTCCAGGCGCTTTATAAAGAAGCTCAAAACAAACAAATTCCGGTATTTGTTTTAGGCGGCGGCAGTAATGTTATTGCGCACGATGAAGGTTTTGCTGGCCTTATTTTACGTATACGCATTCCAGGTTTCGAAGTGATAAAAGATGACCTTTACTCTACCGTTATAAAAATCGGCGCTGGTGAAAACTGGGATGCAATAGTCGCAAAAACAGTCGGAATGCGCTTAACGGGCATCGAAGCCATGTCAGCAATCCCAGGTACTTGTGGCGCAGCACCGGTGCAAAATATTGGTGCGTATGGGCAAGAAATCTCCGAAACGCTGGTTTCGCTCGAAGCCTACGATACCCAAACAAGCTCATTCGTAACACTCCAAAATGCCGACTGTGAATTTACCTACCGCCACAGTATATTCCGTGGTCGCGAACAAGGTCGCTATGTAATTACGAGCATTACTATCGGGTTATCGAAAAACCTGCCGGCTGCACCATTTTACGACTCACTCCAAACTTACTTCGACCAAAACTCAATTACCGTCTTTACCCACCAAACCGTGCGTGATGCAGTTATTGCCATTAGAACCGACAAGCTCCCCAACCCTAGCATTAAACCGAACAGTGGTTCATTCTTTAAAAACGCTATTATCGAAGCATGGCAATTAAGTGATCTACAAGCGAAATTCCCCGATATCAAAACCTTTGATATGGGCAACGGCACCTATAAAGTACCCAGCGGCTGGTTAATCGAAAATTGCGGCTTTAAAGGCCAACTCCTTCACGGTATGCGCGTAAACGAAAAAAACTGCTTAGTGCTTATTAACGAATCGGCAGCCAGCTACGCCGACCTAGCGGCGGCCCGTGACGAAATTATCGGCAAAGTGCGCGACACCTTCCGGATTCTTATCGAACAAGAACCACTCGAAATCCCCGCTTAGCAATCCTTGCGAATTCCACTCAAACCCCTTATGCTATATACATGACAAGCCGAGGGTTCACTATTGTTGAGCTAATTATTACCATCACCATAATGGGGATTCTTTTAACCCTTGCCGTAGTAAACCTTACCAGTACACAAGTCTCTGCTCGCGACACTGAGCGGCGCATAGATGTAGAGACGATTTCTAATAACCTTGAATCGTTTTATAAAAATGGAGTCCCGTCTTCAACCACTATTGGCCGCTACCCTTCTTTGTTCTTAGTGAGCAATGGTGAAACTTCAGTCAAATCACTTCTTCTTGATATCGACCTCAAGTCGGCAACAGCCCCAGGTGCCACAAGTGTTGCAACTTCTTTCGTTGCAGCTACAAACGCCAGCGCCCAAACCCCAACGGTCACCCAGTACATCTACCAACCGCTCAAAGCCGATGGGACCTTATGTGGAAGTGAAGCTGAAGAGTGCCGCAAATTTAATATTTACTACCGACTTGAAACAGATAATTCAATTCAAAAAGTAACGAGCAAAAACCAATGAGCCACAGCCGTCAATCCGAATCAGGTCTAACTGCCATCGAACTGCTCGTGACACTATTCGTTGCAGCAGCATTTTTAATTGCCGGGTATCAACTTTTTAGCGTCATTATTAAAGATGGCGGTGATACGCGCGCAGAATCAAGAGCAAGCAATATTGCTTATGACTACCTAAGACAATACGTTGATTCAGCAAGTAACCCTTGTGTTGCTTCACAGCCACTCCCAGAAACGGCGATTAATATTTCTGGCTTAGCCGATCCAAAAATTACCATCAACATTACCTGCCCGCAGTTAGATGCGCCTGCGATCAGTAAAGTAACAGCAAGCCTTGCCTACGGAAGCCCAAGCAAAACAGTTGAGTATGCCACCTATGTTGATAAATCAACCGGCGCAAGCCCTTCGGTCGATGTCACGAATGGTTTACTGGCGCAGTGGAAACTTAATGGAAACGCAAATGCCAGCGTAGGAAGTGTAAATGGTACGGTATATGGAGCTACACCTACAACAAACTACCTCTTGCAGCCTAATACCGCTTACGCATTTAATGCTGCTGTCCAATACCAGTACATCGAAATTCCTTCAACTTTTAATATCGGAAATACCAACGTGACTATTACTTTGTGGGTCAATAACCCAACAGCTAACGGCAATGGCCAATATCTCAAAATTGGTGGTCCCGGTGCCGGTGGTTTTGCTATTGGACTAGGAAATGGCACTATGGGAACTGACTCAGTAGGTCCTAAAATTATCGGCTTGTTTGAAGGAAATCGATGGATTGATACCGGTACTGCACTAGGAACTGGCTGGCACTTTATCGCCATGTCTCTGAATTCAGCCGGCATTCCTAGTTTCTATAAAGACAATGTATCTATTGGAGCATTCCCCTTCCCCTCAAACCCTGCCTTAGAAAAATCTCAAATACCGGCCGGCAATGCCATCCGTATAGGCGGAGAAGGTGCTCGTTTCGTAACGGGTTCAATCGATGATGTTCGCATATACAACCGAACTCTGTCTGCCAGCGAGTTACTCACGTTATATGAGCAAAAGGCACAATAATGAAGCTCTTTACTTTAAACAAAAACAATAAAGGTTTCACACTTATTGAAATGATGGTCATTGCACCGATCGTTATTCTATCCATTGGCGCTTTTATCGCTGTCATCGTAAACCTTACCGGCGAAGTGCTCTCCTCGCGAGGCTCGAACGTCTTAGCTTATGACGTTCAAGATACCCTTAATCGCATGGAAGAAGACATAAAACTTAGCTCGGCGTTTTTAGCCACAAATACAATCAAATTTAGCGGCACCAACCCACAAGGGTATGGCGCAGCCGGAAGTACAACAGACTTTACTAATATTGGCGGCGCAAGCGGCAATAGCCTTATCCTTGCCGCACCTGTTACGAATGGTAACCCACTTTCAACTTCAACGGGGATTGTGTATCTAGCCAATCAGCCAAATAACTGTTCAGACCCGATCTCTTATTCAAAAAACAATCCAATGGTCATGAACATTATCTATTTTGTTGATGATAATAACACCTTATGGCGCCGAACCGTCATGCCAGCGGATTATGATAATGCCAACATTCGCTGTGGAAATGCCCCTTGGCAACAACCAAGCTGTCAAGAAGGCTACTCAAGTTCGTTCTGCAAAACAAATGACGTCAAACTCATAAACGGTGTTACGAAAAACGACCTTATTATTCAGTATTTCGCCTCTGCTAACAGTACCATTCCAAATCCAATCGCCGGTACAGCCCCGGATGCCCCTACCAGAGAAAATGCCTTAAAAGCAACGCCAACCGTCAGTGTTTCGATAAATGCTAAAACAACCATTGCGGGGCGAAATGTTGAGCGTAGCGCCACTTTACGTGCCACCCGCCTCGATACTAACGCCACAGCCGTTAATATTGTCACCGCCCCAACCACAGCTCCTTCGCGACCAATATTAGCTAGTGTTGTTTCTAACGGTAAAAATGTCGAATTCACATGGCCAAGAGTAAATGGCGCCACTTCTTATTCATTTGAATATAGAATCAACGGAGCGGATTGGATTATGGGGAACGATAACATCAATAACGAAACCCGCACCTTTACCGTTACTTCAGCCAACCACACCGATACAGTAGAGGGTCGAGCTGTTGCAAAAAACTCTTTCGGGGACTCGCCTGCAGGAACAAGGTCGATTACTATTCCACTATTTGCGCCTTTGGTGTTACAAAATGGATGGATAAACTACGATACAGGTTACAGCACTCCTGAGTACACAAAAACGAGCGCCGGGGTTGTCGTTATTAAAGGGCTCACAAGAAAAACAAGCGCTACCTTTACTGGCGAGATAATTGGGACTTTACCTCCCGGGTATCGACCGAGTAGCCGCCTTATATTTGGTACCACAACATCGTCTAACGTAACAGGCCGTGTTGATGTACTAGAAACAGGCGAAATCGTTATAATAAACGGAAGCACTGAGTGGATTTCGCTCGAAACTATCCGATTTGTTCCTGATGGTACTTATCCAAGAGTAAATCCAACACTAGGTGCAACCTTTACTAATTACGGCGGCGGATATGCGCCAGCATCATATGTAATTGACAGTTTAGGCCGCGTCAACGTACAGGGTCTAGTAGGCGGGAATACATACACTAATAGCACTACGATATTTAACGTGCCAACAGATTTATCACCAATAAAATACCAGCACCTTCCAACAAGGTCAGATAGTTTTGCCGGCTTAGGGGTAGGAGAGGCGTATCCACTTGTTACTAAAGGCCTAGGTACTGCATATATATCACTTAATACATCTTGGATTCCCCGTACATATACTGATTCTGAATGGCAAAATTTAGGACTCATAAACTCGTGGGTACATTACGGTGGATCTGGCGGACTATACTCATCGCCTCAATTCACAAAATCAAGCGATAATCTCGTTACAGTTAAAGGGTTAATTGGCGGAGGAGCTGCGGGTAGCATTATTGCAACACTACCCGAAGGCTATAGGCCAAAATCAAGAATACTATATACAGGTTACAGCGCCGATGCTCATGCCCGTATAGACATCCTTCCTAATGGGCAAATATCTTTCCAAACAGGTTCTACCATTTGGTTCTCACTCGATGGCATCACCTTTATGGCAGAACAGTAAAAAAACGCTTGCGCTTATACATTTACCGTAGTAAAGTTATCTTAGAACAAATTGTATTTAAATAGGGGGCAACTCAATATGAGTCTCAAAAACATCAAATCTAACCTGCAAGCAGAACGTGGCTTCACCATCGTCGAACTTTTGATCGTTGTGGTCGTTATTGCGATTCTTGCAGCGATTACTATCGTTTCTTATAACGGTATTACGAATCGTGCGAATGCATCTGCGGCAGCTTCGCTCGCAGCATCTTTCCAAAAGAAAGCTGAGTTATTTGCAGCCGATGGTCCAACGGCTACATACCCACGTGCACTAAATGACCTTACGGGAGGTGCAGCTATCCTTAACAGTAGCCCTTCAGTGACTACAACTGCAAGTAATAGCTGGTATCTTGCGCCATCTTCAATTAGTTCAACTACTGCGAACCCAACATCAACAAACGGTAAGACAACTATTCGATATAATGTTTGTGGCCACTTAGGTACAACGACAGCGCCTACTACTATTGCTGCAATGACTACAATCACAGGTGGTCAAATTATATACTACGACTTTGAAGCTGGCGGAACGACTGTAAAAACTATTACAGTTGGGACAGCTACTACAGGCGGCAACCCAAACGTTGCATGTATTGCATCTTAAGTCTAAAGTACTCTATTCTTCAAAACAGGCTCCGAGGAGCCTGTTTTACTATAGAAGAGACTATTGTAAAGCATAACCGACTATAGTAAGCTAATGAAAACGAACAAATCGTATTTAAATAGGGGGCTCACTAAATGATTTCAACAAAAAATAAACTCAACGGGCAAGGTTTCACCATTGTTGAACTTTTGATTGTTGTCGTAGTTATCGCCATTTTGGCAGCGATTACTATCGTTTCATACAACGGCATCACCAACCGCGCAAACGCATCAGCAGCGGCATCAGCAGCCGCAGGCATACAAAAGAAAGTTGAGCTTTACGCAGCTGACGGACCGACAGGTAAATATCCTCTTACTAGCGCTCTCTTAACGGGTGCAGCAGCCAGTACTACTTATGCGGTATCGGGTATCGACTTCACAACAGGCCCAACAGTAGCGCCAACCAGTTCGAATGGTACAAAAACCGTCCGATTCTTAAAGTGTGCAGCATCGGGAACATCACAGGCGGCTATTACTGATTCAAATATCACCGGTATTCGTATTGACTACTACGACTATGAAGCTGGGAGTGGCTTCAAGAGCGTTTCAGCTGGTGTCACCACCGCTTGCCCTGCAGCAGCGTAACAAGCACAATCTCTTAATAAAAACGCCTTCATACAATGAGGCGTTTTTATTATTAGCGTAAGTCTTACTATTGATCTTCTTTGACTGCATCTAGTATCTTCTCGGAAATCCCCACCATATCCTCCTCAACCATCCCCCTTGTAGTCACCGCTGGCGTCCCTAAGCGGATACCACTTGGTCGATATGCGGGCAAAGTATCGTCTGGCGTTGAATTCGCATTCACCGTAATACCAGCTTTCTCAAGCCGCTCCTGCGCTTCTTTTCCATCAATACCAAAGCTCTTATAAATATCAACAAGTATTAAATGATTCTTCGTTCCACCACCAATAAGCACAAAGCCTCTCTCCTGCAGTGCGCTAGCCAGTGCCTGGGCGTTTTTAACCACTTGGGTGGCATATTGCTTGAATTCAGGTTGCATTGCCTCGTGCAGGGCTACAGCCTTTGCAGCGATGGTGTGCATATGCGGCCCGCCTTGCATTCCGGGGAATACCGCCCGGTCAATAAGAGTAGGGATATTTTCAATAGTCTTCTCCGGTGCTTTCAACGGGTTTCCGACAATGCCCTTAGAAAGGATAATTCCACCCCGTGGCCCACGCAGTGTTTTATGGGTAGTGGTAGTCATCACATGAAACCCATGGTCAAGCGGGTTTTCAGCCACACCGCCAGCAATTAAACCGGCAACGTGCGACATGTCTGCCATAAGTAGTGCCCCTACTTCATTACCAATAGCAGTAAACTTATCGTAATCAAGCTCACCAGGGTACGCGCTAAACCCGGCTAAAATAATTTTAGGCTGGTGTTCAATCGCTAAAGCGCGGAGCTCCTCATAATCAATTTCGCCTGTTTCAATATTTTTCATTTTATACCGAACAAAGTTATACAATTGAGCACTTCGGGTAACCGGTGCTCCGTGGGTTAAGTGCCCACCATGGCTTAAGTCCATGGCCAGTACCGTATCGCCCGGATCTAGCCACGCGCTATATACCGCCTCATTAGCGGGCGCCCCTGAATGTGGTTGCATATTCGCATGGTCGGCACGAAAGAGTTCCTTCGCCCGATCGATAGCTAGTTGCTCGAGTTGGTCGGTAAATTCTTGACCACCATAATAGCGCTTGCCTGGATAACCCTCAGAATACTTATTCGTGAACACACTTCCTAAAGCAGCCAACACATCTTCACTAACGTAATTCTCGCTTGGAATTAGTTCAATCACTTCTTGCTGTCGCTGTTCTTCACCAGCAATTAATGCCGCCACCGCATCATCATGCATCACCTTTGGGCGATTCGTTGCATCTGCCATAACTTTATTCTCCTCTTTAAGTATAATTATACAGGTTTACGGTGAAGTTGTCTGCTTGACACCTATATCATGAATGGTATATCATTATCGTTATGGAATCTAAATCTTACGCTGCGAAAATCGGAACATTAATCCAAGAAACACGCCAATCGAGAGGTATGACCCAGAGTGATTTGGCCAAAGAACTCAAAACAAGCCAAAGCGCTATCAACCGTATCGAAAAAGGTGGTCAAAATATCAGCCTTGATATGTTAGCTCGTATCAGTGATGTTTTGTCAAGCCAAATTGTTACCTTAAATCAGACTGGTTCGATTAATTTTCGCGTTGAAGGAGGGCATAAGCTTTTTGGTAGTATTACTACGAATACCAGCAAAAACGCCGCTGTGGCGCTTTTGTGCGCATCACTCCTTAACCGTGGCACTACCGTGCTTCGCCATGTCGCTCGCATTGAAGAGGTAAATCGTATTATTGAAGTGCTGAATAGTATTGGGGTAAAAACTCGCTGGTTTGGCGATAACGACCTTGAAATTATCCCCCCTGCTAAATTAAAGCTTAATGACATGGATGTCGAAGCAGCCAAGCGTACCCGCAGCATCATTATGTTCTTAGGGCCTCTCCTGCACCGTTACAAAGAATTTGAAATCCCGTATGCCGGTGGCTGTAACCTTGGCGAGCGAACGGTTGAACCACATCTCACCGGCCTTGAACCTTTCGGCCTCAGTGTTGATACGGTGACCGGCCGCTACAAAGCAACGACAAAAGCCGTAAAACCAGAACGTGCCATCGTACTTTCTGAACGTGGCGACACGGTAACCGAAAATATTCTTATGGCCGCTGCACTGAACGATGGCATTACCACTGTTCGTAATGCCAGTTCAAACTACATGGTGCAAGACCTCTGTTTTTACCTTGAAAAGCTAGGCGTCAAAATTGACGGCATTGGCACGACCACGCTCACCATCCATGGCTTGCGCGACATTAACAAAAATGTTGAATACGCCCCCGCTGAAGACCCTATTGAAGTAATGAGCTTTATCGCCGCAGCAATTGTCACTAAATCTGAAATTACTATTAAGCGTGCACCGATCGAATTTCTTGAAATTGAACTAAAATTCCTTGAAAACATGGGCTTCCAATACGAACTCAGCGATGAATACACTGCATTAAACGGACGTACTCGTTTAGCCGATATCACCACCAAAGTCAGCGAGCTTAAGGCTTCGGTTGATAAAATCCACCCCCTTCCGTTCCCTGGTCTTAATATCGACAACCTCCCCTTCTTTGCAGTTATTGCTGCTACAGCCAAAGGGCGCACGCTTATCCATGACTGGGTGTACGAAAACCGTGCTATTTACCTTACTGAATTAAGTAAGCTTAATGCAAAGATTGAACTCGTTGACCCACACCGAGTGTACGTTGAAGGCCCTACTCGCTGGAAACCAGCGGAAATCATAACCCCACCAGCTTTGCGACCAGCAGTGGTGATTTTACTCGGGATGCTTGCTGCGCCAGGTGTATCAAGCCTTCGAAACATCTATTCCATTAGTCGCGGGTACGAAGATCTAGCCGAACGTCTTAACTCGCTCGGTGCCCATATTACTATTATTCGTAACATAGCCGAATAACCTATTTCGCAAACAGGGTAAGTAACTCTTGATAGTCTTTCTTAAGTGATGTCGTCTCGCCTACGACTGATTGAATGTAACTCGTCTTGCCGGGTGAAATTGCCGCTTTAACGGTGCGAAACAACAGTATAAATTTTGGCGTTTGCGTAATCTCAGATAATCGCTGAAGTTTATCAACAAACAGCCCTACCTGCTTTTTTTGGTGCTTCGTTTGCTGTGGCGCAACGACACCGATAACAACTCGGGCTATTGCAAGTAGTACTAATCCGGCGAGCATCACTAAAAATACTGGCACAGCTAGTAACCACCACCACGCGCTTATGGTCAGTAGCCAAATAATAAGTGCCGAAGCTACGACAATAACGATGATATAAATAATAAACACCGGGTTAAACAAACGGCGGGCAAATTCTGAGGCAATAGAGCGAATAACAATAATTGATTGGTTCATAAATATAGTTTCCTTACTCTTATCATAGCAAACTCGTCCATGCTTGTCGGCTACCCCTATAAGGAGTACTATAAATTGCAATGGAATTTTCATCAGAGCGCGAAAAATATAATATTCTCAAGCCAATCGCGCTGCTTTCCTCTTTTGCGTTAGTTGCAACATTCGGCAGTACAACCGTAAAAGGCGAATACTCACGCGAAACCTGCGGTGATGCCATTGAACAAATCGCCCCCTATCACTACGAAGAAGTTATTCCTGAGATGAGCTCTAAAGATATGCGATCCGAAAGTATACTCGCAGAACATCTTGCTGAAATCGAAGAACTTTACGGTGTTGAAATTGCCTTTAAGATAAAGAAACAAGATTCAGACACTAACATCAAAAATGCCATCACTCTCAATGGTGTGGTCGATGCTTTACAAGAAGTAAGTCCAGCACTCACAAATGAATTAGACCTCAGTAGTATTACTATTACTGATAGTATCGAAACAGCCGACCATAAAGATGCAAGTGGATTATATATCGCCGGTCCTAACGAGATTATTGTTGAACATAGCTCATACGATAGCGCGAGACAAATAGCAATTCACGAATTCGCTCATGCTATCGATTATCAACTGCTCTGCCCGCCTCATGACGTAGCTGTTGATGTAACATTTGCACAGCATTCACAAACTTCATCAGACTTACTTCCCGCCCACCTATCACCTACACCTGATCGAATGTTTGCTAACGAATACGGTTCAACAAACATACGCGAAGATCGTGCTACTCAATTTGAGTACCTATTTTATGACCGCGGTCTCGTCCGAGAACACGACCCCGATTATGCTTCGCCATTTCATAAAAAACAAGCCGAGTTATTACGGCGATTAGAGATGCTTTTACCTGGTGTGACCGAGCACTTAGATCACAAAACAACCTTGCTGAGGGCAGATTCAAACGAACTAAAAAGTAATATCGAAAACCCTTTTAAAAAGGGTGAATTTTCACCAGCACTATCTATACTTTCGAACGCATTTTTGAACAAAATACCCGTAGAACAACTTCGAGATACGGTCGTGACAATTTCATACCCAGGCCAAGAAGCTATCACTATTCAAAATCCGGTTGTTATGAGAGATTCTGACGAAATCATAACCGCTATTGCCTGGACACCCGCCAAGGACTCAGTGTTTTTGGTTGATACAGCCTATAACGATAGCGAGTTTATATCGTTCCAAAGAACACCGCAAACAACAAGGCATTTTGGTTATATCGATAGTACCGCATCGGGCGGACCTGGTTTTCTAAGAGGCGGCATTTCGATAGATGGCGTTCAAGCTATCGAAATACCGCAAGAATAGTCGTTACTAATTAAATTTCTTCGTGAGGACGCGTGAGCGTTAGAAGTTTTGCAATTCCAATAGTAAGTAGTGTGTAGATAATGATCGCTACAAGGGTAGACGTTTCAAATTGTGACTGTCCGAAAGTTGGTTGGCCAAAAATACCAAAGAATGGTGCGACAAACACTCCACTCAACCCGTAAATAAAGCCTACGAATTCCGTTGCCTGGTTTGCTCCAAGCAGTTGTAGTACAAGTCGGACGAATAACAAAGCAACAATAACACCACCGACATAATAGATAACTCGCTGTGCAATAACGACCCCAGACACGCTTTTCGAATGTTCAACTGTTTGTCGTTGAACATTAGTACTGCCTACCTGCTCGTTAGTTTTTCGAACTTCTGTAGTTTGACGATCTTCTTCCATATGCACCTCCTGCTTTAAATAAGCTTGTGCTTCCACTATAGCACGTTATTAAGGACAGATTCAGCTCGAAACTACTCGCCTTTAGGGTATATTCGGTCACGACTAGTTTGCGAAACTAATTCACGTACTATATGAACAAACTGAAATTCTGGAAACATTTTTTGGAGTAGCGCAGTTCTTTCATGTCGGCCAGCTTGAATATCTTCAATTGTTTTCATGCCATACGTTTCCTTGAAAACAACTTTATTGGCATCTGCCGCGACTGAATGGATAATTGCTGGTAAAAGTTTGTCGATAAAGCGCACAAAACGAGCTTCGGGTTCGACTTGCTCCTCATACCTTTGCAGTAGTTGCGCAAGATACGGCGGGAGTTCTTTGAGTAATCGCTCGGTAGCCACTTGCTCGGCGGCTTCTTTAGCTAAACGAGCTTCAGGGGTAATATTGAAGGTGGGAATATCACCAGCATATACCTCCGGGAGGTCGTGTACTAAACTGAATTCAGCAATAAGCCCGGTATTGAGTTCGGGGTGATACGCTGCTGCCATTTCAATAGCCGATAAAGCTAAATGGAAACTATGCTCATTATCATTTTCGGGTTGACCATTCGGATAATACGTAGCTCGTTCAACAGTGGCAAAGTTCACCACTAATTCACCGATTTTTAACAAATCATCATGCGCCTGTTGAGCATGTTCAGAATTGAAGGTATGTTTTTCGGTCATTGTACTTATCTTAAGGGGTTTAGGGGTTTGGAACAAGCATAAGTGTCCAAAAATATTACCGAGGTTTTTTGGCTCGGTCTATAAGTTCGTGAGATAAATCAACCATTTGGTGAAAACAAAACGCCCGTATACCAACATAAGCTAGCTTGCCACTCGGGTCCGAAGTAACAAACGGGCTCTTCGCTTCAAATTCTATTGGTGAATAGTTTCTTAGCGCAGTCGAATTCCAAATGGTAAAATACAAATCACCGCCCGGATCGAGTTGAACCTCTGCAACCTTAGCATCATCCTCTGGATAACGAGGTGTTTTTAGATGAATATGTACTTTATCCTCAGGCGCCCAACCAATAAAAGATCCTGGTTCTGTGCAGCCCATAAATCTATCAGTGACGTAGGCAATCTCCGGGTCTGCCAATAACTGAATATCCCTCTCCTCAAAGTACACATCGAAACGATCCATTTCTTGGGCCTGAAATTTACCGTTTACTTGTATGAGTTGAGAGGGCTTATCGATAAACATAGTGTGATTATAGCAAGAAACTCCTCGGGAAGATTTCCCATATTGATGTACGACAATAACTGGCCTATACTACCTGTATGCCAAATAAGCGAAAAAATAAAAAAGTTACTTCAAAGAAAAAAGAATTATCTACTTTTAAACGAGTCTTTATTGTAATAGGACTGGGTATTTTTTTAGTAATAACAATTCCGATTATGATCTCATTTATTTCATGGAGTCTGCTGGGACCTACCCTCAAATCTGAAGTAACAGCAGCCAGGAACGAACAAATAACCGTAATCAATGGAAAACGAACTACGCAGATCTCCGAGCTCGTAGATAAAGGTGTAGTTTCGAGTGACACACCTATATACTCATCATTTGTTGACGGGTGTTTCATCGATCATTCGGATAGCGGATGGATAGTGCAAAACTACAATCAAAAATGTTACTTCAGATATATCGATGTGTTTGATACGAACATAGACA
>CAZFYB010000011.1:0-15403 GCA_964523145.1 uncultured Candidatus Saccharibacteria bacterium | reverse complement strand
AGTTACAGTATACGAATTTGTTTGGCAAAGCGGTGTATGGCCTTTTGTTACTATCAAGAAAAGTGCTTTTACTTTTTGGTAAGCGAAACGCTGCAAATAACATTATGTTTATTATGAATATGCCGTTTAAAAAGCTTAGTTCGTTTTCTGGCGGCAAAGTATCGAAACGTGGGCTGGCGCGATTTCTTAAAATAATTAACTTATAATCCAATAACGGTTTTAACATTTGCAAGTGTTCGTTGTGCAATGGGGCGAATTTTTTGAGCGCCTTCGGAAAGTACTGAATTAAGGTGTTCAGGGTTCTCGATAAGTTCAAAGTAGCGTTGTGACATTTCGCCAAATCGTACTTCGAGCGCATCAACAAATGCATCTTTGGCTTCTTTCCAGCCAATAGACTTTGCTACTAAGGCGTCTGTGAGAACAGTGGTTTGCTCTGAAGTCGCGATAACCGAGTAAAGCTTCATGAAAGTGGTTTCTTTTATTGTTTCCGGGGTGTGCTCAACTGAGTCGGTAACGATTTTACGTACAGCCTGCTCCCATTGCTCACGGGTTGCGAAAAGGGGAATGGTGTTGTTGTAGCTTTTGCTCATTTTACGGCCATCAAGGCCTGGTAGCTCAGCAATACCTTCATTTATGACATGCTCGGGCAGCGTGAGGACAGAAGTATTGTACTGCGCATTAAATCGCTGGGCGATATCACGAGTAATTTCAATGTGTTGAATTTGGTCACGACCAACCGGTACTACGGATGCGTTGAAAATTAAAATATCGCAGGCCATTAATACAGGGTATGTGTAAAGGCCCATGTTCACGTCGTTGTCATCGGTCTTACCTGCCTCTCGGTTGCGATCAACAGCGGCTTTATAGCCATGCATTTTATTCATCCAGCCTTTAGGAGTGACGGTGTTTAGTATGGTCTCGAGTTCAAATTCTTCAGAAATGTCTGATTGACGGTAGAAATGTACAGCATTTGGATCGAGACCAGAAGCAAGCCAAGTGGCCGCTAGATTAAGGGTGTGTTGCCTCATGGTTTCGCCGTCTTGAACACTATTAAGCGCGTGGTAGTCAGCAATAAAAAAGAATGCTTGCTCGTAATTTTTAGCTTGGCGAAGGGCAGGTTCAATTGCGCCAAAGAAATTGCCTATATGGGGAGTTCCTGTAGGTTTAATACCTGTCAGAATAGTAGAGGTGTTTGCGTCTGTCATACATTCACTATAAAAGATTACCCCTTTAAAGTATAGTGCTCGAAGGAGTATACTGTTGGTATAACAACAGGAGGGTGCAATGGCTCACGTTCACACTGATAAAACGGTCAAAGTAATTAATAAGGCAGCTCCAGCAGGATTCGTTTATTTTTTGACAATCATTGGCGCAGCTGTATATTTCATTCAACAGACAAGCGGCGGTTTTTTTGAAGTCATCTTTGCTATTTTGCAAGCACTGGTATGGCCAGCGTTCGTGGTGTACCAAGTACTACAAATGTTTGCTGTTTAGCGAAACGATATCGCCATCAGCACATTAAACAGGATGATGCTAGCGCCACATATAATCGCAACTACACCTATAAAAGTACGTACATGTACTGAGGTGACAGTAGTTTTAACGAATGTAAACAGACGCTGAATATACTGAGGTCTTTTATGTACTATCAATAGAATGACGAGAAAAGGTGCTATAACGGCAGCTAAAAAGGTTAAAGATAGTATTAAACGGCCAACGCCTCCGAATGCAGCATTTGCAATCAGCCCGCTGGCGATGAAGGTTGCGGTCGCTCCACTGAGGCTTGTGAAAGTGCGAAAAAAGCCAAGACTGACAAGCATCCAGTGGTTCATCGTTTTCTTCTTTATAATTTCCGGTGGTTTCGGTTTTTTCGTTACGTACCAGATACCAGCAGCAATGAATACCCCACCTATAAAGAGATTAAACGCTACACTTACTACGAGTGCATGGACAGTCGAACCAATAAAAGTAATGAGAGTGTTTAGCTGAAAAAATTGGAAGGTAATACTAAGGGAAATTATTGCTAATAGAACACCGATCATTATGGCGATAGCGCTTAGCTTAGAAGTTTTAATTTTTGGAGCTGTGCTCGCTTGAACAACATAAAGAGTTGGGCTAAAACCAGCCGCCACCCCTAATATGATCGCTGCAACCAACGAGCCAGAGAATATCCATATAAGATTTGCTAATTCAATCATGCTTCTATTGTAGCTTTTTGGGAGTATAATAGTAGGTAGATTATACACTCACCCAATCTAAGGTGAGTAAACTACTATGTAGAAAGAAGGGCATTTACCGTGCATCACCACTTGAGTTTAAGACGCAAATTAATAATCATGATTTCGGTCATGGCCAGCCTTTTTTTGGTTGCACTTGATCAAACTATTATTGCAACTGCTTTAGGTAAAATTGTTGAAGATTTTAACGCCTTTAGTTCATTAAGTTGGGTAGTGACGGCGTACTTAATTACGACAACCATTACTGTTCCAATTGCCGGTAAACTTTCTGACCTGTTTGGTCGCCGCCGTGTCCTGTTAACTGGTGTGGCAATATTCGTGCTTGCCTCATTGTTCAGTGGTATGAGCGGGAATATTACTGAGTTGGTAATCTGGCGGGCAGTCCAAGGTATTGGCGGTGGTATTATCACAGCTAACGCCTTTACGATTGTCGGTGATTTGTTTGCGGCTCGCGAACGAGGCAAATGGCAGGGATTAATTGGTGCGGTGTTTGGGTTAAGTTCAGTTGTCGGGCCATTGCTTGGTGGCTGGCTTACTGATGGTCAAGCATTCTTTGGCATGACCACGGATTGGCGCTGGACGTTCTTTATTAACGTACCGATTGGTATTGTGGCCTTCATATTGATTGCGATCTATTGTCCGCCGCTGCGACATGCCATAAAAGCAAAAATCGATTATATTGGAGCAGCTTTCTTATCGCTCGGCCTGGCAACGCTCATATTGGCAGTCGATAATACTGACGTTATTTTTGCTGACTTACTTGAAGCGACAAATCTTAGCTTGGCAGGGCTCCGCGTGATTATGGGCGTGATTGTTGGGCTTTCATTGGCTGGATTTATTTATGCCGAATCAAAGGCGAAAGATCCAATACTACCACTTCGATTCTTTAAAAACCGTAATTTTGTTTTGGTTATTGCGATCGCAACATTGTTTGGTGCGGCATTTATGGGCTCAATCCTATACCTTACACAGTTCAACCAACAAGTATTCGGCGCTTCACCAACTGATTCTGGGTTAATGCTATTACCAATGGTGGGGGGAATAATGTTTAGTAGCATTTTGTCTGGCCAGCTTATTTCAAAAACCGGCCGCTATAAGATTTTTATGCAAGTTGGGTTTATTGTGGCGACTGTCGCGATGATCCTACTGGCTACCTTAAGTCCGGAAAGCACCTATTTGTATGAAGCGATCATCATGACTATTTTAGGGCTTGGTATGGGTGTTGCGATGCCGGTGCTTAACCTTGCGGTCCAGAATGAATTTGAACAAAAAGAGTTGGGTGTTGCAACCAGTTCTAATCAATTATTCCGTAGTCTTGGTTCGACTATCGGTACGGCGGTATTTGGAGCGATGCTTACTGCGGGAATCTTGAGTCAAGTTGAAGCTATGCGTCAAACTGACTATATCCAGTCAATTTCACAAAATGCACAAGTTGAAAGAATCGGTAGCTTGTCAGATCCAAATACGTTGCTTACCTTGAACATGCCTGATATTAAGCATGAAGTAACTGCTGCTGCCGAAGATCAGTTTGCAGACCTCCCTGAGCCACAGCGCCAGCAGGCTCAAGAAGCATATGTTGATAATCAACAGGTATTTGCTGGCAAGGTTACCCATGCCTTCTCAGACAGCCTTAGGACTATCTTTATCGTGGCATCGGTAATGATTGGTTTGGCAGCAATTATGACGTTCTTCGTAAAAGAGCGCCGACTCAAGGCAACGTCACCAGAAGCTACTCCGGGCGAGTTGTAGAAAATATTACAACATAATATTGGTATAGCTTATTGCACGCCATACCACTTATGGTCTACTATAATACCATAAGCGCCGGTAAAGGCGTATTCTTGACTACTCGACAATAAATTGGTAGTATTAATGATGTGTCCAACGCCAAAACTATAATATAAAGGTCGGAGTGCGTGGGACTGTACATAGTACAAGGAGTGAATAATCACATGCCAATAGCCATCGAGTTTGTGCCTTCTAGGCGCAAGAAGATAGCAGTGGATGTGGTGCCCGCCGATTGGCGAATCTTTATTGCACACTAAAGTGCAATACTTACAACGAAAAAAACGAAAACACCCCACGGCACCGGGGTGTTTTTCATTTGGCGATACTTTTTATTGTTCGCTAAGAAGTGTGTCGATTTGGGATTTAATTTCAGTCAAATCACCTTGTACGAGGCCATTTGCTGCAGCTTCATCAAGTTTTTCGCCGTTTAAATAGAACGCCGGTGTAGCATCAGCACCTTTCTTGCTTCCTAGTGCTTGGTCAAATGAAATCTTTCGGTTTACGTTTGAGCTGGCCAGGTCTGTAGTGAATGTTTCGGCGTTAAGGCCAAACTGTTCAGCATAAGAGATAAACGCTTCGGTTCGCTGCGAGCTATCAAGGCTACTCCATGAACTTTGGTTTTCAAAGATCCAGTTGTGCATATCCCAGTATTTATCTTGTAATCCAGCAGCTTCGGCCGCTGCAGCTGCCGCGCGTGCGTTCGGGTGGATACTTACAAGAGGGAAGTTGCGGAACACAAAGGCCACGCGGTCACCATACTCTTCCATAAGTGAGACAACATTTGGATGCGCTGAACCACAGCTAGGACATTGGAAATCGCCATATTCTATAAGAATAACTTTGCTATCTTCTTTACCAAGAACATGATCGCCAATATTACCACTTGCCTCGGTTGCGTCAAGGATAATGTTTGCATTAACGTTACTGACATCGACAGGCGGGTTTGTTGTACGAGTCCATACTACAAGGCCACCAAGCAGTAGCACTACTGCTGCACTAAAAATAATCCAACCAACTTTGTTCATGAAACCTCCAAATTTACTCTATTCATTGTATCAGATACTGAGGTACAATAGCCTTAAGATGTTTACGTTTCTTGTAGTATTAACAGTGTTGGTATTTGTAGGGCTGTTATTAGCTGCCGGCATGCGACCGGTTCAATCTACCTATAGTTTATTTGAATTAGAACGCCGCGCGAAGCACTCTAAGGTGTTTAAAGAAGAACTGAATCGTGAGTTGTTGTTACCTGATATTTTAGCTTTGCTACGATTAAAAGTAGCGGTGCTGTTGGTGTTCACTGTCGTGTTATTAATAGCGAGCTTTGGTTGGGTGATTGGGATTATATCGGCAGTAGTTGTAGCGGTGTTGTATGCACCTTTATCGCAAACAAAGGCAATTTCAAAGTTAGCCAACACAATATATCGAGCAATCGAACCCACGACTGTTTCGCTAATCTATAAAATGAAGCCATTCTTTGACTTTCTGCGCGATATGCCACTTTATAGCGAACATCGGGTTGATTCGCGTGAAGAGTTGCAGGCACTGATTGATCGCTCGGGCGAAGCTTTAACCGATACTGAACGAAAACTTATTGTTCATGCCCTTTCGTTTAACGAAAAACCAGTTTCAAGTATCATGACCCCAAGAAATGAAATAAAAAGTGTCAGCAAAGGCGAATTCTTAGGTCCACTCGTTCTTGATGAATTACATGCACTTGGCCATAGCCGGCTGCCTGTTACAAACGGTGATGTTGATCAAATTGTCGGTATTTTGCATTTACGAGATATGTTGTCACTTGATATAAAACGCTCATCTATGGTTGAAAAAGCAATGGAGCCAAAAGTATATTACATTCGAAAAGATGACACGCTAGAAAAGGCGTTGGGGATACTTTTGAAGGTTCGTCACCATTTGTTAATTGTTACCGATGATGAAAGTAAAACCGTTGGCCTAGTGACGCTTGAAGATATTATTGAAGCTTTAATTGGTCGCAAAATTTTAGACATACACGATATTATTTAACGAATAGTTTACGAAGCCTAGGCCGTTCACCCCAGAGGTGGTAAAATAAGTTTTACTATGACACGCGTACTTACAAAAGATCTTACCGCACATATTGGCGAGACAATTACCATTCAGGGCTGGCTGCATAAAAAACGACTTCTTGGCGGGCTTAATTTTATTACGCTTCGCGACCGAACGGGCATTGCACAAAACCTGATTGATAATAAGGATGAAGTTGAAAAGCTTCGCGGGCTACAAATTGGAACAGTACTTGCTTTAACTGGTGTTGTTACGGCTGACGAGCGCGCACCTGGTGGCGCTGAGCTGCACGAGGTTACCGTTGAAGTGCTGGTGCCTGTTACTGACGAACCGCCAATTGAAATTGATAAACCGCTCGATCATAAATCTGAAAATCTAGACACGTTGTTTGAACACCGTGTTGTCGGGCTTCGCAACCTTCAAGAAACTTCAATCTTTAAAATTCAAGCTGCGTTAAAAGAAGCTGGCCGCCGCTACTTAGCCGATAACGACTTTACTGAATTTAATTCACCAAAACTTTTAGCTGCGGCAACAGAAGGTGGTGCTGAAGTCTTTAAACTTGATTACTTTGGTAAAGAAGCAACTTTAGCGCAAAGTGCCCAGTTTTATAAGCAAATTATGGTGGGCGTTTTTGAACGGGGGTACGAAATCGGTTCTACATACCGTGCCGAACCTTCTGCAACAACCCGTCATATGACCGAATTTATTCAATTTGATGTGGAAATGGGCTTTGTCACCTTCCAGGAATTGCTAACTATGGTGAGCGGTTTTATGAAGTCAGTCACTTCAAGCGTATGGAATACCAATGAGGCAGATTTAAAGCGATGGAACGCATCACCGGTAACTTTGTCTGATGAAATTCCTCAACTTGGCCTTGAAGAAGTACATGAGCTTTATAGCAAAGCTACTGGCGAAGATACTCGCGGCGAAAAAGATATGCGCCCTGACGAAGAGCGCTGGGTAACTGAGTACGCCAAAAAGAACTTACAAAGCGAAGCGGTATTCATCACTCAATGGCCAGCGAGTGAGATGAAGTTTTATCACCGCAAGTCTGATGACGACCCAGAAATCGCTGAACGAGCCGACTTAATTTTCCGAGGTGTTGAAATTGCCACTATAAGTATGCGCGAAAACCGATATGATGTATTACTTGAACAACTTCGTACGATTGCAAACGGTGACCCTGAAGCCGATGGCTTCCGTTATTACCTGCAAGCATTCAAATATGGCCTACCAGCTCACGGTGGCTTTGGTATGGGGCTTGAGCGATTGACTCAAAAAATGATCGGTTTGGGTAATGTGAAAGAAGCTTCATTGTTCCCTCGCGACATAAATCGTTTAAACCCGTAATCATAAGCGTATAATACAAACATGCAACCTGAACAACCAGCTCCTGCCGAGCACGTCATTACCATTCCTACTCAAGTAAAACGCATGCCTCGACAGCGACATTTTTTGGCGGTATTTTTTCTGAGTTTTATGTGGGGTACTTTTGGGGTTGATAGGTTTTATTTAGGTAAAGTCTGGACTGGAATCTTAAAATTAATTACATTTGGTGGCTTTGGTATTTGGGTTATTGTCGACATTGCCCTTATTATGACCGGCGCCATGAAAGACAAACAAGGCCGTGAAATGCTGCAAGTGGCCGAATATAAAAAGTTTGCCTATCGCACGGTGCTTTATTTTGCCCTGATTTTAGGCGCGATAGTGCTTATTAACGGCATTGCTCTTATTTTGGGAGTATTTCAACTTATTACAATGTTCCAAGATGGTAGTTTAAACCAAATACCTGGTTTGGAAAATCTAATTCCTGGGGCAAGTAGTGGCTTGAATTCTGATGAGTTGCAGGAACTTGGGTTATAGCGCTGGCTTGTTGTTCAGTGAATGCCATATATACCAACTCGCTATCGATTCGTATGGCGCCCAATTATTCTTGCGGGCAATGGTGGTGATTTCTTCTGGCGTTGGCTTGGCAGGTAAATCATAGAGTCGTTGGATACCATTTTTTATGCCTAAATCGCCAATAGGTAATACATCAAGCCGACCCATGCAAAACATTAAGAACATATGAACAGTCCAGACGCCGACACCTTTTATTTGTGTCAGTTCGATAATAATTTCTTCGTTCGTGAGGGCATCGAGCTGATCGAAACGTATTGTCCCTTCAATTACCTTGAGTGCTAAATCTTGGATGTAAGATCCTTTTTGCCGCGATAACCCAACATTCCGTAATTCCTCAATATCTTTTTCTAAGATTTTTTGGGGCGAAGGGAATTCAGCAGAAAATAACTCTCGGAAACGTTGTAATATTGCCGCCGCCGCTTTTACGCTAAGTTGTTGCGAAATAATACTTTCTACGAGTTCTTGGTAATAATTTTTATGAGGAACAAAGGATGGTAAAGGTGCGTTTTGGATAATGCTTCCTAAAAAAGGATCAGCTGCAGTAAGATATGCGGCAGCTTTTTTCACATTCTCAGTTGAAGCAAGTTCGATCATACAATTTCAATAGTTGTTCCGTTGATTCGTTCGTAGGTTATGCCATTATTCTTCGCGGCATTTTCGAACAAACGATCGGTGAGCATTTGACCATCGCTTGAAAGAATTTGATCATGCGTAGGGAAGGCGAACTGTGGTTTGATAGTGTTCATAAAATTGAGACTTTCACTAAACTTTAGCCAAGGTGCACTAACAGGTAAGGCTAATACTTTAATGGGCTGTTCTGGAATAAAAAACGAATCACCTGGATAATACAGTTGACTGTTAATAATAACTCCGAGGTTTGGTGGAATGGTGATATTTTCGGCAATTGTTTCATGGGCCCCACCTACAAACTTCAGCTCTATGTGCCCAATACGAACGATTTCGTTGGCGGTTACCGCTTGGACTGCACTGCCGGTAAACTTTGTAGTAATACTTTCGTGCGCAATGAGCGTTATTTTTGGATTATCTTGCAGTAATCGCGCAATAAGCACTGGGTCGCAGTGATCGGGGTGGCCATGGGTAACGACAATTGCAGTAAGTTTCGCAGGAATAATAAGGTCGTGGGTAAAGCTGCCCGGATCGATAATGACGGAATTATTTTCATTTTCTATAACAAAACAGGCATGTTGAAACTTCGTTAACTTCATACTATTAGTATACCCCGGTATACTAGAACCAGTGGATACAAAAGAATTTCAAGAAATTGTGTGGCAGAACGGTCGTGAATTATTTCGAACCATGCCATGGCGAGATGACACCAGACCTTATTATGTTTTGGTGAGTGAAATTATGTTACAGCAAACACAGGTGCACAGGGTGATACCTAAGTTCGAGGCATTCATACAAGCATTTCCGACTATTAAAGATTTGGCGAAGGCTTCGCTTGAAGAGGTGTTGGTCCAGTGGAGCGGTTTAGGCTATAACCGCCGGGCAAAGTTTTTACATGAAGCCGCAAAAACAGTTGTTCGAGAGTTTGACGGTGAGCTACCCTCTACTTCAGAGGCACTTATTTCGTTGCCAGGAGTCGGGGTAAATACCGCTGGTGCGATCTTGGCCTATAGTTTCGATCAGCCGACTGTTTTTATAGAAACCAATGTACGTACGGTATATTTTCATCATTATTTTGATGATGCAGGCACGGTTACTGATAAACAGATTTATGAAATTGCATCAAAAACCGTTGATACTGAGCATCCCCGAGAATGGTATTGGGCACTTATGGACTATGGTTCATATTTAAAATCACAAGGTGTTGGCCGGAATAATAAAAGTCATCATTATAAAAAACAAGCACCATTAAAGGGAAGTATCCGAGAAGTCAGAGGACAAATAATTAAGGCTTTGGCGGTATCTGAATTAAATGAACTGGACTTGCGCCATGCAGTTGCTGCTGACGAACGATTTATCGGCGCTTTGGCTTCATTAGAAAAAGAAGGCTTGGTTAGTCGAACTGTCGAGCGATTACATTTAAGCCGTTAAAAAGGTATAATACCAAGATATGAGCAAAGCATTCCGACTCCTTGTTATTGGCATCGTTTCAACGGTTGTGTTGAGTTTTGCTGCGCCTTCTGCTTTTGCGCAAACAAGTCTGACAAGTGAGCAAATTTCGCGTATACAAACAAATTGTGTCGCAATTAAAAATACACTCAACCAGCTACATGCCAGTGACGCTTTGTTAAGGGTCAATCGAGGGCAAGTATACGAATCGATGGCCAGTAAACTTATGGACAACTTTAATAATCGGCTCAGTAGCAACCGACTTGATGCTAAAGGTACAGTAGCTGTAACAACCAGCTATCGGGCGGCTCTCGATGATTTCCGCAATAATTATCGACAGTATGAGCTAAAGTTATCACAAGCAATCCGCACCGATTGTACGAATAATACCGAAGAATTTCATTTTGTTACAGAAGAAGCTCGAGAACTTCGTAAGGTTGTTCACGATGACGTGCTTCGTTTACATCGCTATATTGATGATTATCGTTCGGCAGTGAGTGATTTCTTGCTGAACTTTGAAAGGGTATCAAATTAATATGACTGAACCGACTGTTATTGAACGCGATGAAGACATGAGTTTCTGGGATAAGCATCGATTATCCTTGCTTTTGGTTATTGCCGTGACAATTGCTTTACTGCTGACAATTGTTAGTTTGATTGCCTATAACGTGAGCGGTACAGCCCAACTTGATTTAAGTAGGCCGGGCATTAGCTCGGTGAGTGACCAAGTAGACCGCGATACGAAAATTGACGATTATAGTGCATTTGGTCCGGTCAATAAAAATTCAATTGAAGAATTTACCGAACTGTATGACGAGCAGGCTACCAAAGCTAAGGCCGTAGATGCTTTTAATGGCGATCCTTTGAACCCAGAAGTACTTGAGTTTGGCGAACCGAGCGCACAATAAATATTAAACATTTCAAGAACTAACATAGGTGGTATTATAAAAATACTATAATTAATTAAATTTGAGTCAAATAGTATTAAAAATACATCTGTAAAGCATAAAATTCAAGTTCATATAATTGACTTACTCAAAAATGCTGAAGTAGCTCGATTTACCGACCTGCGCCCACGCGCTGTTGATACGAATTTATTTACCTATCACTTAAACGTTTTAGTGAAATCAAACATGGTGTTGAAGAGTGAGAAGGGGTATATGTTAGGCCCAGCCGGGTTAGCTTACATTGGCGATAATCAGCTTCGAATTATTACTATGATAGTCATTCAAAATAGTGAAGGTGATATTTTGTTACAAAGGCGCACTAAACAGCCTTACATTAATACCTGGACGTTACCGTATACAAAACTGCACCTTGAAGACGAATCAACTATCGCAGCTACGCAGCGCCTTGCGGAACAAAAATTGAATCTTAAAAATGGTGCTTTCGAGCAAGCAGGCGATTGTTATATTAGGGTGTACGGCGAAGGTGAGCTTATTTCAACCACACTTGTGCATGTTTTTCGGGCTTACCATGATGACGTAACACTCACCGATAATCTGCAATGGGCTCGGCCGCATAAACTTTCAGACTACGCCTTAGCACCAGCAGTTGAAGAAATAATGACGCGGACCTTTTTTAAAGACCCATTTTATTTTGAAGAGTTTATTATTGATTGGTATAGTTAAAGTATGAATTTAAACGAATACCAAACCCTCGCCCTTCGAACGGCAAGTCCAAAAGATAAGAAAAATGAACTTTTCCATTTGCTATTAGGTCTGTGCGGAGAAGCAGGTGAAATTGCCGAAAAGGCCAAAAAGATTATTCGTGACCAGGATAGCGACTTTTCGAAGCTCGATAAAGACGACTTGGCTAAAGAACTGGGCGATGTACTTTGGCACGTTGCGGTAGTCGCAGATTATTTCGACATTCCTTTAGAGCAAGTTGGTGACAAAAACATTAAAAAGCTTGCAAGCCGTTTGGATCGAGGCGTATTGAGTGGTAGTGGCGATAATCGCTAGTTTTGTCGAGCGAGCTGCGCGCGAACCCAATCATCAATAGTACCGGCACCCATAAATAGTATAAGTTTTCCTTGGCTACGCGCCGACTGAATTGTATTCCATAGCTCATCATTTAATTCGGCAAAATGCAGTGCCGCTTGGTTTGTTACATGTTGAGTGAGCTGCTGGGGTGTGAGAACAGGTTGGTCTGAATTTTCGCGAGTTAAGTAAGTAGGGACCCAGTAAATTTCCTGAGCGTTATCAAACTGGTCGGTGTAATTGTGGCCAATAAAATGTTGGCGCCAGTTTTGGTGCGGTTGGTACACTAACACGACTTGGTCGGAAAGTTCTTTGGCGAGCTGCAACGTTGCAGCAATTTCCTCTGGGTGATGGCCGTAGTCTGAATATATATTATTGGCTAACTTTTCAAACCTACGGTCAGTACCAGGAAACTTTTCAAGCACGCTGATGCGTTTTTCTGGCTCGCTAATATGTAAGTATTCAAGCGCTTTAAACACCAAAGTTGCGTTGCGGCGGTTATGCTCACCAGCTAGCTTTAAATCAAGCCGTTCATGATCATTTAAGGCCCAAATAGAATCGTTGTCAGGCTGTTGTATGTAGCTAAGGTCTTTTTGCCACGCGATAGTTTGCTTTGATTGTTCGATGTAGTGGCGGAAGGCTGTTTTGTATTCTTCTTCGGTAGGGTAGGTATCGGGGTGGTCGTAATCGATTGAAGTAAGCAATGAAAGGAAAGGGTCGAAGTGCAAAAAGTTGCGATCATATTCATCGCATTCATATACGAAATATTTACTCCCAGGAACAAATGCACCACTTGGCCCAAATGAAAGGGTCGAACCAACAGAATAACTGACCGGTATATCAAGTTGTTGCAAAGCCCATACGGCCATGCCGGTCGTGGTGGTTTTACCATGGGTTCCAGAAATAGCAATGAGCTGCAAATCGTGTTCTTTTATAAATTCAGCCAAAAATTCATCACGTTTTGCGGTTCGAATGCCAAGCTGACGGGCCATGACTAATTCGGGGTGAGTGACGGGAAGGGCGGCGGTATGTACAAACCAGTCTAAAGGAGTTAACGCGTGGCTGCTTTTTAAAAACGTACCATCCTGGCCAATCTTTACCGTAATACCTTGGGCGCGGAGCTCTTCGGTAACTAAACCATCGGTAAGATCGGAGCCCATAATTGTGTGACCGGCATCACGAGCAATCTCGGCCAGTGGGCCGATACCAACACCTCCAATGCCCGAGAAGTAGATATTCATAACCCTAGTATATCACTTGTATCAATAGAGGTGGTGTGGTGTAATAGAGAAAAGACTGGGCATCATACAAACATGTTAAAAAATATTATTCATAGCATCTTAGTTCGCCGCCATTTTTGGCGTTATGCTACCTTTAGCGAAATAGCCGAACTATACACTTCGCGTATGTTGCGTATGGCAGCGATTCACATGGCCGGAGCATTTATTTCGGTATACATGTATCAATTGGGGTATTCTATCGTTGAGATTGCCGCCTACTGGGGTGCATTCTTCCTGTTTAAAGCAATTGTTGCACTGCCCGTTGCCTCGATCGTTGCCCGAATTGGCCCGAAGCACGCCATTTTGATTTCAAACCTCATGTATTTACCAGTAATGGTGCTTTTCGTGCTCTTGCCTGTAGTAGGACCTTGGGTACTTATCCCTATTCTTATCCTTGAGGGTATTTCAAATATTATGTACGGTATTGGATATAATATCGATTTCTCTAAGGTGAAAAACCCTGAGCACGCTGGTAAGGAAATTGGGTATATGAACATCGTTGAAAAAGCTACGACTGCGCTATCTCCGCTTGTTGGTGGTACGTTGGCCTTTTTGTTTAGTCCACAGGTCACGTTACTTGCAGCAGGAATTTTATTCGTTTTTGCTGCTGCACCATTACTACGCACCGCTGAGCAAGTTGATACGAAACAGAAACTCGTTTTCAAAGGTTTCCCGTGGCAACTTGTCCGTAAGCATTCATTAGCGCAGTTTGCTGTAGGTTTCGATTTTTTCACTTCAGGAACGGCGTGGATGTTGTATACGGCCGTGATCGTCATTGGGTTTAGCGGTAACGACAACAGTATTTACCTTGCGGGTGGAATTTTGCTATCGGTGGTGCTTTTAGCCGCCCTGGTAGCTTCGTATGTTTACGGAAAACTTATAGATGCTCGTAAAGGCAAAGATTTAATGCATATTGCAGTTATTGCTGATTCGTTTACGCACTTAACCCGCCCGTTCATTGCCAGTCCTATTGCTGTTGCAGGCTTAAACGCCGTTAACGAAGTAGCAACAACAGGTTATACCATGCCATATACTCGGGCTATATTTGATAATGCGGACATTTCAGGGCACCGTACTACTTACATTGCCTTGGTGGATTTGATTGCGAACATTGGGGCTGCGGTCGCAGCCTTTATTTTGGCGGGCTTTGCGTATTTTGCGGGCGAATTACCAGCCTTGACGAATTTCTTCTTCATTAGTGCCGGAGTCGTGCTGCTTATCTTAACCGCACGTTTCCCTCTCTATAAAAAATAGTGCTCGTGCTACAATAAGAGGCAATATAGATTGGTGGGATACCTCTAAGACGTGGCGGATAAAGGCAAAATTAAACGAAGCATAAAAGACTTGCAGCGTATTAAAACGTGGCAGCTTATTGTATTGCTTATAATTGCAGCCTTTATTTCGGCAACTTTCTTACGACTCAACAACATTGGTATGGTTGAACGCCGCGATGCAGTACTAAGTGCTGACCAAGAGGGAAACGAAGCAATTACCATCAATCGGCTGTATGATTTACAACGTTATGTGAGTGCCCATATGAACACCGATTTAGGCAGGGGAGTCTATCTTGAAGCTGGCTATGCGCGCGACCTTCAAGCCTGGCAAGCAACCCAATACGGCGAGCAAAACCCAAACGGAAATATTTATAAAAAAGCACAAGAAGTTTGTGCCCCTCGCTTTAGCTCATACTCGGCTGCCTACTTGCAATGTACCACTAGTGAATTGGCCAAATACCCCTCGGCTGCCGACCCTGCAACTGATACCAGCAAGCCTCGGCAAGAAGCCTACATTCACGCCTTTAGTTCACCCTTTTGGAGCCCTGATTTTGCCGGCTGGTCGGTACTCGTTTGTATAGTGATAGCCCTTCTCATCGTGACTCGCTTGATAAGCATTGCGGTGCTCCGCTTGATGCTTCGCCGCCATTATCGCAACATTTAATATTGACAGCACCCCTAGTAACGCTGTACGCTTACACTCGTATAGCATTAATAGGAGGTATAAATCTATCATGGCTTACAGTCACACAAATTCTAAGGGTATTACTTACTACTTGCACAGCACCGAAGTTACACTTCGTGGCGGCAAACCACAGACC
>CAZFYB010000010.1:0-15654 GCA_964523145.1 uncultured Candidatus Saccharibacteria bacterium | reverse complement strand
TGCCCGGGCAGGCGATTACCTTACTCGAATCAGCGGCTGATTATGCCGAGAATGGGCTCGTAACTTCACGTTCAGTTAATAAAGCCATCGAGCAAACCACTGGAGTAAAAACGAGCCGTGCCGATGATACCGATGAGCGAGAAAAGCTTTTGAACCTTGAAGCACTGATTCACGAACGAATGATTGGTCAAGAGCGAGCAGTTTCGGTGGTTTCAGATGCACTGCGCCGGGCTCGCTCGGGTATTCGCAACCAAAATAGGCCAGTTGGTACTTTCTTGTTCTTAGGGCCAACAGGTGTCGGTAAGACGGAGCTCGCTAAGTCATTGGCAGCAGTATATTTTGGTGGTGAAAAGAATATCATCCGCCTTGATATGAATGAGTTTGTTTCAGCAAACGATGTTGCCCGGCTGATTGCTGACGGTGCTGATGATTCAGGGAGCTTAACGGCCCAGGTGATGAAGCAACCTTTTAGTGTGGTACTGCTGGATGAAATCGAAAAGGCACACTCCAGTGTATTATCGACTTTACTGCAGTTACTTGATGAAGGCATTTTACGAGATGTTCGCGGGCGCGAGGTAAGCTTTAGGGATACGGTCGTTATTGCAACCAGTAACGCTGGTTCGGATAGAATTCAAGAATACCTGCATAGGGGATACAGCTTGCAGCAGTTTGAGGAAACGTTTGTAAACGAACTTATTAGCAGCCAGCTATTCCATCCGGAGTTTTTAAACCGATTTGATGAAATTGTGGTATTCGGTCCACTTGAAAAGCAACAATTACTGCAAGTGGTTGATTTAATTTTGGCAGATGTGAATAAGAACTTGGCCTCACAAAAAATTACCGTGGCAGTTGCGCCAGAGGCAAAAGAGTATTTGGTTGAAGCCGGGTATGATGTTCGTTTGGGAGCTCGGCCTATGCGCCGCGTGGTGCAGCGTGCAGTTGAAAATACCGTAGCAAAATTGTTACTTTCTAACGGAGTTTCACCTGGCGGGACGGTTGAAATTACCCTCGAGCAAGTGCAATCTATTTTGAATAAATCATCAAAAGCTGACGAACTTGCTGCTGAAAATAAATAGCCTCAGCGTGAACTGAGACTATTTTATAATTACTTCTTGGGGCGAATGATGGGGATTGAACCCACTACCTCCGGAACCACAACCCGGCGCTCTAACCAAATGAGCTACATTCGCCATATGCTTTGGTTGGCTTCCGCCAAACAGTAGCTATTGTAACAGATTGAGCCCGATATGAGAATATGCTACAATACGTACTTACGCGGGCGTCGTATAATGGCTAATATGTCTGCCTTCCAAGCAAACGATGAGAGTTCGATTCTCTCCGCCCGCACCAAGAAAAAAAGTTATCTCCGTGATAACTTTTTTTCTTGGTATGAGTTGAGGATTGAACTCTCATTGTAATTCTCTCCGCTAACCTTTATTTATTCGGCACAAACAAATCACCAAACTCCTCAGCCGGCATCCGATAATTAAACCCAGGGCTTTTTTCTTGTAACCTACCGTGCCGCTTTCTGTCATATGTAGAAACTCCGTTTAAAGGTACGAAACAGACAATCGCATACCTACCGATCTTTTGCGTTGTTTCATTGGCGATAATTCGATGACATAGCCCATCAATTTCCCCACCTGTTTGTAGTTGAGTTTGCATACTAGGGAAGGCAAGGGCACTTTCTTGGCTCACTGGCATTGGATACCACGATTGTCGATCGCTCGCTAAAGCTTCGCACCCATCAGTTGATTCAAAAAGATGTAAGGTAAAGCCACTATTATCAACATGGGGTTCACCAATTATTTCACCTACATCTTTAGTAGGGGGATAATAGATAGTGCGAAAGAATGCATTTGGGGCGCTCTTTGCTGCGAGTTCATGGAACCCATCGATAGTGTATGTTGCTTCAATCTTTTCACCATAATTCTCAATTGCAGTTGAAGCGAGATGAGTTAATGCTGAAGCGGACTGAATGAAGCTATCAGCGATTTTTCTATCAACTCGGCTGTCGACTTGTAAAACCTTCGCTTCAAGTGCATCAACAGACTGTTGCGTTATATCAAAATTAAGTTTTTTATCGTGACTAAGACGGCTGTTTAGTTCTCCTGTGCCAACTTTTCTTTCAAATCCAACACCATTAAACATACTGCTTGCTGTGAAAATATCCTGAACACCCTCATCCAGTAAACAAAATTTCTGCCATTCCTCTGCTGTGCTGTAAACAGCTTCTTGTAATGCTTTCGGATAATCAATAGTCAACATACCAGTTTCGTGTCTTGCTTGCATCTTGTACCCCTCAAAGTTATTTACTCATAGGCTACACCAATTTTTGTATGAGAAAAAGTGAGTCATCGCTCACTAGAAATATCAAGAAAATATTATATAGGCTCTTTTTGAGTGGTTTCTTCGTAGAATAAAGGCAGCGAATCGACAGAGTTATCTTTAATCGCTTTAAGGCAGGTAATTATAGAGGGGATATTATCAAAAGGCCGGTCTGCATTTGAAATCGCTTGGTCAATAGGAACCCAGAAGTTTTCACCGAACTGAGTTGAAGCAAGTTCTCCGGTGTAGTTATTCGCATAGCAAATAGGGAATAGTACATCAGAAAATAGCACACCTTGTTTGTATAAGCGCCTGCGTTCAATACCAAGAAGCTTAAAGTGCGCGTTGAGCCCAGTTTCGTCATTGAGTTTGCGGTTAGCTCCCTCTAAAACATCTTCACCTTTTATAATGGTGCCGCCCATGACATCAACCAGGCCATGCGATGGTTGGGCATTTCGGCGTTGGGTGAGGATTTCAATTGCACCGTTTTCTAAAGATCGTGAAACTATAGTAATAACATTTACCTTAAATAAACGCTGTAATTGCGGGTCACTGGTGTGATATACATCAGCGACATATGCCTGTCCATCTTTGGAGAGTGTATACCCGATGTCAGTTTTTTCTATGTACCCTTTTGTAACCAGTGCTTTTAAATGGTAGTTAAATAAATCGTTAGAGATATCACTTAGATTTAAATCGCGGTAGCGTAGTGATCCAGCATTTTTCAATTTAGAAATTATCTTATTTTGTATATCTGGAAAGCTCATATATACAGTATTGAGTATGATTGTGGAAAATCAAACCTTAAACATATTAGTATGAATTTGTTATTATACGGTTATGAGAAATCTCCAAGAAAAGCCATTCTATGGTGTTATTAAAGAATTTAACCATTGGACGGTGCTATTTCGGGACAAGCAAGTGACAATTGGTAGTTTAATTATTATGTCTAAAGAATTTGATAAACATAGTCTCGCCAGCGTTAATGCTGAATCGTGGAGTGAGTTTGGAGAAGTATGTGCCTTTGTGGAAAATACACTTAAAAATGCATTTGGTGCTGAAAAGTTTAATTATTTAGCATTGATGATGTACGATCCAGAGGTGCATTTTCATGTCATTCCTCGCTATGCAAAACCAGTTTATTTTATGGATCAAGATTTTGTAGATGCAGACTGGCCAGAGGCAACTAAGAGAGTGGCAATGGATTTGAGTGAAGATACTCTACTGGCAATTAAAGAAAGGATACTCTCAGTAGCTGGTGAAGATTAACGAACTTATCGAACCCAGTACCAAATAATACCCGGGTTAGCCGCAGGCGTATTGCTCATATATGGAGCGGGTGAGAATCCTGAGGATTGTGTTGCAATTGTCCCCCACCAACTACCGCTACCACTCCAAGTAGTAAGTAGGCGGGTAGGATTGATGTAAGGCATAATATTTGTTAATGCATTTACATCATCTAAAGTTGTATCAATCGTCCAGCTATTTGCATCGTATTTTTCAATATTCACTCCATTATTCACGACATTCGTGTTGGTGAATGTATTACTAAAGGGTGCTTCCCAAACTCCACCCCAGCGGCCGAATTCTATCGCATCAAGTCGATAATTTAATTTTCCGCCTAGGTTTGATTTGATATTGTCTGCCTGTGAAAGTATCGAATATTGCGTACTAATCGAAGGAGTATTTTGGTTTACTTCGATTACCTTTGCAGTGTTCCATGCAGTATGAGGGCCAGGGTTCGCTAGAATTAAAGTCCAGCCCCCACCGGAAGTTTGCATATCACAGTATACACGCTGTGACTGTGATGCGCCGGCTGGTCGTATCCAATACGTACCTGAACCATGCGATCCGCCAGCTTGTTGAATGGCGTAGCAGGATTGCAAGCTACAGCTACCCGGTAGCACGGAGCCGGTTTCGTCAGTAAAGAAAGTCAATCCACTTGCTGTTTGAGCGCTGTAGCAAAACGAACGTGCGGCGTTGTCTACTGCATACGTAATCGTTTGCGAATCACTACTAGAAAGACAGACCGACCCGGTGACTGGGTTAGGGCAAGACGAAACACTATCAGGATAAGTACTCGTGTTCGTGACGGCATACGATTTTAACTTTTTCGCTGCTTGCGATACATTGCTTTTTAAGCTCGCCGACTGGGCATTTTGTTGAATACCATTATAAGCAACAATGGTGATTGCGGCTAAAATCGCAATCACTACAACTACTATAAGTAGCTCTACAATAGTGAAACCTTTTTGTATTTTTGCCCACTGTATCATTGGTGCTCATTATACCATAGGCGTTATTGGCAATAATCTTATGTAAAGCTGAAAATAATGGGATGTTTTTCTTGTTGATTTGTTGTACAGAGTAGGATATAACTACAGTAAAGATTGTTAATTGAGGCGAACAAACTTATTCTTAGGAGCTAAAAGTGAAGATCACTGTAGTAGGAAGCGGATTCGTTGGAGCGGCAACAGGAAAAGGGCTAGCGAAACATGATAATGAAATAACTTTTTTGGATGTAATGCCTGAAAAAGTGAAAGAACTTAAAAAAGCAGGTTTTAAAGCATACCTTCCGAAAGATTATCTAAAGATAGAAACTGATATAACAATGTTTTGCGTACCAACGCCAACTCAAGGTAAAGAAATTCAACTTGATTTTCTCAAAAAGGCGGTAACTGAGTTTGCAAACCGACTCAAGTCTCATAAAGGTTATCACACGGCTGTTATTCGCTCGACCGTTCCGCCAAAAACTACGAGAGAAATTGTCTTGCCGATTATTGAAAAAATTTCTGGCAAAAAAGCAGGAAAAGATTTTGGCCTTGCGATGCAACCAGAATATCTGCGCGAAGTCTCTGCTGAACAAGATTATGCTCGGCCATGGTTTATTCTTATTGGTCAATATGACAAGAAATCAGGGGATGTTTTAGAGAAAATTTATAGTAAGTTTGATGCACCCATTGAACGTGTGAGTCTAGAAGAAGCTGAATTTCAAAAGTACGTACATAATGTATATAATGCGTTTAAAATTGCATTTTTCAATGAAATGCGAGTTGTCGCTAATCAAGAAGGGTGGAATGCTAATGCAATTTTTCATGCGACTGCCGAGAGTTCCGAGGGTATGTGGAACCCTTTGTATGGCACGAAAGACTTCGGTCCATTCGATGGGTCTTGCCTTCCTAAAGATACCCGAGCACTTCTACAATGGGGTGATAATAGTGGATACAGCTTAGAAATCCTCCGTGCTGTAGTGTCTGAAAATCTTCGCCATGAAAAAGTATTAGGCAAGAATAAAAAGGTTCGCGTGAACTATTTGGAGAAAATTGATGCCTGATCTGGGATTTTTAAGAGATATTATTCTCTTAATACCCTTGTCTATCATTGGTCTTTGGCGATGGTCGTATTGGTTAGTGCGAAAAGTTGGAGCGAAGTTTTATCGCCCTGATGTTCACCCGTGGCCAGCTGATAAACCTCGACCTACTGTAACGGTCGTTACTCCTGTATATAACGAAGACCCAGTTGTTTTCAAAGAAGCACTTGAAGCATGGAAGCGAAATGGTGTTGATGAGGTTGTAGCTGTTATTGATAAATCAAACACAAGGCACATCATTAACTATGAACGCAATTATGTTCATGATAAAACTTCAAAAACGAAGTTTCGTATGATCGTTACGCCGAAACCTGGTAAGCGAGCGGCTCTTTGTGATGGGATCGAACATGCCAAGGGTGATCTCATTGCTCTTGTTGACTCTGATACCGTTTGGGATGATACCGTTTTGGAAAAGGCGATACAATACTTTGAAGATCCAAAAATCGGTGCCGCAACAGTTGCCCAGCGAATTAGCAACCCGGACACTACAGGAAATGTCTTGTTTGATATTCTTTTATGGTCACGATACACCGATGAAGTACCGTTCCTTTTAGGTGTTGGTAAAGCGTTTAATACGCTATCTGGCCGTACGGCTTTTTATCGCAGAGAAGCGGTGCTGAATCCAAAATATGACAATATTCATGACCTACGTCATGAATTCTTTATGGGGACTAGGGGTATTTCTGGTGATGATAAGCGCCTTACTCACCTTATTGTTCAACAAGGTTGGCACACTGCTTTAGTGCTAGGACCAACGGTATATACTCCTGGACTTGGCTCACTGAGGACGTTCTTTAAGCAACGACTTCGTTGGACTCGCAATTCATGGCGTGCTGATTTACGCGCCGTAGGAAAAGGATGGGTGTGGTCGCATCCTGCTTTGGCATTCTTTATGATTGACCGTTTTTTCCAACCACTATTCATGCTTATTGGGCCGGTAGTGTTTACTATATCTGTCATTAAGCAAGAATGGCTCTTCGCTGTAATCTTACTGACATGGTGGCTCGTGAGTCGCTTTATCCGTATCTTTGGTTATTTCAAGGCTCATCCAAAAAGACTCATATACCTCCCTGCTTATATTATTTATGGCTATATAAACGCACTACTGAAAATATACGCGTTAGCAACTCTTATTGAAAACAGTTGGGCTACGAGGTGGCATAAAAGTCGGGTTAAGCGAAAGAGTATAACCCGAAAAGCTATTACTGTTTTTGGTGGGTATGTCGCAATCGTTGTATGTACCATTGTTTTAGTAAACGTTGCGCTGTCAATTCGAGAGGACGTTGGTGCTGATTTGAGAACTCAAGAAGTAGTGAATATCACGGAACTTAATGCTGAAGTTAATTCCTCGGTAGGAGAAAGCGCGGCACCGGTTATTCCAACCGACATTACAACACCAGGAAACGTATTGTCGTATGTCGTGCAGCCCGGAGATACACTCAATGTATTGTCGGAACGATTAGGTATGAGTGTAACGGATTTGAAGAAATTAAACGGCATACAAGATAGTGATAGAATCTCTGTTGGGCAAACACTTATCTATTATAAGGGAGCACTGTAGGGTTATTATGGCAAAAAAAATTAAACATTCTCGAAAACTGAGACAGAACGTTCGTGTCTCACTACTTATCCTGCTAATACCAATGGCTGTTGGTGCATTTACGCTCGTGATAATTTTTACAGGATTGTACGTACGTAATTTAAATAGCCTTGGTAATTCGCGTTTAGTAACGGAAAATTGGGAAGCCGCTTCAGCGACACTACTTTCTGCTCAGCCAACGTATGATCGACAATTTGCCTATTATAAAGTTAAGCAGGGTCAAACTGCTGAAGATGTTGCGCAGTATTTTAGTATTAGTTTAGATACTTTTTTGCGTGATAACCCAGGACAAATTGTTGGAGGAACTACCGTAAAAGTGACGCCGGTTGAAAAGCCGTTAGAGCCAACTTCTCCAAACGGACAGATGAGCCGTGCTGTCGTTGTTGAAGATGGTAACTTGCTTCGAGTTATTAACAAATACAATCTTGATCAGCCTATTGTAACGAACATACCTGACTTAATGGCTTTTTTAGCTCCTTATAATGCTATTACGCAGACAGGGGATAGCTCGTATCAATTAAATCGTGCGATTTCACTAGATGGCGATATACGCATAGACATTACTGCACCGACTGTTACCGAACTTTTCTTGGTGAGTACTGCAACTAATAATGCTGCATTGGTATTCGATGAATCATCGGTGTTAATTAAAGATGTTACTATTTCTTCACTTGACCCAATGACAGGTAGTCCTGATATGACATCTGCTGATGGACGTAGTTTCGTGCGTATGAAGAACGGTCGCATGGATATGATTGATAGTAAGATAAGCTATCTAGGTAACGGATTACGACAGACATTAACAGGACAAGCTTCAGAGGCTAATGTGCAAAAAGAAGGTGGAGTATACGGTGTTTCTTGGCGCATTTCCGATGATCAACTCGGGGCACAGATAGCAACCGGTTGGGTAGAGGATAATGAGTTTTCTTACAATCACTTCGGAGCATATAGTTACGGAGCTTCAGGCATGCTTTGGCGTAATAACTGGTTCTATAAGAATGAAGTGTATGGCCTCGACCCTCACGATGACAGCAATAACGCTTTGATTGAAAACAATGTATTTCAAGAAAACGGGAAGCATGGATTTATCGTATCTAAGCGCTGTAATTACAATATCATCCGAAATAACACATCGTTTGATAATAAGCTTCACGGGTTCATGTTGCATCAAGATTCGAACTATAACTTAATTGAGAATAATGTTTCTTATAATAATGTAGACAATTATGTTATTTATGCATCAATGTTTAATACGATTCGTAATAATGAAAGTTATGTAGCGGGCTCAAGTCACATTCGTATTAACGAAGCAACTTCAAGTAATAATTTCGTGACCGATAATGCACTTGTAGGTGGAGGACGTGCCGTTTACTTGTACGGTGGTACTACCAATACATATATTGCTCGTAACACTATTGACGATACGAAGAAAATTTTGCAGCTAACAGGTGCAAGTAACACCTTTTTCGGAGATAATACTATAGATAACTTACATTATGATATTGGAAGTAATGATAACCTTATCTATGGTGTAAATACGGTTGATTCTTCGGAAATTGCCGTACCTTCAGCACCTGAGCTTCCAGCCGGATTTACCGCTAAAAGGAAATAGCCCTCTTTCCTGATATCATAGACATATGAAACTACGCAAGAATTTTCGTAAAATGCTCACCCTAAGAAATGGGATCGCTGTTGCTCTAGTTCTATTGCTCGTAGCTAGTTTGGTAGTAGCAATTATAGTGAGCCAAAACAACGAAGTAGTTAAGGTGAGCGATTTAGATGAGCAATCACAAGAAGCGATTGATGATTCCGATGAGGTTCAATCAAGTACTGATGTGCCGACAGAGACTCAAGATAATGCCGTAGTCGTTGAGCCGGTAACTCCCGGTAAAATTTTGAATTTAGCAAACTGGAAATTGGCTCTTCCGATTAATACCGAGGCAAATGGTAACCCTGACGAAATTAAGCAGCCTAATCTCGCAACATATTCAAATGAAAATTTCTTTTTTGTTAATAGCGAACAGACGGGTGTTGTATTCCGTGCGAATGCCGGCGGAGCAACAACCTCTGGATCGAGCTATCCACGTTCAGAGATGCGTGAAATGACGAACAACGGAAGAGTTGAGGCGAGTTGGTCAAGTAGTGATGAAGAGCATTCAATGACCGTTACACAGGCCATAACGGCATTACCACCGGTTAAGTCGGAGGTAGTCGCTGGTCAAATCCATGACGCGAATGATGATGTCATTATGATTCGGCTGGAAAAGAACCACCTTTTTGTTGAAGCGGATGGTGATAGTATCGGTACATTGGAGGCTAACTATGTATTGGGTACTAAGTTCACGGTAACTATTACAGCTAACTCTAACGGAATTAGAGTGTTATATAACGACAATAAGACTATCACGCACGATAAGGTAGGTTCTGGGTACTATTTTAAAGCTGGGTGCTATGTACAATCGAACACTTCGCGTGGCGATGCACCTAATGCATATGGTGAAGTGATCATTTACGATTTAAAACTAAGCTAACTTATTCGCTGTGCTCAGCTGCGTCAGCGATTTCTTTCGTCTCGTGAATCGTGCCATGTGCATGTTCTGGTGGTGAGTAGATCGAGTACAACTTAAGAGGCTGCTCGCCTGTATTGACGACATTGTGCCATACACCCGCCGGAACGAAGATAGCAAAATCATCCTCAGCATCCCAAGATTCAAGTTCATGTTCGGTTGGTCCCATAAGTACGGTTGCGAGGCCTTGCTCAATACGAAGGAATTGATCGTGATCTTCATGCACCTCCAAGCCAATTTCTTCGCCTGGTTGGATGGTCATAAGGGTCATTTGCAGGTTCTTACCTGTCCAAGCAGTTGTCCTAAAGTTTTCATTGGCGAGAGTCAGCTCTTCGACATTAACAACGTATGGGTTTGGTCCTTGATCTTGCATTGTGATCCTCCTTTTATCTATACCTCTATTATACGCGCCTTTTTGCTATAATGACACTTGGTACCAGATGTATCGCACGCCCCGGTAGCTCAGTTGGATAGAGCAGAGGACTTCTAAGCCTAAGGTCACAGGTTCAAATCCTGTCCGGGGTACCAAGTGGAATCTAACCCAGCCTCCTTTTTGGAGGCTTTTGTTTGTTACAATAAGGGAATGAAGAGAGTAGTTATATTACACGGCAATGGCAATAGCCACGGAACTGACGACTGGTATCCATATATCAAATCAAACCTTGAAGCTATTGGTATTGAATGTCTTACTCCCAACCTTCCAGACAATATACTCGCACGAAGGAAATATTGGTTTCCGTACTTTACTGACGTACTGAAGCTCAACTCGAACGACATTGTTATCGGTGCATCTTCGGGTGCATTAGCCATTCTTAAGTTCGCCGAAGACCATAACATTGGCGCAAGTATTTTGGTCGGCACATATCATACAGATTTAGGCTATGAAGATGAGCGAACAAGTGGCTATTTTGACACTCCTTGGGATTGGGAAAAGATAAAAGCTAACCAAGAATGGACAGCTATTTTCGCTTCAACGGACGACCCCTACATTCCAATTGCCGAGCCACAATTTATTCGTGACCAACTTTGTAGTGAGTACTTTGAGTTCACAGACCGTGGTCATTTTGGTAGCCATAAGTACCCAACTCTTGAATTTTCTGAATTGCTCACATTCCTTAAAAAGAAACTAAATTAGGCGCTAAAACCTACGGAGTGCGATAAGATGAAGTCACTTGATGAATTGCGAAAGAAGATTGCAATAGAAGGTATTGTACAGCCACCTCGAGTACCAGTATCCGATGAGGAGCTTATAACGATTTTGGATGAAATTAATGCAGTGCAACCACTATTGGCACAGGGGCTTTTGAGACAGAAGGAGTTCGAAGAACTCTATAAACGTGCCTCTAGTGCATATGAAAATACAGTAGATCAGAATAGTATTCAATATCGAAAATACGATAAGGCTAGACGACAGAGTACAATATGGCGTGAAGTTCCTACTAGCGGCTATGTCGATGAAGATAAGGGCTGGAGATTTACAGATATTAAGCAGCAAATAATTGAGCTACTTCAACTAAAAGAGGTGAAGATACCGTCGAAGGAGGTCTTTCTTAAGCCAAACTCAGAGTATGACGCTTTGGTTATCATAAAAAATATACTAAGCCAAGCAACTACAGCGATTGATATAAAAGATGACTATTTATTCACAATCAAAAATGAAACAAAGAATATCACATTGCTAAACGTTCTAAGACCATATTTAGATACTAGTTTAGAAATTAAAGTCAGATTATTGGGCCTTGAAAAGGAATTGCCAGTAGCCAGCCCTGATGTAAATGCTTTTCTTGCTCAATTCAGAAGTAAAGTTTCGATAAAAGGAGTGGTGCCAGGAAAAGATAATCGAAGAGAATCTCACGACCGCTTCATTATAATTGACGGCAAGAATGTATATAACATTGGCGGAAGTATTAAAGACTTGGGTAAATCTCAAACCTCTATTACGGAACTTACAGACAGTAAGGTGTGTCAGCAATTTATTAGCCAATTCGATAAGTGGTGGGGCAAGGCATCAGATTATATTGAGAATAATTAGTTTATATAAACGGTTTAAACTCGTGTCTAACTTGCGAAAAACAAAAGCATCCTTTATGCTATTAGTAAGCATAATCAAAAACAAAAATGCAAAACGAAAAAATCATCATCCAGCTCACTAAAGACCAATTCTCTTTTCTCAAAGAGTTAGCTTCTAACGTTGCCTTCGAGCTTTCGAGTATCAGCGATATTCGCCCCGGTGATAAAAAACTCCTACAAAAGTCCACACTAGCTGACGAAATAGAACAAAGTTTCAAAACAACACAGATTACAGCCTCTCCTCAAGTATAATTAACTTATGTTTTTAGCACTCGATGAATGCTTTGCTGGTTCGACCGCAGTAATTGGCTGCGTCTCTATTCCTCGTTCGATTTTTTCATCGTTAGAGTCTAATGCGCTTAACGTCAGAATCGAGCACCGTTTATGGGGTGAGATGAAGTGGAATAAGATAAGCACTCCTTCTTATGCGGAAAAATATAAAACATTTTTAGCTACAATAATGGCAAATGAGCAGGTAACGTATCACTCGTGGGCGTATAATCGAAACCTGCCAATACTAGAGCGTCGCAGGATACATCAAACATCGGATAAGCAAAAAATATTTTATAGGCAATGTTATGCCCTTATTCGTTCTGTAGTGAAAAAATGTATGGCAGAAGGTATCTTTGATTTTTATATTGTAGCAGATGAAACAGGTCCACTCGGGACTGCCGAGTACAAGATAATAAAGGAATATTTAGAAAAAGACAGACGCTTTCCTATTAAACCAAGATTGCAGTTCTGTTCAACGGGAAACTCGGCGGTTAGTGCTTCGCTACAGGTAGCCGATATTGTGACAGGTGCAGTGGCGAGTAAGCTCTATAGTGGAGCGGAACTTTCAGATAGTCATCTTGTGATATTTAACTACATTGAATCGCTCAATGGTGGACTACCTCTTGGTATTACGCCAGTAAGTGCTGGGTCGTTGAATGATATGAAGTTCCACCATTGTAATATTACCGAATATTATTCAAGAATGTAATAAAGTTATTAAGCCTAAAGACCGTTGAGCCATATCGATTTCTTTCGCTAAATTAACAATAACCTCATAGTATTTAGTTCTAAACCTATCAAGTATCGGGTACCAAAATTGAATAATACTTTTGTTTGCAAATCCCCAAACATTCATCCATAGTTAATGTTAGTATGATTAACGCTAATTTGACAGAACGTAGAGAACCAGCATTTATTCCAAACAAAGAAGCCTACAACCAAGTTGAAGGTTTGCTTCGAGCTGGAGATAATAACCCAGAAGGTTATTTCTTCGATCATTACCGTATCGATTCGACCGGCATGGAAGTCGATCGGTTGCGCTACTCGCCGTACGGTGCAGTTGTAGTTGAGTTACGACAAGCAACTAGTCAGCCTGAAGGCTTGGACATTCCACGCCCATACGAAAGTAGAAATACAGGGCCTAAGCCATTTGATACGAGTATTATTATGGACTTAACTACCCCTCACCCTGCCATGCGAATAGCTATGGAGTTTGATGATGGATTTAGGCAGCCTACAACAAAAGCATCTTGGAAGTTTCATCCGTCAGGTGAAATGAAATATAATATGCTATATTTTCCTTCAGAACACGGCCATCCTACGCCGCAAACGAAGATAGAGCACTTAGACTTGATCTTGTCGAGGACTGCTTTGGCGGCTGCTCTTCCGGAGCATTTTTATATAGCGGAATAAGAGTGTTCTGCTGTGGTGATGAGAAGGGGTATACTAATTGGCAAATGCTTGTAAAGCTGTAGGTCCGAGTGATCGGATTGCAGCTGACCAGTTCTGCCTATACGTTATTGGATAATAAGCTTCTGTATAGTCAATCAAGGTAAAACCTTTGTCAGGACAATAAAAAGCATTTGCACCACTTGGGTTTGCTTTATCGAATGCAAGTCCTGCTTCGGTTGCTTCGGCTATCGTTTGGTTTAATTTCCTTTTTTGCTCAGAATTTACTAAGTCTACGTAGCTGTTTTCTATACGATTTAATTGAATACCGTCAGCAAATTGATATATTGCAGCGTAATCCTCGATTGAGCCTGTTGCGAATTGTTCGAGACCGTTGATTCCAAGCCCTTTAAGGCCACTATCTATTTTCTTTTTTGTCATCAAGCCTCTATCCATTATTCTATCGCGGAAATTTCGTGCATTTTCTTTAGTAATTTTTATCGCATAATTTCCAAATGGTAATTGTACTTTGTATACTCTTGACTCAGCCCCTTCTCCAATAAATTGTGCGGTATTTTCAATATCCCTGACAACAGGCATAAACTGCTCATACTGTAGTAATGTATCTTTTTCAAACATAATTTCTCCTAAAAAAGAAATACTCCCGCTCGGGAGTATTTTGATTAAATATATAATTAATTTACCCAAGCATGAGATGGGATAGGTGGTGAGTGAAAGAGATCCATTCAATAGGTTTCATGTTTGTATTATTACAATATTTTATTTCTTTGTCAATTTATTTCTAACTTAATCAAAACTACGGTTGATCTAGCTAATTGGAACCTTGCTATACTAAACAAATGACAAAGTCTTTCGAAATTGCATGCGCTGGATACTCAATCAAGGCCGATTGGTATAAAGGCAAAAGCACCGATCAAATCATACTTATTCTTATGGGGTTTACGTCATCTCGGCCTCGGCAAGCTGTCTTTACTGATTATATGGTCAATGCCACCAGAGCATCTGCGCTCGTTATCGACTATACTGGCCATGGCGAAAGTCCTTTTGAGTTAAAAGATACTCGACCAGCGCAGCACCTTCTGGAAGTAATTTATGCATTTGAATGGATTAAAACAAATTATCCGAACGCTAAAATTACTGTTATCGGAAATAGTTACGGAAGCTTTCTTGCAGCACACCTAACGCATTACAGAGATTTCGAAAAACTTGTATTACGCGCGCCGGCTATCTATCGACCGGAATCGTTTTATGATTTATGGTCAATTCGGTTTGATGATGAAGATAGCTATAGGGAAATGATTCAGAGTTATCGAACTAAGCCCGTAGAATTAAAAAACGACCCATTATTGGAAATGAAAGATTCTCCGTTTCGCGGCCAAACATTAGTTGTTATACACGAGAATGACGAAATTATTCCACGGCAAACTTCTGAAGCCTACATACAAGCCTTTAACGCAGATCGTTACATTGCCGAAGGTTTTATTCACGCAGTGAGCCAGAGTGATATAGCGGATGAACAGCTGAATGATTATCACGAAAAGATCGCTAATTGGATTAATTTATCCTAATTTTCTCTAAAGCATTGCTCTATCGCCAACAACTACTTTCTTTATAGGCTGCCCACAAAATAACGATAATGGCTTACACCCGAGATCTTTTCTGTAATACAAATAATCTCCAATAAGAACAATATGATTTTTGTTATTTGTTACTTTGCCTAATTCGCCAGTTTCTTTCTGTTCGGATATAAGGCTGCTTCTTGCGTAAAGAACCACCCTATCACTTTCTGCTCGCTGAGGTATATTACATATACGCTGAATGCTTTGATCACTATCTGCTTCTAGATACCCTTCCTGAGCGTTATCGGTGTTTCCTAGGCTATGGTTGTCTTCTGAGCATTCATTTATAAAGTAACTTAAAAGCCCAACACTGTAATATGAATCTCTTTCAGAAGGGGTTACGAGAGAGCGATAACGATCTTCGTCTATGTTCGTATCAAACACATCGATATATCTGAAGTAACATTTTTGATTGTA
>CAZFYB010000009.1:0-18164 GCA_964523145.1 uncultured Candidatus Saccharibacteria bacterium | reverse complement strand
TGGTGTGGAGTGTTGCAAACACAAGGTGCCCGGTTTCAGCAATCGTAATTGCCGCTGAAATTGTTTCAAGGTCACGCATCTCACCAATCAACACTACGTCTGGGTCTTGGCGAAGGCTTGAACGAAGCGCCGCCGAGAAGCTGTAGGTGTCGTAGTGAACTTCACGCTGCACAATAACTGATTGCTTTGATTTGTGCGTAAACTCAATCGGGTCTTCAATGGTAATAATATGCTGTGCACGCTCGGTGTTAATTTTATCCACCAAAGCTGCCAGCGTGGTTGACTTACCACTACCAGTTGGCCCAGTTACCAGCACAAGACCGCGAGGGTAATCGGCAAAATTCATGACTACTTGCGGAAGACCGAGCTCAGTAACAGATTTAATTTCATTAGGGATCAAACGAAGCGCTGCCGCCAAGTTACCGCGTTCGTGGTACGCATTTACACGGAAACGCCCAAGGGTACCAAAGGCGAAACTGAAGTCGAATTCTTTGTCTTTAAGTAAAATTTGACGTTGGTCTTGGTCGAGAATAGCAAAAACCAATCCCTCTACCGCTGCTTCATCAAGCGGGTTAAACCCGGCAATCGGAGCCAGTGACCCATCGATACGGATCATTGGCGGTAAACTGACCTGAAGGTGAAGGTCGGATGCCTTTCGGCGGACGACTTCTTCTAGGAGCACTTCTATTCTGAGTTGTTGGTTGTTCATATTATCCCTACCCTAAGTTGCATCTGATGTTACACGGTTAACTTCTTCAATTGTGGTGATACCCGCCAAGGCTTTTAAATAGCCGTCTTGTCGCATAGTAATCATGCCCTGCGCTACGGCTAATCGTTGGATTTCAAGGCTCGAAGCACGCGATACGATGAGTTTTTGAATTTCATCGTTGACGTCCATTACTTCGTAAATACCGGCCCGACCACTGTAACCATGCGGCGTTTGAGGGGTATCAATTCCTCTGACTAAAGTATAAGCGCTTTGGCCCGCTAATGGTAGGTCTTTATAGCCTAAATCTTGAGAAACCCGCGCTACATCCTCTTTGGTCTTCGGCAATAAATGCCCAATCGTTGCCATGATGTTTTGGGTTTCAATGGCGCTTGACTGATAGGTTTCGCGTTTTTTCGATACGCGGCGCACCAAACGTTGGCCAATAATAGTGTTCACCGTGCTGGCAATCAAGAAAGGTTCAATTTTCATATCAAGTAAACGTGGGAGCACTCCAGCGGCACTGTTGGTATGGAGTGTACTAAATACCAAGTGTCCGGTCAGCGCCGCCTGCACAGCCAAGTTAGCGGTTTCGGCGTCACGGATCTCCCCTACCATCACCACATCGGGGTCTTGACGCAAAATCGAACGAAGACCGTTAGCAAAGGTAAGCCCTACTTCAGCGTTCACCTGAATTTGGTTTACACCCTCCATTTTGTACTCAACTGGGTCTTCAAGGGTCACAATATTAACGGTGTCATCTTTAATTTCTTTAATCAACGCATACAAACTGGTCGACTTACCACTACCAGTAGGACCAGAGGTCAGCACCATACCATTCGGTCGTTTCACGCCATGGCGAATTGCCCGTAATGAGCGTCCGGCATACCCCATTTCTTCAAGGTCAAAGCTGTTGCCGGTTTTATCAAGCAGACGAATCACAATTTGCTCACCCCATACGACAGGGCTAATCGCAATACGAAGGTCAACTTCTTTATTCGCAATCTTTACGGCAAACTGGCCGTCTTGCGGCACGCGGTGTTCGTCAATCTTTAGATTAGCCAAAATTTTCACACGGCTGACAAGCGCTGGTTCAATACTTTTTGGCAGCTGCATCACTTCACGAAGCACACCGTCAACTCGACAACGAATCTTCAAGGCGTTCTCGAGTGGTTCAACATGGATGTCGCTGGCTCGAGATTTAATGGCGTATTCCAAAATTTTGCTCAGCGCCTGGCTGATTGGCGAATCCTGAACAATCGTCTTAACATCACTCGCCTCTTCGGCTTTTTCTTCAGCCTGTGACGCCTGCGCGGCTTGGTTCACACTGGAAAGGTCGGTTTTGTATTGGTCAAGGACGTGCCGTACGCCTGTTTCTGAGGCCATAAACACTTTCAGTGGGCGCTGGATGCGATTCGCTAGGTAGTCGACCGCCTGGACGTTGTTAGCATCAATCATCGCTACTGCGAGGCGATTCTGAACCTCAGCCAATGGCACTGCCATAAAGCGTTCAGCAATATCTTCAGGGAGAAGCCCTAAAATAGCTTGGTCGATTAATGTATTCGCAAGGTTTACATACGGCACACCCGATACTTGAGCAATAGCGTGCGTCAGTAGTTCGTCATCAATAATTTCTTGTTCGGCTAAAAGGCTAAACAGTGGTTTATTGGCTTTTGATGATTCGGCCTTTGCAGCATCGAGTACATCCTCGGCAACAAGCCCCTCGTCAACGAGGAGTTTTATTAGCTTGTCTTGTATGTCGTCAGTAAGTAGCGGCACCGCTTAAGCTCCTATGGATTTCCTGGAGTAATTTGCACCTCAACGGCCGGGTTGATAGCATTGGCATTGAAAATCGCTTCATCTGGTGGCGTTATGTCAGTTTCCATTCGCTCAATCGTTTTGACCGTAACCGATTCGTTAGCAGAATCACCGAAAATTGCACGAGTCGCAAAGAAGGCAATCAGTACGCTGACTGAGGCGATAAGAATAATCATTGCTATATCGGTTTTTTTCATGGCTTAATCACCTTATCTGTTAGTTCAATCGTTTTTGCTGGTTCGTAGAAAGCACGGGCCTGAACACTCATTTGTTGCTCACCGCCGCTCGTTTCAATGCGCAGTGAAGTAATTTCAATCACGCGAATGGAACGTTCGAGGTTTTGCAGTACTTGCTTAAGCGCCGCTTCACTCCCCTTTACGGTAAACTGGAAAGTAATTTGGCTTGCCGCTGCTTCTTCAGATGCATCAACAGTACTATCATCACCAGAAAGCGCTTCAACACCGATAATTGGGTCGACTTGCAACGATTCGATTGGTAAACCAACCAGCAATTTGTTTTGCAAAGAGGCACCAAGTGCGAGTGAGTTTGGTTCAGAAGGCAGTGCGTCAAGAATTACCTGGAGCGCTTGGTCGTTGGCGTTTGCCTTTACTGATGCGAGTGCCGTATTGGTATCAAGGATACGAACTTCGTCTTCTAGGCTCGAAACGATTGAGTTGTTGTGCTGCAAAGTTGACACAGTATTTTGCTTTTCAGCCAATACTCTTTCGTTAAAGATCATTTTTTGGAATAAGAAAATACTTACCACCACTGCCGCGCCAATAAGTGCTGAAGAAATTGCAATCCATAAGAACATGGTACGATTTGCTTTGGCAATTTGGCTTCGCTTTCGAATAGCTACTTCATTTGGTTTCATATTATTCCTCTAAATCCCTTGCTCGTTCGGTGAAAATACTTTTTGGAAGGCCAAGGTATGAGTCGGTAACGTTACCGTTGACGCTCAACTTAAAGCCGATAACAGGAATGTTTGGTGAGAAGAGTTGTTCAGGGTACGTGAAGGTAAGACTAAATCGTAATACCCTTTGGCCATCAGCAGCTTCACCATAACTTGGGTCGGGGGTGCTAATATCAGTCGCAAGCTTTGTTTGCGTATCTTCACCATCTTCAGCATAGGTTATCACCGTGCTGTCGAGGGTCTTTTTAAAGATCTCCATAGATTCGTAAGAACGAGTTTGGCCTTCGAGAGTAATTTGCGATTCATCGGCGTTAATACCAACAAGTGAAAGCTGTACCCCATTTGGTTCTGGTGGGATAACCGCCGATAACACATCGAAAATGCGTGAATCGATTTTTTTCTGGTCATTCAGCTCAGAAATACGATTCAACTGGTTTTGAATGGTAAGAATTTTCGATAAATCTTCAACCTGCGTCAATTTCGCACTTTCGCTTTTAATAGAATCGTCAGCTAAGGCGCTTCGTACGGTTTGAACCCCGAAAACATAGAGCACTAACGCCACTACGACACCGGCAGCGATAATACTCGCAAATATTGAACCCGAGATCACCGCAGCACGGGTACTCTGGGCTTTTAGAAGCTCTTGTTTTACATCAGGAATAAGGTTAATTTCGATCATGACTTGTTCTTCCTTTGAGCCATACCAATTGCCGTAGCAAATTCTGAAGCGACAGTAACGAGCTGCTGTTGATCACTTTGCGAAACCCGAACCTTTTGCCAAGGGTTGGCCATAGCTGAGGCTACGCCAGTTTTTGCACTAACATATTCACCAAAACCTGGAATAACTGCACCATAGCCAGAAAGCAAAATGCCACCAACCGGAGTGTTAGGATACCGAGTTTGGAAAAACTTAATCGATTTAGTAAGTTCAGTTGCAAAACCTTCTAGGGTGCTTTCGATAGCCCGGTACACTTGGCCCTCGAGCCTATCTGGCGCAAGGCCGAACTTTAGAATAAACTGACGAGCTTGATCCTCTTGAACATTCAAGTTTTGAACCGCAGCCTTCACTAGTGAACGAACACCAGTCGGGATTGAGCGTACCAAGCGTGGTGAATCACCAAAAGTAATAGCCAGGTCAGTAGACTGCTCACCGACATCGATAATAAGGCGAGCATCGGGTACTCCAGCCGGAAGCAACGAGCGAATCATCGCGATTGGATCAGGTTCGGCACCAATAACATTCAGGCCAAGGTTTTCAATAAACTCAAGCCGCTCTTCGGCATAGCTATTTGCGGTGCTCGCAATCAACACTTCTTGCATTTTAGGATCGTGCAATGAGGTACCGAGTGGTGCCCAGTCTACCTTAGCTTCGTTTACTGCCATGGGAATGTACTGATCAACTTGATACTTAATAGTGTTACGGAGTTCGTTTTCAGGCATGATTGGCACTTCGATCACGGTTGTGAACGTTTTGTTTGAAGGCAGCCCAATCACTACGTTTTTCGTTTTAATACCACTCTGTCCTACCGCAGTCATGATAACTTCGCCTAAGCGGCGCAGTGCTTCAGGGGAAGACGAGCTACTGGTTTTCTCATCAAGTGGTGCGTAGCCGAAATGTACCAAGCTCCAAGCGTCAGGACCAGCCGGAGCAAGTTGAACCACACGTACTGCATTCGTACCGATGTCTAGTGCAAAAAAGTCTCCCACGCCGTGTCTTGCCATATTGTCCCTCATTATAGCGAAAGCGTAAGCATAAAAGCAAGGTAATTCTCTCTAGAATCGCGGCGGAAGCTCTTTTGTATCAATAGTAGAGATTCGCCCACTGACCGAACTTTGTGAAGTTGCCCATAAGTAGGCATCCGGACGTAAGTTAAATACTTCCCCAGGTGTGCCCGCTTCAGCACCAGTGCCTGCCCCTGAAGTTCGGCGCATCAGCAAGTGATTCGCCATAACCGGGCCATTCACCGTAAGTTTCGTACCACAATTATTTGAATTTAAGGCAGTAGTTTCGGCTACGCCACCGGCGCCACACGTATTAATGCGACCATCAGTACCTGTACCATTGGCAACCAGCCAGGAATCTATAATGCTGACATTATCAGCAATAATAATATTTCGAGCGATAATCACCGCTTGAGGAATTTGATTCACTGAGTTAATCGTTCCGGCAGAGTAATTAATGTTTCCGCTAATAATAACCGTTGTATCAGGTGCATTAATCACCACCCATCGGCCAGCGCTTAAACTACTTGCCGAAATAGTATAGGTACTCGCATTTGTCGTGTAAGCACCCTGCAGTCCATCAAGATTCGTGTTCGAAGCTGGTAAAGTGGTTGCGCTCACAGCCGGGAAACGTGCCGAAATATTTGGTAACGAACTGGTATGTGCAAAGTTACCAATAATTGTCGAGCTCGTACAAATGTTAGAAGTTGCGTTCACGAACGAAAGTAAGCTAACCTGGCAAAAGTCCGTCACACTCACCCCTCCGGCATACCCCGCTGCCGAACCCATATTTGTAACACGGCCGGTTGAGGCAATCGCGTACTCACTCCAAGAACCATACTGTTCACCAGAAGTTTTACGAGTTACTGATGTCGTGACTTGTGAGGAAACATTTGCACTCCCAATTGGGCTTCGTCCCACAAACAAATCACCCCCTGTTACCTGGACCTTTGGTTTTTTGGCGATTGTCACGCAAGCCGGGGCACTATGTGACCAGCGGTTGTCATTGTGAGTAACTGGCTGTACCGAAAGCGTAAAGCAAACGCGCGACCCTACCGGTAAGTCGGGCACTCCTTGGGTGAGCGGGTTGAGCGCAGCATAGTTACGAGGGAAGGTTCGTGTGCCTTGGTCGATGACAGAAGCGCCGTTGCCGTAATGTGACACAGGCACCGTATTGTTTGCTCCCCCACCTGGGATACCTACCCCAGGGTTCAGCGTAAAACGGGTCGCTTGCCACTGTACATTTGAAGAATCAGTGGAGCCGGTATTATTTACGACCGGACTCGCCGTAGTATTCGTACCTGTTTCAGAAGTTGAAGGAGTAACAGAAATTGTCGGAGTTAAATTAAAGTTAATTGGCGGTGGCGGCACTGGAAGCCCCGGCAGGTCACCCGCTGGGTTACCACAGGAAATCTCGAGTGCATACACCGGCACGCCATTATTGTAAAAAACTAATGACTCTGATGTTTCATTTGAATAATACTGCCCGACGTCAAAACAAGAGCTTGGTATTGCTCGACAATCCCAGTATGTTGCAGTGCTTAAGCCATAAGAGTACGTTTGTCGAGCCACTGTAATAGAAGGGCTATTGATACGATCAACCCAATCATTTATGACATTTTGATCTGTATTATAGCTTGCGCCAACTCCTTGTCCACGCATTGTCTGAATAATATAACGAGCACCAAGCTGCCGAAATGATCGCGGACTGCCGCCGCCATTAAATGAGGTGCACCCAGATCCATCATTGGTCATAGCCGCACCATAAATAATATTAATAAAGTTTGCTTTTAGCTGATCAGAGCTTCCGCCACCTACGTTATAGATACCGCCTGGCATAACCGCACAGTTACGCGTGTCAACGTTGCGAGAGGCTCCCGAGAAGTAAAGACGGCCCACATGATTAATCGCCCCAACATCAGCCACCTGTGTTAAAGGAACCGAAGTAACTGCTATTAAAAATGCAAAAAAGCCTAAAACCGATACCCGAAAGTTACGCTTCACCCTTAAGCTCCTCTATCACTACTTCGTAGTATACGTAATCTACTTCCTGCATAGGCTCAAGTTCTGCCCTATCGCCATACCGTGTTAAAGCTGTTTCGTACCAAGTAATAGCTTCGTCAGTTTGACCGAGTTGTCGATAGTAAAAACCAATATTCGCCGCTGTAGATGGTGTCGCTGTCGTAGTGTCGGCTTGTTGTGCATACTCGAGGGCTTCAGTGTAACTAGTGCCACCTGAACCCGAAGCGGCAACAGAAGCTTTCATGCTGTACACTTGTGATTTACCCTCAGGGGTTGTTTGTTTTTCAAGGGCCACATCGAGGGTCTCTTGTGCCGCAGCGGGGTCGGTATTAGCGATTTGCATTACTTCGGCAACATTCGGGAGGTCGAGCGGATTTTCAGAAGGTGCTTGAGTAGTATCGGTTTGAGTATTTTGGTTTGAATAAAAATAATACCCAGCAACAGATGCAGCACCAACTACTAAAACGATTACCCCTATAATGACTACTATTTTTCCACGCCGCTTCATTACTCTTGATTATAGTATACTGCTCACGCTAACCAAAATTATTATTTCAAACCAAAAAAGAAGACCCTCCGAAGAGGGTCATATTGTCGAGGCAAGTTGGGGTGGCGAGCAAGTTTGTACTCGCCACCCACAACTCACCTCTTGGGCTAACTAGCCCTGAACCGAATCACGACGGCGATCACGCCGCACCAGAAACGCTCCGACAAGGGCCAAAGCCCCTGCCGCACCCAGCGCACCCAGCGAAACGGTCGATCCCGTAACAGCCAAGGCGGCGGACTTGCCGTCACCCTTGGTCTGGGAGTCCGACCTGGCCGGCTTCTGAGTGTCGTCACCCGCAGGTCCCGGCGTCACCGTGGTGTCCGACGGGTTGTCGGTCGGCTCGGTCGGATCGGTGACCGGGCAGATCTCGGCGAGTTCCTCGGGCGTGACCTCGCGGTCAAGCTTCTTGGGCTCGCTGAAGACCTGACGATCGTTGGCGACCTGAATCACCTTGTCATCCGCATCGCGAATGTAGGTGATGTTGGTGACATACTTCTGCTTGTACCAGGCCTGCGCGGTGCAGTCCAGGTACTTCTCGTAGCTGTACACCGAGCGATCATTCGGCAGGTACTCGTAGAACCACGGACCGCCCGTGACCGTCTTGTAGGGATCGGTCGAACGAACGTCAATGGTGATGCCACCCTCGATGATGGTCACATCGCCGGTCAGCGTCTCGCCAGTGGCGTCATCGAAGTACTCAATGCCGTCCTTGTCGGGAATGCTGATGACGTTGCCCGAAACAGGCGCCTTGTCGGCGCCAATCTCGGTGGGCTCCTCCGGCTCGGTCGTCTCTTCCAACACCGTGAACGGGATGTTCACGACACGCGGAATGAAACTGGTCGTGTCAGTGGTGATCCGCACGAGTTCGAGTACATACTCGCCCGCCGGCAGATCGTAGACCTTGCTGAACGTACCCGGACCGGTGACCTCGAAACCCTCGAAGACAACCGCTTCGTCAGTACGCTCCCAAACCGGAGCGTCTGAGTGATCGGCAGGAGAGATGACGATGGTCACAATGGCACCATCGACACCGTCAACGAGATCGTAATCGAACGAGACCGTCCCCGTCCCTACTCCACCGATGGCGGAGGGGTTGGTGAGGATCACATAGGTGTCCGAGTTCGTCTCATCGACCGGCTGTGCATCGTTGCAAGTGCTGTCTGTGACGACGAGCACCTTGTCACCGACATACGAGCCGTCCACAACGACATTGACGTCATACGAACCCGGCTCTGCCAGCGGCGCGACGTACTGGAAATATCCAGCAGCGTTGGTCATACCAGCAGTACCGAGTGCAATGACTTCATTGTAAACCACCGAAATGGCAACGCCGACCGGCCCCACCCCTTCGGGAAGGGTCGACTGCGTCACGACCTCCAGGGTGGGGGTCGTACCGACACAGGTCTGCTCGAGCTGCACGAGCTCGGACATGACCGGGCGTCCGGGGTTCGTGACCGGTGAGGTCTCGTCCGGCGCGTCTGCCATCTCGGTGGTCTCGGTGACCTGGTCGTTCTCGGGCGTAACGGCCTCCGCCTGCACTGCCACGGTCGAAACCGCTTCGGTGTTGGTGGTGTCCGTTGTCGAGTCGGTGCCCTTGTCGGTCTCCGTGGGCTGATCTTCGACCGGTGATACCGGTGCCGGATCGGCCGCGGGAGCGACGACTTCGAGCTGTGTCTCAGGCGGCGCCTCGATGGCTACCGCAGTGGGATCGACCGGAGCCGCATCGTCCGCCAAAGCGGGTGACGCAACCCCGAGGAAAAAGATGATGATGGCGGCGAGCATTGCAGCGCCGACCCTCTTCATCCCTGTTGATGTCTTCACGAGATTTCCTCTCGTTGGGCAAACCCGCTAAGGGCTCACGATGGATATGGTTGATTCGGTTCACTTGTTAATCGGATGTCAATAAAAATTGATACCACGTGCACGATGGTACCAAGCATTACTTACATAACGACTCCAAGTGACCATTGCTCGAATATTGTAACATATTAACTCAAAAAAGTAAATACTTAGGTTATTAAGCAGTTTTTAGCAAATAAAGAGCAATCTTGCCGTTCACTAGAAGAGCTTTCATCTTAAGCATCTGCTGCTGATTGCAGGTTATGCTAATTTGCTCGCCCCTCCCTTCCCATGGTAGACTAATAGCAATGCAGTGGGCTCAAAAACAAAAAGGTTTTACGATTGTTGAACTTCTTATTGTCGTGGTAGTGATTGCTATCTTAGCGAGCATCACAATCATAGCTTACAACGGCATTCAATCAAGAGCTCGTGATACAGCCAGAATAGATAAAGTTAAAGCCATTTCTAAAGCGATTGAATTATATAGAGTCGACAATGGTCAGTATCCTCCAATCCAAGACGGGTCCGGATCGGAGTCGACTTGTGGTTCACAAACAGAAAACTGGGGACATTGCGATAGGAACCAAATACTCGCTACTTATATTGCACCTTACTTGAAGCTCGACCCTACCTCAATTTCCAGCGCAACAGTTGGGTCCTATGAATATTACTATACTAGCCAGCCGGGTGATAATTTCCAATCGTATGGAATGATGGTCGGTCTCGAAGGTACCGGAGGACAAAACGATGGAGGATATTATGCAAACGCATTTGAAGTTGGGCCAAAACCTACTTACTGTATGTCGAAATATACCGGATCGAATGCAAGCTGGAGAAATTATAATACTGTTTGTAATGGTGGGAACTAGGGCTTGTACAACTTCCCTATAGAAAATATTAGCGTCTATGTCGATATCCACCCCTGTTATGTTAAAATAGTTACATATGAGTTTATCTATCGGCATAGTCGGCCTGCCCAACGTTGGTAAGTCTACCCTCTTTAACGCGCTCACCGACAATGAGATTTTGGCGGCTAATTATCCGTTTGCTACAATTGAGCCGAATACCGGTATTATTGCTGTTCCCGATGAGCGTTTAGCGGTGCTTGAAAAAATGTATGCAGCTTCGAAGGTTATCCCCGCAACAGTGACGTTTGTCGATATCGCTGGTCTCGTGGCTGGTGCAAGTAAAGGTGAAGGTCTGGGAAACAAGTTTTTGGCCAATATTCGTGAATGTGACGCAATCGTCCATGTAGTACGAGCATTTGAAAACAATGATATTACCCATGTTCATAACAAAGTTGACCCGAAGCACGACATCGAAGTGATTAACACCGAGTTAATCCTTGCTGACCTTCAATCTATCGAGCGTCAAATACCTAAGATCGAACGTGAGGCTAAAGCCAACCCGGCTGCACGGGCACAGATTGAAGAATTGAAGAAAATTCAAACCGAACTCGAAGCTGGCCGGCTTGTCTCTGAGATGACCGATGTGAGTAAAGAAGTTGTGCAATCACTGCAACTACTGAGCGCTAAGCCAGTTATCTATGCCTTTAATGTTGACGAAGCCACCCTTAGTAATGAAGCTCGAAAAGCTGAACTTTCGGCATTAGTTGCGCCATCGTTAAGTGTATTTATTTGCGCAAAGCTTGAAGAAGAACTCCGCGGGTTAGATGAAGCTGATGTTGCCGAACTACTCGCCTCTTATAACGTTATCGAATCTGGTCTATCACAGCTCGCACGCGTTGCCTACGAAACACTTGGTTTACAAAGTTACCTCACCGCTGGGCCAAAAGAGATTCGCGCCTGGACAATCCATAAAGGTTACACTGCCCCTCAAGCTGCTGGTGTCATCCATACTGATTTTGAAAAAGGATTTATTGCCGCCGCAATTGTTGATTTTGATGATTTAGTAACCGCTGGGAGCGAAGCTGCGGCCAAGGCTGCCGGTAAGCTACGCACCGAAGGTCGAGATTACGTGATGCGACCTGGTGATGTGGTTGAGTTCCGGTTTAACGTCAGTAAATAGCCTCCCTTGCTCGCCCTACTCTGGTTTGCTACACTGAGGGCAATGCAGTGGGCAAAACAAAAAGGGTTTGGATTTACGATCGTTGAACTACTCATCGTAGTCGTTGTAATAGCAATTCTTGCGGCTATTACAATTGTTGCCTATAGCGGTATCCAGAACCAAGCAAAGTCATCTCGCATCGCAAGCGAATTTTCACAGGCTTCTCGACTGCTTGAAGTAGAACGAACAAGCAGCTCTAATAGCCAGTACCCTTCAAGCTTACCAACCAGCTTGGGCACAAGTAATTTTACCTATAATAGAATTGCGACCAGTAGTGAGGGGTACTGCCTGATTAAAAATTTTGACGGCAAGAGCTACTTTATCACCTCTGCCAATACTACTCCGACACCAGGTACATGCGATAATCTTGTGCTTTGGTTACCATTCAACAATTCGTCAAATGAAGTCAGTGGTCATAATACAACATCTACCCCTATCGCTGTTTCTTATACTTCAGATTCAACAGGATTGCCTAACAAGGCGGCTAATTTTAACGGGACTACAAGCTACGTTGATTTAGGCAATCCATCACAACTACCAAATGGAACGTCTGCGCGAACCATGTGCAGTTGGTCAAACCTACAATCTACAAATACTACTTTTGGAATGATCTTTTCATACGGTTCGACAACTTCGATGTCCGGGATGTTTATTGGCCGCATGAACAACTCTAACACCGGCGTAACTGGTGGTTTCGGCGGTTCAAATATAATTCATTCAAACTTTTGGGTAATTGGTGAATGGCATCATATATGCGCAACTTTTAACGGCACGACTGGTACGATTTACAAAAATGGTATATCCGTAGCCTCTGCTAACTGGAATTGGAATCTTGTACGCAATTTAGCCTATGTCGGTAGGCAACTCAATGGTTTAGAATATTGGCACGGTCAAATCGATGACGTAAGAGTTTATTCAAAAGCACTTAACGCAGCTGAAGTAAGCGAGCTATATTCTTACGGTCCTCAATAGGTAAAATCGTTCTTGGTTACCTTTGGCACCGGCAACATCGCTATCTCGCTTATCAACAATCACAAAATAGTCTTTAGCCCATATCTCAAAATCTTTTAAGATCTGCCGGCGCATAGAATCATTTTTGATCACTCCTTTATTGGTTTGGTTCCGGCCAGCTTCGAATTGCGGTTTTACCATAGCAACTATTTGAGTACCGGGCTTAGAGAGTTTTCGGGCAATATGCGGAAGAATTTCGCGAAGGCTAATAAACGAGACGTCAATAACAATAATATCGGGCATAATTGGCTCGCGGCCTGGCTTAGCAGAAATCGTAAAATCACGAATATCGGTTTTTTCGTGCAGCTCAATCGCTGGGTTTTCGCGCAGTGAAGGGTGTAACTGCTCCGTGCCAACATCAACTGCATACACTTTTTCCGCCCTGTGCTTCAGTGCATAATCGGTAAATCCACCAGTACTGCTGCCAACATCGAGTACAATTGCACCCCTAAAATCGAGGCCTAAAAGCTGCGCAACGCTTGCTAACTTTAACCCTGCCCTACTAACGTAGCGTTCCATTTGTACCATTTTTACTTCGGCGTTTTCTGGTACAAAATACCCTGGCTTGGTAATAACTTGGCCGTTCACCGTCACTTCGCCAAGCTTAATAACACTCTCGGCCTGTGATCGGGTGGGAGTAAGGCCTTGGGCCGTTACATACGCATCGAGTCGCTGCTTACCCATGGTTCACCCACTTAAAGACTGCTTTTACGAGCTTGGTGCGCTGTTCAAGCTTTTTAATAACAGCAAGCTGTTCAATCTGTACCGAAACACCTTCGCTTAAATCATTGCCACTTACATGCGGGCTCCATCGAAGGCCGGCATAAGTATCATCATAATTACTGCCCAGCTGATGCACCGAGCGATATACACCAGCATGCACATCAAATCCCGAAATTGCGTTAAATGTCGAAGGGATAGCATCGAGCCTTCGGGCTTTTAAGTTGTTTTCTGGCCCATAATGTACTTCGCTCCCACCGGTAATCAGTGGAGCCCTGGTTTCTTCCATAAGGTCGTCCATATCACCTTCAAATAATGACCACTTTCCCTCGTCTAATTCAAACCATGGAAAAACGGTCATGTGCGGGGGGATTGAGATAAATTCTTGACCCACTTCAAGGCTTTTGAGCGGCGCCACCACCATCAGTTGTTCAGTGGCGCTCATAGGCTACTTCTTCCGTTCGCGGTACTCACCGGTTGAGGTATCGACAGAAATAACGTCACCCACTTTGATGAATGCCGGTACCTTTACTATAGCGCCGGTTTCGAGGGTTGCATCTTTTAATACGCTACTGGTAGTGTCGCCCTTCACTACATCTTCTGAGTAGGTAACTTCAAGATATACGTTTTTTGGTAACTCAACGTTGATAATGCGACCATCAAATGATTGCAAAGTCAGCGAGTCGCCTTCCTTTAGGTAAGGCGCAGCTTCTTCAACGATACCTTTAGCGAGCTGGAATTGCTCGAAACTTTCAGGGTCCATAAAGTAAAAGTTATCAGCATCTTTATAGAGGTACTGAACCGTTTGGTTGCTTACTTCCGCTGACTCTACCCGTTCCTGACCTTTAAAGGTTTTAGGAATTACGCTGCCATCAATCAGGTTCTTCAGCTTCAGGTTAACAATGCTTCCACCGCGCCCCATCACCTTTTGGTTATAATCGGTAACCCGAAAAGGCTTGCCGTCAATTTGAACGACAACACCTTTTTTAAGGTCGGTTGGCTGGTAGTAAGCCATGCCGGATTATCCTTGTGCTACGAAAGGTAGTAACGCGAGGTGACGAGCACGCTTAATAGCACCGGCGAGTTGACGCTGTTGCTTTGCGCTCAAACCAGTTTTACCAATAGGTTCAATTTGCCCGTAAATATTAATAAATCGTTGCAATGTTTTTACATCTTTGTAGTCGAAGTACGCAGGTGTATCTTTCTTCATACGTTTTGCCATGTTCTTATTCTCCTAGAATGGAATTTCACTTAAATCAATTGGTTTGTCATCGATGTCTTCAATAACGACATCTTTCGAATTGCTCTTTGGGGCGCTCGCAGAGCTTGCTGCACCGCTATTACCAGCTGGGCTGTCACCGTTTGGACCATCAAGGAAGGTCACATCGGTTGCCACTACTTCAACGCGTGAGCGCTTTTTGCCAGTTTCTTTGTCGTCCCAGCTGTCTTGACGTAAACGCCCTTGAACTAGCACACGGCGACCTTTGGCGAGGTATTGGATGACCAGCTCACCAAGTTTTTCCCATGCAGTTACTTCAAAGAAGTCAGCTGCATCGTCTTGACCGCCACGGTCGACTGCAATACTAAAGCTTGCGATTGTTTTACCAGTGGTGGTGGTACGTTGTTCAGGATCGCGTGTAAGGCGCCCCATTAGGATTACTTGGTTGATGCTTTTGGCCATATTCCCTATTCCTCTTCTTTAGATTCTTCAGAAGTTTCAGCTCGCTTTGCTTGCTCGGCAAGTACGCGGCGGGCTTTTTCGTCTACCTTCACAAGGAGGTAACGAATAACTTCTTCGGTAATGTTAAATGTATTGCTAATTTTCAGCGGTGCATCTGATGGAAGTTCAACATCCATGTAGACATACACTGCGAAATCTTCGCGGTTAATTGGGTACGCTAATTTCTTTTTGCCCCAATTGTCTTCGCGGACAATAGTACCGCCAGCGTTTTTAATGATATCGCGCACTTTTGTAAGTGGCGTTTCGAGATCTGCTTCGAGATCTGGGTGAATGAGAACAGTTAGTTCGTATTCCTTCACAATTTCTCCTTTTGGGATCCGGCGAACCGGATGCTTATACGTTACTATAAGCTTGAGTTAATAACAGAGGTATTATACCTTAGTTGGCGCCACTTCGCAAGTAGCTCACCTCTTAGTATGACAAGGAGTTATGAGATTGTCATGAAATTGAACAGTAATTTTTATGACGCACTTATCCACGACTGCCAGCCACTGCCACCAGCTTGATCATAGGCCGCATTTAAGTTACCGCCTCCGATAAGATCGCAAGTATCTGCTCCCCAAAGCTGAAACGCACTCTGAGAAATAGTTCCGTCAACATTCTGATATGTCTTACCGGATCTAGAAATAGCCGATAACGCAAAACGTTTCGTTGTTGGGTTAAGACAAATGTAAAAGTTATTTCGAGAGGTTAAGTAAGACCCGCCGGAAACTTTCAATCCTAAAGTAACTGATGTCGTAGGATATATACCTGACACGGCAGCAGAGTTCATGATGATCTTACCGTTATTGGCAAGGTCGGCCTGAACCGTAGTGTCGTGTGTGCGATTTTGGATGCCGTTGTACGCCACGATAGTAATAGCCGCCAAGATGGCGATCACCACCACCACAATCAAAAGCTCGACTATCGTAAACCCGCGTTGTCTATTTTGTGCCCACTGCATTACAGCCATTGTAGCAATTAACGGAGCGTTATTCTAGCCAAGCTCTTCCTCGTCATCATTTGTAGCGTTAGCGCCACCGAACACTTCTTCAATGCTCCCTACAAGCACGTCACGAGGCCGTGCACCGTCTGCAGGGCCAATAATACCCTGTTCTTCCATCGTTTCAACTAGACGGGCTGCACGGGCATAACCAACACGTAGGCGGCGTTGTAGTAAGCTCGCTGATGCCTTGCCACTTTCAACCACTACTCGAACGGCGTCACGATACATGTCATCATCACCTTCATCATTGAAGTCCATTACTACCCCACCTTTACCATTTAAGGTAACTGGCTGACTGACAACTTCTTCGTTGTACTGTGGTGGTGATTGCTGGCGTAGGTGGTCGGTAATTTTCATCACTTCTTCATCGGTTACCCAAGCACCTTGAATACGTTTTGGCTTACTCATTGAAGGTGTTAAGAGTAGCATGTCACCTTGGCCGAGGAGCTTTTCAGCACCAACCTGGTCGAGGATGGTCCGTGAGTCAATTTGTGATGCAACCGTAAAGGCAATACGCGCTGGCACGTTGGCTTTAATCAAACCGGTAATAACATCAACTGAAGGACGCTGTGTTGCAAGCACTAAGTGCACTCCAACGGCACGAGCTTTTTGCGCCAAGCGAACAATCAAGGCTTCAACATCGCGGGCCGCTACCATCATAAGGTCGGCTAACTCATCGATCACCACGACAATGTATGGCATTGCCCCATTTTCATGTTCTTGGTCGAGGCCTTCGTTGTCTTGAACAGTAATTTTCTTACGGCTGTTCTGAATCATAGCGTTGTACGTTTTAATGTCACGTACTTTATGTTCAGCCAGTAGTTTGTAGCGGCGCTCCATCTCGTTGACGGCCCACTTCAAAGCGCTGATTGTCTTTTCAGGTTCAGTAATAACAGGCGTAATAAGGTGAGGAATGTCTTCGTATGGCGCCATTTCCACCTGCTTAGGGTCAACCAGAATCAACTTCATTTCACTTGGGCTGTTGTGATACAGGAGGCTCGAAAGCAAGGTATTAATCATGACCGACTTACCTGAACCAGTTTGACCAGCGATCAAAAGGTGGGGCATTTTATTCAACTCACCCACTACGGCTTGTCCAGAAATGTCTTTACCAATCGCAAATGGAAGCGGCTCGGCATTCGAGGTCCACTGTTTACTGGTAATAATCGAATGCAGGCGTACATCAGCTGCCTTACGGTTCGGCACTTCAATACCAACAGCTTTTTGACCAGGGATTGGCGCTTCAATACGCAAGCTTTGAGCCGCTAGGTTAAGTGCGATGTTCGTTTCAAGCTGAGTAATTTTTGTAAGCTTTACGCCACTTGGTGGACGAAGGGTGTACTGCGTTACTTTCGGCCCAATATTCGCACCTTCCATTTCAACGTTAATATTGAATTCACTCAAAGTATCTTTAATAATTTGAGCGTTTTGCTGCACATCACCCGCATCGGCAGGTGATTGTTTCTTTTCAAGTAGTTCAATGCTTGGCGGTTGCCAGTTTGGATCATTAATAGTGACTAACGCAGCACGCTCTTCAGCGGCTTTATCTTTTACCACGCTGTTACGAAGGGTGTTGAGGTGTGATTGCTTTTTATCAGGGAGCTCGTTACCGTCAAGGGTTGGTACACCAGCGTTCAGCTTAAAGTCAGCCATAGTTGAACTACTTTTTGGTGCATCAAGTGCAGCCGCGTTACGCATAACTTTTACGTTTTGCTCTTGCTCGCTGACATCACGGCGGGTCATTTCCCAGATTGATTTGATAATAGTAATTGGTGATACACGGATAATGAATAGTGCGGTGAGCAGAATAAGTAATACATAAAGGAAGGCTGCGACACCTGGGTCAACCAGCAGAAGCATGCCACTGTTTACTGTTTCGCCCACAAATCCACCAGTTGTTTCGCCGTTCGCATTTTTTAGAAGGCCGAACAGACCTGCAAACCAAACAAGCTCAACCACTGTGGCGAGCTTCATGACAAATGGAATTCGGTTTTCTTCAGCACGGAAAATTTCTACCGCTACGTAGATAAAGACGATTGGTACAACGTAAACACCATAGCCTATGGTGGCGAG
>CAZFYB010000008.1:0-32820 GCA_964523145.1 uncultured Candidatus Saccharibacteria bacterium | reverse complement strand
AGGCGCGCCGCCAGCATTCATCCTGAGCCAGGATCAAACTCTCCATAAAAATGTTCTATTTTCAAACATCTAGACTCTACATAAATTGATTGACGATGATAGCAACTATCTAAAAGATAGTTACAAAATTTGCACTACTAAATTGTCAAAGTTCATTTGTCATTTGATTCAACTCCACGTTGATCTCGACCTTTCGGCCGCTTCAGACTCAAATTATTGTACTCTAGATACTGAGTACAGTCAAGGGTTATACGACACAATTTACAGAGAAGTTTTTACAGCCACGTTACACCCACAACGAGGCCAATAATGAAGCCTAATAATGCTCCTACTAATACCTCGAGTGGCGTGTGCCCCATTGCTACCCTTGGTCGAGGCAGCTTACTACCGGTTTCTTTCATAAGAGCCGTCAAAGCAACACCTTGTTCACCAGATGAACGGCGAACCATCACGGCGTCATAAAGCACAACGGCGGCGAATACCAAGGCAAGCCCAAATACTGCCGATTGCACTCCATCAATAAGCCCAATCACTACTAATACAGCAATGACCGTAGCGCTGTGCGCACTCGGCATGTTGCCTGAAAAGTACAACTGCCGAAATGACGCAATTCTGCGCTGTTTAAAGCTCGCAATAACATACTTGAGTACTTGCGCCACAATCCAGCCAAGCCCACCAGCTATGATATACGGCGAAAGTAGATCGTTCATCAGGCTTCCTTCGCCTCAGGCTTTGCATCGGCCTCTGCTTCGCCCTCAAGCTCTTCAGGTGCCGCTGGAACGAACCCGTATGAAGAAACTTTGTCACCATCGGCCATACGCATAATGCGAACACCTTGAGTAGTACGGCCAATGACTGGAATATCCTTAAGTCCAACCCGAATTGCCTGCCCCTTACTTGATATAAGTAAGATTTCAGCTGTATCACCTTCGAGTGAACGTACCGCTACGATTGGGCCCGTCTTAGCAGTAACAATTGCCGCTTTAATTCCAACACCGCCACGTTTGTGTGATGGGAAGTGTGAGGCTTTGGTTACTTTTCCGTATCCATTCTGGCTAATGACTAATAGGTTACCTTCGTTGTTCGATACGATATCCATGCCTACTACTTTATCGTTTGGTCGGAGGCGAACACCGCGCACGCCACGTGCCGCACGGCCCATTGGGCGAGCATCAGATTCACCGAAGCGAATTGCTTGTCCAGCAGATGTTGAAATAATGACATCATCATTACCGGTCGTTCGCTTAATCCATCGAAGTTCATCACCGTCATCAAGTTTGATCGCAATTAATCCGTTGGTACGAATGTTGGCGTAATCCTTGAGCGGAGTTTTCTTAACGGTACCCTTTATCGTAGCCATAAACAAGAAACCATCTTCACTAGCATCTTTTTCATGCTTAATAATTGAGGTGATTTTCTCTTCTGGTTGTAATGCTAATAAGTTAACTGCAGCTACACCCTTGGCTGCCAAGCTTGCTGCCGGTACTTCGTATGCCTTAAGGCGGAAGACTCGGCCCTTATTTGTGAAGAAGAATAGCCAGTCATGCGTATTCGCAGGAATCAGCTGATCAATAACGTCCTCTTCTTTAGTCGTCATGCCGCGTTTACCCTTACCACCACGGTTTTGTCGGCGGTATTCGCTAATCAAGGTTCGCTTGATGTAGTTCTCTGTTGTAAGAAGTACTACTGACTCTTCTTCAGGAATCAGCTCTTCATCGCTAAACTTTCCCATTTCGTGGTTAATGATTTGCGAACGGCGGTCATCGCCATACTTTTCTTTCACTTCAAGCAATTCTTCTTTAATAATACGAAGAATTTCATTTTCATCACCAAGGATACGCTCAAGTTCAGCAATCAACGCTAATAATTCAGCCAGCTCTTGTTCAATCTTGTCGCGTTCAAGGCCGGTAAGGCGACGGAGTTGCATAGCCAGAATCGCTTGGGCTTGGATTTCAGAAAGTTTAAACTTTTCTTGCAAGCCAAGTTGCGCTTCTTCACTGGTTTTACTCGCACGGATAAGCTTAATCACCTCGTCAATATGGTCGAGGGCGATTTTGTAACCTTCCAAAATGTGCGCACGGGCCTTAGCAGCCTTTAGCTCAAATTCGGTACGGCGGCGAATCACTACTTGTCGGTGCTTTACAAACTCTTGCAAGATTTCAAGCAAGCTCAAGATACGCGGTTGAATACCATCAATAAGCGCCAACATGTTGTAGTGGAAGGCGGTTTGCATAGCGGTCATCTTAAACAGCTGGTTAAGGACCTTTTTAGGGTAAGAGTCTTTACGAAGTTCAATCACTACGCGTACTTTACCGCGGGCACTTTCGTCACGAAGGTCGCTAATAAGGATTTTTTTGTCTTTATGTAGGTCGGCAATCTTCTCAATAAGCGTTGCTTTATTTACACCATATGGCATCTCTGTAATAACAATTTGGCTACGGCCTTTTTTGGTTTCTTCAATGTTAGTTACAGCACGAATTACAACACTTCCCCTACCCGATTGGTAAGCTTGACGCATTGGAGCGCCACCATACACAATGGCTCCAGTTGGGAAATCAGGGCCCTTCACAAACTTCAACAAGTCGTCAACAGTTGCGTCTGAATTATCAATTAAATGGATCGTTGCATCAACTAACTCGCCCAAGTTGTGCGGCGGAATGCTAGTTGCCATACCTACAGCAATACCAATTTGGCCGTTTAGCAGCAAGTTAGGCAGACGAGCCGGAAGCACGGTTGGTTCTTGCTCACTACCATCGTAGTTATCGCGGAACTCAACAGTATCTTTATCAAGGTCATCAAGGAGTTCGTTACCCGCACGACCCAAACGAGCCTCAGTATAACGGTTCGCAGCTGGTGGATCGCCGTCCATTGAACCAAAGTTACCTTGGCCATTTACCAATGGATAGCGCATCACCCAGTCTTGAGCTAAACGAACCATCGCCATATAGATAGACGAGTCACCGTGCGGGTGATATTTACCCATCACGTCACCGACAATACGGGCGCTTTTCAGGAAACGACCACCTGGGCGAAGGTTTTGCTCACCCATTGAATACAAAATACGGCGATGTACTGGCTTCATGCCATCACGCACATCAGGCAATGCACGGTCAATAATGACGCTCATTGAATACTTCAAGAAGCTATCTTCCATGACGTTTTCTACGGTTTGATTTTCAACAATACGCGAGTGCGTTTGCGGCACTGCAATCAAGTCACCCTCTTCGGCTATAGGGTTGTTTCCATCTATAAATGCGTTGTTTTCGATTGGTTCGTTATCCATGATTAAACATCCAAGTCGGCAATATTAAGTGATTTAGCACGGCTCTGGATAAAGCTTTTACGTAAATCAACTTGATCACCCATTAACTTTGTAAAAATTGCGTCACTTTTTTCGGCATCTTCCACCTTCACCTGAATCAACACGCGGTTTTCAGGGTTCATAGTGGTATCCCATAACTGTTCAGCATCCATCTCACCAAGACCCTTGTAGCGCTGCAGCAGTGTTACGCCGGCTTGTTTATTGATATCAGCTTCAGGGTCAATATTAACGCCCTTCTCTTTTCGCTCAGTAATCATGCGCTTCAAAATTGAGTCACGCTCTTCATCGCTGTAGGCATACTCTTTTTTCGTACCTTGGCGCAAAAGGAACAGTGGTGGTTTTGCAAGATACACAAATCCACCATCAATCACTTCACGCATGTACCTAAACAAGAAGGTCAACAGTAGTGTAGAAATGTGGCTACCGTCGACATCGGCGTCAGTCATAATCACAATACGGTGATAACGGAGGCCGTTAATATCGAATTGGTCACTAATACCAACACCAAGCGCCTTAATCAGGCTAACAATTTCGTTGTTGCCAAGCATACGGTCGAGGCGAGCACGTTCAACGTTCAGTACCTTACCACGGAGTGGCAAAATTGCCTGCGTACGGCTGTCGCGGCCAGATTTAGCTGATCCACCCGCTGAGTCACCCTCTACGATGTAGATTTCAGATTCAGTTGGGTCTTTGCTTGAACAGTCCGACAACTTACCTGGAAGGCTAAGCCCATCAAGTGCACCCTTACGAATAACGTTATCGCGAGCCGCACGAGCCGCTTTACGGGCACGAGCTGCAAGCAAAGCCTTACCAACGATTTTCTTAGCGACTGCTGGGTTTTCATCAAGATAATACGAGAAATACTCGTTCATCACTTGTTCAACGTAGCGGCGAACCTCTGGGTTACCGAGCTTGTTCTTGGTTTGCCCCTCAAATTGTGGATCAGGGAGCTTTACAAGGATAATAGCTGTCAAACCTTCACGGATATCATCACCAGTAAGGTTATCTTCTTTTTCTTTCAGTAAGCTGGTTTTACGCGCATACTCGTTAATCACCCGGGTCATAGCCGTACGGAACCCAATTAAGTGCGTACCGCCATCGGGGGTGAGCACGTTATTGGCAAATGGCTTCACCATTTCTACGTATGTTTCATTATATTGAACGGCAATTTCTACCATTGAGTCTTCGATTTGCTTCTCAACATAGAAAATACTGTCAGTGACTACGTCTTTACCGATATTAAGGTGTTTTACGTAGCTTTGAATACCGCCTTCGAAGTAAAAAGCAGAACGCTCAGAAGTTCGTTCGTCAACCACTGATACATACACACCCTTTGTAAGGTAGGCTTGGTGCCGAAGGTAATCAACAACCCATTTGTAATCAAAGGTAACTGTTTCTTTAAAGATAGTAGGGTCTGGATAAAAAGTAATGGTAGTCCCATTAAGGCGATCAGTTGGACCCACCTTCTTGAAGGGAACTTTTGTACCACCGCGTTCGAATTCGATGCGATACAACTGCCCTTTTTGGACCACTTCAGCAATCATAAGGGTAGAAAGTGCGTTTACTACACTCGAACCAACACCGTGAAGCCCAGAAGATACCTTATAGCCACCACCGCCAAACTTACCACCAGCGTGCAGTACGGTCAGTACGGTCTCGAGAGTAGAAAGCCCAGTTTTTGGGTGTTTGTCGACTGGAATACCACGACCATTATCGCTAATACGCATACCACCATCAGCTAAAATAACTACTTCTACCTTAGTAGCGTAGCCAGCGATCGCTTCATCGATTGAGTTGTCGGCAATCTCTTTAATTAAGTGGTGTACACCATCGAAGCCGGTGCTTCCGATGTACATACCCGGTCGCTTACGGACAGGCTCGAGGCCTTCAAGAACCTGAATCTGTGATCCATCATATGAATTATCTGTTTTTTGAGCCATACTAATCTACCTTTTCTCCCCTATTCACGGAAACTTTTTTCGGCCGCCCACCGGTCGTAATGTCTGCGCTTATTATACCACAAACACGCAAGTACAACACTGAACACAAAATATATCATAAATAGGCTTGCGCTGAACATATTTCTTATGCTAATGTTCTACCAGAGGTTCTCTAATAAAAAACAAAAAAATATCATTATGTTTCGAAAGCTAGTATCCCAACTTTCATTTAGCCCAGCACTCGTGGGTCAACTTAGCTTTTACGCTAAGCGCCTACGTAAAGAGCAAACCACTCGCCGGCTTGGCTTGGTGTTTGTCGCACTAGCCCTCGTGGTTCAAAGTTTGGTAGTATTCCAACCCCCTGAATCAGCGAACGCATCAAACCCTGGAGATATGGTTCCTGGTGGTATTGGTGTCGGCTCAGGCCGATCAATCAATAACTTCCTCGCGCCTTACGACCGCAACGATCGCCGTCTTCAAGACACCATGAACTACTTTGGCATTACACGAGCTCAAATTGCTGGCGCAAGCTTTGGTTCGTTTAAAGTCGGAGATAAAATTGGTTGGGGCTATGAAGCTCGAGCCGGTTCGACTGCGGTGACCATCCCTGACGGTAACGGTACACCAGTTACTACTGCCTACGGGCGCCCACTAAGTACATTAAATTCACGTAGCCTTGATGTATACGGATATATCGGTTACTCAGAACGCATCGGTTGGTTCGCAATTATGCAAGCCTGCGGCAACCTTGTCACCGACATCTACCCTTCACCACCGCCACCTCCCCCTGCCCCTGCTAACATTGTTGCCTCAAAAACAACAACTAACGTTACCCAAGGTAATGTTGATGCAACAAAAACAACGGCAAAGGTAAACGACACCCTTACCTTTAAACTTACCGCTCAAAACACCGGCGGTACGGCAAAAACTATCGACCTCAGTGATAGCCTTGCCGATACCTTAAAGTTCTCTACACTTACCGATAACGGCGGCGGTACTTTCAATGCAACAACTCAAGTATTGTCATGGCCTTCAGTTAACCTTGGGCCTGGTGCATCAGTCGTTAAAACGTTCTCGGTGAAAATGAAAGCCAGCCTTGAAACGACCCAAACTGAATGTAAACTCACCAATGTGTTTAGCGGCAGCTCAGTCACCGTCCCCGTAGGCTGTACACTTCCTCCACCAAACGTTATCCTCTCAAAAACAGCGACTAACATTTCTCAAGGAAACATTGATGCTACTAAAACAACAGCCAAAGAAAGTGATCGCATCACCTTCACCCTGACTGCTGAAAATAAAGGTGGGTCACCAAAAGAAGTGAAGCTTGAAGACAACATCGGCGACACCCTTGAATACGCGACACTTATTGATAAAGGTGGCGCAACGTACAACGAAACGACCCGTAACCTTTCTTGGCCTACTATTACCTTGAAAGCCGGCGCTAAAGAAGTTCGCACCTTCACCGTACAAATTCTTAGCACCATCCCTGCAACCCCACAAGGAATCAGTGACGCAAGTTCATACGACTGTAAGATTGAAAACATCTTCGGAAACGATGTCATCATCCCGGTTACCTGTGCACCACCAAAGGTAATTGAACAAATCGTACCAGAATTACCACAAACCGGACCACGCGAAAACATGATCTTTGCAGGAATCGTGCTTGCCGTAGTTGCCTTCTTCTACTTCAGGTCACGACAACTTGGTACAGAAGTTCGTCTTATTCGCCGCGACATTAACGGAGGAACCATCTAATGAGCGAACAGCTCCCTACTCAATCACCAGAAGCTCGTAACGATAAAGAGCTTTCACCAGAAGTACTTGAAGCATATAAAAATGCCGAGAACGCTATTGAACAAGCTGCTGAAAAAGGCAAAATAGAGAACGGCGAAAAAGCGGTTGAAAACGCTAAAATCGAAGCCCTCAAAGAAGCTGTCAGTGTTGAACAAGGCAGTGCAGAAAAGAAACTGGGCAAAGATGCTTCTGCCCCTGCTAAGCAACGCCACGGTGTCGTCAACAAGAAGCAAAAGAAAGCCAGCTACAAGCAGCACATGAGTAAGTTGCAAGCTGAGCTCCCTCCTTCACAACGAGCGTTTAGTAAGGTTATTCATAACCCTATCGTTGAGAAGACGAGCGATGTTGTCGGTGGTACGATCGCCCGACCTAACGCTATCCTTTCAGGAGCAGTTGTAGCTTTCATTGCAGTACTTGCCGTGTACCTGATTGCTAAGCACTACGGATACGTACTATCTGGCTTTGAAACCATCGGTGCCTTTATCGTTGGTTGGGTACTTGGCCTTCTTTACGATTTCTTCAAAGTGATGATTACCGGTAAAAAAGCGTAGTCACCTTTTTCAATAAAAAATAGCGAGTGTGTGAGCTCGCTATTTTTTATTGAGTTATTCTATTTATCGTAGTTTGACCGACACACCATCATCACTATTCGCGCTCGTATCGCGTATGTGGAGCTTTTCAGGTTCTGCTGGTTGAGCTGGCCGTGGAGCGTCTTCAACCTTTTTAATAGGCTGCGGAACAGGTGTAGGAACAGGTGTAGGAACAGGTGTAGGAACAGTTGGTCCAAAGGCAGGGTTTAACGGTGCTGCTTGGGGTGCCTTTTGGGTGGTGAGCTGTTGACGCTTAGCCAACCAATCATCAAGGAAGGAAGGCGCCGCTGCTGGTGCACCAGGGCTTGCAGATAGTGGGCCTTGTGGGCTATTTACAGGACCTGTAGGGCCGCTTGCAGGTGATCCGAGTGAACTAGGACCTTTACTTTGGAAAGCCGCCATACGCTCTTCCTGTGCCTTTTTAAGGGCCTCCATTTTTTCGCGGCGCATCGTATCACCAATACTCATTCGCTTAAAGAAATGTTGCTCCACCTCGGCACGTGGTGAACCGTATTTTGTTGCCGATAACTTCTTTAATGCATCTCGTAGCTGAGGATTTGGCTGCCCAAGCGGAGGTAATAACGACATACTAAATGCAGCCGATGGAACGTCTTGAATCATCACTGAAGCAATCGTTTGGAAGTTTGGTAAACGCGCGAGGTCTTCAGCATCAAAAGTCGGAGCGAACTTTTTAGCCAGTATTTCAGCATCAGTAATACCAATACGTCCACTAATAACGGTACCGATGTTACCGAGAATCGCTTCACGAATCTGATCAGTAAGCTGTGTCATAAATTGGTTGGCAAGGATTAAACTTAATCGATACTTACGCGCCTCAGACAGAATAGTCGAGAAACTATCGGTAGCAAAGTTTTGGAACTCATCAACATAAAGGCTAAAGTCTTTACGTTCGCTTTCGGGCATGTCAGCTCGGCCCATGGCAGCAGCATTAAATTTCATCACAAAAATCATACCGAGGAGCTGCGAGTTCAACTCACCTACTCGCCCTTTAGAAAGGTTCACGAGCAGGATTTTATTATTATCCATAATGTCGCGCAGGTTAAAACCGCTCTTGGTTTGACCGATGATATTACGCATCATGTCATTAGCAAGAAAGGCGCCGAACTTACTGGCAAACCAACCAAGCATCTCGCCTTTGGCCGATTCGGTTGTCTGGGCCATCTCTTTGTTCCAGAAATCCAGCACGGTTTGTGAAGTAAGGTGCTTGATTTTTTCATCGGCAAAGGCTTGGTCGATGAATACCTGTTGCACGTCTAGGAATGATGAACCTTCAGGATCGGCCATTACTGTTAACGCAGCATTACGGAACCATGATTCAAATCGTGGACCAATAATACCGGTATGACCTGGGTCGTACAAACGGTACAACATGGCAATTGTTTCTTGAATAATGAAATCACGTTGGTCTTGGTTGTCGAATTCAAACAGGTTTAGCCCAATCGGCATTTCCATGTCACCTGGGCTAAAGTAAATCACATCCTCTACACGCTCTTTTGGCACCATACCAAGTAATTCCTCTGCCGAATCACCGTGCGGGTCAATAAAGGCAAAGCCCTTACCATCCATCATGTCTTGGTACGCTAAGTTCTCGAGCAGCTTCGACTTACCCGTACCGGTTTGTCCAATAATATAGGTATGACGGCGGCGATCTTTATTGCCCAGGCGGATTTGCTTTTTTGTACCACGGTACTCGTTGTACCCCAGTAAGAATCCCTCGTCCATAATTGCCGTTGGGCCATCAACCTGTTTTGCTGCCTGGCGAGTCACCTGTGAAGTAGGAATAGAATTCTGGGTAGGTAAATGAAATATCGTAGCAAGTTCAACTGTATTTAAGACATTCTGGTTTACTTCTTGTGGGAAGAACCTAAATATATAGGCTGTGACAAATTCTTCAATGTTTTTAGAAACAGCAAACTTAAAACCATTATTCGTTGCTGAATCAAATAACGAAAAGGCCGACACGACATTATTCATGAGTGCCTGCGAGCGACCGGCGGTATTAGACGAAGCCACAACCCGGATCAATACTTCGTAAGCCGGGTAGCGCGTTTTATCTTCAATTGCATCAACCATCGATTGTTCAAGTGAGTTCAACTGTTTGTCTTCAGGTTTCGTTTCACCTGTTTCAGGTGGTTTCCATAACGCTTCCATAACACCGCTTAGCTGTGAAAGACCGCCCGTTTTCTTGCCTTTGTTCTTACGGATCGATTCGGCTACTGCTGCGGCGCTCTTCGCCCAACCCTCTTGTGCAGGACGAATGAGGATTTGTACCCCCACTCCATCTTCACGGGTTGCGCTCGAAAGTGCGTTCAAAAGTGCTCGAGCCGCATCACGCTTGGCTTCTTGATAGGTAGCGATTGGGTAGGCCATATCTTTCTTCAAGGTGAATTCTCCCCCAATCGTGCCACTCATCCGGCCAGCCGGGCTAAAAATGTTACGCTCACTGACTTCTTCAAGCCGGGCCGATGGATATGCCGCCGATACCGCCTGTTGAATAACGTCAATTAATGATACGGGGACAACTGCATAATAATGTACAAGGCCTTCATGAGCGACAATCTCGAATGAAATGTGCCGTTGGCCGTAAATTTTGCTTTTAAAGCCTTTGGTCGCAGTGCTGGCGATAATGTTATACATCACCTGCGCCTGACTCAATACTTCTTCGGTAAGGTCACGCTCGTCACGCCCACCACCATCAATATCTGAACTCATTGGAGGGATATGAATATAAAGCGGTACCATTTTAAGGCCGCGTTCATAATTTTTAGCTTCACGGAGCACCTTGCGGTATTGCATATACACAAACGCACCTACACCAGCCGCAGCAAGCAAGATGACTATTACTGTAATAATGAATCCCAACACTGTTCCCTCTTCTCCGTCTTTCGTGTGCCTATTCGGCTTATTCGCTCGCGCCGACCACTTTGCCGTATCGCTTTTGTAGGTAATCTCGCTGTAACTCGTTTACCTTCACGGTGCGCGCATGGGGGTCGTCTTTGGTTTGTTCGATAATCTGCTTGGCTTTATCGATCCATTCCTTCTCGATGACGTCCTCATCGGCTGCTACCATCGGCCCTGTGGTGCTTGGCTGCTGCTGTGCAGGATCAGCCACTACCGGTGGAGGTACAGGCACTGGTAGTGCTGCTGGTGTCGCCAAACTGGCTGCATCGGCAACTTGGGCCCCGGCCTCGGCTGCTTGTTCTTTGTGCTCTGCTCCCTTTTCAATGCCCGTCTCAATCTTTGGTAATACCGGGACACGCTCGCCGTTAAGGGCGGGTGGCGGAAGCTGTTCTGGGCCTAGTGGCACCGGCTGAGAATTCTCGGGCTGCATATCTGAAATTATAGCACAATCACACAGGGAAAATGCATGTCGCTTATGGTTTTCTTGTCGCTTTTAACGAATGCGGCGACTGATATAAATAATGGCGATAACTTCAAAGATAATAACCAGGAGGAGTTCATAGATACCGATCGATCGAACCGACTGCATACCAATCAGCATCACCGGTGCTGCTGCGAGTACTACGCTAAAATGATAGGCTCGCCGGAAAGTCATTGGTTTCAGTGGCTTTCGCGCTGCCATACCACTGACGAGGCTGACAATAAGGCGATTTATTCCATACAAAAAAAAGCTTATCAAACCAAGAAAGGTAAGATAAGCTGATATGAACAAAACGAGTAGCCCAAAGGGGCCGGCAGTCGCTGGCGTGGTAAACGTCAGGAGTGCACTTAGTACGCAGAGGCTTACTAAAGAGGTTGTGGCAATAATTCGTGGTAACATCCCTGTTACTATATACGATACCGCATAAGTTTTAAATATGGAGCCTGAGCGATACGCCTAAATGTTCTGGTTGCAGCAGACGCCGCAAAATATAAATATGGGCGTGTGAACCAATGAACAGCGTACCGCTGCAGACTATCTGACCGCTCCGGGAAAACCCGGGGCAACCGTTTGCTCTACCTTATATTCCCAGTGCGCCAAGATTCATGACTACTTTACATAAAATAGGAATTTTCTTGGCACACCGGTACTTTATAAGGCAAACGCCTTAGGCGGAGCATTGGCCGAATCCAACAATAAAGACAAGTAGCGCCAAAAGGCTCTACAAAGGTGCGTATACTCGAAAACAAGTAATATATATCTTTAGTGAATTCCGCCAACTTTTCCGTCAAAGTAATGGTCAGTACTCGGTTGAATTGTTAAGGTGTCGTGAACTGCTTTTTGAATGTTGTGTTTGTTTTTCTTAAAGCTTGTTATCACTGTAGCATAAGCAGTACTTCGGGTCAATACTTTTTGACCTAATTATCGTTGTGTATTTGTGTATTCTTTCTGACAACTGTACGCTTTAAGGTGTTATATATCTAATGATGATTTATTTACATCGTTGTAAATATAATATTTTATGTATGAATAGTCTTGATTTTTTCTATAGGAAGATGGGATTTTCAGAACTTTCGTCCACCTACTAATAAATTACTCCTAATAAGCTTCTTCTCTATTCGCTGTATATACAAATTATGTATGTATCTTGTATATGCATTGTATATCCAAGGATTACATATGTAGCCCAATGACCCACTTAGCAAAACTTGCGGTCAGCTCACATACAATATTTCCCAATTGCTTGAACATACCTAGACCTATTGCCCGCCATGCATACAAATTAAACCTAAAATACCACATGGTTATTCAGCTAGTTCGTTAGCTTTTCGTCTGCTGAACTTAAAGTCGGACAGTGCGACCATTCAGCACAAGCCAATATTCTGCCGACTGAATAGCTACAATATTCCAAATCACAAAAAAAGCGACCATCCCAAAAGCCCTTCACCTATTTATCCACTGTATATGCGGCTTGTTCAACAGATACAGCTAATTGCTCCTCGAATTTATTGCCTAAATTACACAAAAAATCTTTAAAAAAGTCATTGACACAAGCGGTTTATCGTCATATTATAGGGGTAGTTCCTGAGTAAATAAATTATGCAGGGACCAAAAATAAAAATTACCGCAAAACTCCACGAAAACAACCGTTCCTCGCAGGCGGTTGTTTTATTTTTTGGTTCATATTGTGGCACAAAGCAATATATGTAGTGTTCAAGCACTGCCCTAATACACAAAAGACACCCGAATAACTATCCGGGTGTCTTTTCATAAAACTAAATGGTGGAGCTGCCGGGTACTGCCCCCGGGTCCAAAAGGTAACCTATTATTCGTCTACAAGCTTAGCCATTCCTAACGGTTAAAGACTTTTTCTTCATAAAGGTTTGGCGAAAAAGAAGAAATCGTCTCGCTGTAAAATGTCTCAACCCCTAGCAGCAGCCCTAGTGGAAGATAAGAAACGAGTATATAACACCGTCACCCTTACGTTTCGTTAAGGTGAATCGATGGCTGTCTAATTAGGCAGCTTGCGCAACCATAGAGCGTTCAGCAGGCACGAATGCCTTACCGAAAGTTTCTACAAAACGGTCGAAACCGCTGGTTGCTTTAGCAATAGTGTTTGCAATTACAAAAACGCCTTACGGGCGTAAATCAACTTGCGGAATAATCTGTTAAAGTCCTCTTGTCGAAGCTGTGTCAGCCCCACATTACTTGCCTATTATAGCAAAAAAGTTCATGACTTTCTACTAATTGCCTCTGTAAAATGAAGAAATGGTAGCAATCGTACAATCCGTGGCATTAACCGGCTTCAACGGCTCACTCATAGAGGTCGAAACCGACATGAAAATGGGCTTACCTGGCATACAAATTGTCGGTATGGGCAATAAAGCTATCGATGAAGCCCGTCAACGGGTTAGGAGCGCAATTTCCAACTCATTACTCGACTTCCCCGCCCGTAAACTGGTTATTAACCTTGCTCCAGCCGAATTACCGAAAGACGGAACTCAATTTGATGTTCCCATTGCCCTCAGCGTGTTGGTTGCGGCCGGAAAGCTAAAGCAATCTGAGGTGTACGGATCGGTTTTTGCCGGTGAGCTTGCTTTGGACGGCCGCTTACGCCCTGTACGGGGCGCTGTCATCATAGCCGAAGCGACACGCACTTCTGGGGCTCGGCGGCTCTTCCTGCCCCTTCAAAACGCTTTTCAGGCATTACTCATTGAGGGTGTTGAGGTATATGCAGTAGCCGATATGAAGTCACTATACCTGCACTTAAAGGGTGAAGTACTTATCTCACCGGCTCAACACAGCAAGCCACCCCTATCATCTGAACCAGAGACCCTATCAACTCTCGATGATATAAAAGGGCATACTCAAGCCAAGCGCGCCCTACAAATAGCTGCCGCTGGTCGGCACAATCTGCTATTGAGTGGACCACCAGGGGTCGGTAAAACACTGCTCGCCCAGACTCTCCCCACCCTACTCCCCTTACTAACCCCTCAAGAGATCCTTGAAGTTACCAAGCTTTACAGCATAACTAACGGCAGCGAAGGAGCAGTACGCACCACAGCACCCTTTAGAGCTCCGCACCATACCTCTACCCTGCTCTCACTTATCGGAGGTGGTGCGAAGCCACGCCCTGGTGAAATTAGCTTAGCGCATAAAGGGGTGCTGTTTTTAGATGAAATGCCCGAGTATAGCCGCGCAGCCCTAGAAGCCCTTCGCCAACCCCTAGAAGATCACACTATTTCTATTTCCCGAAGCCATGGCCGCATAACCTACCCAGCTGATTTTATTCTGGTTGGCACTATGAACCCCTGCCCGTGCGGTTATTTGGATGCTTCGGCCGTACACTGTCGTTGTTCAGCCGGGCAAATTCAGGCATATCAGAAGAAAATATCAGGCCCATTACTGGACCGTATCGACCTCAGGCTGACATTACAAAAGGCAAATACTGAACACATTTTTGATAATAAATCGATGCAAAAAAATCAACATTCTCTTGTGGTAAAATCAATAATGATTGCGAGATCGATGCAAAAAAATCGCTACAAACGTAGCGGTGAATACAACGCTTATGCTTCCCTTCTTACGATAAAAAAGTGTTTCAATGTCTCGCTAGGCGCCCAAGAGCTCCTGACTCAAGCAACAGCCAAACTCAACCTCACCAATCGCAGCGGTTTAAAGGTTCTCCGCGTAGCGCGCACCATCGCCGACCTCACCCAAAGCACTCATATCGAGCCGGCTCATGTTGCCGAGGCGCTGCAATTTCGCGGTGATCTGACAACATAATCCTACTCACCCCTTGTATTACCCTGTAAAATTTGATAAAATAACGCCTGAGTAACTGCTCAAAACAGCCAATAATTCCAACTATCGGCTATTCACAAATCAACGGCACCCCAACAGAAAAATTTCAATCGAAAATTTCTAAAGGGTCATAAGGAGAAAACAATAGCTACCCAGTCAATTCGCATCAACGAGCAAATCAGAGCATCTGAGCTGCGCGTTATCGGACAAGAAGGCGAACAACTTGGCATCCTCAGTCGTGCAGACGCACTGAAGGCCGCCGAAGAAGCCGGACTTGACCTGGTAGAAATCTCTCCGAACGCCGATCCACCGGTTGCTAAAATCGTGGACTGGGGTAAATTCCAGTACCAAAAGATGAAAGAGGCGCAGAAAAATCGCCGTAGCAGCAAACAAAGTGAACTCAAGCAAATGCGTTTTGGTTTGAAGATCGGGTCAGGTGACCTCACCATCAAACTACGCAAAGTACGCGAGTTCCTTGCTGAGGGTCACAAAGTCCGTATCCAAATCTTCTTCCGTGGTCGTGAAAACGCACACCGAGAAATGGGATACGACATGATTAAGAAAATAGCTGAAATGTTGGAAGACGTTGCCGTATTTGAGCATGAGCCACAAATGGCCGGGCGCAACTTAAGCGTCGTGATAAGGAGTAAATAATATGCCAAAGATGAAAACCCACAAGGGTACCGCAAAGCGGATCAAGGTTACCAGCACTGGTAAACTTACCCGCCGCCGCGCATTCGGCGCTCACCTTCTTGCGAAGAAGAGCAAAAGCCGAAAACGAAACATTAATACCACCGCAATTGTAACTGGTGGTACAGCTAAAAACATTAAGCGAGCACTAGGAATTTAATATGCGAGTTAAACGAAGCGTTCCAGCCCGAAACCGTCACAAAAAGATGTTGAAAGCTGCAAAGGGCATGCAGCACAACCGTACACGTAGCTACCGTCTTGCTAAGCAAGCCGTTACTCGTGCACTAGAATACAGCTACCGCGACCGCCGTAACCGTAAGCGAGACCTTCGTGGCCTCTGGATTACGCGTATCAACGCAGCTGCCCGTCTTGAAGGCACTACCTACGGTAAGTTTATTGCTGGCCTTAAGGCTACCAAAATCGAACTTGACCGCAAGATATTGGCTGAATTAGCCGTCAGCGAACCTGCAGCATTCTCTGCAGTACTTAAAGCTGCTACTAAATAGTTCACTCCTTTTATCGCGACCAACAAAAAGCCCCTCGTTATGAGGGGTTATTTGTTGGCAGCCAGCCTGTAAGCCGGGTTTTGTCGAGGACGACCATCTATCTAGATATACGATTGCTCGTATACTCAAGCGGGTAGCGACCGGCGAGCGGAACACTCTTTTATGCCGATCTCCTTGCAGCAGGCAGGGTTTACCTTCTCCATATGTCGCCATATGACGCTGTGGGCTCTTACCCCACTCATTTCACCCTTACCGTTTTACCGGCGGTTTTGTTTCTGTGGCACTTTCCCTAGGGTTGCCCCCGGTTGCCGTTAACAACTGCCCTATCCTATGCTGCCCGGACTTTCCTCTTACGGTTTAACGCGCAAGCGGTCGTCTAGCGGACTGCCTATCAAATAGTATACACGACACTCATGCTAAATTGGCTGGTAAATCTCACTCGCATAGTTATCGGTCGTCATTTTAAGCGCACAAACTCGTAAATCACCCAAGAGGCGATGTTGAATCCCCAAAGAACAGTCTTCACCCTTTAGTACGTAAAAGATATACGCACCAGGCTTACCTTGAGGGGCCATCCCCGGGTCAAATATCGATGCGTAAATAATACCGCGTATATAGCCATTTGATCCATAGGTATGCATCTCAAGGCCACCTTGGGCCAGCGAGGCATTTGCCCGTAAAAGCTCTGGGGTGGCTATGGTCTGCCCCGCGGTTGGCACTACTTTATACTCTGACGTCCAGTCGGCCGGATAATTTGCCACAATAATATTACGTTCACACTGCCCTAACCCGATCGCTTTAGTAGGATCAGCCGGGAAATCATTCACGTTATTACCAAGGCACGTCCAATCATCGGGCAGTAACTGGTTCGTAAATTGATACAAAATAATAGTCTGTTCCCATTGTTTCACCAAAGCGAGTGTTTTTGAAGCTGTCGCCTGCGAAGTCACCCCTTGATACGATACGTATACTATTGCCGCTAAAATAGCGATGACTACCACAACGATGAGTAGCTCTACGATCGTAAAACCTTTAGCGACAGTCTTTTTTATACTGTCCATAGCGTTAGTCTTTAATCTTTTGCGCATCGAGCGTCTTATTGACCATGCCATCGGCTAATTGGTTAAGTTGACGTGGAACATGAGTAAAGGTTACGCGAGCAAAATCAGCCATAAGCAACCGAATCCGTTCGTGGATTGGCCATAGTTCCCTATTTTTAATTTTATAGTAGCCCTTCATTTGGTTGACGACCAGCATGCTATCAATTTTAAAGTCTACTTTTTTGAAGCCGAGGTTTTTCGCCTCTTCAAGGCCTAAGCGTACACCCTGATATTCGGCTTGGTTGTTGGTCGTAATACCCAAATATTCACCGCCCTCAGCAATCACTTCTTGTCGGTCGTTTATAATAACGAATCCGGCGGCTGACGGACCTGGGTTCCCGCGTGACCCGCCATCGGTGAATATAGTTATACTATCAGATGATGTTTTTTTATCATCGTTTGCTTTAATTTTAGCATGAGCTTTATCTGTTAGTTCTTCTTGTTGAATAATTCCCAGCAGCAGCTGGGTCAAATCAGTCAACTCAGACTGTTGTACGCCTGACATCGAATGCCATTTGTATTTATTATAATTTCCGCTTAGTTTCATGGGGTGTCGTTGCGGAGCAAGCGTTACTAAATACACGATAACGCCGTACTGGATAGCCCGATCATCATGGTCAATATAAGTAACGGCATCGAACAATTGCGCCGCTTTAACATGCAGCCCAGCATCATCGTGTAAGTACCTTCGCAGCGCATCTTCTGGTTGTTCCCCGTACGCAAGTTTGCCACCAGGTAATTCATACTTACCTAAGATTGATGGCCGCCCATTACTCCGCCGCAACAACAATGCCTTGCCATCTTCATTAATGATAGCGCGTACCGAGAGTCGTTGCTTCATATGTTTGTGTTGCCCATTTATATTGAAAGTATAGCATAAACGAAAACACTCCACCACTGAAGGTGAAGTGTGAGTATTGAGTCATCTTAAAACCCAGCTGGCGTTACTAGATGGAGATGATATTCCCCGCGTATATGCAAGGTGGATGGCCGCAATTCAACTCCACGGAATCAAATCATTAGGTCTTCCTCATCTATGATATCGGAAAATCATATTCACCTAGTGTGCCCGACTGGGTACTCTTATTATATCACCGCCAAGCTTAAGAAATGCGGAAAATACTGCTAAAAATGTCAAAAAAGAATGAAATTGCTGCGCCCATAAAGGCGCCGAGTTCTTGTGCAAACAGGAGCACAATCACAAACACAAAGATAATACCGTAGCGCTCAATAAAACGCATACCCTGACGAACAAATTCAGGTGCTAAAGCATAGATCACCCGTGAACCATCAAGCGGTGGGATGGGCAGGATATTAAATATAAAGAATCCAAGGTTCACCGTAACAGTAGTGATAAGTATGTCAGACCAAATACCCGAGAACGGTGCGCCAGCAATCACCCATACACCGAAGAACACAAAGGCAATCACTAAGTTCGTTAGTGGACCCCCTATTGCAACTAATGCAGCACCCCAATCACCGCCTTTTACTTGATCAGGCCGAAACGGTACTGGCTTAGCACCACCGAAAATAGGTGCGCCTATAATCGCTAACCCGAGTGGTAGGATAATCGTTAGAAACGGGTCAATATGTTTCAGTGGGTTAAGCGTTAAACGGCCCTCCCTTTTTGCGGTATCGTCACCAAGCCAGTAGCCAATGAAGGCGTGCATTGCTTCGTGCAGGGTCATTGAAAACAAAATAACCGCCAGAACGATAATAATATGTATAACGTCAAATTCCATTGTATCTAGTATAGCCTATTAAGCCGCACTTGGCCTCTACCAGCGCTCACGTTTTTGCTTTCGCTTGTGTTTAGGTGCCCAACCCTTGCGGCGTTTATCTTCAGGGCGAGCTTGGCGGCGCGGCTTGCCTAATTGGAACACAAAGTCATCACCGAAATATGTCTCCAGCCGAGACAGTGCAATCACTTTATATTTGTCTTCAGAAGAAAGCTGATCAAGCGATACAATACCTGCGGCACGGGCCCGAAGCTCCTGCTCAACAAGTTGCGGTGCAACCATCGGCACACGCTTATGGAAACGAGCCAACTCCCGGTTTTGCCGCTCGAGCTGCTCGTAAGCCCAACGGGCAAATTCGCGTGCAAAAAGTTTTCGGTTTTCCGGCGTATCTTCTAAACGAGGATGACTGGCGCCTTCCAGAACCCGCTTCCCAAAGCGGACTTGTTGCCTATCAACAATGCTCCCAATACGTGGGTCGTACATTGTTCGGCCGCGCTTGCTCTCAAATAAGTGTGGTGAAATTTCCAACAGTATGTCGGTATTCACAATTGTCGCCCCTGTTACAAGGTGCAGCGTTTCAAGGCCGCCACTGCGCAGCGGTACCTGAAGGTCAAAAGGCGTCCCCGTAATAAGTGTTGGGTTTCTAACAACAGTGCTACTTGAGAGTTCTCGTTGCTGGCCGCTAAACACATGTTCAACCGTTCCATGATCGTCAATCGCACTCCACAGCTGGTCAATCTCACCGGCAGTAATACAACGCAAAAGCGGCTCTTCTTCGGCGGGCTCGATAGTAGTTAACGGAATATCTGACAGCCCTAAATCACGATGCAAACGCTCATTCACTTCTTCGGCTTTATCAATATTTTTGGCAATAATACCTTTATCTTCATAATCAACATCAAGAATTGTTGGTAGCGCCAGATACACATCGTACTGGGCCAACAGGTCTGACTTTGTCTGCCTGGTATACTTGCGCCAACCCGTATTACGCGTTCCGCCTTTTACGATGCCACCCACCTCTTGAATAGCAATAATAGCCGCTAGTTTGGCCTGTACTTCTTTTGAATACTTTGTAGCCTCAACTAGCATACGAGCGTAGTTCGATTCAACCGGGAATTGCTCCATTTGTCGGCCAATCGCCGTTACTTCCCCGGCTGTCGTCAGTGCGCCCAAAGCAACCAGCGTCTTTTTTGCCCGTTGAATCGCCCGTTTACTTGGATCGTGGTAAAAATCGAGTGTTTCAATATCAATTCCTACATTCGCTAAACGGAGCGTCAGTCGGTCGATGTGCTTTCGCATAATTTCCGGAATCGCGTACGGTGGTCGGTCTTTAAAATCAACGCATGGCATAGTGTCGTACTGCGCCAGTACATACTCACCCGGCTTAGTTCGCCCAGCCCGGCCTGCCCGTTGTAAACTATCGGCCTGCGAAATTTGGGCAATAAATAACCCCTCTACCCCGCTGCGCACCTCACTTTGGCGCTCGAGTCCGCTATCAATCACCATATCAATGTCGTCAATCGTTACGCTGGTTTGAGCGATATTTGTCGCCAAGATAATTTTTCCATTAGGGTAACTGGCAAAGGCTTTTTGTTGCGCATCAGCCTCGAGTTGGCTATGCAACGGGATAATCGGCACACCAGCGGCCGCTGCTTTCTTCTCGATAGCATCAGTAACGTTCTGAATCTCCGATTTACCCGGCAAGAAAGTCAGGATGTTTTTACCGCGATTCTCGATTTGAGCAAATAACTCCGAAAGCACGTCCTTACCGCGGCGTTTCGTCACTTCAAAGTAGCGGCCGGGAATATCAATAATCGCATCAGTTCCAAAATATGCCGCCAAGGACTCGGTTTCAATAGTCGCGCTCATCACCACTACCTTAAATCGCGGCTCTTCTTCACAGCGCTTTTTAGCCCATGCCACTAACACTTCCATGTTTTCGTTCCACTCATGGACCTCATCAAGCACTAATACTTGTTTTTCAGTAATACCAATACCTGTAATCTCGCGCACGAGCTGCAAGCCGTCAGTACAATATAGAATTTTCGTTTCACCGCTATCATCACGCTCGTGAGCAGTGCGATAGCCAATAATATCTGATGCGTCCTCGGTATTACGCAACGACCACTCTTCACGAACCCGCTTTGCCAAATTTCGAGCCGCCAAAATACGCGGCTGGGTGACTACCACTCGAGTATACCCATGCTCAGCCAAGTACTGCGGAATCTGCGTGCTCTTCCCCGCCCCTGTTTCGGCTGTAATAATCGTCACCTGGTGAGTATCGACTGCATCCACAATCGATTGGTAATACTCGCGCACAGGAAGTTCATTAAATGTGTTTATATTTACGGTCATTAGCACTATTGTATCACCCCCGCTAAGTTCACCCCATAGCTCTTGACTTCAAAGGGTAAAAAAGGTAAAATGGTTCCTAGTGTCCTGAGAATAAAACAGGAAAGAGAGAAAATACTATGACAGCACGATGCGAACTCACCGGTAAAGGAAAGCAATTTGGCAACAATGTTAGCTTCTCTTTGCGTCGCACGAACCGTGTGTTCAAGCCTAACCTCCAAAAGAAAACCTTCATGGTTGATGGACAAAAGGTTACCATGACCTTGAGCACCCAAGCGATTCGTACGCTCAAAAAGAAAGGCATTCTTGCTAAAAAGGGCGTTACTGCCTAGTTTTCCCCGCCTTATTAAAAAACCTCCGCGTAAAAACGGAGGTTTTTTATTGCATTGACCTCTTTTACGATCGAGTAAGGTGAACGAGTACCAAGCTTTCGCCAATGCCACTCGCCTGCTTCAATTTAAACTTAGCTGTTTCTTCAACTGGCGCACCGAGTTCTTTTACAAACTCATCTAAGCTACCCTGAGGAACTTCATATTTAACCGCTGAATCTGCATAGTGAATAGGGATAACGATCTTCGGGTCGATTTGGCGAGTTAATGTTGCCGCGCCGGTCGCATCGAGTGTATACCCGTTTCCGCCAACAGGAACAATCAGTACGTCTACCACACCAAGCTCTTCAAGTTGTGCTTCGCTGAGCTTTTCATAAATGTTCCCAAGCAAAGCAACGCGCACTTCACCAGCTTCAATGCGGTACATTGTTGCCGCTTTTGTGTCGCTACTATCAAGGTGGCGTTGAGCTGCAATGCCGTGGATATCAAAATCGGCGATTCCGTATTCACCTGGACCTTCGATATTGAGTCGAGCATCCTCTGAATTGAGCGCAAAGCGCGCTTCAGTCGCTAATTCAATCGCATCTTTAACATTGGCATCTTTCAATCCAACCAATGAAAGCTTCGGATCAGTAACGATCGTACCTTTTTTGGTCGATATGACGACACAGTTCGCACCTTTATATTCAACTTCAAACATAGTTTCTCCTTTTACTACTCGCCCAGAATGTTATCTTTATCAACGGCCACACTGTGTTTACCGGCGAGAATCTCTGTAATAAATTTATCACGAACACTTAACCTATAGTAGAACTCATCGTATGAAATAACCGTATAGTTGAGTTCGCGGCCTTCAAGCTTTTCGATCATACCCATAGCGGCCTTCACTTTTGAAGGTGATAAGTTGCCAACAAGTAATATATCGATGTCGGTTGTCGAACCCTTCACGAGCACTCCGGCCACAATAGCTAAGCGAAGGGCTGGAATAGCCGAGATCGCATCAACATAGACCGAGTTAATGCCTTTACTTGTTTCGGTTTTCACTTGCTCGGTACTAATAGACTCACCGGCAAAGATCGCCCGCAGCGCTGTATAGAATTCGTAGCGTTGATTTACTTGGTAGTAGAGCTTGTTGTCAGCGTTGTCGCTGGTAATAACCCCAATTTCAAGCATATTTGATAGTTCACGGCGAACAGAGTTAATTTGTTCATCAATAAGGCGGGTAATTTCACGTACGTAAAAAGATTGCCCTGGATGGTTCATAAATAGGTGCAATAACTTCACCCTCGTCTTCGACCCGAACAACTTATCGATCATTCCCTATTCCCCTTGTATCATTTTGTTGTTCTTATGATAGCATACGGGGTCGATGGATGGCTAGGTACATACCAATCTTTTGAACGACATCTGCAGCCTGAGTGAGATAAGGCGCAGAGGCCCTTATCGAACCCAGCGCGAAGCCGTCTGAAAAAGAATGGTGTGAAGCTAGTTATCCAAGCGAGATGCAATGTAGTTATATGAGTCATTTAATGGAACCCAAGTGATATAGGGATTGCGCTTGAGCCATGTTTTTTGCCGCTTAGCGAGTTGCCAGTCTGACGTCACAAATCGCTGCTTTAGTTCAGCCTCATCGAACTCTCCATTCAAAAATTGCCGAACAAGTTTGTAGATATTTCCGGTCATCGCTTCACTATCCCAGCCATACTTTTCGCCCAACATTTTCGCCTCTTCAACCATTCCGTTTTCAAATAATTGTTCGGAGCGAGCTTCGATCCTGGCGCGCAATTCATCAGCTTCTGTAGTAATTCCCACAATAATAGTATTGAGGATAGGTTCGTTTAACCTTAACCCGCTCATGTTTTGACGTTCAATCGCACGAATCACATATCGCCGGTTTTTATCGTTTTCAGGCAAATTAATGTTGTTGTCAGCACAATACTTTATTAATTCCTCTAGCGACAGGCTCTCGAGCATTTTTCGTTGTTCAGGCTGCGGCTCGCTAAATTGATAGTCAAAAATAACCCCATCTACGTACAGCCCCGTACCACCTACCATGATCGGCAAATGGCCACGCGTACGTATTTCCTGCACCTTCTGCAAAGCGTATTTCTTAAAATCGGCAGCCGTAAATACCTCACCAGGCTCCACTAAATCGAGCCCCCAATGCGGCACCCTCGCCTGGTCTTTAACACTCGGCTTTGCCGTACCAATATCCATATGTTTATACACCGTTCGTGAGTCTGCACATATAATTTCACCGTTAAACTGCTCGGCAACTTGCATCGCTACCGATGACTTCCCACTCGCTGTAGGACCGACAATAACCAATAGAGGTAAATTTATAGGGGTTGCCATCGTATCTCCTTAAAATTATCAATAACGAACTCTGTACAAGTAATGTGCTCAGCTTCAAGGTGTTGGCGCTGTGATTCCATACCTCCCGGGTACCCATTTGCCAGGCCACCATCACGCTTCACTAGCCTATGCCACGGCAATTCCGGGTTACCATAATGAGCAATACCGCCTACTACTCGGGCTGCATACGGATGCCCGGCTAATGCAGCTAAGTCACCATAGGTAGTTACTCTCCCAGTCGGAAGTTCAGCCATCAAGGCTTCAACTTTTTTCCGGAACTCACTATCAACAGCCATTTTATTTCCTACAACGAACGCAAGTATTCCGCCAAAGCATCAAGCGCAACTTTCTGCTCACCCTGCTGTGTTCGCACGCTTACTTCGCGCGCTTCTTTGTCTTGCGGACCAACAATCAACTGTACCGGTATCTTGCCTTTAGCGGCTTCACGGATCTTCTTGCCCAATGATTCATTGCGATCATCTACCGTAAATCGTAGTTCGTTATACTTCACTGGTTGCATCAACACAGTATCATTTAGGACTGTCTGAATTTCATTCACGTAATCAAGCACTGTGTCATTAATGGTCAGAATACGAAGCTGTTCCGGTGCTGCCCAAAACGGGAACCAGCCAGCGGTGTGCTCAATAAACACACTCAAGAATCGTTCAATCGAACCAAGCAGTGCACAGTGGATCATCACCGGCTGAGCCGCGTTACCTTCAGTGTCGGTGTAGGTAAGACCGAATCGTTCAGGCTGCACAAAGTCGAGCTGCACAGTTGCAACTTGGTGCTCGCGACCAATTGCATCGGTAGCCATGAAGTCGATTTTAGGGCCGTAAAACGCTGCTTCGCCTTCTTCTTCAAAGAAATCAAGCTCATTGGCAAGCACTGCCTGCTTTAACTGCGTTTGAGTAGCCTCCCAAAGCGCTTGATCACCAAGATATGCTTCGCTGTCATCACGGTATGAAAGGCGTACACGCAGCTTCATATCAATCGTGCTATATAGTTCACGGGCCGCGGCAAGCAAGTTATTTATTTCCTGCTCAATTTGATCAGGTCGAGCAAACACATGGCTATCATCTTGAGTGAGTGAACGCACACGGTTCAGTCCGCCGAGCTCCCCTGTTTTCTCATCACGATAATCGGTAGTCGTTTCAAGGAAACGCACCGGCATATCTTTATAACTTCGCGGCGATGAAGCATAAATTTGCGTATGGTGCGGGCAATTCATAGGTTTAAGGGCGAAATTATCGCTGGTTTCTTGGCTGGTTACCAAAAACAGTTCATCGCCAAACTTTGCCCAGTGCCCTGAGGTTTCGTACAGCTCTTTTTTCGTAATATGCGGGGTCCAGACTTTCTGAAAACCGTAGCGTTGGCGGAGCTGGTTAGAGTATGTGCTCATAATGTCACGAAGTATCGTACCGCGTGGGGTAAATAGCGGTAGCCCAGGACCTACAAGCGTTGAAACTGTATATAAATCAAGTTCACGACCAAGTTTACGGTGATCGCGAGTCTTCGCTTGTTCTAATAGTTCAAGATACTGCCCAAGTTCTTCTTGAGTTTCAAAAGCAACCCCATACAAACGCTGCATTTGCGGGTTCCCCTCTTTACCGCGCCAATAGGCACCGGCTACGCGCTGTAGCTTAAAAGCGCCAACATCTTTTGTATTTGCTACGTGCGGACCTCGACATAGATCAACAAAGTCACCATTTTTATAAAACGAAACGGTTTCAACGGCAGCATCGCCATTGGTCGCGATCCCTAGCTCACTCACATCAAGGTCTTTGGCTAATGTCGTACCAGAACGCTTAAGATCGTTTAAGAGTTCCTCTTTATACGACTGGTTATTCACCCGCGCCCACTCAATCGCCTGATCAATCGGCATTTCGAAATGCTCGAATTCTTGGGCCTGGTTAATAATGCTCCGCATTTCTTTTTCAATTCGCTTGAAATCAGATTCCGAAATCTTAAGTTCACCGAGGTCGATATCGTAATAAAACCCGTTATCAACAACCGGCCCTACTCCGAATTTGGCTTCGGGCCAAAGCTTTTTAACCGCGCTGGCGGCAATATGTGCCAAACTGTGGCGCATTGCGTGTGATTGATCGTTCTCGCTCATAGGTGCTCTCCTTAAAAATTAAAAGAAACATGCAATCTCAGGTTTAATTAACTTAAATCCATTAATTGCATGTCTCGGGTCTACGTTTTGCGCAGACGGTTCCACCGGACGTTTTACTTGTGACTCCCGTTACGTACAGGCGACCTCCACGGAACTCAGCGGATGGTTGGGCCACTTCATCGTTCCCTCACAGTATACCGTACCTGTAAGTAGCCTGCAACTTCGTCTGTTTTAAGTGTTCGAGCAGGCTTGTAAACTCCACCAACCAACGCCATTGTTCCTTTGCCCCGCATGACAATCCGGCTTGGTCTCATAATCAACTCGAATGCCGTACGACCTGCCGCTCTCAGATCCGCGTACATACCAATAGTCAGCGGCTGTACCTCCAGTAGGAGGTGAAGGTATAGCTGAAATATACTTAGGGACCAAGAACGGTGCAAGTGCCGTGTATGAGTACCCGGTATTATCTGAGCCAAGTGACGGGTATGAACCGTTTTCGGCCATGTACATTTCTATCGCTTTCATCATAGTACTGACTTCGGCAGTCCTTTCAGAATCACGCGTCCTGGTTTGAATGCCGTTATACGAAACGATGGTAATAGCCGCAAGTATCGCAATAACCACCACCACGATAAGAAGTTCGACAATCGTGAATCCCTGTTTGTTTTTTACCCACTGCATATATTTATCTTACCAGCATTTCGAAACATTACTATTCCAGTAGCCCCATCTTGAAGTATTTGTTCCAGCTGTACAGTCAGTTGTCATAAGATCCGCCATAGCAGCACTCTCGCTAGCGGAAAGATAAGATGCTTGATAGCGGATTAATTTATAGTCAGTTCCAGTGGTCGAGCGGTAAAGATAGGTATCACCATATGCATTAGAAGTTGGAAGTTGCGGTATTTGGTTCATATATTTTGGGCTGAGTCCCGGAACAAAACCATCACCAGTAGCTTGCTCCCATCCACACCAGCCCCCTGAAGCGCACGTACTACTCGATGCAGGAGTTATAGGATACGAACCATTATCTGCATAATACAATAAAATAGCCTTGTTGATACTTGCGAGGTCAGATCGCATAGTAGAGAATTTCGCTCGTTCTGTAATGCCGTTGTAAGAAACTATAGTAATCACAGCTAAAATTGCGATCACCACCACCACAATAAGTAGTTCGACAATCGTAAACCCGGTTTGCTGGTGCGCCCACTTTTTCATTACTTCTATAGTACCATAAGCGTTACATATACAAACAGTAGTCCACTTGCCTCCCCACCCCTATTCTGCTACCATAAATAAGCTTACGGGTCCTTAGCTCATTTGGCTAGAGCGCCTCATTGACGTTGAGGAGGTGAGAGGTTCGAATCCTCTAGGACCCACCAAGTTTATCCCCTTTGAAATCCGCTTTAACGAGCGGATTTTAGTTTTCCCACAATCCTTGAAAGTTTTCCACCACCCCTTTTCTACACCGAGCCAATCAGTTATATCACATACGGTATTTCACACGAAAGTCTGTTCCATTGACAATTCATACTGTATATGCTAATATGTATCTATGAGTAACACTCAACAGATTACAACCAAAAGTTCACAAAGCCAAATGCCCCTTAAAACCTCTTCGTTAGAGCGCTTCTCACTCGGTTTCGAGTACGATAAGACCCTCCAAGAGATTAAGCGCGAAGTTCGTATTCGCACCATTTAACCCGTTCATTTAACAAAAACTCCCCTACTACAGGGGAGTTTTTTATTGCCTAAATGCGTAACGACTAGTCTTCAGCTGGTTTCTCAATGTCAATATCGCTCACCCGCATCGCCTTCTTCGACTTATCGGAATGCTTTAATGCTTCACGTGAGGCAACAGTTGCCTTATTCGTCACATCAAACTTCACTAAATACTTTCCGAAGAACAATCGAGCTTGAGCGTTCAACGCAGCAAATGACAAGAACCCTATGGCGGTCAGGGGCATAATCACCCACTGCAACACCATACCAATGGTTCGAGTACGTTTATATCGTTCTGGGCGCGGTGGCAATAACTTGAACGATAAGAACACCATCACAATAATACCAACCAATGCAACACGCTGAATCAAGCTAATAACATCCGGTAGCTGATGCGCCACGACATCGCGATATGCTTGGCTATTAATGAGCAGTGGTACCCAGCCTCCAAATGCAACAATAATTGAGACACTCGCTGCAGTCACGTAGCCATCAAGGCTCCTCATAAACCATACAAACCCTGGCCAAAACGGAACGGTACGCTTTTTCGTAAACAAACGCACCGCAACATAGGCAACATCCGAGGCGCCGTACATCCAACGGCGTAGTTGGATAAACTGAGCTTTAAAGGTTTTAGCGTAGGTATTATCGAGCACAGCATCTTGGTAAATAGGAATATACAAAGGGTGAACCGAATAATTACCGTTGAAGTAAAAGTAGCTGCGCCAGAACTGGTGGCCGTCCTCTACTACCGTGCGCGTGCTCCAAAATCCCATTTCTACCAACGCCTCCATTGGTTGCGAGTGCGAGGCAAAGTTGCGCAATAAATGTGGTCGCATTGAACTAATAATGTTCCAGAAGGTATTACCGGTAGCCAGCACGCGCATTGGTGCCGGAACATCCCAGATATTGTTCAAAAACAAAGCAATCGGCTGATACGCCAAATGTTTTCGATCTTCGTTCACGATATATTCGTAGGTTGCATAATCAAAGTATGCAGGGTGTGGGCGGTTGTCAGAGTCGAGCGTGGTGACGAGAATATTCTTAAAAGCAATCTTCTTTTCTTCAAACCATGCCTGCATATATTTACCAGCGTAGGTAATGTTGCCGCCCTTACCCACGACTTCGTCTTTGAGGTCACGGGGGTGTTTCACAATTAAGAACTCGTTAAACTGACCAGCGAACTGCTTTTGTAGCCGTTTGGCGGTTTCTTCAATTTCAGGGCCACCTCGTTCTTCGTATGCTAATACCACCACCATACGCGATAAATCGTACGTAGTTCGTACCAATGAACGGATAGTTGGCTCGATCACCTCGTAACTTTCGTTATAGGCGGCAATAATTACCAAGTTATACATTTCAGATGGTTTTGGAAATGCCGTAGGATCAGCCGCAACTAAGCGCAGGTTTTCGGCGTGCGCCACCATACCGTAGCCCTTTGGGCGTTCATGTTCGTACTGTGCATACGAAGCGGCTGCATCTTCAAGCTGCCCTAACCGGTGCGACCAATGAATCTCTTGGCTTTTTACTAATCGGCGATGGCCCATAATGGTGTGGTACACAATCCCCACGGCACGTACCAGCAACACAATAATAACCAGCATTAAATAAATCGCCGCTAATAGGGGCGAAACAAGTGACAGAACAATAAGCAGGACAAATGCCCCGTAGCTAACGATCGCTGGCACCATCTCGAAAAAACGGTACATGCGCGTTCGTTTGCCGAGCGGAATCTCGAGGTCAATCATATTATAGTGGTGACCATACGTTGATGATAGAGAAACTCGTCAACCAAGCGAACACAATAATACCAATCCCCATCCAGGCAAACATAATTGCCAGCGGGTGTCCTTTTGTAAGGAAGATTTTCAGCGCAATAGTGATATGCATAATGGCAACCAAAATAGCGAAACCTGCAAATGCCAGCAAGTAGAACCATTGATCACGGTATAGATGGGTCACTCCATACGCTGTATAGTGCGTTACGAGCTGCAGTTCACTCGGCCGAACAGTAACGGCAATATAAATAACAAATGCCACGGTAAGTAAAAGAAGTACCGCGGATAGTACCGTTAAGTAGCGGTTAGTGATAAGTTCTTTGAGTGATTGAGTAATGGTGTTTTTTAACATAATTATGTGGAGCCGTTATCCGGGGTCGAACCGGAGACCTACGCTTTACGAAAGCGCCGCTCTACCAGCTGAGCTATAACGGCGTGAGCGCCCCCGCTTTTACTTACCAAGTATACCATGAGAAACCGGCAAGAAGACAGCCCTAACCCTCTAAAGTGCGACTTCGAGGAGTGGCGAGAAGTACAAGGCTCGTGAAGCCGAAGATGTGCCGTTTTTCGTAGTACCACACCTTGTCTTATCTGTAGCCAAAGCTCCCCTCCCTACAGGAAACGGATTAGTAGACTCTAATTCAAAACTAACAGCTAACACCCAGAAACCAGTTGATAAATAGTCACCAGACCTGCAGCCTGTGCCACTATTAAATATGTAGTTTGATACATAATGCCTATACTCGTAATAATAATCGCTGTTATTCAGAGGGTCCTTGGGGAGCTGACCTAAATACGGCTTTAGTTGAGGCAAGAAGTCCGCATCTAAACTCGTACTGCTCTGATTAGGATAAGTGCGATTATCTAAATAGTACAACTCCAATGCTTTCACGATAGAGTTAGCAGCACTTAATCGTGCAGAATCGCGAGTACGTTGCTGAATGCCATTATAGGCAACGACTGTAATAGCCGCCAAAATCGCGATAACTACCACTACTATAAGTAGTTCGACAATAGTAAAACCCTTAACTCGATGCTGGGTCATATTAGTTAACCCTGACATAATAATTCATATTAAAACTATTCCACCAGTTTCTGTAGGTACAACTTGCATCGTTAAATTCTGTTGGCATCGAAACCGAACCTTCACTTTGAAGGCGTGCCATTAAGTACGTTTTCGCTGTCTCACCAGTACCACAGGTCATTTTAAGATACCCAGAACAGCCAGTCGTCTCGCTCCCTATACAATTGGGATCTTTAAGTGCATTGCCGGCCGGTAAATACCCAGCAGCCTGTAACTGTGCCGCTACCGAGCTAGGACCAGAACTTACCCACCCTTGGCCATTTCCCGTACTAACTCCTGTGTCAATCCAGTTGCCTTTATCAATGTAATAAACATTAAGAACTTTGCTCAAATCTGCCAAATTCTGCTTTCGCAGCGCGTCATTAGCACGAACCGTAATTCCGTTATACGAAACGATTGTTATTGCCGCAAGGATCGCGATGACTACTACGACAATGAGTAACTCAACGATAGTGAAACCTGTTTGTTTTTTGCCCACTGCATATCAGTATTTTACCATAGTAACCATAAGCCTACTGCCCCACCGCTGGGCCAAACGATACGGAGTATGGCGTATCCATCTTTTTTGCCCAGTTTGCAGCTCCGGTACCACCATAGCTATATAGTGTCGAACCTTCGGTAAGCATAAACCCATCAGCATCCATGGTCGAGCCAACACTTGGTAATGCACCTCCTTGCTGTCTGAGTCGAACAATAAAATAATCAGTATTCGCAGGAGCTGTCCAGGTTGTTGATACCCGAGTCCAGGTATTGGCAGGGATCGTAACATTTGAGCCGTAAGTCTCACTTGTAACATTATTAGCGGTTGTATACCCAACAAGATTCAAACTTACAGACGCTCCCGCCCACGAGTTCCTCAGGTATCCTGAAGCTGTATATACCTTCGCTCCAGCATTTAAACCAGTTGCCGAGATACTATGCGACCAAAGGCCGCCCGTACTCACACTGGTTGGAGCAGTTGTCCACGTAGTTCTTAAAACGTTAGTTCCATTGTAAGGAGAAGTATTATTAAGTGTCAAAGTTGCTACTCCGCCCTGGCCAAACACTGCACCGGTATTGTTTCCGCTCGGTTCAATACTTGGGTTTAATACGAGGTTCGAAACACATTTACCTGGTATGGCTTCGCTCGATGCATTCGTCCGGGCATACGAAACCCCAGTTTGATTCGTTACCGACACACAATACGACTTACGATCATCCGAGGTGATATAGTCGTATGTCTGTGTGGCGCTCTCGCTCAGATTTGCTTCGGCTAAAAAGCTTGCCTTATCGGCTGGATACATATCGGCTGCATTTACCGCAGAAAGACTAATCTTTTTTGCCGCCTGTGAAGCAGCTGCCTGTAGAGCTGAATTTGTCGCTCTATTTTGAATACCCGTATAAGCAACGATGGTGATGACCGCGAGAATAGCGATCACCACCACGACAATGAGCAGCTCAACAATAGTAAAACCCCGTGATTTAAAAGCCATCAATAGCCAACCTTATAATAATTACAGCCGTAGGTCATCCACCATCCTCGCGCACCACTACTGCAGTCACTGAATTCGGCCGGAAGTGATGCAGCCGGACTTGACTCAAGCCGACCATAAATAATAGCTCGACGTGCATCCCCTGTTCCACAGTACGTAACAAGATATCCAGAAGTGGTCGCCGTACTCCCCGTCAATGTCACCGGGTCCCGAATTTGTTGATTAGTAAGATATCCAGCCGACTGTAAAACAGTGAGTAACGTTGGAGAACCGCCGTTAAACCAGCCCTCACCCGTACTACTTCCACCGCCTGTATTTGGAAAAGCTCCCCGCTCCACGTTATGCATAGAAAGTGCCTTAGCAATAGCATCCATATCTGCCCGCCGCTGACTATCTCGAGCTTGCTGTTGAATGCCATTATAGGCAACGACCGTAATTGACGCCAAAATCGCAATTACCACGACAACAATGAGCAACTCAACAATAGTAAAGCCTGTTTGTTTTTGTGCCCACTTTTTCATAGGTTAAGTATACCATAAGCGCTATTTCAAAGGGCGGTCAGTACGTGACCGTAACAGATACCCGTTGATTATCTTATCTAAAAATGCTATGATCATTTGAGCTTATAGGCCATAAGCACACATACGGGCTCGTAGTGAAGCTGGCCTATCACGCCTCCCTGTCACGGAGGAGATCGCCGGTTCGAATCCGGTCGGGCCCGCCA
>CAZFYB010000007.1:0-50579 GCA_964523145.1 uncultured Candidatus Saccharibacteria bacterium | reverse complement strand
CTACGTAGATAAAGACGATTGGTACAACGTAAACACCATAGCCTATGGTGGCGAGTGTGACTTCGTTAAGCCAGTTTAGTACTGCCCCACCGAGCCCGAACCATCCCAAGATAATGAGGAGCGAAAACGTAATAAGCAGCAACGCGCCAACTTGCGCCCAAAAACCCGTTGGCAACGTATGTTGCGGAGCAGACTTTATCGGTGCTTTTTTCTTACCCGAATTTCGCTTTTTCTTTTTTGCCATAATCTTTTTCTATTATAGACGCTTAACGCCCTTTTCTAATAAAGATATTATAGCAAAATTTACTACATTTTGCAAGAGGCTTATGGTTTCCAAAAACGGATAGCGGTTTGGTACCAAGCAGGCGAAGCTGTTCCTCCCGCGCTTCCGTTATTTTGCGTCCAAAAACGAGCTGTTGGAAAGTTCGTTGGCACTGTTCGACACCCGCCTATTTTTATCCATTGATTCGTTGCATTAGCCGGTGTAGCAGCAGAACCAAATCCGTGCCAAGTAGTTGCAGTGCCCCCTGTTCCTCCTGAATATTGTAAACCTATCGCATGAGTGACGGTTGAATCCGTAGTACTCACCCACCCTTCCATGCAATACTGATCACCTTCACTAATTGAAAAAGGACTTCCTACTAAGTTATCCCTCGAGGTCTGCCGACCTACAAAAGGCGCTGGTGCACCCGGCGGGACCCCTGCGGTTGTGCTTGATAATTTTACAGCCGAAGTATTAAGAACTGCAACTGAACCTTCATTTCCTTCACAAAAGAATCCATTAATGGGAACATGGGTGTCGGTCGGGCAATATTGTGTGCCGCCCGAATGTCCATCACAAGGTCCATCCTCAAACAGGCCGTTGTCTGATTGATGTAAAGCAAAACTGTTATTATATAGTCCTGTTAAACAGAAGTTATCACCAGCATCGTTTTTGGTATATTGAAATGTCGTATTTCCGGCAGTTGTTTCGATATCAGCTTGAGCTAATGTATCAGGGAATACCTGGTTGTCCAGCGCATAAAGCTTAATTTTATCAGCACGCTGTTTCATTTCAGCTTGGAGTGCAGTTTTTCGGGCATTGTCTTGAATACCACTATAGGCAACTATGGTAATTGCTGCCAATATAGCAATGACAACGACTACGATTAATAGTTCAACAATCGTAAAACCTTTTTGTGCTCTATTAAATTCCACCATGTATAAGCATTATATCACTTATACTGGTTGTGATTTAGTAGCCGCGGCTATCAGTAGGAGCTTTTGGCGCAATGACATCGGTGTCAGGAATAGCTGGCTGTTGGAACACCTTTGGTGCAGGGCGTTGGTAGTGCTGTTCACCACCTTGAGATTGACCCTGGTTTTGGCCTTGGCCGCGATTACCACCGCGATTGTTATTGCGGTTATCAGGGCGTCCATTTTGGGCGCCTTCACCATCTTGTTGAGGGCCTTTGCCGCCACCACCGCCACCGATTTCGTTAATCACTGGGATAACGATTGGAGTACGGCGCGTTTGGTCATACAGAACGTGCGTCAGCTCGTCTTTAATTTCTTTCTTCACCACATCAAGGTCAACGCGGCGACCACTAAAGGTGCGGGCAACTTTTTGCTTCAAGTATTGGCGAATGATACCCATAAGCTCTTCACTATCGCGTAGGTAAATAAACCCACGGCTAATGATGTCAGGGCTGGTCATAAGGCGACCACTACCGCGTGCAACGGTCAGTACCACTACAAACATACCTTCACTCGCCATGTGAATACGGTCTTTCAATACAACTTCAGATACAATTTCACCTGAGTCATCGTACATAATACCGCCAACAGGTACACGACCAGCTTTTCGAGCTGAATCAGCGGTAATTTCAACCACGTCACCAGCGTCACACACGAAAATATCATTTCGTTTAATGCCACATTCGTTTTCAGCCAGTTCGGCGTTATGTACTAACATGTGGAATTCACCGTGGATTGGCATGTAATACTTCGGGTTAAGTGCGTTGATCAGTTTTACATGGTCATCGTAGTAACCGTGACCTGAAAGGTGTAGCGGGCCAACGCCGGTAATGTGTGACTTACGGTCTTGAATAACTCCACTACCTTCACGCATCAAACCATCAACAGTACGAACAATGTACTTTTCGTTACCAGGAATTTGGCTTGAGCTAAATACCACAACATCGGTGTTTTTAATCTTAATAAATTTGTGTGAACCAGAGGCCATACGGTTAAGTACGGCGTTCATTTCACCCTGTGAACCGGTACAAACAATCGTTACCTTGTTATCGGGCAACTTAACAATGTCTTCCATTTTCACAATAACGTCTTTTGGCACGGTAATAACACCGGTACGAAGGGCTACTTCTACGTTTTGGATCATGCTGTATCCGGCAAAGGCTACCTTACGGTCATGCTTTTTTGCTTCTTCAAGAATAAGTTGCATACGGTGAATCATACTACTAAAACAGCTGATGATAACGCGGCTATTTTTTTCGCGTTCCATAATTTGCCCTAGGCTTTCCTGAATTTCAAACTCACCGTGGGTGTGCGTACCTTCTGATTCACAGTTGGTAGATTCGTTCATCAAAAGCGTAATACCTTCTTTGGTCGCAATTTCGGTCAATCGTTCGAGGTCGAACTTCTTACCGTCAACTGGGTTGTCTTCGAAACGCCAGTCGCCGGTGTCAACTAGTACGCCAAGGGGTGTACGGACAACGACAGCAGTCGCATCAGGGATCGAGTGGTTAACTCGGACAAGTTCAATATTAAAGCTATCGCCCAGTTGCACACGTTCGTGCTTTTCAGGGTCAAGAATAGTATATTCAGGTTCGTAGCCACTAGTTGCTTCTTCCATGTTCTTTTGCACCATGGCAAGGGTAAATTTACTTCCGAATACCGGTGCTTGCAGTTGGTGTGCAAGGTGGCGGAAGGCGCCAATGTGGTCAAGGTGCCCGTGAGTAAACACGATGCCGCGGATTTTGTGCTTGTTTTCAAGCAAGTACGTAATGTCTGGCACGATGTAGTTAATGCCTGGGTAGTCTGCACCTGGGAACAAGAAACCAGCATCGATAATAACGATGTCATTATCGTATTCGATCGCCATCATGTTTTTACCAATACCCATTTCACCAAGGCCACCAATAGGAATAACCCGTAGGCGTGGACCCGAAGTTCGTGGTTGTTTTTTGAAGTCGGCAACGCTAAATTGGCGGCCGCCATAGCCATTGTAAATTGATTTATTTACAGGGATGTTAATAACGTGCTGTGAGGCACGAGCATTTACATCGTCACTAGTACGGCGCTGGGCACGAAATACTTCGCCGCGGCGAGTTTGCGTATTAGCAAGGACCGTATTGTTTTGTTTTGGTCGCGGTTGGTTACGCGGTTGCTTTGAGGTATCGTCACCCTGGGGTGATGAGAGTCTTTGTTGACCCATATGTTGTTTTTTCTCCTTTAAAATATGAAAAAATAAATGTTACAAAATAAAATTTGAGAGCTCGTTCGTAAGTGTTGAGACAGTACCCTCTCGGTATCAAGTGCTCTTATTATATCAAATACTCACCTTGGTGGCAATGTTTACAAAGTCATCGATCAAGGTTTGACGCATACTACCATTGTAGAGTGCGGCGGCCGGATGGTACAAAGGCGCGACAAGAATATCCTGGTTTCCCAGCTTCACTTTTTGCAGCTGGCCATGAATTTCACCTATCTTAGCACCGGGTAAAAAATATTCCATACTATGGCGACCAAGAGTAATAATTACCTTTGGTTGAATAATTTCAATTTGTTTTAATAAATATGGTAAAAAAGCAGCTTTTTCTTGTTTAGAAGGGTCTCGATTATTAGGCGGACGGTATTTTACAATATTCGTAATGTATACATCCTCACGCACGAGACCCGCTGCTTCAAGCATCAAATTCAGAAATCTCCCCGAAGCACCAATGAATGGGAGTCCTTGCTCATCCTCTTTTTTACCAGGCGCTTCACCTATAAGTACAATATCTGCATTTGGGTTGCCGTCACCCATGACCAATTGAGTAGCTTGAGCGGCTAACTCGGGAGTAATATTTTGATCAATAATCTCAGTTTTTAGACTATCGAGTTGTTGTTGAACTGACATATAGAAGCAATGCTCACCCGATAGCGCTAATTACCGAAAACGTAAATACCGGCGCCCTGACGAGTGTAGTCAAGATTTAACGCAGTCGCGGCCGGCTTAAGATCGAGGGCTTCCCAGTTGTCCTTTTCCCCGACATACACATACAGGGTAAAGTTGTCACTCTCTAAATAATTGTTCGCCTCAATCGCTTCAATGATCGCACTCAATTCTTGTTCAGTCATCTCGCCTTCGACATTCAGTTCGAGTTCTACGAATAGATCGGTAGCAAAACCATTGAGATTAGTAGTAATGATAGCGTTGTCGATACGTGGCGAGGCTGCTTTTACCGCACTTGTTATTGTTTGTGTATTATTTGCACTCCGTTCGGCTGACTCTTCGCCAGCTTTAGTAAGATTAACTGCAAAAAAGACGACCAGCGCGATAAATCCTAATATAAGAAAACCGCCGACCAAGCTTAATACTAAAATAAGTGTTTTAGTGCTTGATTTAGGTGCAGGTTGTTGCGGTGGTTGCGGCGCTACCGGTTGAGGTGCCGGTTGCGGAGCTTGCTCTGGAGTTGGTTGAGGGGTTTCAGGGTTCATTACGTTCTAGTGTAACGCCAGCATGATAAGACTACAAGCCTCAGCCCTTTAAAGTTGGATAACTTCGCCACCAATATTTTTGCGGAAGAAGGTATCGTGCGAGATGTACAAAATTGCACCACTATAGTTCTTGAGCGCTTGCTCGAGCTCTTCAATACTCGGAAGATCAAGGTGGTTGGTTGGTTCGTCTAAAACAAGCAATGAAGGGCTTTCCGAAAGCATCGTAATCAACTGTAGCCGAGCTTTCTGGCCACCACTTAATTGCCGAACAGGAATATTTGCATCATTTGGGGTAAATAGATAATCGTTTAGCAGTTGGCGAATTTTTGTGTCCGTAATATTCAGCCCACGTGACATATAAATATCTTCAATAGCCTCGTACAGACTTTTATCCATAAGGTGTTCCGGTGATTCTTGTTCGTACACCCCTACCCGTGACTTCTTATCGACTTCAATCGTACCGTCAAACACCTTAGCGCTAAATTGTTCGGCTTTTACCGTAGCAAGAAGTGTGCGCACCAAAGTAGTTTTACCAGTACCGTTACGGCCGCGAAGCTCTAAAATTTCACCTTCGCGAATTTGAAAAGAGATATTTTTGAAAAGTGGCTCGTTATAACCAAGCGAGAGGCTTTTAGCATCGACTAACAGCCGGCCATAACCCTCTTCTCCATCTACCCCTTGTAGGCGAATATTTTTAGCTTTGAACTTTTCATACTGCTGCCCGGTTTTGAGGCCCATATCTGAAACAGATTCACGATCTACCCAAAAAGTAGGCTTTTCTGTTTTTTCAAGCTTCGCCAGCTCATCACGTGACTGCTGCTCAAGGCGCTTAAAGCGCTGAATAGTACTAGGGGTGCGAGACTTTTCTTTGTAGCGCTGGTACTCGATAATTTTAGCTTTCAAGTTAACGATCCGGCGCTGTGTGAGCTCAAATTCGTTCATTTGACTACTGGTAGAGCCGGCATTTTGACGCAAGTACGCACTATAATTACCCTTATAATTAAGAATTCTTTGATCTTTTACTTCAAGGATCCGATCAACCTTTTCAAGTACATCACGGTCGTGGGTAATCACAATCATCGATTCTTTTGCAGAAATCATCCACTGCAAAAACTTATCTTTGGCAATGTAGTCCATGTGGTTGGTTGGTTCGTCAATCAGAGCAAGCTGCGCCTTAGAAAGCATCACCTTCGCCACTTCAATCAAGCGCTTTTGGCCACCCGAAAACTCACCAAGCACGTCATTAAACCGACCACCAAGCTGGAACGAATCAAGGATACGCTCAACTTCATTTTCGATTGTATAATAGCCAAGCGAATCAAACCGTTCTAGCGCTTCGCTGTACTCATTAATGAGGTGCATTTTTTCACCCATAATCAGCGGGTGGTTATCAAGAATGTGCTTGAGCGTGGTGTAGTGCGGCAAATCTTGCAGAATATATTCCATCACCGGCATTTTTTCAAAGCCATGGTGCTCTTGGCGGGTTGCGACCATCGAAACACCCCGTCCAAGTTGCACTTCACCTTGATAGTCTTTATCTTCGCCAGAAATCATGCGAAACAGCGTTGTCTTCCCTTCACCGTTACGCCCAATCAAACCCACCTTTTCACCATCATCAACAAAAAACGAACTATCTTTAAACAGGCTCTTGTCGCCAAAGGATTTTTCGTTAATGGTTGCGGTGATAATCACTGTTTATTCTTGCGCGTCTTTCAGACTCAAGCTCAAACGCCCACGCTCATCAATACCAATCAGCTTCACCTTCACGGTTTCGCCTTCGGTTAGCACATCCTCAACTCGTTCAACACGTTCGTCAGAGAGTTGGCTAATGTGCACCATGCCGTCTTGGCCGGGCATGATGTTTACGAATGCACCGAAGTCTTTAATGCTGACAACTTTACCTTCGTAAATGCGGCCAACTTCAGCTTCTTCGGTGAGGCCCTTAATCCATTCGATCGCTCGAGCGATACCCGCTGGGTCAGAGCCAGCAACGGTAATCAGGCCATCTTCTTTGATATCAATCAGCGCGCCAGTTTCGGCGGTAATTTTGTTAATCACTTCCCCGCCCTTACCGATGACTGCACCGATTTTTTCAGGGTTAATCTTCACCTTTTCAATACGTGGAGCGTATGGACTCAATTCAGCACGTGGCGCGTCCATTGTTTCGATCATACTTTTCAAAATATGTGCTCGGCCTGTTTTTGAGGCAAGCAGCGCTTCTTTCAAAATCGTAACCGGGAGCCCGTGCACTTTCATGTCCATTTGTAGTGCAGTAATACCATTAGCTGTACCAGCAGCCTTGAAGTCCATGTCACCAGCAAAATCTTCAGCATCAGCGATGTCACTTAAAATGTGCGGCGTATCGCCTTCCATAATAAGTCCCATAGCAATACCACTGACCGGTGCTTTAATTGGCACACCCGCGTCCATAAGGGCTAAACAGCTCGAACAAGTAGCTGCCATTGAAGTTGAACCGTTCTGGCTCATGATTTCAGTGACACTACGAATAGCATACGGAAAATCTTCTTCGGCTGGGAGCACAGGTATAAGCGCACGTTCAGCGAGGTATCCGTGGCCAATTTCTCGGCGACCTGGTGAACCAAGGCGTTGTACTTCGCCTACAGTATAGCCTGGTGCGTTGTAGTGATGCATATAACGGCGTTCGCCATCATTAATTTCCATCGTATCAACCATTTGGGCGTAGCTGAGCGGTGCTAAGGTGACGATATTTAACGCTTGTGTCATGCCACGGGTAAAGATCGATGAACCGTGTGTTCGAGGCAGTACCCCTACTTCACTTGAAAGTGGACGAATTTCATCAAATTTTCGACCGTCTGGACGAATATTTTGCTCAACGATGCCGCGGCGCACGTCTTTATGAACAGCAACCGTAAAGGCTTCATCATATTTGTCGCGAGTATACGCATCGCCAAATTTTTCAGCGAGCTCTTCGTGGAAAGCCCAGCGGAGCTTGTTAATAAGTTCGTTACGTTCTGGGTATGGTTTACGAAGACCTTCGCCTAATTTACCGTGAACCCATGCATCAACTGTAGATTGAATTTCTTCGTCAGGCAGGGTCAGGGTGAATTCTTGGGCAGCTGGTTTGACCTTGGCTACAAGCTCTTGCTGGAGCTTAATAGCTGGTTGGTAGTGTTCGTAAGCCCAAGCAAGTGCATCGGCAACTACTTCTTCAGATACTTCGTTTGCACCAGCTTCAACCATGGTGATACCGGTTTCAATACCCGCAACTACGAGGTCAAGGTCTGAGGCTTCACGTTCTTCAGGGGTTAAAAAGGCTTTGAATTCGCCTTTAACGCGCCCTATACGTAGGCCAGAAACAGGGCCATCAAACGGTGTACCGGTTAGCATAAGTGCGCTTGAAGCGGCAATCATGGCAATCATGTCAGGGCGGAATTCTGGGTCGAGGCTGAGTACACTCGCGACTACCTGCACTTCTTGGCGATAACCTTTAGGAAAGAGTGGACGGATTGGGCGGTCGATCAAACGACCAATAAGAATTGCTTCGTCTGAAGGGCGGCCTTCACGTTTAATGAAACGACTACCGCTAATTTTACCAGCTGCATAAAACTTTTCTTCATAGTCGATGCTGAGCGGGAAATAATCGAGAACAATTGGGCGGGTACCTACTTGAGCAGTCCCAAGTACTACGGTGTCACCATAGGTAACTAGCACGCTACCAGTTGAGCGAAAGCCTACTCGGTTTACTTCCAATGTTAATGGACGACCTTCAAATTCGGTCGTTACTTTAATAATATCCTTACCATACGGATTAATGGTTGGCATATTGAACCTCCTTATTGTTCACACCCACTCTTCTTTTCGAGTAAGTAACGGGTACAGAAATTTGCTTTGCAAATCACTCTATCCAGCACTTAGTCGCGTGGGATTAGCTTTATTATAACAGATTGGGTAGCTTCCCGTATCCAATTGCATAGGCATCGCTGGCCGGTGTATAGGTTTGAATACGTATTTTATCGCTTTCATTACCGCCAACGCTGGTAATTACGCCATTGTCGTTTTTAATCACAATATTTATATGGTTGCCAAAAGGACTTGGCTTTTTATACATAACAACATCACCTACAACGGGCACATAATCACTTTGGGCCGATTCGAAACGATTGACCGAGACGTAATATTCATGGATAGGTGGCACATCTTCAATCCGCCAACTGCCATTATCTTGATTAAGCATCGGCACCCCGGCCTCTTTCATAATCCAACTACTAAAATCAGCGCACCAATCTTCATCTGCACCTTCGGTATACTTTGTACCATTTGGTTGAGCTTCATATTCTTGTTCAAGTAAGGCAACGATGGTTTTTTGTGTTTGGGTTAGGGTTGAGGTATCAATTTCCGGGAAAGCCGGAAAAGCATTCGTAACCACACTTGGTTGGTTGATACTCTTAAGTTGAGCCTGAAACAATACCCCTATAACAACAAGGAGCACCAGCCCAATAGCGACAGTACCGCCGCCTATTAAAAATCGATGTCTACGAGTAACCATTACTCCCTAGTATGCCGATATATGCCGTAAAATAAAAGAACCCCGCTATTTGCGGAGTCCTAGTTTTGCTACGAGCGCTTTATACGCTTCGAAGTCTTTTGCCTCAAGATATTTCATAAGGCGTTTGCGGCGTCCTACCATCTGCACGAGACCGCGGCGGGCCATGTGGTCGTGTTTATTGACCTTTAGGTGCTCCGTGATCTCTTTAATGCGCACAGTAAGAACAGATGCTTGAGCTTGTGGGCTCCCAACATCGGTCTTGTGCGTTTGCGTCAGGGCGAATGCCTGTGCTTTGTTTTCTGCAGTAATCATCGAGGGTGTATTGTATCAGAGTTTTGCACAGGTTTCAAGGGGTGTCGCATGTTACGTGGAATGCGAGCATAAGCATTGACTTTTAATCTGTTACGTGGTATAATTCAAGATGATATGGAACGTTTTTGGTCCACTTCGCGCAGAGGGTTCTCTGTACGAAGCATCTTTACTTTTGCACTAGCGGTGGTAGTCACTGCCCTTTTATGGGCAACCCTCGCCGTTAACCCTGCAAATGCTGTCGACACCGATGCCAACTGGACCGGTGATGTTATTCAGTATGATGGCCGACAATACAGCGAAATTGACGTCACTACACTTGGTAATGGGCTACAAATCCCCGATGATGCATCAGTGTACACCTATCGCGACTCTGCCGGTGGGCCATCTGCTCAGCGAAAAGCTTACTTTATTTACTTCGCCTCTGGAACTGACCCTCCTACTGCTACCTCTGCCGAATATGTCGAATACGACATGCCAAGCAATCAAACATTCTCAAATCCTCAAAACCAAAAAACTATCACCATCTCGCTACAAAGCGAGGAAGATAGCTATAACGCCTGTAACGTACAAGGGGTTGGTTGGGTTATCTGTCCGATCAGTGTATTCCTTGCCGATGGTATGGATAATATCTTCGACATGCTTGCAAACCTTATAGCGGTGCAGCCAACCATTCTTGGTGACCCAAACAATGACCTATTTAGGGCATGGAATATCATGCGCAGTGTTGCCAACATCGCCTTTGTTATTGCCTTCTTGATCATTATCTACTCGCAGCTCACCAATATTGGTATTAGCAACTACGGGTTAAAACGGCTTATTCCGCGACTTATTATCGCGGCGATTTTAGTGAACATATCCTTCTATGTAACAGCGCTCGCTATTGATGTATCAAACATCCTTGGGTATTCGATTCAAGACATATTCAATAATATCCGCGAGGATGTGTTTAGTGTGGATAATGATAGCTTTACCGGAACCATAAACTGGGCAAGCCTTACGGCAATTATCCTTGGAGGTTCCTACGGGGCATATGCCGCTGCCGGTAGCGCTGGTGGCGTTTTATATCTGCTCATCCCCCTTCTGGTCGGCCTTGTACTGACCCTCATTTTCGTTGTCCTGGTATTAGCCGCTCGCCAAGCTATTATCATCATCTTGGTCATTATCGCACCGCTCGCTTTTGTCGCCTACCTCTTACCAAACACTGAAAAATGGTTTGATAAATGGCGCGATATCTTTATGACCATGCTCATATTCTTCCCAGCATTCTCACTGGTGTTCGGCGGCTCACAGTTAGCTGGCCAAATCATCATTCAAAATGCTGGCGACAATATCCTGATGGTACTGTTCGGTATGGCAGTGCAAGTTGCACCTTTGGTCATCACCCCTCTTATCCTGAAGCTCAGCGGAAACCTACTGGGCCGTATCGCTCAAATCGCCAACAACTCCGAAAAAGGCGTATTGGACCGTACCCGCAACTGGTCACAAGCAAGGGCCGATATGCTCAAGCAAAAGAGCTTAAGTGATGGCAAAACTAAAAACCCTTTCCGCAAGTCGCTGCAGTTCTTCGATAATAATGGCGAGAATGTGAAGAATAAGACGGCGATGTATAAGCAGCGGTCAGAGAACCGATACCACGTTACTGACCGATACGGTAAAATTCATGATAAGATGCACGATGCTGAAATCGACAAGCAAATTATTGAAGATGGCCACAAAATCCATATACAGACTAGGACTAACGACAGGAGTTCATCGCTCCACCTACAAAACGCAAAATTAGAAGCCGGCAAGCGAGCGCTTGAGACAAGTGTGAAAATTACCGAAGGAGATACCAAGGAATACGAGGCTGGACGCATCCCAGCTGGAGCAACTCCTGAGCTACAGGCTGCGATTCGCCGTATGCAAGCAAGTCGTCAATCTACATCTGTTGAGGAAATGCGCGCTCAGAAAGCTACCGGACAAATTCAACGTGAATTCGCCGAGGCACTTAAAGTATCTCCAGCCCTCCGCACCAGGGCTGGTGGTATTCAACCACTTGGTGCAGACAGCGTCCTTGCTTCAGCAGTAAGTGCAGTCCGCCAGGCTGATGCTCAAGACATTAAAAATATCCAAGAGGCTTCTGACCTTGCTCCTGGAGACCTAGTCGGTGCAGCACAGCTCATGACAGACGCGATTCGCGCAGGTGATTCAATCAAGGCTCGTGCCTACCAAAATATGCTCGTTACGGCCGGTGGTGCCGGTATGGATCAATTCCGTAAGACAATGATCAGCTTAAAGACAAACGTTCCCACGGATGTTGCTGAGCTGATGCGCGACAACTTGCTTTCGAATCACGGAGCGCTTAAAGCGAAATCAAACGACCTTATCGACTGGGCGGCTAAGGGCGGTATTCTTGAGCAGCACACCAAGAACGCAACTGCCTGGTCGGGACTTTCAAACATGGACTTCATTACGCAACACCCTAAGTCTCAAGCGTACGCCTTTCTTCCTGGCGTTGACGCATTTACCAAAGAGCGTGCAGAAAGTATATTAAAAGCTGATGCTACCGCGGGTAACTTGCTAACCGAAGATATTAAAAAGAAACTTCGCGAGATTAGCTAGCCTTAGACTTCAATAGCTAAAGCGCCTTCAACACTCCACTCCCCAACCTTCGTGCGGTGGAGTTGTGAGCAATAAGCACCAGTGCCAAGTACTTGGCCAAGGTCTTCAGCAAGTGTACGAATATAAGTACCACTACTCACATGAACGCGAATGCGAACATCGGGATATGCATAGTCAAGTAGTTCAAGTTTAAAGATAGTCACCTGACGTAGCGGCATTTCAACCACCTCGCCTTTACGCGCTAAATCATAGGCACGGCGGCCATTAATTTTAATGGCACTATACATTGGTGGGCGCTGGGTAATTTCACCTTCGAACTGTTTTAAAGCAGTGGTAACTTCATCACGAGTAGGTTGCACATCAGATACATTGGTAATTTCGCCCTCAGGGTCGCCTGTAGAGCTCGTCTGGCCTAAACGAATCGTAGCCTCATACTCTTTATCGAGTTTCGAATAATTTCCTGCGTTACGACATTCTTTGCCGGTAACGATGATCATGAGGCCAGTAGCAAATGGATCGAGCGTTCCAGTGTGGCCAACTTTCGCCTTCTTCCCTAGTTGTTCAGATAGTTTACGGCGAACACGAGCAACAACACCAAAGCTGGTAATACCGGCTGGTTTATTGACAAATACAACACTATCTTCGGTCATGAAGGCTATTATACCCTACTGAGTTAGCTAGGAATCTTAAACTGTCCTGGATCGTTGGGGGCTGGTGGTATTGAAGAAGGTGGGTTTACAGGAGGAATCGTTGGTTCTGGAGCAAGTATGTCACCGAGTATCTCAGGTTGAGTTGTTGGGGCTGGTGGAGCTATAGGTGCACCCGGAAACGCTGGTGCTGGCGGTAAGGCTGGACCCTGAGAGAAATCAGGCAATGGTGGTGGCAAAGGTAAACCAAAATCGTTAGCCGGCGGCAATGTAGAGGCCGGTTCTTCTACTGGAGTGGGCGGTACAAATACTGGCGCTTCTGGAGCCGGAGCTACTGTTTCGAGTGGCTCAATGACGCGTTCACCACCAATAGCTGGTGATTGTGACGGTTCTTGTGCAGGAGCGGGTCCCGCTGAGCTAGAGTCGCCTTCAGGTGCGTAAGCTGAGTGCACTTCTTCTGGTGCCACTGAGTTCACCCCTACTGAGCCAGGCGCTACAGGTGGTGTGCCCGGAAAGCCAGCTGAAACTGACGAATCTGGTTGGTCAGCACCTAGGTAGGCGTGTGAAAGTATCGTTTTGTTTTGATCGCTTTGAGCTTCACGGCGCGCATCGTCAGCAGCCTGTTCAGTTGTCGCATTCAATGTACCGCCAAACGCCGGTTCTACGTTATCTTCCAGACCATAGGCGTTGATAGGTGCTTCAGCCGGTTGAACGGTTGGCTCAGCAGCTGGTTCAGGTAAAGGTTCCGGTTGCACTGGCTCAGCAACAGGCTGTTCGGCTGGCGTATCTTCTTTTACATCTTCAATCGGTTCTGGTTCTTCATTTTTATGTTCACGAACACGCTCGTCAAGTTCAGCCAACGTTTCGCCTTCATGGCTAATGTTGATACTGTCATTATTTTCTTGGTGAATAGAAATGACTCCTTGGTCGTCAGAATCAGTAGGAGTATCGTTCGAAGAATCGGTATCATTACTTGAGTCATCTGATGGAGAATCTTCAGGCGCTGTTTGTAGTTCGGTCGCAATAAGTTGTTGGTCAGCACCAGCTGCCATGAGTTGCGAAGCAACTGTCATCACCTTAGAAGTAGTGTGCTCGTTACTAAAACGATCAGTTTGGGCAACGATACCTGTTAATAAAGCAGTAGCAATTGGCGCATCGAGTAATGATTTCTTTTTATCATCTTTCATCGCTTCAGATAAACCAGCGACCATCTCACTTAAACTACTTGCCTGTGCATCGTGCCAGTCAATACCACCAAGATTACTGGTTTGATCACCAGCAGTGACGGTAATAATAGTTGCGTCATGCAAAATTTGTCCATGGGTATCAAGTGCTGCATCAAGGTGCTCTTGGTCATCTACCCCAAGGGCAATGACTAATTCAACGTTGTAGTCACCTTGGCTAAACTCAAGGTCGTCTTGGTTAATCACCGTTTTATACGGCGTAATGAAAATCTTTACTGAGTCACCTTCAATTTTATAACGAAGGTGGTCGGCTTTTTCTTTATTAAGCGCAATAATAAAATCACGAAGGCTATCGGTAGTATCGTCAAACGTTTTTTCAGGTTCAAGGAACTTAATAGCTGGTGGTACTTCCCCGCTGAAGATCGAAGTAGCGTATTTTTCTTGCTTATCAAGCAAAAGAGTCAACCCAAGAGCAGCCGACAAAGCATCAACTGAAGGGTTTTTTGAAACAGTAACAAGAATCTTAGAAGAGTTTTTTATCTTCTCGACAACTTGCTGCTTTGCTTTAATGTCATCCATGGTGTTTTTCTTTTGGTCCGCTTAATAAATAGACGCGTTTGCTTCACTATAGCATAAGGGGTTTTGAGGCGTCAACAAATGTGTTTATCTCGCTACGCGAAAGCCAATGATAGCATTTGTCCCTGAGGGGGCACTGGCCAAAGCGAGCGCAAATATTCCTGCATTATACGTATTAGCCCAATAGCCTCCTCGATAGAAACCCATCAATGTCGTCTCCGTATAATTGGAGGCAAGTTGACCCAAACCATCGCCACTTGTCCAGTCAATTGCTGTAGATGTCCCATAGGACGGTCGAGATGATATAGGTAAACCATTAAAAATGAGATTTGCAGTATTCCACTGCTTCCAGGTCAACGCAGGCTCACTAGCTATCCCTGGGTGTTGCCCACCAGCTATTGTGGCGTCAACCCATTCACTAACATTTCCGGCCAAGTCCCAGATTACTTCACCATTCGTAAGCGTAAGGGTGCGGCGCTGATTGCCGCTCGTTTGTCCAGTGCCGCTATAGCCATCACTATCATCAGTTGAGGCAGTAAGAGGACTAGATGGACTATTATCATTGTGTCCAGAATAAATATATCCAGAGTCGATCGACCCCCCGCTCCAATTACTAGGAACCGACAAAATATTGTGTGCGACTGTAAGCCACTCAGCTTCAGTGACAAGATGACACCCGGCACATGAAGTAGTTGCTAAGTTAATAGCTGCAGTTTGAGATACGGTCACCCACGGAGTTCCACTAGCCTGACCTGTAGGTATACTATTAACATTTACTGCTTCATATTTCATGATGCAGAATGCTTCTGTATCGAAAAGGCTATTACCGGGTACGACAATATAATTAGTTGGACACGGATTACCATCAGCTGCTACGGTTGGCGCAGTTCCGGTATGACCAGTACAAGGCCCGGCAACCGCATTTTTCACGAAATTCGTAGAACCGGCAATATGCGCACTAATACCCCCTGAAGTTGCAGTCAAACAAAAAAGATTAGGAGTAACGGTGGTGTTACGACTATACTGATATGTTAAATCGCCCGAGTTTGTTATGCCGACATCGGCAAGTGTTGCCGGCAAGGTTTCGCTGTTGAGGAGTGCGTGGGCGGTGATCTTCTTCCCCACTTGTTGTGCATTAGAGAGGGCGGCTGAATCTTTGGCGCGGTTTTGAATACCGTTATAGGCAACGATCGTAATGGCCGCAAGTATAGCAATAACGACTACTACAATGAGTAGTTCTACAATAGTGAAGCCAGATTGTTTATGTTTGTTCATTGAGAGAGGTGATGCCCTTACTTCTCTTTAGTAAATGTCTGGTTTAAGTTTAGCATAAATATAGTAGTGCTTTATCGAGCAACTCGGAAGCCGATGACTCCATTCGTGCCTCCAGGCGAGACGCCAAAATGAAGTGTAAATATCCCTGCATTTATCAGCTCATTAAAATGACCGCCACGAACCATAGCACGAAGATCCGTGACGGCGCTATTAGAGTAAATACGTCCTATATTTTGATCGCTCGACCAATCGCTCGCCAAAGGATTTGCATAGGCTGGAGAGGCGGGAGTAGATAGAGTTCCCATGCTATCCAAAGCGTTCCAATCCCTCCAGTTGTATCCTGATGAGCCGGGTTGACCGCTATTAGTGGTATTGTCAGACCATTCCCATACATTTCCGGCTAGATCCCAAATAACTTCACCATTAGTGAGGCTAAGAGTTCGGCGCTGTTCACCGGTAGTTTGACCTGTTCCACTATAGCCATTATTGTCAGTTGAAGCTGCTAAGTTGCTTGCTGGAGCATTATCTGAATGCCCACGATACATCGATCCAGAGCCAACCACTCCCCCGCTCCAATTACTTCCCACACTCATTACATTTTGCGCAATAGTAAGCCATTCAGCTTCAGTAATAAGATGACATCCAGAACAAGCACTCGCAGCTCTACTTTGCGCAGCTGATTGAGTAAGTGATACCCATATCGTGCCACCAGTCGTTGAAACGGCAACATCTGCTCCGTTATTTTTTGCTTCGTACTTCATTACACAAAAAGCTTCAGTGCCATATAAACTACTCCCAGGCACAACAATGTACCCAGTTGGACATGGTTCGCCACTCGCAGCTACGGTCGGCGCAACGCCAGTATGACCTGCACATGGCCCAGGAACTGCTTTCTTCACACTATTAGATGTACCTGCTACATGAGCACTGGTTCCGCTCGAAGTCGTCGTAAGACAAAAGGTGTTTGGCGAAACAACGGTGTTTCGAGTGTATTGGTAAGTTAAATCACCAGAGTTAGTAACACCGGCATCTGCCAGAGTAGCTGGAAGGGTTTCACCGTTAAGCAACGCATGTGCAGTAATTTTTTTGCCCACCTGTTGTGCATTTGAAAGAGATGCCGAGTTTTTGGCGCGATTTTGTATACCGTTATAGGCAATAATAGTTATAGCTGCAAGAATCGCAATAACAACCACGACAATAAGGAGTTCTACAATCGTGAACCCCTTGTATGCCTTTGTAGTATCAGAATAGCCCATCACATCAATCTTCCTTAACTCTCTATCTTCTCGCGTATTACTTTAAGATTACCATAAGGGAAATAGGAACACAAAACACCACCAGGCTCCTCTACCCTTTACTTTTCGTTCATTTTACTCTATAATCACCCCTTGACTAGACAAAACAATTTCAGAGGTAAGGAACTTCATGCCAATCATCAAATCCGCTATTAAGCGAGCCAAACAAACTATTATCCGCCGTGACCGTAATGTTGCGACAAAGCGCGTCCTAAAAGACGCTGTGAAAGCTTTCCACGCAAAGCCATCTGCTGCGACCCTTTCAGCTGCCCAAAGCGCTGTTGATACTGCAGTAAAGAAAAACATTCTTACCAAGAATACTGCTGCACGCCGCAAAGCACTCCTTTCGAAGACCGCTAAAGCTGCTGGTGTAAAACTTACTGCCAGTAAAGCACCTGCAAAGACTGCACCAAAAACCGCTGCAAAGCCAGCTACTAAAGCTGCAACAAAAGCCCCTGCTGCGAAAAAGCCAGTGGCTAAAAAACCTGCTGCAAAAGCAGCGCCTAAAAAGTAGTTCTACTGCACAAATAATGTACCCGCTTCTCGTAAGCGGGTTTTTTGTTTACTCTTTAGCGTGCTAAAATATGTCTATGAAAGTGGGCACCTCTCGAAACGGCTTTACCATCGTTGAACTCCTTATAGTCGTGGTCGTTATTGCCATCCTTGCGGCCATTACGATCGTTGCGTATAGCGGTATCCAAAACCGGGCCATTGCAACAACGCTTCAAGCTGACCTCTCGAGTGCTGCAAGAGCTATGGAACTAGCAAAAGTTGAAAGCCCCACCTCTTCGTACCCCCTCGCTCTTCCCTCTAACGTTAGAACCTCAAACAATGTAGGCCTTAGCTTATCAGAGGCTGGAAGTAGTTTTTGTATAAATGCACAAACACTTTCCGGAACAATACAACGTTATTACATTAACCCATCTGGTATACAAAGCGGCACTTGCCCAGGCGGCGTTATATCACAAAGCGAAGTAGGCATGCCCGCAAACCAAATTACTGATACTGGATTTACCGGCTTAGTAGCCTCTACCGGAAACTGGTATGTGTCGCGGGGTGGCACCAGCCCAATTATCGCCACCACTCGTCCAGGAGCAAGTGATGATCCTTATCCGAATCGATCTGTAATTCGTATAGCTAACACGCCCACTCCAGCAACAACATGGGCTTACTTTTCAGGCCCAGTTCGCATTGAAGGGATAGAAGCGGGACAAACGTATCGTGCACGATATTGGGTTCGTCTTGCATCTGGTAGCTATAACACTCCCCCAGCATATTTTGGTATCCAAAATGGTTCCGCAACAAATACTGCCATTGCTGCACAGATAACAAATAACGTTAACTCATCAATAAATTCAAACTGGGCTGAAGTTTCACGGACAGTAACAGCAGTTGCAAATGGTTCATCTGGTAATGTGCTATACATGACCATAAGTACGCCTTTTATTCAAAATAATTCTTTTACGCTTGAGTTTCAAGGCTTCGAACTTTACAAAATTTAACCTGAATCTATTCCTGAATTGAAAACAACAATTTTTCAATCAACAACCACGGCTCTGCCCGTGAACGTTTCATATCAGCATCGGTTTTTGCAAACAAGTTCATCATGCGGGCAACCTTTGTTTTTCCGAGGCGCTTAGCATGCCGAGCGAGTTTCGAGGCAACAAATGGGTGTATAGCAAAGTCTTTGGTTGGCTGCACATCAGCTTCGGCATACGTTATAGCCGCAAGCGAAAATGCCTGTGATGAAAGTAGCGCAAACAAAGCATAGGGATCTTATTGCACCTCAAGAGTTTGCAATATTTCACGAAGCTCTTTTTTATTCCCTTCAAGGGCTATTTCAAAAAGTTGGAATACATTTTCGGTAGGGTTTGGAACGGTCACACGGTTCACCGCTTCAATAGTTACTTCATCAAGGAGCAGTAACGTATCAATCGCACTGGCGAGCTGCCACTGGTCTAACCCTACCCTATGGACGATATGCTGAACTACTTTTCTCTCCAATACTAACCCTTGTTCTTTCGCACGAGCAAAAAGCCATGACTCTGCTTTTTGGTAATCGCGATCAGTCCAAGCCGGAAACTCTTGCACATCAGCAGCAGCCTTTAACGCCTTATAGGATGTCGTGCGCTTATCGGGTTTTGCATCAATCAGCACAAGTTGGATATCATCAGAAACACGCGGAAGCCAGTCAGGGAGTTTCTCCCAAATAGAGCTATTGGTCGAAAGGCCCGATATAATAACGAGACGCTTTTCAGCAAACAAAGTACCCCCCATTAAAAGGTCGGGAATGTTGCGCAGTTCAATCGCCGAACCATCAATGCGCTCGGGCCTACCATCAAACGCTGTTTCGAGGCGTTTAAGCGCTTCGCGCACCTCAAAACTGTTATCTCCCATTAATACCGTAATCATAGCTCTAGTATAGCCTACGGCAGCTGGCATATAGGGCAGATGTGCGTTCCTCTGCCGGCTACGCGCATTTTTTTAATAATCGACCCACAGCGTGGACACGCCAAACCCTCACGGCGAAACACTCGAGCAAAATCCATATAACTTCCCTTTTTACCCTCGGCGTTCACATAGTTTTTATTTGATGAGCCACCCTTTTCGATCGAGAGGTTCATAACCGCTCTCACTTCGGTATATAAGCTCTGCATTTCTTCTGTCGCGAGAGTCGAAACCAACCGCTGTGGGTGGATTTTTGCTCCCCATAATGATTCATCGGCATAAATATTACCTACACCCGCAATCACCGTCTGATCAAGTAGCACTGCTTTTATGTTCGTCTTTGAACGCCGAGTTAATCGTTGAATAAAATCTTGGGCCGTAAAATCTTTCGCCAAAGGCTCAGGGCCAACCTTCAGCATAAATGGAGTGTTCGGAATTTCTGCACTCGGTATAAGTTTTACCCAGCCAAATTTTCTTTGATCATTAAAATAGAGTGCGCTTCCGTCTTCGAACGTAAGAGTGACGCGAGTTGTTTTGTCGGGGAGTTCATTCACTAAACTATCGTTTGGGTGGCCAGCCCCAAACCGCTCTTTACCGACATACACTAATTGACCAGTCATTTTTAAATGCACCAGCAATGAATACCCCGAAGACAAATCAATCATCAACACTTTCGCACGGCGGCGAACCTCAACAACCGAAGCACCAATTAAAAATTGATTCACATCTTGCACTGTATTAGGAAACGACTTAGCCGTATCGTGTGTTTGACTGGTAACGATTTTACCAATAATCAGGCCACTAAGACCCCTTCGAACTGTTTCGACTTCTGGTAGCTCAGGCATAGTGCCTCCTTATAGTGATACGGCGCGGATCAGTGGTGATGCGTCTGGAATCTGACTTACAAATAGCTGACTCAGCTGGTCAGTATTGGCCTTTAATGTCCCTTTTGATCCACCACAAGTCGAAGTCCATAACGTCTCTACTGTCTGTCCATTTTGTAAAATACTAAATTCGTACAGGCGACCTGTTGCGCAAATACCGCGCACATCGTTTGCTTCACCTTCAGGCTGATTGCCGGCCGTAAAGTTTGCTTTATCAAGTGCATGAACAAATTCTTCATACGCTGCTGTGTTATTACCAAGATCTTTTTGCGCAACGATAGTATCCAGGTAACCGTTAAATGTCTGGATTTGCCGCGAGTTTGGCGAAATAATAATTCGATATGAATGGAAGTTTTCATCGGCAACAATGTGCCCACGAACCGACATACTTACACTGCTCCCCGCAGCAGTGCTTAACAAAGCTTGCTGGCTTACATCAACTGTTTCGGAACTTGAGGTAGAGCCAGAGAAAAACAGCGCTCGTGCCAAAGAAATGAGTGCCACAATCGCGATAATAACCACAATAACAACAAGGATAGTAGGAAGAATTCGGGTAGTTCGATAATTTGCCATAATCGTAGCTTAGACCGTTTTATCACCCCTGTCAATGAGTGCTTTAAGATCGGTAATACACTGTTCAGTCGAAATAAATTGAATTGCCGTCATGCCCACACGTTCTGCGCCTTCGCAAAATTCACGAATATCATCAATCATTACGCACTCACTCGGCAATACTCCGAGCCGTTCAGCGACAATTTCATAAATCTCTGGTTCTGGTTTTATAGACCCTTCGTCACCCGAAGCAACCACTGTATCAAAGAGTTGATCAAGTTGACCTTTGTTAAAACGAATCTCAAGCCGGTCACGACCACTCACGTTACTGAGCATGGCAACTTTATATTGTGGCCGCAGTGACTGTGCAAGTTCTACTAATGCTTCGTTTCGAACCTCGCGTTCATTTTGTTCTGCGATAATCACACTCGCTTCGATACCAAGTATTTCAGCCATAGCCTCAGCCGTTTCTTCGCGGGTTAAAAATCCCCTATCAGAAGCACGGTTAATATCACGGACTGCCTGAGCTTTTTCAGGGCTTTCAAGTTCTACGGCCTGAACACGCATTTTATAGGGGTTGCCGATAAACACCCCAAAACAATCAAAAATGATAGCTTTAATCAATTAAAGTTCTCCCCAACTCAGTCCAACGTGAACATCAACCTTAAGATTAATCTTCAGTTCTGGCGCAATGTTTTCCATAACATCTTTTAATAAGTCGGCCACCTTTTCGGCGTTTTCTTTCGGGCATTCAATTAAAATTGAGTCATGAATTTGTAAGATTTGCTTACCGAGTCCATTGAGCTTTTCATCGACCTGCAGCATGGCCCGTTTCATTAAATCAGCTTCTGTACCTTGGATCGGCATATTTGCCGCAGCCCGTTCAGCTCCGGCACGAACCATATAGTTTGAACTTTTAATGTCAGGGGTTGGGCGGCGGCGGCCATAATACGTTTCGGCATAGCCTTCAGTACGAGCTTTTTCAAGCGTTGCCATAATAAATTGGCGAATTGGCTCACGCAACTCAAAATACTGATCAATAAAGTCTTTTGCTTGCCCAAACGACATACCGGTATTCGCAGCAAGTCCGTGAGGGCTCATACCGTACAGCACGCCGAAATTAATCACCTTCGCAGCGCGGCGTTGGTCTTTTGTAACATCATCCATAGGAATGCCGTACACTTCGCTGGCAGTTTTTGTGTGAATATCAACATCACCGTTAAAGTCGTTAATAAGCTTTTCGTCATTCGCCAGTACAGCCGCGAGGCGAAGTTCGAATTGCGAATAATCGGCACTCACCAGCACCATATCGCCATCGGCCACAAACGCTTCACGGATACGCCTTCCCTGCTCGGTTCGAATAGGGATGTTTTGAAGGTTCGGGTTAGTGCTACTTAACCGCCCCGTAGCCGCTACGTCTTGATTAAACGTGGTGTGAATACGGTCATGCGAATCAGCAAGCTTTGGTAACGCATCAGTATAGGTGTTTTTTAGCTTTGCTAGTTCACGGGTTTTTTCAATAAGTTCAATAATGGGGTGTTGCCCCTTGAGCTTATCAAGTTCGGCCTGTCCGGTACTATAGCCGGTTTTTCCCTTTTTAATTCCGGTTGTAGGCAGCTGTAATTTTGTAAATAACACTTCTGAAAGCTGCGCTGGGCTGCCAATATTGAATTCATGCCCCACCATTGTATACATTTCTTGTTCTAATTTAGCGTGCTCAGCACCAAGCTCTTCACTAAGTTCATTCAGGCGTTTTGGATCAACCTTAACACCGCGGCGCTCCATTTCAAACAAGGTGTATGTCAGTGGAAAATCATAGCTATAAGCGATCTCGGCTACCTTCGGTTCTTTTTCAAAAGCAGCTTTTTGCGCCTTATAGACTTCACGAAGTCCGGCAATATTTAAAGCAGGTTCTTCACTTGCTATCCCTATAAGCCCAGCGATTGACCGATCTCGAGTGAGTGGATCAATCAAAAATGCCCCTTGGCGTATATCGTGCCCTTCTTTAAAGTGTACCGATATATCAAAACTATCGAGTGCATGGTACAAAGCCTTTAAGTCGTAACTCACAACCGTAGCGAGTTCTAAGGTTCGCCATACAGTGCTATCAATATCTTTTATTGGTCGCCGAATAGCGGTTGTTTCGTCCAATGAAATCCAGGCATCTTCACCAACAACTTCAATAAACACGGGCCCGTCAATCATTAAGGGCGAAGGCCAGTCAACAAGTTTTAGAGGCTCAAAAGCCACTTCTGGTTCAACGGTCTCAATTTGAGCCTGCATATACTTTGGCAAGCGTTTTACTAACGAATGGAATTGCAACCGTTCCAAAATGTCGGCGACTTTTTGTAAATCAATATCTTCAATGCTCGCTACGTCCCAATCAAGCTCGACTGGTGCGTCAACCCATATCTTCCCTACTTCTTTGCTTATGTAAGCGAGTTCTTTCCCGGCTTCAAGTTTTTTAGCAGTAGTTGGTTTAATGTTGTCGATATTTGCATACACATTATCGAGTGTCTTATATTCTTGTAATAAAGTAATGGCCGTTTTTTCACCAATGCCAGGAACACCCGGCAAATTATCTGACGAGTCACCTTTTAGTGACTTAAGGTCAAGGAATTGCTCAACTTCAATCCCATATTTAGCTTCGAAAGATTCAATACTAAATTCCTCAATGTTCGAGAGGCCGTTTTTAATGGCGTATACCTTAGTCAGAGGCCCTACAAGCTGCAAAGCATCAAGGTCACTGGTCAATAGACAGGTTTCAATCCCCTTTTCGGTGGCCTGTTTAGCAAATGCCCCTAAAATATCATCGGCTTCATAATCATCAAGCTCATAAAATGGCCAGCCGAAGGCATCAAGTAATTCATTAAGAATCGGGATTTGCGCATAAAAATCATCAGGCGCGGCCTTACGACCGGCTTTATACGCAGGATAAATTTCGCGGCGCTTACGAATATTCGTACCTTTTTTGTCCCAGGCAACTGCAACATAATCTGGTTCGAGTTTTTTAATAAGTTCTATCGCAATTGAAGCAAAACCAAACACTCCACCAGTTGGCGTACCATCCGGAAGCGAAAGTCCGGGCATCGCATAATACCCACGATAAAATACGGATTTTCCATCAATTACAGCCAGCCGTTTCATGCTTTTAGTATAGCACCTCTGGGATAATTACGGATTGGACTGTCGCCTACTGGCAACTATCATCGCTCTAAATATCCTCCGGCGTTTTGCTCGGACCTCATCAGGGGTTAGTCCAGACCATATCATTGTTCCCTCTGAAGCCCCAGGCGCTTGAATTATTTCAGATAAACAATAGTCGGCAACCCTACAAGCCCCACAATATCTTTTAGTTCGTTGAATTTCAGCAGGGGTAAGCTTTTCGGTATCGAACTTATTTGGGTCCATTGCTGAGCAAAGTGCCTGATCACGCCAATTCGAGTCACCATGTATCTCGCGGCCGCTCAGTACCTCCCGGGCTCGTTGGATATCTGTTTGCACTTGATAGTTCTCTATTGCAGCATTTTCAGCGGCAATTTCTTTTGGTGTCATTTTTGGATAATATTTTCGGGGTTGTTCCATTACTCTTTATGTTAGAGGTAACGTAACCCTTCGGCAAGCACGAGCGTCTTATCTGTTACAATAGCTTTATGACACATCATGAAAATCTTAAAATTATCGCTATCGTTGGGCTGACTGGTTCCGGAAAATCAACCGCCGTTGAATACTTCACCAATAAGGGATTCCCTAAAGTTTATTTTGGCGGTGTCATTTTAGATGCCATGGACAAAGCCGGACTTGAACATACCAAAGAAAACGAACGAAAATTCCGCGAAGAATTTCGCGAAAAAAACGGAAGAGACGCCGTTGCTCAAGTTATTGCACAGCAAATTGACCATCTTGCGGATTCTGGGCAACACCGTATTGTTGCCGATGGATTATACACCTGGAGTGAATATAAAGTATTAAAAAAGGAATTTCCTGGTGAATTAGCACTTGTAGCCATCGTTTCTCCACGACACCTTCGCTACCATCGTTTAAGCAAGCGACCGGTTCGTCCTCTCACCGCCACCGAAGCTCATGACCGTGACGTTGCAGAAATTGAACACCTCGAAAAAGGTGGTCCAATTGCGATTGCTGATAATTACATTATCAACGATGGCTCTGTCGAAGATCTACAAAAAAAATTAGCTGAAATGAGTGAAACGATTGGTTTTTAAGTTACTGACGACTCTCGGTAGCTTCCAAGATTTCAATAACTGATTCCGGGTAGTACATATACACCCTATTCGCATCATTTCGCCTTTCTTCCGCAAACTGCTCTATATGCGGACGCCGATTCCTCACCCACTTCTGTGATCGATCCATTCTTTCGGCGATAGTTTTTTCTGTAATATAATCACCCGCGGGCGGATACAGAAAATTTTCCTCACTTTGTTGTTTTAATATTTCAAAAACCTCAACCGGGTAATGAAGAATGACCTTATTACTATCATCAAGTAGATATCGCGCGAGCTGTTCATACTCTCGAATTCGCGCCTCAACCCATTTTTTATCTCGTTGTAATAGTTCTGATATACGATTTACCGAAAGCCAATTACCTGCAGGTGGTGGTAGCTCATTTAATGCACGCATAAGATATTCTGCAACTGCAGGTTCATAATGATCGGTGACCAAGCGTGACACCGCTACGGTTCGCAAGCTTGTTGGAAAACTATGTGACTTTAATACTCTTGAAATCCAGTCGCGACTTTTACCCGTAAGGTCTTCGAGATCAGCCATAGAATACTGGTCATTTGCCGGCGGAAAATGAAGCATGATTGTTCGGAGCATCCATGCGGTTGTTTTTGGGTAGGCTAACGCCTCTCGTCCCGAAGACATTGTCATTGGAATTGGATATATCGCCAACTCATAGGCGTATTGTTCTACCCAGTCCTCTTCCCTACCTAAGTATATTGCTATAGATTTCGAAGAAAGATATTCATTGAGTGCTTCAAAACTCTGTTGCCATTCAATTTCATCTTGCAATACTTCAAGTGTGAACGGCTCATATGTTATAACCCCGTTATTATTAGAGATCATACTTGCGTTAAGTTCGCTCGCAAGTTTCTTAACTGCCTCTTTGGATATACCCAGCTCTTTTGCGATCTGTACACCTGTGAGACTTTTTATAGTTGGTTTTACATAATCCGAAAGGAACTCAACTCTATTATCAAAAGGTATTGGTGTATTTAATAATTCCTGAGCATAAGATAACTCAGGTAGGTCTATACGCGTTTCAGCTGAAAAGGCCCGTGCCTCTGCTATCTCAAATTCATCCACAATCATCTTATTTAGCCATGCATTTAACAGATATGCAAGCATAAGAAAAACGCAGGGCAATGCCTGCGCTTAACTTTATCGAACCAAATCTTAGCTCAAATACTCGTGTAGCTTCTTTGAATCTTTGTGTTTACGAAGTTTCGCTAAAGCCTTAGCTTCAATTTGACGAATACGTTCACGGGTGACCGCAAATTCTTGGCCCACTTCTTCAAGGGTGTGGCTTTTGCCATTTTCAAGGCCGAAGCGCATTTTAATGATCTTCTGTTCACGATCAGAAAGTGATGAAAGAATCGATTGCACTTGTTCTTTCAAAAGCTGCGAAGCGGCAGATTCTTCAGGGGTTGCTGAGTCTTCATCTTCGATAAAATCACGCAGTACTGAATCATCATCACCATCACCATCGCGGCCAACACCAGCATCAAGTGAAGTAATGTCTTGTTTGATTTTCATGACATATTCAACTTTTTCCGGTTCCATTTCAAGCTCTTTAGCAAGCTCTTCGATGGTTGGTTCGCGGTTTAGCTCTTGAGTCATACGGCGCTGTGTACGGAGCAATTTGTTAATTGTTTCCACCATGTGTACTGGAATACGAATAGTTCGTGCTTGGTCAGCAATAGCACGGGTAATTGCTTGGCGAATCCACCAGGTTGCATAAGTCGAGAACTTAAACCCTTTATCCGGGTCGAACTTTTCAACTGCGCGCAGTAAACCAGTGTTGCCTTCTTGAATAAGGTCAAGAAAATCAAGGCCACGGCCACTATAACGCTTAGCGATTGAAACCACTAAACGCATGTTTGCTTCAGCCATCTTATCCTTAGCTTTCTTCTCACCAGCAACCACACGTTGGGCTAGGGCAAGCTCTTCTTCAGAACTTAACAGTGGGATTTTACCAATTTCGCGCAGGTACAAACGGACACTATCGTCACTAGCATCATCAAAATATTGTTCTTGGCTTAAAAGGTCTTCATCGGTTTCTACTTCCTCTTCTTCGAGGTCTTCGGGCGCAGGTTCTTCAACACCTAGTATTGGGTCGGGCACAATCGGTGCTGGACCTTCAATCAGTACTTCATCAATAATCGCATCGTCTTCAATAATTGGGTCGTCTTTTTTCTTACCTCTTGGCACGGGGTATCTCCTTTATAAGTTCGTTTAAGGCTTGGCGTAAACGCGCCGACTCTTCATCCTTGCCCTCATCTTCGGCAATGCGTAAAGCAGCGGTTAACGTATCTTTTTGGTTTTGCTTGTGTTCGGTTATCGTGAGGCGGACCAGGCGGGCTGCTTCGAAGTAACGATCTTCGTCACTCCAATCCCCGTACCGTGCATCGGCCTTTAATAGTAGTATTTTAACATACGTTTGCAAGTCTAGCAATTCTTCAGGGACATCCTGGACTAATTCAGCGGTTGATTTTACATACGTTAAAATTGCCTGTCGATCTTCGGTAGCCAGCATCTCTTCAGTGAGTTCGTTCATAAGCTCACGAACAGCCGGGTCGATAAGTGCTAACGCGAGTAAATTATCTTGGTGAACCGCCGCATCGGTTTGCTCTTCTTGAATATGCGGCACCACTGGTCGCAATTCCTTTTCCACCAATTCATCACCAGAATCAAACTTCTCTTTTACTGTTTCAAGCGAAGTTGAGGTGTATTCGGCAATCTTCTTTAAATAATGCTCTTGTTCGACTTGATCTTGAAGTGTGCGAACTACCGCCAGTGCTGCGGTAGTAAAGCGGCGCTTACCAATTGGCGCATCCATTTTTTCACGCTTAGTGTACTGGGTAAGAAGCCAGTCCACTACCCCTTCAGACGTATCAATTGCTTTTTGCCAGAGTGCTGGATCTTGCTGAATCAGCTCATCGGGATCTTTAACATCCGCAGGTAAACTAATAATCGTTAAATCAACCCCAACATTTTGAGCAATACTAATCGAGCGCTCAGTTGCCGCTAACCCGGCAGCATCACCGTCAAACGCTAAGCGAATATTCGGGCTTAACCGAACCAGCGCTTTCAAATGCGCTTCCGTCATGGCCGTACCAGCCGTAGCCACAACCTGAGTTATCCCTGCTTGGTGGCTACTTACTACATCAAGGTTTCCCTCAACAATCACGGCGTAGTCACTTTTACGAATCGCTTCTTTTGCTTGGCTTAATCCAAATACATGGCGGCTTTTATCATAAAGCGGTGTTTGTGGGGTATTTAGGTACTTCGGAGCATTCGGTTCATCAATAATAATTCGGCCAGTAAATCCAATAACTTGGCCCGATCCGTCCATAAGGGGAACCATCATGCGGCCCCTAAATAAATCACCGCCAAACCGATTAGCCAAACCACCTTGAGCAATTTCATTACGGCTAAAGCCTTTTTTCGTTAAGAATTGCACCAACGCATCACCCGAATCAGGCGCATAGCCTATTTGGAATGTCTGCACTATTTCTTTGCTCAGGCCACGCTTTTTAAAAACATATTCGAGTGCCCTATCGTTACTGAGTAAAGTTTGTTGATAATATCGAGCAGCCCACGTATGCGCTTCGAGGAGTCGCCGTTTGAGTTTTGCGAATTCTTGACTGCCTTGTGAATCAAACACCTCAAGCTCAACACCAGCTCGGCGCGCCAAAAGTTCAAGAGCAGCCCGAAAATCCACACCTTCAGCTTCCATAATAAAGCTAAACACATCACCACCTTTATTTGAAGAAAAGTCATGCCAAATCGCCTTCTCAGGACTAACAATAAAACTCGGTGATTTTTCAGCCGTAAATGGGCTTAAACCTTTGAAGTTACGACCGGCACGTTTAAGCTGAACGTACTCCCCAATAACGTCCTCAATATTCAGCCGAGCTCGTATTTCTTCCTTGGCATCCTGCATAACTTGATTATAGCACCCTTTACCTCTGTTAATGATTATGGTTAAATGGGGTCATGAACCCACAGCAGCAATCGCCTGTCGACTACCTAAACCAAATTGCGCCCCAAGCGCCCAAGACTTCCCTCTTGGCAAGTAAAAAACGGATCTTTATCTTAATTGGCATCTTGCTTGTTGTTGGGGTAATTATCTTGTCAGTCGCCCTTTCAGCGCTCAGCGCAAGCCGTAAAGAACCCTGGGAACGCTTATCAGCTCGACTGAGCGCAACCTCTGTCATCGCCAACTCTTCAACCGGGCTATTAAAAAACACACAGCTTCGTTCTGCGAATAGCAGCATTAAGATCTTTCTTACTAATACCCAGCGCGACTTAGCAGCACCGCTTTTAACAGCAGATGTAGATAGTAAAAAAATGTCCCCATCGGTTGTTGCCGAGGAATCAAGTACAGCTATGGCCGCACGATTAGAAGATGCTCGCCTGAACGCCAAATACGATAGCACCTATGCCCGCGAAATGAATTTCCAACTATCGAACGTTTTAACGCTTCTTAAGCAACTTTACGCCTCAAGCAGTAATACGACAAATAAAGAATTCCTCGATACTACGTACAATAACCTGGCTCCGATTCAACAATCACTAGCTGATTTTAGCGCCTCAAACGAATAGACTATTGTTCAACAACAAGGTTGTAGCTTAAACGAATCAAATCGTGAACTTCGTTTTCCGGCACTTGTCCGGTAAGAATAATGCTATTCCAGTGCTTTTTGTTAAGGTGATACCCGGCAACAACGGTCTCGTACTTTTCACGGAGTGTTTCAGCCAGAATTGGATCACATTTTAAACTAATGCGAAGCGGCTTCGATTTATCTTCAATCAAAGCAAACATTTTGCCATCATTGGTTTCTTTGTTTCCTACTTTGTATACACTCGTACCCTCACCAAATGGATAATCGAGCCAAGTGTTTGGATAGCTGAGTAAATATTCTTCAAGTTCTTTATGGGTCATGCGTGTACTTTCTTCAAATAATATTTAAGCTCTTCGATACTGCCCCGAATATCGCTCAATGCCCGGTGTGCCTCCGGTTTAGCAAACTTTTTGCCATATTTGCCTTCAAAAACAATTTTCCAAGCGCTCACATCGAGCATTCGGTAGTGCAATCGCTTATCAAGACGATGCCACTCATTCACAATAAAACGGCGGTCTTGGTGGATAGAATTTCCGGCCAGTACCACACGTTCCTCTGCGGGGAACCATTCATCGATAAACGCTAACAACTCGTTCTCAACAGTACGCCCGTTTTTACCGGTTCCATTTTGAGCAATCAGCGCATCACGTGCAGTCGCATTCACTTCCCAGAACTCCCCGACCATTCGCTTTTTCATAAGGCGTGGGCCAACCTTTTTTACTGCCTCAAATGTTGCCAATTCTTTTAAGTCCCAGTCCGTGACGATCACGGCAACTTCAAGAATGCGGTCTTCAACCGGGTCAAGCCCAGTCATTTCGAGATCCATCCATAAGAGGCGGGTAGCTTTTTTGTGGCCGCGTATACTTACCACGTTAGTCTTTCTTTTTGTCGAGCTTATCAAGCTTAAAGATATGTATAAGCCAGTAAATCACCAAGGCAGTTGCAGCGAGCGTGATAAGTGATGAGAGTGCCGCTCCCCAGGCAAAATCAGCCGAACGACCAAACGCTTCGAACGTCCAGGTTGCCGTGTTGAGCCTGTCACCTGATCCAACAATAAATTGCACTACCGGGTTAATAAAGCCTTCAACAATCTTCCTCACCGTATCACCTGCTGCTGCACCAATCGCTAAACCTACTGCAAGGCCAATCACTCCCTGTGATCGGATAAAGTCAAAAAATCCACCGACATGTTTCGCGCTTCCAGAGGTTACTTTTTTCACCACCACCGGTGTATTAAGTTTCTTTTTTGATTCAGATGTTGCCATATAATTCCTTATTTATTATCCACTGACTTCTATTATTGCATAAAGGAGAGCATCAGGAGGAAAAGACGCTCGGGGTGGGGCGATAACACAAGGTTATCAAGCCCCACCCGACAGCACGTGTTGCTAGGCAGGCGAGATAGTCACACGTACCTTCGCAGCCTTGGAACCGGCATCCGATGGTACCGGCCTTCGAGCTACCTGGTAGTGATGATCGTCTTCGAGCATGTCAAACGCCCTCAGAAGATTTTCCGTCTGGTCGCCACTACACCCGAAAACTTCGGCGATGTTGCTTCTAGCCTTACCTGAATCTCGGGGCTCGTAATCATAAAACGTCAACGACCCTCGAGCCAGAATTTCTTCCGCTAGGTCAGCGGCCGAGACCTTCTTCACTGAGTTCACGTTTCCTCCTGATGGTTATTTGTAGGAATTTCCCACAAACACACCGCGCTTACAAGAAGCACGGTGTTGAGTATTATACGACTGGTATTAACAGATAACAAGCGCTACATGCGCTCAGGAATTTCGATACCAAGTAGGCCCAACCCATGAGTAAATACTTGGCTCGCTTTAGCTAATACTCCAAGGCGCGCTTCCCGTTCTCTCTCTTCTACTTCACTTGTGGCAACCTGTGTTGCTTCGTAGTAGCGATTTAGTTCACGAGCAAGTTCGTAGATATAGGTAGCAATACGGTGCGGCTCAAGTTCACTAGCTGCCCGGCGTACCACTTCTGGATACTCGAGAAGTTGTGACAATACGGTTTTTTCAGGAGCATACTCGTAATCAACTTGAAGCGCATTCCCCTGCCCATGCTCTCGAAGTATTTTATTTACGCGAACGGCCGCGTATTGAACATACGGGCCGCTAAATCCGGTTAACGCAAAGATAGTATCCCAATCGAACAAAATATTTGTACGGCGATCTGATATAAAGTCGCTGAACTTAATGGCACCAAGGGCGATTTTCTTTACATCCTCATCGCTCACATCGCGACCTTCCACTACTTTTTGAGCTTTTTCTTCGGCCTGATTTAACAGTTCTTCCATAAGTACCACACCCTTACGGCTACTCATTTTTTCGCGAGTACCATCATCGTTGAGTTGGTCGATCGTTCCAAACCACAAGTGCACTAAATCAGTGGTGATACCGAGCTTTTTAGCCATCGCAAAGAGTTGTGAGAAATAAAATTGCTGTTCAGCACCGGCGACATATACCACCTTATCAGGATGCCAATTTTCCTCACGGTACAAAATCGTAGCAAGGTCAGTTGTCGCATAAAGCGCCGCGCCATTGCTCTTTTGCACCAATAACGGCACATCAAAGCCGGCATCTTCCAGTGGCACGATAATTGAACCGTCTTCGTTCTGCACTGCAACTCCAGAATCGAGTAACTTCTGAACTGCCTCTTTACCTTTTGAAGCAAAAAACGCTTCGCCAAGTTCGTAATCGGTCGAAATTTTAAGCCGATTCATGATGGCATGAATGTGATCTAAAGAGATGGCGTTAAAACGAGCGCTATAGGCTTTCGCCTCTTCATCACCTGCTTCGAACTTCAATAGCCACTCTTGTACTTCGTTTGCGAGAGCCGTTTCGCCCTTTTGCTCTTCTTCTTTTAAGGCTTTTTTTGTTTCAATATATACTCTGCCTAGTTCATAAACACCCTTCTCTTCAAGAGCCGCATCGCTACTAAACAATCGAAAACCTGTAATCCAAATTCCCAAAGGTGCACCATAATCACCAAGGTGATTATCGGTAATAACGTTCCAACCAGTCGCTTCCATTAACTGGCGAACTGCCCAACCTTGGTTACCAGGACGAAGGTGCCCCACACTATAAGGCTTGGCCATATTAGGACTTGGGTACTCAACCACGACTGTTTTACCAGTACCATCTTGATTCTCGCCGTACTTATCGCTCCACTCAGCATCTAATTGGCGCACCAACGATACCGCTGAAACGCGTACATTAATAAAGCCTGGCCCGGCAATAGTTATTTCTGAAAATTCCCCTGATTCTCTTAGTCTTACTGCTATTTCTTCGGCTACATCACGAGGGTTTTTGCTTACTTGCTTAGCAAGTTGAAGCGCAACATTAGTAGCATAGTCACCAAACTCTGCAGCTGGGCGTGAAATTTGCGGCGTTACATCAATGCCGTAAAGTTCTTTGATAATTGTCGAAAGTATATGTTCCATTAACCGCTATTATAACAGAGATGAGTTCGACATCAGTCCAGTCTCAAGCTGCAACTGAAAATCATACGCTCCCGATTCAACCAACCAGCTCAAAAGCGTTTTATCAAATCCAGTCAAAATCAATACACCAACAACAATTAGCACGATACCCAGTGTGCGCCGAAACCAACCGCGCGGGTTGATACTCCAGCCAAGGCGTTTCACAAATTTTTGCCCAAAAATGGCAATTAGCCAAAGCATCAAGGCAAGCCCGGCGACAAATACCACCAAATACAAGAGGCCCGTTATTGGTTGCACCGGCAATACGACTGCTACCAATAACGCGTATGTTGGGCTACAAGCACTAAACACCGGCCCAAGGCTCGCGCCAAGTAAGGCATCTCCCAAAAACCCTCGTTGCTTATTTGCCTTACCAAGCAACTCCTGAGTACCAAACACAAAACGTGTACGCAATACCACCCACTCCCATATTGAAGGGAAAAGCGTCACCAGACCAAAGATGGCAATTATTCCCCCGCTAATTATTTGCCATACCTGCGGCGGGATGCCGATAAAAAGTGTTGTCGCTTTTAGTAATACGGTAAAAATAATAATCGAAGCCGATAGACCGATAATAACCGCTAACGGGCTTCGCTTTGCTTCACCATCAACGGAACGCGCTAATAAAATCGGGAGTATCGAAACAACACATGGCGCTAAAACCGTTAACACCCCTGCGAGAAATGAGGCAATGAATAATTCCATTAGGTGTTCTCGAGGATAGCGTTCACGGATTTATCTTTGCCATAGCCTACCCAAGTACTTATTTTTTCTCCGGAATTATCAACGGAAACAAAGGTTGATTGTAATGTTACACCGTATTTTTGCCGAAGTTCAATTTCAGAATCGTAATTAAGTTTTAAAATTTGTACTCCATCGGGTATGTCAGATTGTTCTATGGCCTGTTCAAAAGCGCGACATTCTGGGCACCAACTGGCGTGAAAAAACAAAATAGTTTCGTTGTAGCCAGTTGCTGCAACGGATTGTTCATCATATGGTTGATAACGCCCAGCCAGAAGAACATCTGTATTTTGATCAGCGGCCACATCCGGGCTCATCTCTTGGTTATTTTCCATAGTTGGTGCCGCCGCAGGAGCAGCCGGCTGCAGCATAAGTGCACCTACAAGAGCACCGCCAATAACGACAGCTGCTCCAATACCAATAAGTAGGTTTTTCTTCACCTATTTAGTATACGCCGCACGGATAAGCCCAACAAATAGTGGGTGAGCTCGACTAGGACGGCTTTTAAATTCTGGGTGTGCCTGAGTTGCCGCAAAATAAGGATGATCTGCAGCTTCGATATACTCCACCAATGTTCCATCTGGTGATGTCCCAGAAATGACTAAGCCGCCTTTTTCGATGTCCTTTTCGAAAGCGCGGTTTACTTCATAGCGATGGCGATGGCGCTCAATAGTATCGAGCGAATCATATGCCTGTGCCACCACAGAATCTTTTTTCAATTTAGCTTCATAATCACCTAGTCGCAAGGTACCACCGGTCGATTCTTTACCTGCCTGACCTTCCATGATGTACACCACATTATGTTTCGTATCTTCGTCAAATTCGGTGCTGTTAGCATCTTTTAAACCGGCTTTACGGGCAGCGGCAATGACCGCAACCTGTAGCCCTAAACAAAGGCCAAGGTAAGGTTTTTTATTATCTAAAGCATACGTAGCAGCGGCAATTTTACCTTCAATACCCCGTTTACCAAAACCCCCTGGTACAAGAATGCCATCAAGTGCATTAAAATCTTCTTCTAAGGCGTCTTCGGCATCGATCCAATCCAAATCGAGGTTAACTTTTTCTTGCCACGCAGCTGCCTTTAGCGCCTCGATAACTGATATATACGTATCTTCATTATCGAGGTATTTTGCAACCATACCAATTTTTACTGTTTTCGGAAACTCTGTGCCTTGCGCTTCCACAAGTTTTCGCCACTTCGATAAATCAGGTTTGGTATGATTATCAGTAAATCGCTCAAGTACTGGCCCAATGCCGCTAGCATAAATAGTAAGCGGCACTTCGTATACCGTGTGGGCATTCGATAGCAAAATAACTGCGTCTTCAGCAACACCACTAAAGCGGGCAATTTTAGCAGCGATATCGCCAGGTGCCGGGTCATCGGTTCGCACCACAACGCAATCCGGAACAATACCAAACCCACGCAGATCATTCAAAGCATTTTGCGCAGGTTTCGATTTAAATTCTTTACTAGTTTGAATAAAAGGCACGTACACAACGTGTACATAAAAACAGTTTTCGCGTCCAACTCGGCTGGCAAAATCACGAATCGCTTCAACAAAGCTCAAACCTTCGTAGTCACCCACTGTGCCGCCCACCTCGACAATATGTACATCAGAACCTTGCCCGGCAAGCTCGATCGCATCTTTAATCGCACCAGTTAGGTGCGGCACAAGTTGCACAGTTTGACCGTTAAATTTCCCCGCCCGCTCATCAGCGATAAGCTGGCTTAAAAGTCGCCCTGAAAGTGTGGCATTCTTTTGCGTAAGCTCAATATCAAGAAATCGTTCGTAATGGCCCAAATCAAGGTCGGTTTCAGCACCATCTTTGGTCACAAAACATTCCCCGTGTTCACGAGGATTTAAAAGACCCGCATCAACATTAAGATACGGATCACATTTTTGAATTGAAACTTCCAGCCCTTTAGCCTGTAAAACAGCGCCAATACTGGCTGCAGTGATGCCCTTTCCCACTCCGGAAAGCACTCCCCCAGTTACAAAGATATATTTTTGTTTATTCCCCATGTTAGCTCTGCACCTCCATGGAACTTAATTGTACCACTTCAATCTTACAGGGCGCTATAGGTGTGGTGTTGTAGTATTTGCACTACGCTACTGGTGGAGTATTACGTCGAAGAGGGCAGCGCAGTCACATCAACCCCTCGTGCATAGATCGGCAATGGGCTATTATCCATACTCCAGGCATGTTGTAATGGGGCTAAAATTTCCCATGATCGAATCACTTCGGCACTACTGGTAAAAATATCTTTTCGACCGGCGATTGCTTCCATGAGCACACGCTCATAGGCGTCTAAATGACGGTTATCTCGAGCAGTTAAATGCGCTTCATCAAACACGTCTTCGGTGCCATCTTTATACTCAACGCTTACATATGTGCGTTTTTCATGTAATGCCTTTCCTGTAAGGAGTCGAATTGTCACTCCTTCCCAGTTTGGGTCATTACTCGTTAACCCAAAAGCAACAAATGTCTCGGTTTGACTGCCTGGGTTCCCTACTTCATCTTGATAGCCCTCGTACTGGGCACGTGTGGCTTCTTCGGGATTTACTGGCTGAACTGCTTCAAGGGCCTTTAAACGGCGCAGAGCGATGTTTTCAGAGCCGGGCTTAATAAGCACCAACGAAAGGAGTTGCATTAAGTGGCCTTGCACAAAATCGCGGAGTGCACCGGTTTGTTCATAAAACTGGGCACGACCTTCAATACCAATCGTTTCGGTTGCCTCGACCGTGATTGCTTTAACCGATTCGTTACTCCAATGATAGTGGTGGTTTTCGGCATTTTCGCGAAGTCGAATAAGTTCAGCTGAAATTTCTTTGGCCATGTAGTGGTCGATACGAAATAACTGCTCTTCGCTGTAAAAGCGAGCGGTGCGTTCAATGAACTCATGTGCCGAAGCGAGGTCAAAACCAAATGGTTTTTCAAATAACACTTTATACTGCGGCGTGTTTAATCCTGCTTGCCCCAAGAAATCAACAATATCAGCCGATGCACCAGGAGGTACCGATAGATAAAAGAGTGTTTGGTCGGCCTGCGCGGTCTCAAGGTGCGATTTCAACCCTCGATATGCATCGGCATCGGCAAGATCCATCGTGTACACTTCAGTACGATCCTGCAGTTCAGGCTGATCCTTTAATAAATCATCTAAGTTTACTTCACGGCGCGACACACCGACAATCGAAAGCTCAGTATACTCACCCGTCTTTATGATCGACTGTAAGGCCGGCAATAATTTACGCCCAGCAAGGTCGCCTGTAATGCCAAAAATAACTAGTTGTGTTTTCACTATATTAAGTATACCATTCTCGTCTTACAACGTTGCTAAAATAAAATACCACCCCGTCTTATATCCGAGGCGGTATTTCCCATCCTTTTACAATACGTTAAGGATTATTGGCAACCCATGCACATAGTAAGGTCAGCTGGGTCGAGTGGTGCTGCAAAAGAACCACCGTTGCTTGTTTGCTGTGCATCAGCGACAGCATTCGCCATTGCAGCATCGATCGCAGCCAGCTTTTCGTCAAGACTCATTTCGTCTGAGATAATTGCGTTTGCGTTCATGTTTGTTATTCCCCTTTTCTTATTTCGTAGTGCTTATGTTTAATTATTATACGCCACATATAGCGCATGTCTACCCATTTTTAGGTGTAAAAATACCAACAGTTTGCATATGATTTACTACTGTTAAGTTGGCCAATATTAAGCTTATATGCTATAGCTAGCTCAAAATGTGTTGGAATATTGCCCAGTTTTGCCACCATAAGCTGCTTTGCAGCTGCCGTAGCGTCACTATCAAGCTTGGTTACTGTGCCATTAAAGTACACTGCTTTTGGTCCCTTGCTCAAGTCGGGCGAAAACAGCGATATGCTGACGCGCGGGTCGCGCTCGACATTTACTGAATGTTGTTTATCTTCATTCGAGAACCAGTACACCGCCTCGCTGTCTGAAAATATATGTATAGGCGTTGACCATGGCGAGCCATCTTCGTTAATGGTCGCTAGGCTGCCGAGAATATTATTGTTTAAAATTTCTCGTGCTTCTTCGCCCATACAATCTCCTTACTTTCCGCCGTTTACTTCGTAAGATGTATTAGTACTTTCAAAGAAATTCACCAGTTCAAGCGTGTCGTTAGCCGCTGCCATCCACTTAGCCGGGTTCGAAACGTTATATTCTGGTTCAAACCCAAGCTCTTCAAGCCGGCGGTCGGTCATATACATAACATACTGGTTTACATAGTCAGCGTTAAGCCCAAGGATACCCTTAGGAAGCATGTCGTTATTGTAAGCTTTTTCAAGTTCCACTGCTTCCAAAATCAGCCCACGGATTTCGGCGGCAAACTCTTCAGTTTGGAGTTCTGGGTTTTCATCAAGGATCGTGAGCAACAAGTTAATACCAAACGTAAGGTGAAGGTTTTCATCGCGAGTAATCCAGTCAAGCAGTGAACCCACGTTGCGAAGCAAGTTTCGTTGACGGAAACTCATACCCACCATAAACCCACTGTAGAACCAAATGCCTTCAAGGACGATGTTGTACGCCACAAGGCTGCGAACAAAGTCTTTTTTACCTTCAAGAGTATAGATATCAAGGTTTGGCGACAACATGATTTCAAGGTGTTTATTCTGGAAATCAGCCTTGTCAGCAAGTGATTTTTTACCAAATCCGGCTGAGTAAATTTCTTCACGGTTGAACGGAAAGGTTTCGATAATATATTCGAAAGTCATAAAGTGGTTCGCTTCTTCCCACATCTGCTTTGAAAGGTAGATTTGAGCTTCGGCTGCATTTACGTACGGGTAAATACCGAACGCAAGTGACTTGTTAATAAGCAGCTCGTTTGGGTTCAAGTAACTAATAACTGTTTTTAGAGCGTGCTTTTCTTCGTCAGAAAGTTTTTCAAAGTCTGCAAGGTCGCGCACTAATTGAACTTCATTAGGAAACCAAGTATTTGCCACTGCTTGGTCGTAAAGGTCTTTCGCCCATTGATAGCGAATTGGTTTTAACTGCAAGCCATCACGTAGGCCTGAACCTAGGATGCCGGTTGGTTGATCGTTGTTCGTGTCTGCCATGATAGTTCTCCTCTTTCGTTAATTATTTAGTTGCGCGTGCAAAGCCAAATCCAACTTTGCCACCATTTGCCTTTTGAATTTTCTCGGACTTGTTCGACTTAACAGTCGTTTGTTCAGATTGGTGACGTGGTTTTACGTGCAAGTAGTACGTTGTCTTAAGGCCACGCTTCCAAGCTTCAAGGTAGATCTTCTCGTATTCATCGATGTCGCGTGTATCAAGGTACATGTTACGACTGATCGCTTGGTCAACCCACTTTTGTGCTCGCGCCGCAACTTCGATAAATGCGTACGGTGAAAGCTGGAAGCTTGTCTTGTATACATCTTTTAGGTGCTGTGGAATTGCTTCAATCTCTTGAATGTCACCCTGGTTGATAAGTAGTTCGTCTTTCACTTCATCCCAAATCCCTAGTGCCTTGAGGTCCTTTACAAGGTTAGTGTTCACTTCAAGGAACTTACCGTTTAAAGTTGAACGGCTAAAGATCTGTGAGAACTGTGGGTCAAGCCCTGGGGTTGTACCGGCAATGTGTGCAATATTTGCCGTTGGTGCAATTGCCATAAGTGTTGCGTTACGCATACCTTTTTTAACTTTCGTGCGAAGTTTGTCCCACTCAAGTCGAGTTTTACGATCGATATTAACTTTAACTTTACGGTTTTCAGCCAACTGGTCGATGGTATCAATAGGAAGAATACCCTTGTTCCAACCGCTTCCCTTAAATGCAGGGTAGCTGCCTAGTGTTTTCGCAAGCTCAGCTGATTCATCAATAGCGTAATAACTAATGTATTCAGTAAGCTGGTCGACAAGGTCATACGCTTCTTCTGATTCGTAGCTGTAGCCAAGCTTTTCGATAACATCAGTGAATCCCATGAAACCAAGCCCAAGTGCACGAGTTTGGCTATTAGCGTGCATAGCTTGCGGAACAGGCAGTTCGGTAATGTCGACAAGATTATCGAGCTGACGAATAGCACTACGACTACTTTGCGCCAAGCGATCCCAATCCCAGGTTTTATCTTCGTTAAGGTGCGCTGAAAGGTTAATGCTTACCAAGTTACAAACAGCAATATTGTCGTTGTCTTGTGGCAATGTGATTTCGGTACAAAGGTTAGACAAGTGGATAGTGCCGGTATTGTTATTCAACGCACGAACATTAATGGTGTCTTTCCATGTAAGCCATGGGTGACTCGTTGCTTGAAGTTGAATAAGAATCTGTCGGAATTGCTGGCGGGCTGAGGTCTTTTCGAAACGGCGAATTTTTCCCGCTTCAGCAAGTTTAATGTACTCTTTGTATCGCTGTGAGAATTCATCACCATATAACTCAGTAAGATCCATCACATCTGCTGGGTCAAACAGGTACCAGTCTTGGTCTTTCTCAACACGGCGCATGAATTCATCACTAATAAACGTTGCGGTGTCGGCAAATCGCGTACGAAGGTACGGGTCACCTGAGTTTGCTTTAAGGTCGAGGAACTGAGGGAAATTAAGGTGCCAGTTTTCCATGTACATAGCCGCTGCACCAGCTTTTTTACCTTTACGGCTCACTGCAAATAGTGCTGTGTCGATCATTTTCATGAACGGAATTGGGCCAGTACTTTCGGTGTTTGTCGTTTTAACAGGGCTCCCGGAGGCGCGAAGCTTTGTGAAACCGATACCGATACCACCAGTTCCCTTGGCGATAAACATAGTATCGCGAACACTACGAGCAATCGACTCCATGTCGTCATCAACGTTCATAAGGAAACAGTTAGATAGTTGCGGGAACGCTCCGCCGGCGTTTACTCGAGTTGATCCACCAGGAACGTAGTCTAGGTTACTCATGTGTTGATAAAAGTCGAGCGCTGATGCGGTTGGGTCTTGGGCGTTCAGCGAGAGCCCCATGGCAATACGCATGTGAGTGTACTGAGGGACTTCAATTGGCTCACCACTGCCTTTACGCAGAGCGTAACGGTTTTTGTTCGTAATAACCCCTAAGTACTTCGAGAGGTCGTCTTTGGTCGGGTCAAGCGCTTTAGCAAGCTTTGCAAGATCAAGGCGACCATCAGTAAGGCGCTTATCAAGCAGCCCTTCTTTAACACCCTCTTTTACGTATGCTACGAAGTTCTTTTCATGAAGCTTTTTAAGCTCCTCATCACTGTCGTAGTCACCAAGAATATTCTTATATAAGGTCTTTAATAGCAGACGGGCTGCAATTTTGTCGTAATCAGGATCATCTTTTACGTTCTGTAAAGCTGTTTGAATAACCGCTTCATCAAGTTGTTCTGATGTAATACCGTCAAATAAGGTCAACTGAAGCTGAGACGCGACTTCAACCACTTTTGAAATTTGATCATCTAACCCTTGGCTGGCTTTAACTAATGCTAGGTTAATTTTGTTAGCGTCAAACGGCTCTTTTGTGCCATCTCGCTTAATTACTGAAATCACGCTCATAAGTACCCTATTTCCCCTTTTTATTGCATGACACCTCCCCAGGTACCCTTTGTGCAAGGGCGCAAGAAAGCGGGAGGCTTGTAAGCCGTTTTTACCCTCACTTCTTGCATCATGTCTGTTTTTATATCACTACGCTATGTAGTGCTTACTCACGACTATATGCCCCTACATGTAGATTTTCAAGCGTTTTAACGGGTTTTTTTGACCACACAACCATTCTGCTTGCGTTAACCCTTTAGAACTACGGGTAGCGTTATGTTTCATATTTACAACGCTATATGTGGTGGTTGTGTTATTCGTTAACAATAGTAGCTTCAACATCGCCAATGTCGGTTGAGGTCGCAGGCGTTGGCTCACTTGTTGGCGGTGTAGTAGGTTCAGCTGGCCGAGGGGTTGTTTCGATATAGTCAAGTTGTTGAGTAATATAGTTTATTTGACTTTGATCACCAGCATTTTGAGCTTCAACAAGCGCTGCTTCAAAATTCTGCTTGGCTTCATCAATGTTGCCATCGTTCAAGGCATCTTCAGCCTTGCTCGTCAAAGATCGAGTATCCTCAGGAGTATTAGTATCATTTGATGTTGGAGCATTGAGTAAGAAGAGTATACCGATCGTAGCCCCTAAAACAATCAGCGGAGCAGCAATTGCTGCGATGATAATAATTAATCGCTTATTCTTCATAGTATTACCACTGGCTCCATCCACTTAAACCTGGTTGACCAATTGCATACCTGCCGGTAACAGTATTTATACAAGCATAGCGAGCGTAGGCAGCCACCCCTCTAAGATAGAGAGTTGAACCACCCGAGTATGCTCCTACTTGAACAGGATAATTACTATCGATATACCAGTTATACCACCTCAAAGCAGCTGCCTGTGTTTGCGGATTCGCCAAGTAAATTGCTGGGCCCCAAGTTGAAGCCGCCGTTGCTGCTGCGTCGCTAAAGTCCGGCCTTAACTGCGCCGTACCGCCAAACCTCCACTGATACTCCCATTTTGCCATATCATCTGCAATAGGACGCAAATCGCTATTAGGGGTGGAGCTACTAATAACATGAGGGCCTACGCCTCCGCCACCCGCATACGTTCCATTAGAAAAGATTTGATTAGACCAACCAAATACCTGCACAATTCGGGTCGTCCCTAAACCACAAGTAGGAACTGAACTCCACCAGTAGCGTGCATACTCAAAACTTCCGCCGCTAGATGGATAGCTCGTTGACTTTATCACATTAAACCCAGCTGGTGCTGCTGGTGCCGTAGCGACACGAATAAAGCTTGGTGCATTACTCTCTGCCCCATAATTACTTGCGGTATACGCCGTCTTACAACGCGCACGAGTCTTCACCATGTACTCATACCCTTGATAATTCGTAGATTGCACCTGTGATGTCGCAGTAGTTACACCTGACCAAGCGCGCCACGCAGTTGCATCATCTCTAAAATACGCCGTATTATATTCAGGTGTCGTACCGCTTGGGCAACTCACCGCACCCCAAGACCAAGTCACACTATCATTCGTACCACCACCTGTAGCACTGGCCGTTACTACCGGTGCACCTGGTGCTGTGATCGGTCGAACAACATTCGCCACATTACTTGTCGCTACGCCACTAATAGCTCCATCAGTCGACTGGCACCTTGCTTCTGTTCTAAATTCATACTGGCTTCCCTGGTTAGCTGCTACCGCTAGAGTAGTTGCCGTACCCCAAGCCCCAGCATTCCACGTTCCACCATTAACTCGTGAACTAAAACGGTATTGAATAGTACCTGTATTACAACTAGATGGGCTCGTAGTTGCCTGGGCATTCGTACCAGACATAGCTGCGGTAACAGTTGTTACAGCTGGTGTATCAGGAACAATCGCTACTGCTGCCCTTCGGCTACTCAATGTCTTGATCTCGTTGCTACCCTCTTCTTTATATTTAAGTGTATACGAAAGACAGGCAACACCCGTCAAACACTGCGGGCTTCCATCACCAACATACGCAAAAACATCAGCTGTTGTAGCTGCTGAGATATCATTACATATAATAGAGTTTTGAGTTGAGCTGCGTGGCGCCTTTAAGACAGTTGCATCTATATCGAGCGTCTGACCTACAGCTGATGGCGCAGCCGTAACTGCTGGACAACTTGGGTACTCACCATTTTCATCATAATATTTTTCAAGTGCTTCAGCTAAAACTGTCACAGACGTACTGCGTTGATTATTGCGCGTATCAGTCTGAAGTCCGATTAGTGAAAGTGTCACGATAGTGGCCAAGATAGCAATGACGGCAATGACAATGACCAGTTCTACTAAAGTAAACCCATTCTTTGCCGTTCTTGCTATTCTACTCATGTTTAAAAGTATAGTGCGAAAATTAAATTGTGCAAGTGATTATATTTGGCGGAGAGGATGAGATTCGAACTCACGGTACGATTGCTCGCACACACGCTTTCCAAGCGTGCGCCTTCAACCACTCGGCCACCTCTCCCTGTTCTCATTGTAGGTAAAACCACTCATCACGCCAACCATTGTTTTTTCCACGGCAGTGAAGTAGTTGCCGTATCCGCATATTCCTCGCATACTATAAGCAATGCCAAACACAAAACATGAACCCGTCATTGTCCTGAAGGATCTGAAAAAGCGATTTGGTATTGGCGATGCCGAGCATTATGCGCTTGATGGTATTAGCTTAGTGATTGAACGCGGTGAATTTATTGCAATCATGGGGCCAAGCGGTTGCGGAAAAACTACCCTATTAAATGTGTTAGGGTTACTTGATAGTTCAGTTGAGGGAGAATATAAACTCGATGGCAAATCAATTGCGAGCCTTTCACGGCGTAAGCAGGCACGCATTCGTAGCGAGCAAATTGGTTTTGTATTCCAAAGCTTTAACCTAGTATCTCGTTTAAATGTTATTGAAAACGTTGCCCTGCCACTCATATATAAAGGTATTCCTAAACTCGCCCGTTTAAAAAAGGCCAGCGAAATGCTTCGCGGCTTTCATTTAAGTGAACGAGAGTTTTACATGCCCAACCAACTTTCTGGTGGTCAAATGCAGCGAGTCGCCATTGCGCGAGCGCTCGTCAACGATCCTTCGATTATTCTCGCCGATGAACCAACCGGTAACCTCGACTCACGGGCTAGTCACATTATTATGGAGGAGCTCTCTGACCTGCACAAAAAAGGCAACACAATTATTATGGTGACTCACAACCCCAACCTCACTACCTACGCCAGCCGCGTTATTACTATGCTCGATGGTCAAGTTGATACCGATACTTTCCGCCTACCCGTGACGGCACGCACCACAACTAAAAAGCCACTCAATACTAAAAAGAATTTAAAAAAGAAGAAATCATAATGCGCTTTTTATTACTCAACCACATTCAAAACGCTCGCCAATCAATGAGTAGCAACCGCCTCAGAACTCTGCTTACTATTCTCGGCATTACTATTGGCGTTGCAAGTATTACAACGATACTTGCTTTAAGCGCTGGAGCTAATCAAATCATCATAAATCAGGTTGATTCGCTTGGCGGAAATATTGCCGTGGTGCGCCCAGGTGCAGCTACTGACGACTCTTTAGAACAGCTCACAAAAATTCCCACCTCTCAACAATTCTCACCGAGCACTTTAAGTGATGTAGATGTTACAGCAATTGAACAAATTGAAAACGTGAAAGCTGTTGCCCCACTTATGGTGCTCAGCGGCTTAGTCACAGGTGCTTCTCCTGCTTCACCGCAAACTCCTATCGTTGCCACCACCCCTAATCTTGAGCAAGTAAGCGGCCTTGAGGTTGCCGATGGACAGTTCCTTGATCCAAACCTGAATATCGCAACAGCAGTAATTGGCCCTCAGCTTTCCCTTGACCTATACGGCACCGAGCAATCAATTGGCAAACTCGCAACTGTTAGGGGTCAATCATTCACGGTTATAGGGATTTTAAAACGCACCAATAACCCTATTAACTTTAATGGTGTTGATTTTGACCGTTCAATTTTAATAAACCTTGAAAGCGGTCGTGAACTCAATCAAGGTGCTTCGCACTTACAGCAAATCAATGTACAAAGCGAATCGGTAGCAAATCTTGATGGTATTATTACTGAAATTAATAAATCATTATTAAGAAGCCACTTTGGGCAAGCTGATTTCACCGTTCTCTCAGGTGAGGAAATCGCCCAACCAACCAGCCAAATGTTTACTGCTATCGCTGGCGTGTCAGTAGCTATCGCCGCTATATCACTTATTGTCGGCGGGGTTGGGATCATGAACATTATGCTCGTCAGCGTTGCTGAACGAACTCGTGAAATTGGTATCCGAAAAGCCCTCGGTGCTACTAACAGTGATATCGTTTCACAATTTCTTATTGAATCACTAGCACTCAGTATCGGTGGCGGAATCAGTGGGTACCTACTAGGATATATCCTCGCCTTTTCAATCAGCACATTCCTTACGTTTGACCCAATTCTCAACTGGGAGATTGCCGGTGTCGCCATTGGCGTATCACTTATTATCGGCACCTTATTCGGGCTTTACCCAGCAATCCGGGCCGCTCGTAAAGACCCTACCTCTGCTTTGCGCCAATACGACTGATGCCTATTTTGGGTTATCGGCTAGTTCTTGCTTCAACTTTTCAATAAGCACAACAGGTGTTGGATCAACTCCATTCAGAATAGCCGTATAAGTACTGGCAAAATCAGATAAAATCGCACCCCATAACAACTGTGCTAAAAGAGTTTCACCTTCAAGTTGAATTATTTTAGCAGCCGGCCTCTTGCCGCTCAAAAGTTTATCCGAAAGTTCAAAACGCTGTAAAATACGCGGTTTATCAAACGTGCTCTTAATATCAAATACCGCAAATGGCTTCTCTACCGGGTGTGATGTCCACCCCATAAATTCATTGTGATTAAATTCTGGATACTCATTCCAAAAAGCCGTATTTTTAGCCGTTTCATTCCAACTAATTTTCCATTTATACGCAATTGGTGCTGTTAAAGGACTTCCGTAAAATACCGGTGTTTTGCCAACCGACTCATAGGCAAGTTGCTTGGCGTAATTTTGTGTCAACGGAACATCAGGTGTCCAACGCGCAATTTGCTGCGCGAGCCAATCCGATAAATTCCCTACTTCGTCATATTCCTCATCGCCTATAACCGCAAAGTTACGTAGTAGCGCCAACACACCGCGAAGGTTATACAAGGTTGCCATACGCGGTTGAACGCCAGAAGGAATACGCACAAATGAAATGTCATGCGCTTCTGCCGCTTCAATCAGTGCACCGCCCGATGCAATTGCTGCTAACTGTGCACCCTTTGCAATCGCCTGCTCTAAACCGGAAAGTGTCTCCTCGGTATTGCCCGAGTAACTACTCGCAATTACCAGCGTGTTAGCGTTTACATACGCCGGTAAATCGTAGCCACGAATAATTTCAAAAGGTACTGAAAGCTTTGTTTGCAAAATAGTTTTAATAATCAATGCAGCCAGTGCAGAGCCGCCCATGCCGGTAATAACTACACCTGTTATAGGCCTCTGGTCGTGCTCTGGGTGCTCTATACGAGCATCAAACGCCGCCTGTTTATACTGGGCAGCAATAATAGCTAAAGCCCCTCCCGGATCTTTTTGTTGAATCACATTCGCATTGTCTAATATATCTGTCATTAGTATTCCCACCACTCTGTATTTATGATACAGTACTTTTAAGTAAGCATAACAGTTTTTATTCGAGGTGGGTCATGGATATTACTCCGCAAGATACAACAACACAACCAATTAGTGACGATCAAGAGCTCGCAAAAGCGCTCGCTGGCGTATTGCCAGACGAACCAGAAGCTCCAGCAACAGATGAAAATAGCAATTCAATGCAGTTCGAGGAAACTCCAGTAGCTACTCCTGCTCCATCTGTTCCTCCTGTTGTAGCTCCTACAACACCATCGTTTGAGATGCCGACTCCTTCTGAGTCACCTTCTTCATCATCAGTTTCAGGCTCATCTGATCTTGAAAGTATTAAAAAAGATGCCCTCGGCGAACTTCGTCCTCTCATTGACCACGTTGACCTTCCTGCTGAAGAAAAATTCGACACCTATCTCATGCTCATCCGCAGTACCGATGATGCAACCTTAATTGGCCCAGCACACGTTGCCGCCCAAGGTATCACTGACGAAAAACGCAAAGCAGAGGCATTGCTCGATATCATCAAAGAAATCGATTACCTTTCGCGTAAAGATCAGCCAGCAGCCTAGGTTCTTCCCTTAGAGCAACATTGACAAATAGCCCATTTTTTGCTATAATCTTTATATGAATAGCTCAGTTGAGAAACACAACACTACCACTGAAAATGAGCAAAATCCTATAGCCAATGCCGAACATGTTTTAGCGTGGGCAGATGAGCGGCTTAACGCTATGGCACCGGTAGTAGAGCCTTTACTTGAAACAAGGCATGACCTTTTTGACGTACAGAATTCACAAATATCTAATGAAGTTCCTGTGTCGGAACAGCTTTATGATGAACCTACTTACAACCAAGACTTTGTTAAAGATGACCTAGGTGTTCGAAAAAACGGAACCTTAGAATTTCACAACGAAGTTGAAAAATATGACACATTACCCAATGATGATGAAGAAATGGCATCGATAAAGCGTGAATACCGACAGAAAATTTTATCTGCAGCGCTTGAATTAGGATTTATCACTCCCCCTTCTGTTTCTTCGAATGAATTTGACTCGATGCTCGGCATTCAAGATAGTGACCTAGAGCCCATACCAGATCGTGTTGGAGCAGTTGTCATTGCAAGCGCCGCCGGCTTATCAAATACCATGAGGGTTCGCGATGCGCTTCGTAATATTGAATCAGGCGCCATTAAGACACACGAAATTATTATGGTCACCTGTGATAGGCCAGTACCCGAAGCTGAACGAAAAAGAGTTGAAGCACTTGGCTTTACAGCTGGTGAAACAGAATTTGATTCAGCACTATGCGCCCTCAAAGATATTTTTGGTGCTGAATTAACAGATGGCGAAGATATTGAAGTACCCTACCAATCTGGCGGTAAACCAGCAAAAAGCAAACATGGTAGCACCGTTATAAATGGACAAGAAATTTCTATTATTGCTTTGTCCGCACCCTTAGATACTGAACGAACTCTCGCTGATGGACGACCAGCGGTACGAGCAAATTCAGAGGATACCTTTCTTGCGGCACAATCACTTATTGAAAAAACCAAAGGGCCAATTGTTGTTGAATCGCATGATACCTGGAAAAAATACCAAGAAGTTATTGCGCAGCAAACCTTTGCATTGAAGATGGGTAAAGAAGTTATTCTTGCAGGCCCTCACAAAGCCGATCGCGTTTTCTTTACCCCAGAAGGTAAAATGGATATCGCTCAAGCCGAAGCTGTCATAGATGAAATCGCAAAAGTATACTACGATCTTATTAAACTACGTATAAATGCCCTTAATCAGATAGCCAATGCCGAACATGAACAAGCTTAATCTTGAACAACCCGTACCTAACACGGACGAAGCAAAGCGTCTAAAAACTAACTATCGTTCAATTCCTATAGACACATCTCATCCTCTATTTAATGAGCCTCTCGTCCCTATATCTGACTACAATATTGCGGGTCAATCGTATTACTCTCGACCTAACGCCGCCACTATTACAGCAATCGATCAGGTGCCGAAAGCCGTATATGTTCGAAAATCACTTGCTGAAACACTCGCTTCTATTAATGAGCGTTTAGACAACACTGAAATTGAAGATTTTTTTCATGGTTCAGTAGAATTATATGCCGAAGAAGGTACTCGTTTGAAAAAAGTACAGCAAGCATTATATGAAAAGTACGTACCGCAACTCATTAGAACACAGCAGCCTTTGCTAAGTGACGAGGAAGTACTTGAAGTTCGAAACTCCCTCATCGCAGCTCCTTCAACAGATGCGTTAAGTCCTTCACCCCATGCAACAGGCGGTGCAATTGATGTCATTTTGCGCTATAAGCAGCCTGATTTAGAATATGTCGCAAACGTAGAAGTCCCAATGGGTCATTTTGATGGTGCTACAGTTCGCACAGACCCCGACTATTACGAAGATTCACAAGAATATCATCCCCTTGCGAAGCGAAACCGCCGAGCCTTTTACGCGTGTATGACCGGCATAGCGTTTCATACCGATACCGGGTTGTCAGTAAATCCTACTGAATGGTGGCACTGGGGACGAGGTGACCAGTTAAGCGCTGCCGTTTCTGGAGAGCCCGCTTATTATAGCCTTGCACCAGTTAACGAACGTTAGCCCCTCCCCCACTTTTACGCTACAATATAAGCAATGACCGCTCGCTACGCCACTGCTGAAGAAATTTCAAACTGGGATGCTGCAATTATTGCCAATCCAGATGGTGGAAATGTTTTTTCAAGTTATGAATATTCAGAGGTGAAACAACTTAATGGCTACACCCCCCGTTACGTTTTGGTTGGTGAGGTAGCTGTGACTATTCTTGAGAAAAAAACCGCTCCGCTGGGATATTTATGGTACTTACCAAAAGGGCCTAACGTTACTTCAACCCAAGAATTACTTAAATTACTTAAAGAGTTAAAACCACTCGCAACTAAACGTGGCGTATTCGCGATTCGTATTGAAACCGAACTAAATCGATCAGCTCGGCCAGCGCTTGAGCGACATGGTCTTATTAAAGCCGCTCCTATTATTCCGAACCCTTCTACCATTACTCTTGATATATCAGCTGAGCTTGATGAAGTAATTATGAACCTACCACAAAAAGGCCGCCACGCAATTCGGCGTGCAGAGCGCGATGGGGTAACAGTACAACAAGTACCGGCAAATGACAAAAACTCCAAGCGTATGTATACCCTACTAAGCGAAACCGCAGAAGGACAGTTCGGTATTCGTAGTTATAATTACTACAAGACTTTCTGGAAAACATTTGAATCGGCTGGTTTAGGTCAACTATTTTTTGCTGAATTTGAGGGCGAAGTTGT
>CAZFYB010000006.1:56997-70452 GCA_964523145.1 uncultured Candidatus Saccharibacteria bacterium | reverse complement strand
CATCTACTTCTTCGCAAAAGTTGAGAAGAATGCAAAGGGTCAACCAGTAGACCTACCTGAAGACCGAATTGTTAAAGAAAACCCACGCAACGGTTTCTTGACCGTTTCAAAGAAAAAATAGTCCTAAAAAGACTATTGCACCCATAAAAAGCGCTTGCGCTTAAGGCTATTTGCTCTTATACTTAAGGCAAACAAACAGGTGCCGGAACACCCCCCTTCCCCGGGGGTGTTTCTTGTTTTCACGGCCCCTGTTACATTGACTTTTAGCGGTGTTTATGCTAAAATACATACAAATGGCTGATTTTGAATACACACCATCAGAAGATGCACGATTCGACCGTCTTATGGACGTTGACCTTAAGAGCGCGGCAGAAGCCCGCGAAATCATCGCTAAAGAGCGTACCGAAGCCCTAGGAGGCCGGGCACTTGCGAATGTGGCTAATAGGACGAAAACACCTCACCATAGCCGTAGAGGCGGCCGTTCGTACCCTGAGGTGAGCGATAGCGAAGCTGACCCGTTTTGGAACGGACAGGTGACCTCCGAGCCAATTGTGGAAGATGAAGCTGCACAAGCTACTTTTGATAAGATTGCTCAAGATGCACACCGGGCTGCAATTGAAGCACTTGCCCGCCGTACGGGCATGACCGAACTTGAAGCTGCTGCTCGCTATAAAGCTCAACAAGAAGTAAAAAACCGGTTTTAACCATGACGGCTGAAATTATATCCATACAAGATGCAATCGACCAAATTGAAAAAGATGGTCGAATTTCTGTTTTAAGCCGCCCTGAACGAGTGAAGGCTATTAAAGAGCAGGCTGGGTTTTATCCTCAAAGTAACGAGGAGGCATCAAGAGCTACTACTTTAATTGGCCGAGAAGGCCAAAGCAATCCAACGTTGCGGCATTTAGACGAAGTGTATGCTCATCAACGCAGGTATAAAGCAGATGCACCAGAAGCTTTGCGTTCGGTTGTCCGCAGTTTTGAAGAATATGCCGGGAACGCTGTGAATGAACTTTATTACACGGAGTCATTTTTAGAATCGATGAATGCGCTGGCGCCGCATAATCTTGCGAGCTTTGCGACTATTTTTCCTACAGAAGACTGGGAGCATGACAATACGACAATCGCCACCTTTACCGCCATGACCCGTTATTTGGAAACTGAGCAATTTGCCGAGACCGAAAACGATGACCGCCTTGGAAAACGTGAACTTATTGATTACACAAGTGGTGAGCAGCGCATTGAGCGCATTATTGATACGCTTGGTGTTCTTCGAGCAACGAGCTTGCAGCGAACTGCTAGGGCAGTGAAAACCAACCAAGAGCACCGTTTTGATTTTTGGGTAGATAAACTCGAAGCATCGCGAAGGCATTTGTTTGTGCGCGATATTGCGGGGGTTGCTTTGGAAGAGTTGTATCGGATTTCGCACGAGCGCCACTAAGGCGCTCATGTTTGCATTTACGCAGGCCTTGCTCATAATTGTATTAGTTAGGTAATTGCCAACCGAACAGCTACAAGAGAGTAGAGCAGATGAATAAATTGAGGGTGTATGTGAAGCCATCGTGCGTTCAGTGCACGTCAACGTTTCGCGCACTCGATGCCAAAGGCTTCGAGTATGAGGTGTTCGATATGAAAAACGATCCTGAAGCGCTCAGGCATACCAAAGAGCTGGGCTACGATCAGGCTCCAGTCGTAGTGACGCCTTTTGGGGATCACTGGAGCGGGTTTCGCCCTGACAAGATCGATGAATTTGTCGAAGATATGGCGAAAACACAGTGTCTATTCGATGAGATCGTCCGGCGCCGCAATCGCTGACACCGCCCGCACTTCGCGGCACGAAAAGAGCCCAGCCCTTAGGTTGAGAGCCATTCGTCCGCTTAAGGTGCGGGCTCTTTTCGACTTTTTAATTTAGCAAAACGGGGCACTGTTTGCCCATCTACAACAACGGGTTCAAAAAACATATCGAAGGGCCGCACCCATATACCGTAAGGTTCGTAGAGCGCCTTATAGACGACAAATCGTTCTTCGGTTTCGGTGTGAGTTCCTTCGCCAATAACTTCGTATTCGTTGCCTTTGTAGTGGCGATAATGGCCGGTTATGTCAGTTTCCATGTTTTTATCATAGCAAACTTGTTGAAGGCTCGTTTTGACCATGTGCTGCTTGTGCTTTATACTTCGTAGTATATGTGGGCAAAACGAACGACAAATAAAGGCTTTACGATTGTAGAGTTACTGATTGTTATTGTGGTGATTGCCATTCTTGCTGCTATTACGATTGTTGCCTATAGCGGTATACAAGAGCGGACTCGTACTTCGGCGGCTCGCGCTCATTCGGCACAAATTAATCGTTCTCAAGATATGCTTAATGCTAATGCGATCTATGACTTTAATGAATGTAGCGGCAGTATAGTAAAGGACCAGAGTGAGAAGCAAAATCAAGGGACGATTGTTGGAACGGCGAGCTGGTCATCGGACACTCCTTCGGGAACGGGCTGCTCACTGAGTTTTAATGGCAGTACGCGTGTTACGACACCAGCTGAAATTGGGGCCAACTTTTACATTAAAGCTGCGTGGGTAAAAGTGACGAATTGTGGAGGGAGTAACAATATTATTAGCGGGCAAGGTTCAGCCTTTTACAGCTGCACCCTAAGGGGTGGCCATAATGGACAATGGAATGCCGTACTATCCAATGTGAATATTGGTGATGGAAAGTGGCATTATGTGGTGCAGAAGTATGAGAATGGACTCGTGGAAATATATATTGATGGCACAAAGCTAGTATCGGTTTCAGGGCAGCCAGTTCCAAATCCATTAACCAATACGATAGGCGCATTGGAAACTGGGAATTATTTTACTGGCCTCATTGATGAAGTTTTGATAATTGGTAGGTAGTTGCACGAAACCGATGCCTATTGAATAGATTGAAGAAAAGCGCGTAAAGACTCTGTATCACGAATTTTATCGTAAGATTCTCGATCGAGCTCGGGAGAAAGTTCGGCGCGGGTTAGTCCGTTATATCCTTCTGGTTCGAATATCTGGTCCCAGCCATATCCGCCGGTACCACGAGGGGATTGTGCAATTGTTCCATCCAACCTACCGTTGAATACTTTTATTTCTTTACCATCGTAATATGCGTAAATTGCGCTTGCGTAGGCACTGCGATCATTAAGCCCATCAAGCATACGGCACATATTTTCTAAACCATTTTCAGATTCAACAAAAAACTTAACAAAGGTACCGGGTAGTCCGTTAAGTGCATTAAAACTCAACGAAGTATCTTCAACAAGGACTGGTTTTTTGATAGCTTCATAGGCTTGGCGCACTTTATGTTCGGCAACAACCCTAGGATCGGGCGATTGAATCTCATCGAGATTAATTTTTGCGTGCGGGAGTTCCATACCCACTGTTTTTGAAAGATAATCTATTTTATTTTGATTACCGGTTATAAATACGGGGAGCATGTAGGTAGTATAGCAAAAACTGTACGTATAGTAATAAACTCATTATATGAGAAAATAGTTGTTATGGAACGTGAAATTATCAAATCAACTGTTGAGAGCCTGCCTTACAGTACCATAGGCGAAGTGCAGCAAGACCATGAAATATGGGAGGAGTTTGACGGTGGCGCGAAAGTTACGGTCACGCGCCATTACTTACCAACACCGAATAGAGATTCGATAGTTGCAATGACAGTAAGTGGCGAAGCATCGGAACGGCACCGTGTAGAACGTGAATTTATAGAAGTTTTTGGTGACCCGGTGTATCCAATCGATGAAACCGAGGCCGATGATTATGTTTGTACTGTGGCGTGGTTTGTTTAAAAAAGCTTAAGCCACTATTTTAACGATTTGTATGCTTCGTCACTTTAACTCTAATTTTTGTTAATTTGCGCAGTGATTCTAATGCAACTGGTGCACCTGGACCAAGGACTTCAATGAAATGTGCTTTTTCGGCCTTTGTGTAAGTTCCTCGTGGGGCTAAAGGCTCTGATGGCGCTAATGATTCGCTGGGAATTGAATATAATCCATCGGTTTGTTGCGATGGTTCGTAGTCGAGTGTAGACTCAAAACTTGAGATATCTGGTGATTCCGGACGATCCATATGTTTATAATACCAAATAAACCCTTATAATAGTCAATATGAAAACACTTCCTCGTTTAGAAGCCGGTATTGTTTGGGGAGAATTATGGAATGACCTCAAAAACGAGTGGTTTAAGGTTGAGGTATTGCAGGATTACTCTGCTGAAGATAAGAGCGAATCACTCGATGCTTGGATGGCGGGTGATAAGGAGCGAAGCATTGAACTTATAAAAGCTGAGCCATCTGAATGGGCAAATGACTGTCGCAAAAAAGTTGAGGATGGGGTAAAGCTGACGCGCATCCATGTTGTGGATTATCCACTTTCCGAATATGTTCAATGGGAAATTGAAGTGTATAAAAATAGAAATATTCCAGTAGGGAGAGAAGATGTGTACCTTTTGGATCGTAAAGACATTCCTATGCTCGATCTCCCTTCGGGCGATTTGATGATTTTTGATAAGACGAATGTTGTGGTTGGCAATTACGATAGCTCTGGGTATGTCGTGAGCCAGGATTTTTACACCGGAAATGATACTATTTCTGAGTTTTTGGAGTTAAGAGAGCAGCTTTTGGGCGCTAAGCTTCAGCGGGTTTGATAACTCGATATACAAATTGAGAAATAAGAATGATAGTTGAGAGCACGAAAGTAATTCGGGCAAGTTGTACAAAGTCACCGACAACTTGAGAGGCTAGCCTTTGTAAATCTGTGCCTTGGCAAGCTCCTGTTGTTTGTGGAGCATCTACGCACATCACCCGTAAGAAATAGTTTAGGCACGTTACGAATATTACGTATAATGTGGCTGAAATAAGCATAATAATAAGAGTTTTACTAACGGGAGCTTTGAGGATTTTTTTCAGGAATGTCATGTGAGTAGATTATAACGTAATTACTGAACCGGCATATACCTATTATCAACAAGTTTCAATTTATGAACTACGACCAGTATCAATAAGCCAATTTTGATATGCTTTGTATAGCTTGGGATCACCTTCTTTAGTTATTGGTGGCTTTGCTCCGGCGCCGATAGTAGCTTCGCCGCCATCAACAACAATTGCCGCACCGGCTATTGTTGCCATTCTACGAAAACCTTCACCACTCGAATAAAAGGCATGCTGTAGAATACGTTCCCTGCGATTTATGTGTGTTTGGGCAGTATCTTTTTCCATATCGTTAGTATAGCAAAAAAGCAGCCAGGAAAGACCTGACTGCTATATGATGAATTCTGGTGGGGCTGGATGGAATCGAACCATCTACCAAGTGGTTATGAGCCGCCTGCTCTAACCGATGAGCTACAGCCCCGACTCAGTTATTATAGCTTACTTCAATCTGTTGAGCTATAATAAGTACAAAGGATCATATGCCTGACATAAACATACGAAAAATCATCTATACTTTGCGTCATAAATACGCCACGTTTAATAATGTGGTGATTGCGGCGGCTTTTTTGATTGCAGCCAGTTGGGTATGGGGTTCACTCGAGGTCATGCAGCGAAATTATACCTTACAAAAAGAAGTCGATTTTAAACATCGCCAACTTGAACTAACACAGTTACAACGCGATAGCCTTGAACTTCAAAAGCGCTACTACCAAACAGATGAATATAAAGAGCTGGCTGTGCGTGAGTCACTTGGTTTGGTACGCCCTGGTGAAAAACTATTACTCTTGCCCGATAATAGTGAAGCGGCAAAAGCTGCCGATGCTCCGGTTGCCACAACGGTGGTTGCGCAACAAAACACGAGCAATCTTCAGCAATGGTTAAATTTCTTGTTTGGCGGCTATAGTAAAAGCCTAAACTCAAACGACTAACACGCTTCATACCAGCTTTTTTTAAGCTACATTTGGATAATAGAACATATAATCCATAGGAGGTTAGACATGGCAAAGTACGGTCCAAAAGCACAAGAAAAAGTGCATAAAGCTATTCACGAAATGGAAGAGGGGAAGCTGAAAAGCGGAAACTCTGATAAAAAAGTGACCAGCCGCAAGCAAGCGGTTGCGATTGGGTTAAGTGAAGCACGTAAAGCTGGTGCAAAAGTACCGAAGAAGGAGTCGTAGCCATGACAGATACTCAGCACGATATGCAAGATTCGCGCACGCAATATGCGCAACCTGATATTCCTCAAGATCAAACACAGCCCGAGCCGGGGCTTGATGCTAAGCTACAGCCAAAGGCAGACCATGGGGAAAATACCTATGTTGGTGCTGGTCGCCTGAAGGGTCGAAGGGCTTTAGTAACCGGTGGCGACTCTGGTATTGGCCGAGCGGTGGCAATTGCCTTTGCCCGTGAAGGTGCTGACGTTATGATTAATTGTTTACCTGAAGAAGAAAAGGACGCGCTTGAGGTAGTGGCTCAAATTGAAGCCGCTGGTCAAAAAGGCTATGTATTTTCAGGTGATATAAAAGACGAGAGTTTTTGTAATGATTTAATAAATGAAACTATTCGTGAGCTTGGCTCAATCGACCTATTAGTGAATAACGCCGGAAAACAAGAGTTCGTTGAAGATATTCTTGACCTTACCACCGAGCAATTTGAAGATACCTTTAAAACGAATATATTTGCTACGTTTTGGTTATCAAAAGCGGCTGTTCGGCACATGAAGCCTGGGTCAAGTATTATTAACACAACCTCGATCCAGTCATATCAACCTTCGCCGGGCTTACTAGATTATGCTTCGACAAAAGGGGCGATTACTACATTTACAAAAGGTTTGTCGCAGATGCTGATTGAAAAAGGGATCCGTGTAAACGGTGTGGCACCTGGCCCTATATGGACCCCATTACAACCAAGTCATGGCCAGCCCCCTGAAAAGCTGGCTGAGTTTGGTAAAGACACCCCAATTGGCCGAGCTGGGCAGCCGGCAGAGCTCGCGCCTACCTATGTATTTCTGGCATCGCAAGAATCAAGTTATATTACCGGTGAGATTATTGGCGTAACAGGTGGTAAGCCGATTTCGTAGTGAACTGTAGTTAAATACTGCAGCAGTAAGGGCAGCCACAAGTACCCGGGTCAACCGCTACGGTGCGTTCTTGTTCAAGAACGGGAACGTAGAGTTCGTGTTGAACTGAACCTGTGCTAGATGAATTGCCCACAAGCTGGTCTTTTTGCATAGTTTTAACGAATGAATATACTTGGAACCGCACGGCAGGTGATACTGAAGCAATGATCGAAAAGGCAAACATTGCTACACCAATAATGAGCAGGTAGGTACCTGATTTCTCGAGAAAAGTTTTGTTTGTTTGTTGAGTAGCCATTGTGTTTAGTATAGTCTTTTTTCGAGGAACAAAAAAGACCTTTCAGTCTTTGAAAAGTCTTTCTTGGTAGCGGGGGTAAGATTTGAACTTACGACCTTGTGGTTATGAGCCACACGAGCTAACCAGGCTGCTCCACCCCGCGGTACAAAGACTATGATAACAGATGAGACGCTTTATTTCAAGCCGTTAGGCGAGCTTACTGGCAGCAACGCGAACGGCTTCGCTCCATGATAAGAATGCATGTGGGGTATCGGCAAGCTGGGCAGCGGTTAAGCCAACTTTCACCGCTAGTGCAAGCTCGTGGATTATTTCAGCAGCATGTGGAGCAACAACGGTCGCTCCTAAAATTAAACCTTTTTTATCGGTAATGATCTTCACGAATCCATCGCGGAAATCCGAAGTGTTGCTGCGGGCAATAATATTAAGCGGTGCAATTGCTTTGTTGATAGCCATATCCCGGCGCCGACAATCATCTTCAGATAGGCCGACTTGGGCAATCTCTGGGGTAGTAAATATCAATTCAGGCGATCCGGTGTAATCTGGGATGATTTTGGTGCGCTCGAACATATTATGGGCAGCAACGCGGCTTTCCAGTAAGGCAGAGTGGGTATGGCTGGTGCGGCCAAGTACATCGCCGGCAGCGTAAATATGTTTGGTGCTTGTTTGCAAATAATCGTTTACTTCGATGCCTTTAGGGGTGTATTTTACCGAAGCGTTTTCGAGGCCAAGGTCGACATTTGGCATGCGACCAGCAGCAACCAGCACTTCATCGACTTTAATGTATTTTTCAACACCACCGCGTGAAATTAATACTTTTTTATTCATTCCATCTTTACTAACCGATAACACGCGTGATTGAGTGAGGACGCTTACTCCCTTTTGTTCACTCAAAACTCGCTCAAGCGTATCGCCTACTTCTTCATCTTGGTGTGGTAATAATCGGCTGGCTTGTTCGGCGATATATACTTTGGTGCCAAAGGTTGCCATAAGCTGGGCAATTTCTACGCCGTAGTTTCCACCACCAATAATGAATAGCGTTTTTGGTGGGCGAAGGCTTTCAAGGATAGTGCGCGGGGTAAGGTATGGCACTTCATCAAGACCTTGAATTTTAGGCGCAGCCCAATCCGAGCCAGTCGCAATCAAAAAGTTAGCCGCTGAAAGGTGGCGCCGACTGACGGTGATTTCATGCGGAGTTAAGAAATGAGCTTTACCATTGAAGGCGCTAATACCGTGGTTTTCATAAAAACGGCGATTATTTGCAGCACCGGTACGTTTTACGGCCGTTTCTTTCCAGGCACGAATAGAAGGGTAGTTATAGCCAAGGGTTGAGGTACGCAGGCCGAAACGGCTGGCATGGCGCGCTTCATCGTAAATACTGGCAACATGTAACAATGCTTTCGTTGGGACATCGCTCCAGTTTGGCGAGTCGCCTCCAAAAGTGTCTTCTTCAATAATCGCAACGCGCTTGCCAGAACGAGCGGCAATAGTTGCAGCTGCACTTCCGCCGGCGCCGCTTCCGATAACAATCAGGTCATAGTCGAATGTGTGTTTTGCCATAATACTCCTTATAATGTCGACCGGTGCTGTTCAAATAAATAGGCAGCATCGGGATGGTGGGTTTTTAAATGTTTTGCGGCTACGCGGCGGAGGTCATGGCTGGTCACTTCGGGTCGTTCTTCAAGCCAAATAATAACGTCTTCACTGACTTTACGGCCAATACTTTCAGCGTGGCCAGTTGGTACGCCGGCACTTAAACAGGCGGCAACAATACTTTGATGGAGCTTTTCGCGGTCAAACGGTTCGCTTGGGCGATGACCGCCGCGCTTTATAATATGAATTAACCCACCCGCACTCATTACAGCGCTCCCGATGCTTCGGCAAGAATCTTACTAACATATACAAAGAACCCAAGGGCGACTAATGCGCTTCCGCCGGCAAATTGTAAAAATCGCTTGTTAGTTTCGCGCCATTTTTGAATAACGCTCAGCGATGTACCGCCGCCGACTAATGCCCATACAATCAGCAATCCCATAAGTGAAATAAGCGTGTAAATTGCGATACCAATAAGTTGCCATTCAGCGGGGAGTTCTAGTAATACGAGCGCGCTAATTGCCATTGAAGGAATAACGAACAGTAGTTCACTTATAACGCTGGTGAGGCCGAGGCTAAATGCTTCGCTGCTGTAGTGTGTTGCTTTGCTTCGTTCGGTAAGGTGGCGGGCAAATGAACGAGGGATCCAAAGCTTAGTGCCTTGTTCTTTGCGGTAATAAAACAGCCACACTGCAATGCCAATGCCGAGCACGAGGCCACACACAATTGCCCATACGATAAGTGGGGTGTGAGAGCCGAAAAGGTGAAGAAACAGGAGGGAAACGAAGGAGAGCAACAGCAGGGTCATAACCGCTGCACCCGTAATATAGCCGAAAGTCAGCCGTAAAATACGAGCTTGTGATTTTTTAGCACCAATCGCATGGCCGCTTAGCAATGTAAGTACGCTCACGCTCAGTTGAAAGCTGGCGTGAATGAGCGCCGCAAGGGCGACAACAGCGAGGGATGAAGCGATGTCCATAATTTTTTGTTTTTAGTATTCCTCTTTCTTATTTATACCATAACCGTAACGGGGGCGTCAAAGGATGTAGTGCATAGGTATTGACTTATCATCACGTTTATGCTAATATACATACATAAAGCAACAAAAACAAACAAAAGGCAAACAACCACTATGGAATCATCAGAAGCTACCATCGAACCAGTTACAATGAGCGAAGTTTTAGAACTAGCAACTTGGGACCGACCACGATCAAACGATGAGTTGCGAGATTTTGTAACCCGCCGCGCATCAATCGTTTCACGATTTTAATACACCTGAAATAGGGGATAATAAGAGGGAAGTACCACTCCCCTCTTTTTTTAGTGCCACTCCCCTGCTCTAGATTAATTAGTTAAAGACCAAGTTCTTTGGGTGTATAAGCTTTAGTATCGAACTCACTAAAATGCAGCGTAATAAAACTTCGCCGCGCAAGTTCTGCACTTAGATATAACCCATAGATAATTGATTCACCATCGTGCGGGTTGGATAGATGAAAGTCCTCAGTATTCTGCCTAAATGATACAGACTGTTCATATTCGAATCCATTCCAACTACGTCCAGCACTAATACCGGCTAAGTTTCTAAAATTACTATCAAATGGTTCACGTGTAGCTACATCTAACCCTTCTTGTGAACGGCCTGCCGACCAAATAACGTCAAGATGTGACTGTTGAAACTGGTGCTTTTCATCAAGTCGCAACCAAAGCCTGTGATCCATACTGCAGACCCGTATCGCCTCATTATGTAGCTCGATGTTTCGATTTTCGCTGAATTCTTTAAAGACAATACCCGGGATCTCTCATATATCATTCATGTTTTTATTAGAGCACGAAAAGTGATGTTGCCAAAGCATAAGTGGAAAGAAAAAGCCCCCATCGAGTGATGCGGGGTTTTTCTTGGTAGCAGCGACAGGAATTGAACCTGTGACCTCGAGCTTATGAGTCTCGCGCTCTAACCAACTGAGCTACGCTGCCGTGTAATGGTACAGGGATGATTCTAGCAAACTTTAAGAGGTTTTTCTAGGGGTTGATCCGAGAGTAGTTCATTTGTCCTCTTTGGTGATTTCGTTTATACTTAAAACCAATGTGGGTAATTCGTAAACAATCCGGCTTTACTATTGTTGAATTACTCATCGTAATTGTTGTCATCGCTATCTTGGCCGCAATAACGATAATTTCCTACACAGGAATTCAAAACCGCGCATATGATGCTGCGGTTTCTTCGGATTTAAATAGTTATGCGAAAAAAGCTTCATTATTTGCAGCCGATAAGGGGCGGTATCCCGATACAGACAATGAACTAAGTACACTTGGGCTTGCTGCAACTAAGAGCGCATATGTAATTTCGCCTGATGTGTCGCATAATCTTATTCCCTGCCGTACGAGTTCACCTTATGATTTTGCTATAGCAGCTATATCAAAGAGTGGAAAGCGATTGTACGCTACAGGTAGTGGTGGTGTACAGGAATATACGGGCGGCGTAAATTGGCTTGGACTCAATCGACAGAACTTTATATGTGGAGCAATATTATCCGGCTCTGTTTTTGTGGCAGATGGGGTTGGATATTATTCTAGTGGCTTCTGGAGAGATTGGATAAGTGGCTAGTGCTGGCCGCTGTTAAACTATGCTTCCGCGAAGGCGAGTTAGTTCGTTATCGAGCTGGGTTATTTTTTCACCAGATTCACGGGCTAATGTATCGCGCTCATTTTGTAGGGTAGCTATTTTTGCTTCAAGCTCTCGGTAGTGATTTTCAAGTTGTTCGTTCTCGTCTTCGAGTTCTCGGGCTTGGTGGTCGATAACTTCAGCCTGCTGTAAGTAGAATTGGTTATTTTCAGAAGTATTCTCATTCTGTACGCGTTGTCCCTGCGCTTGTTGGCGAAGGTCGGCAATCTTAATTTGATTGCTTTCGATATGTTTGCGGAGGGATTTGAGGTCGTTGTCCATTAGCTCTATTATAACCGCTTTTTATAAACAACGCGAAAGGGTATAATAAATACATCCACGCGATACTCACTGGCCTCACGGCAAAGCGTCCCTCGCGATCGGTCCATTCATCGTCTTCGGACTCCTAATTGCTTGAAACGGGCAGGGGATGTACGGGCGAACAATTCAAGCCGTTTCTCGAATATTTTTAAACGAGAATCTTAACGATGAATGACGAAACTTTTTTGAACGAACCTGTCCGAGTGCTAGCAACCTTTGGGCCCGGGCACCACCCGTGTAAACCGGTGCTTTTTAAGCGGGCGAATGGGCGAGAGGTGAAGGTGACTGAACTCGGATTGCGCCATCCCCTGCCCCGCGGCTTAAAAACGATTCATATGTTTGATGTGACTGATGGCGGTACTGATTACCGACTCGAATTTGATAGTGAACGGCTGACATGGCACCTGAAAATGGAGGCGGATCACTATGAATGATTTCAGCACGTTTAACCCAGAGCGGCCGTTGATTATGCATATTGATTTAAATAGTTGTTTTGCAACCGTTGAACAGCAGGCCCGACCAATGCTTCGGGGCAAGCCAGTGGCGATTGTGAATCGGCGAACTGAGCATACGGCAATTGTGACGGCGAGCTATGAAGCGAAAGCAAAAGGGGTGAAGGTGGGCATGAAACTAAAAGAAGCTCGGCTGCTGTGCCCAGATATTATTGCCCTTGAAAGTGACCCTTCGAAGTATCGCTATGTGTACCATAAGTTGCTTGATATCATGCGCGATTATTCGGCGCATGTAACAATGAAAAGTATTGATGAGGGGGTTATTGATTTTCACGATACCAGTATTGATATTGCGGGGCGCGATTTAGTAGACGTAGGTAACGAAATCAAGCAACGCCTAAAAGATGAAATTGGCGTATGGATGCGTTGTAACGTGGGTATTTCAACCAATCGATTTTTAGCAAAGACAGCCGCAGGCCTGCATAAGCCGGACGGACTTGATGTTATAACGTCTGAAAATATTGAGTCGGTGCTCGGGAGCTTGAAATTAACAGATTTAACGGGCATTGCATCACGCAACGAACACCGGCTTAATAGTATTGGTATCTATACCCCACTGGAGTTTTTGGCTGCTAATACGACCACGCTCCATAAGGTGGTATTTAAAAGTGTGGTTGGTGAATGGTGGTATAAGCGTTTAAGGGGATGGGAGGTCGATGATGTGGCTACGCAAATTGGGCGAGTCGGTCGGCAGTATGTGTTGGAACGGTTTGATTTAACGCATGATGAAGTGACCCAAAGGTTGCACCATTTATGTGAGTCGGTGGGCAGTCGCCTACGGGCGCAAAAATTATCGGCCAGGGGAGTGTATGTCTATGCAAAAACACTCGACCGCGAATACTGGCATGCCAGTCGCCTCACTCCCCTCCCCTTCTTTAGCGACCAAGCAATTTACGCTCAGGCATTGCAGTTATTCCAAAAAGCCCCAGACCGAATACGCGAAATAGGGGTGCATTGCTACGAACTCGCCCCTGGCGAGGACAGTCAGGTAAGTTTGTTTGCCGACCAGATTATTCGTGAACGCCAAGTAGTCGATG
>CAZFYB010000006.1:0-56987 GCA_964523145.1 uncultured Candidatus Saccharibacteria bacterium | reverse complement strand
ATAGACGGCATCAACTCGCGGTTTGGTGAACGCACAATCCACTCGGCCGACACATTATCAACCGGGATTTACGTGAACCAGAAGATACCTTTTGGGAGTACGCGCTACCTTTAAAAGCTCCCTTGTATCTGTTATAATAAAGAAAATCGATCTGCAAAATAAACGGAGTTTTCTTTATGTCAGGACACAGTAAGTGGTCAACTATCAAACGCGAAAAAGGCGCTAAAGACGCTAAGCGTGGTGCAGTTTTTACCAAAATTGGGAACCAGATTGCGATTGCGGCTCGTTCGGGTGCTGACCCTTCTATGAATTCAGCTTTAGCGATGGCGATTGAAAAAGCGAAGCAAGCGAATATGCCAGTGGCAAATATTCAACGCGCCATCGACCGTGTGTCTGATAAAAACGCTGCAGTACTTGAAGAAGTGACCTACGAAGGTATGGGACCTGGCGGGGTTGGGATCATTATTGAGGTGGCGACTGATAATAAAAACCGGACATTCCCAGATGTTCGCACTGCACTGACGAAAAACGGCGGCCGGATTGCTGATGCCGGAAGTGTAGCATTTCAGTTTACTCGTAAGGGTGTGATTAATGTAGCAGCGACAGGCGAGGATGCATTATTGGCTGTTCTTGATGCTGGTGCTGAAGATGCGGTTGAAGAAGGTGATGAACTGATTGTCTACACGGACCAAAAAGATTTAGCAAAAGTACGGACGGCTATTGCTGAAGCTGGCTTAACAGTGACGAGTGCTGAATTACAGTATGTTCCAAACTCTTCAATTCCAGTTGAGACTGCTGAACTTGCAGATAAGGTTTTGAAAGTGCTCGATGCGCTTGATGAGCTTGACGATGTGACAAATGTGCACACTAATGCTGAACTTCCAGATAACGAAGAATAATCAGTTTTTATTCCATAACTAGTTAAGATTCTATCAGTATACTGAGAATATGCTGAAGAAATGTCGTGGACTATTTTTGGGTTTGGTGGTTCTCGCGGGTAGTGCGTGCGTAACCCCTACGCACGCTTCTTCAGCACCATTAGTACTTATTACACAAATTCGGGCAGGCAGCACTGAAAGCCCGCTCGATGAATTCATCGTTATTCATAATAATTCTTCAGTTGATGTCGATATGACCGGCTGGTGTTTGCAGAATAAATCGCTCGTACTATTTTCGTGTTTTGAATCAATAATCCCAAATGAAATATGGTTTTTACCGGCGTATAGCCAAGTTACAATTGCTTCTGCAGTTATGGGTTCACACTTTGAACCAGATAGCTTTGCCGCCGTCTATGAACCAACGAATCAATCGAGTGGTAGTATTGTTGCGAGTAATGATAGTATTTCGCTGTTAAACTCCGAAGGGCTGATTGTTGATACTTTTTCCTGGGCGAGTAGTTTAGCTTCTACTCAGGTATGGTCGAGACTATCGATAGATAGTATCTATTTTGATACGAATTCTTCGGCCGATTGGGAGAAAGAGCTGTACACAGGTTTTACTGTGACGCAATTTGATAAGCGTATGACCGCCCCTCAAGAGCCACCAGAGTACTACGAGCCTACGCCAATTCCATTACACCCGGTTATAACTGAAATACTACCGAATGCAGCAGGCAGCGACACGGGTAATGAGTTTATTGAGATATACAACCTAAATACAGAAAGTGATATTTTACTTGAGAATTATCAACTACTGGTTGGGACTTCGCTTGAAAAAACCATTCATTTTCCTGCTGGCATAAGTATAAAAGCCGGTGAGTACGTTACTTTTACTAATGCCGATTTACCTTATAGTCTTCTTAACTCAAGTAGTCGAGTTGCGCTTGTTTCTATTCATAATGCTTTGATGGTTGCTGATATAGTCTATACTTCCCCACCCGAAGCTGAATCATGGGCGCTTATTGATGGTACATGGCAGTATACGGATGTTTTAACGCCTGGGATGGCAAACAGTGCTTCGGGTCTTGTATCTGAAGTGGCTAATGAAGATACCGAGACAGAAACGGCAAGTACATTAAAACCCTGTGCAGCTAATCAATACCGTAGCTCGGAAACAAACCGTTGTCGATTGATTGAAGCTTCAAGTTCAACGAGCCCAGCACTATGCAAAGCTGATCAAGAACGCAACCCGGAAACTGGTCGTTGCCGGGCAATTGCCTCGGCTACTACCCAAACGCCGTGTAAAGAAGGTCAAGAACGTAATCCAGAAACAAACCGTTGTCGAAATATTAAAGCGATGACAAATGCGGAGCATGCGGTAAAAGGTGCAAGCACCCAACAAGGGGGCACGCACTGGTATATATGGGCAGCTATTGCCGGCGTGCTATTGCTAGCGCTGAGCTACGCAGTGTGGGAATGGCGCGATGAACTTAAGCGACTCATTGCACATATTAAATCAAAGTTTGTTCGCTCGGCTAACTAACCTATACTAAAGGTATGAGAATCATAGGTATCGACCCAGGCACTGGCATTCTTGGTTTCGGCGTTATTGATGTTGATGGCCAAAAAATTACGATGGTTGATGCCGGGGTAATTACTACACCCGCCAATACAGCCCATGATGTACGGCTTGAAGATATCTTTAATAGCCTTACAGAAATTATTTCCACAACTAAGCCTGAAATATGTTCAATTGAAAAGCTATTCTTTTCGAAAAATATTACGACCGCTATGACCGTTGCTGAAGCGCGTGGGGTTGCGATACTCGTGGCAAAACAACACGGCGTTACTATTGCCGAATATACGCCACCGCAAATTAAACAAACACTAACTGGATATGGAAAAGCAGATAAAAAACAGGTTCAAGAAATGGTTCGTTTACAACTTGGGTTATCGGAAGTTCCTAAGCCAGATGATTGTGCCGATGCGCTTGCCGCTGCAATTACCCACGCTTTCATGATGCGCTAAAACGCTAACTTATATTTTTTCGGCGTGTCGAGTGCCGGAGCTTTGTGTTGTATCAATAACGTTCGGTAGAGCTCTGGTTCATTGTTGAAAAGATTTGCGAGCCGCCATACTTTCATCCAATCGCCGCGCCTGTCGTGTAAGTAAAACCCAATACTTGAATACCGATCGTACTCCCAGTCACTATGGAGTTGATGAATTTCAACAGATATGCGTAAAGCTTCGTGTTCGCCATGCAGTTTTTGGGTTGAAATGATTGGCTCGGCCGGCAAAACATGCGAACGGGGGTATTCGGATTGATATTGCGAAAGTCGATCACTGAGTAAAGTAACGAGTTGTCGTAAAGAAGTTTCGGCAATTGCATAGGTGAGTAGCTCAATTCCTTTTTCGGAAACCGAGAATGCCAGTAAATCAATATGGTGCGCAAGGCTATGGGCACCCGATGGTTCTTCAAGAATAGAGCGAGCTGCGAGGAGCTGCTGAAGTTGCATAATCACAAAAGCCCGTTCATTATTGCTGTAAAAAAGCCTTGTTCGCCGCAACGAAAATATCCGTGTTCGGTAGTAGCCATTTGTACGTTCTATAGTTGTTGCTTTCATATATCAACTATAGAAAAACAATATAACGTTACCATGAATTATTAGCACGAATTAGTTTAGGTAGTTCAGATACGCTAGGTGTGAGATAATACAAATATATGATTGCACACGTTTACGGGGTAGTTGCCGAAAAATTCGCTAGTTCTGTTATTGTTGACGTCCATGATGTGGGCTACGAAGTACAGGTCGCGGCGGGTGATTTTGATCGTGCACTTTTGGGTGAGCCGGTTAAATTTTATACGTATCACCATATTCGTGAACAGTCACAAGATTTATTTGGATTCTCTTCATTAGCAGCGAAAAAGCTTTTTGAACTTCTTATTACCGTGCAAGGCGTGGGGCCGAAGGCGGCATTGGCTATTTTATCGGTGGGTGAAAGCGAGCAAGTGCGTAACGCTATTGCGAGTGGCGATAGCGGCTTTGTATCTAAAGCGAGCGGCGTAGGTAAGAAGATCGCTGAAAGGGTAGTTGTAGACTTATCTGATAAGGTTGGCTTGGCAGTGAACGTTGCGCAGGTAAGTGGCGTCACTACAACCTCAGCCGGTGACGAAGCACTTGAAGCATTGATGGCGCTCGGTTACTCACTTAATGATGCCAGCGCAGCCCTTGAAAATGTACCAAAAGATATACCAACTGCCGAGCGCGTAACGATTGCGCTAAGGGGATAATATGGCGATTGAACGCATTGTTGATACGAGTAACCACGATGAAGATAATGATGAACAAATCATTGAGATTACTCTTCGTCCCCGTTCGTTTGAGGAATACGTAGGCCAAGAACGTTTAAAGACTAATTTAAAGCTTGCTATTGATGCCGCACAAAAGCGGAGCGAGCCGCTTGATCACATTTTGTTGTACGGGCCTCCCGGGTTAGGTAAGACGACTATGGCAACCGTGATTGCGAATGAAATGAACGCGAGTATTCGGGTGACTGCTGGTCCGGCTATCGAACGAGCCGGTGATTTAGCAAGTATTCTGACCAGCCTACAAGATGGTGACATTTTATTTATTGACGAGATCCATCGCTTGAGTCGCACGGTTGAAGAGGTGCTATATGCGGCTATGGAAGATTACAAACTTGATATTATGATTGGTAAAGGGCCAGCTGCTCGTAGCGTTCGGCTGGATTTGCCGAAGTTTACGATTATTGGCGCGACTACACGTACAGGTGCCTTGGCCGCCCCACTCCGCGACCGCTTTGGCCATATCTACCGGCTTGAATTCTATGCACCCGATGAGATTGGTAGCATTATTAAGCGAGCCTCAACAATTCTAGGTACTACTATTAATGAGGACGCGGCCGATATGTTATCAACCCGCGCTCGTTTAACGCCTCGTATCGCTAATCGTTTATTAAAACGAGTTCGTGATTACGCTGATGTAAATGGTGACGGAATTATTGACACCGTGATTGCAACCAAGGCTTTAATGCTTTTAGAAGTGGATGAACTTGGGTTAGACGCGGGCGACAGAAACCTTCTTCATCGAATGATTGATATGTATGGGGTAAACCCGGTAGGGCTTAATACGCTGGCTGCCTTAACTGGTGATGAAGCAAGTACCATTGAAGATTTTTACGAGCCGTATTTGTTACAAATCGGATTACTCGAACGTACCCCAAGGGGGCGAAAAGCCACCATTCGCGCCTATACACACCTCGGTAAAACACCAAGCGAACCAGCAGAATAATTGCTATACTGTACTAATGAATAATGACCCACAACCTGTTGCCTATGATGCTGAAGGGCGACCCCTGTATGCACATCCACCCAAGTCTGAGCCCGTAAAACCACCTGTAGTGCATGTATCGCGCGCAGTAAGCCCAGAGAAGCCTATTGTTACGCCAGCAGCTAAAGAGCGCCACGAGCAGTCTAAGAAGGCGTATCCGATGCTTAATTTAAGTGATGGTGAGTATATTATTAGCGCGGTTCGCCGGCACCCAATTGGATTGGTGATACCGTTAGGTATAGGTTCGATTTTAATCGCACTTGCACTTGCGTTACTTATCAACTATTCAGAATTTGCGGTAATGTTTGCACTTTCGGGCGTGGTAGCTGACCCAGCTGTTATGGCCGGTCCGTTACTATTATTCAGTGCTATTGTCGCTTTGGGAATGTTCGTTGCCTATTATGTGTATGTTAATAATAAGTTTTTCCTTACGAATGAGAGTGTGATCCAGGAAATACAGTACAGCCTATTCTCGCGCTTAGAGCAAACGGTCAGCCTAACGAATATTGAAGATGCCAGTTATACGCAACATGGTATACTTCAGCATATTTTTAATTACGGTGATATACGCCTCAGCACCGAGGGTGATGAAACTACCTATCGTTTTACGTATGTAGCGAGCCCTAAGGAACATATTTCAGAACTTAACAATGCTGTTGAGGCATTTAAGAATGGCCGACCGGTCGGCGAAGACTAGTCGCGATTCTTTTTGATAAAATCGTCTTCGTTCTCAAGAGTTGTGCGTAAGGTATAGCTTTGGCAGGCGTCAGCTTCGCAGTTAGTAGCTTCGTAGGTATAGTTACTATCGCGTTCACCAATCGCTACTCCACTTGGGTCGTTGAATAATTCTGGGTCAACAGAGGGGAGGGTTTCGGCGGTCAGTGTACGGGGGTAATAGTTATTCGCCTTAAAGTACACCTCTTCTAACCCGTAGTACATAGCATTGATTGCTGTTTTACGTTCGTTGTCGCGTGCGGCAATTTCAACATTATTTTTTTGTACAAAAAACAGTACGCTGGCGGCTCCTATAAGGACGACAACGATGAGCAGTTCTATAACGGTAAATCCACGTGAGTATTTCATCTCTATAGATTATAGCAAATTAAGATTCGCGTGCGTATAATAGATATATAGATTAAGTGAGGGAAAATATATGGCGACCAAGAAAGCTGACAAGTCTGATGCTGGTGCGAAAACTACAGGTTCACCAGTTAACGAAGGCAAATTAAAGGCATTAGGCCTAGCACAAGAGCAAATTAATAAACAATTTGGCGATGGTGCAATTCGCCGATTAGGTGATACGCAAACTGTTGATGTTGAATTGATCAGTAGTGGTACACTTGGTCTCGACCTTGCACTTGGTGGTGGTTATCCAAAAGGGCGCATTGTTGAAGTGTATGGTCCTGAATCATCAGGTAAAACAACACTAACGTTGCATGCGATTGCTGAAATTCAAAAACAAGGTGGCACAGCAGCCTTCGTTGATGCCGAGCATGCTCTTGACCCTGCGTACGCACGCCGCTTAGGTGTTGATACCGATAACCTCCTGGTTGCACAGCCAGATAACGGTGAACAAGCCCTAGAGATTGTTGAAACTTTGGTACGCTCTAGCGCTGTTGACCTTGTTGTTATCGACTCGGTTGCGGCATTGGTGCCACAAGCTGAAATTGACGGCGAAATGGGTGATAGCCACATGGGTCTACAAGCTCGCCTTATGAGCCAAGCACTCCGTAAATTAACTGGTATTATTAATAAAAGTAATACTATTGTTATCTTTATTAATCAGATCCGTATGAAAATTGGTGTTATGTTTGGTAACCCAGAAACCACTACTGGTGGTAATGCCTTAAAGTTTTACGCGTCTGTACGTATGGATATCCGCCGTACCGGGCAAATTAAATCAGGCGAAGATATAATCGGTAACAGAACCAAGGTCAAGATTGTGAAAAACAAGATTGCTCCTCCTTTCCGTGTTGCTGAATTCGATATCATGTATAACGAGGGTATCTCGCGTACCGGTGATGTACTCGACCTCGCTGTACAGCATGGTATTGTTGGCAAAAGTGGCGCATGGTTCGACTACGCTGATGCAAAAATTGGCCAAGGTCGTGAAGCAAGCAAAACCTACCTATCTGCCAACCCTAAGGTCCTTGAAGAGATCGAAGCTAAGGTTCGTAAGAAGGTTGCCGAAGAAGCAGCGTAAATTACGCGCTCCATTGAAGTATGAAAATTACCTCCATCTCCGTTCAAGCCCGCGATAAAAATCGCGTTAACGTTTCGGTAGATGGAAAGTATCGGTTTTCACTTGATATCACGCAACTTGTAGAGCTAGGGGTGAAAACCGGTAACGAATATACCGAAGAAGAACTTACTCAGCTCGAAGAAGAAAGCCAATTCGGTAAGCTCTACACCAGGGCGCTTGAGTATTCACTTATGCGCCCTCGTAGTTTGCATGAAATGGGGCAGTACCTCTATCGTAAAACTCGCGATGTCCCTACGAAAATGGGCACAATCCGAAAAGGTGCATCAAAGGCCCTTACTGATAGGGTTTTTGAGCGTCTCGTTCAAAAAGGTTACGTAGATGATGAAAAATTCACGCGTTTTTGGGTTGAAAACCGGCAAATGCGAAAAGGTATCAGTAAACGTAAATTACAAGCTGAGCTTCGGGCTAAAGGTGTTGAAAATTCTATCGTAGAACGGTTTATTCAAGAATCTGAGCGAACTGATGACTCGGAGATTATTAAAATTATTACCAAAAAGGCGAGTCGGTACCCTGATGAGCAAAAACTTATCGCGTATTTAGCACGACAAGGCTTCAACTATGACGATATTAAAGAAGCTATAGCTTTGTATCAAGAACAGCAAAATACCTAAGATTTTTGTTCTGTCTGTGGTTGAGGGGAACGAAACGGATTCACAAATTCAGTTCGAGTAGCCTGCATGATAGGCTCGGCACTCTTTTTAGTGGGTGATTTCACCACGATAGTATCATCATTAATTTCAAGAATTTGGGTGCGGCTGATAAGTAATCCGGTATCCGTTAAACCTTTTAAGAACCCTCTTTTTACCGTGAGCTGTTGAATAACAAAACTACTGGTATCAACGGTATAATCCTCGACTTTACCGAGGCGGTGTTTTTGATCGTCAACAACTGTCATACCAATGAGTGGGAACCCAAGGTCATAGAGTTTTTCGATTTTAATAACATCATGTAAACCTATAATTTCGTCATTGCTATTAATAATCATGCCAATGCGACCAAATTCGCGAATATCAGCAGTACGGAGAAGTGCTGGGCGTTCACTCAGTAAAGCCCCTTCAACTTCATAAGCAATGATTTTTAAGGTACCCGGGTCAATAATTGGCTTTTGCGTGCTGGCTAATCGCCCACCAGTTTGGAGGCTCATGACAGGGGTATTGCTTAATCGTGTTCCTAGGATGAGCATTATGTATATAGTATAAGCTTTTTTGCGAACTGTCGCTACTACTGTTTACTCACCAAAGGGATTGGTGCGACCTTCAGGGATATCGGGAAAAGAAGTATCATCAGCGCTCGTGTGAAGCTGCTGAACACGCTCAAGAGTGGCTTGGTCGATTGTCCCCGCGTTAATTGGTGAAACGTACCCACGCTCTTCAGCAGTTGTATCGAGTGTATTGTTTATAAGCAGTACTGCGCTTGCAAGACAGGCAACGATAAGCACGAAGAAAAGGGTAAGGTGAAACCTGCGAAACAGTGCTCCGATAGGTTTAGAAAGTTTATTCATAGATGATTTCTTTTCCATAGTTCTACCTTGTCGCAATTGTTATGTTAATATCACCTACTTCAACTGAATCGGCGCTTCCGCCCGATAGGTGGCTAAGAGATAGGCTGGTAACCTGCATTTTTGGAATATTACCTTCAATGGCATCAAGGAAAATAATTAATTTTGCATACGATACCGGTTCGGCAAGTGCTACGACCATACCTCTATCAACACCAGGGGTTACTTCGCTAAAGTCGATCTTTTCGATAGTGATACCACTGGCCGCAGCATACGTACGTACATCACTGAGAGCTTGGGTTTGATACGTCTCGGGTGAAGCGAGAAGCATGTTCGCCTTTGCAACTAGTGCTTCACTTTCTGCAAGCTGACCTTTGAGGGCTTGTAATGCTTGGATTTGTTGACCACTCGCTTCGGCGTCTGAGCTCGAGTGGCTTACTTCAATAGCGAACGTACGCACTTCTTTTAAGCCAAAGTAAAATAGTGCGCCACCACCAACCAGTACGAGAATGAGAATAAATACGAGGATACCTTTTAGGTTTTGTGGTTTAAATGATTTTTGAGCCATTATCGTGCCGCCGCCTTATTTAGTGTAAGTGTCATATCGATGCTGACAGGGTAGCCTTCGATACCGCCACCGTTTTCAACAACAGATTGGAAGTTAACAGAACTAAAGAGGGGCGAAGACTGGAATTGCGAGCGAAGCGTCACGACATCATTTGAGGTTTTTGCGTATACCTTGACACTGACAGGGGTGCCCGCAAACGCAGCTTGGTTTAATGTAAGTGTATCGATAATAGTTCCCGGAGGCATTTGTTGGCCAAGTTTAACGAGTACTTTAGAATACAATATTTCTTGATCAAGTATAGTTTTTGTCTCAGAAAGGCTAGAGCTTAAACTGTCAACTTGAGCCTTGGTGGTGCTATATACACCAGCCTTGGTATCATTTGATTCGATAAGTATGTCGTTGTTCGCTTTTGTTTGCGCAAGGACGTTATAAGAAACATATAACACGCTTAGTATAAATACAATTGCCAAAATCAACATCCAGATATAGCGCATAAGTAATACGTTATTACGTGCTGCGCGTATTTCATTCTTTTTATTGGTTGCGAGTAAATTTATCATTTCCAAATATTCCCCGGTTGAACGCTTGCAATACCAGCGACCGTTAAGTAACGAGAGCGGAATTGTTTTGGCGGTTCTTGGAGTTTACCAAAATCAAGTTTTTGCCATGGGCTTGCTACACGGGCGGGCATAACCAGGCTATCGGTAAAGAATTCGCCGATACCAGGCATATTACTACCACCGCCTACAACTAATAGCTGCTCTATTTTTCGTTCTGAGCTAATTCGTTCGTTGTAATAACGCATAACTTTTTTCGTTTCAGACAATATACGTTCAAGGCTTGGTGTTAACGCTTCACGAAGTTTTTGTTGGCGTGGTCCAGCGCTGAGCCCATTAAGAACCTTTAACTGATGGGCATTTTCAAGCGCAACATTAAGCTTTTTAGCGATATCTAAAGTGAAAGTGTTTCCACCAACGGCCAATCCGCCGGTAACGCGGATCGCTCCACGATCAAGAATAGCGATGTCGGTACTTGCTGGGCCGATATCAACGACTGCTGTAGGAAGTGAGCCGTCTTCGGTGTTTGTAAGGAGTCGACCAACTGAGGTAATGCTTGGTTCGATAAGAACGGGCTGTAAACCAGCGGCTTCGGCGCTTCGGGTAATATTATCAACGATAACTTTTGAAACCGCACTCATAAGTACGGTGATTGTTTTACGTTGTCGTTCAACAATTTGGTAATCGATATACAGTGTTGAAGAGGGAATGGGAATATATTGTTCTGCCTCAAGAATAACCGCTTCATCGAGAGATTTTTCGGCCGAAGAAGGCAGAGTAAAGGTGCGGGTGTAACTACGAGCGGTAGGAATAGCAATAGCTACCCTGTTACTAGGTAGGGTGCCGATAATATTTTTTTCTTTTAACAGCTTAATGTTATCAGTAAGATAGGTTGACTCTTCGTTTTCAAGAGCTTCTTTTACTTTAAGTGGGTCGAGATCGAGGGAACCATATCCGTTAACAAGCCATCGTTTTGAATCGACAGACATGAGTTTAATGCCAGTACTACTGACATCCAGACCGATAATTGGTTTATCTTTATAGAAGAATTTTGACATATGCCCACGAATGAAATTACCTCCGTATTATAGCATGAGCGCAATAACAACGGGAGCTTTACTGGATATTTGAAGACAATTGTGAAATCGGGAGCATCACACTTGCGGCGATAAGTCCTACCATTCCACCCATCACCACAATCATGGCTGGCTCGATAATAGAGCTAATACCTTCAATCGCCAGGTCGACTTCTTCTTCGTAAAATTCAGCAACCTTAATTAATACAGTATCAGTTTGTCCTGTTTCTTCACCAACCGCGAGCATCTGCGCAACAATAGAAGGGAATAGTGGATTATTATCAATGGTTGCAGCGAGTGATTTACCATTCTTTACTTCTTTAGCGGCGTTTTTGATAGCTTCTTCATATAAAACATTACCCACAGCTCTTGAGGATACGTTCAATGACTCAAGTACGGCAACACCGGCACCCATAAGCGCCGAAAAGGTACGGGCAAATCGAGCAATAGTAATCTTTTTAACAATAGTACTAATACCCGGCACTTTAAGGATGAGGGTGTGGAATTGTCGTTTACCTCGTGGCGTTTTAATATAGCGGATAAAGGCAAAAACAGTACCGCCGATAATAGGGAATACTATGTACCAATAGGTGGTGATAATGTGGCTGATGCCAAGCATGAAGAGGGTGATGCCTGGGAGTTCTGCATCAGGGCCACCTAGGTCGGTAAGAATTTTACCAATTTGCGGGATAACGAAAATCATTAGTCCAAAGAAAGCACCAACGGTAATAATGACTAGTACCATAGGGTAGGTCATAGCGCTTTTTACTTTTTTGCGAATGGCTGAGCTTTTTTCCTGTTGAGCTGCGAGGCGTTTTAGAATGTCGTCAAGAATACCGGCTGCTTCACCGGCACGCACCATGTTTACATAAATATCATTAAAAGTAGAAGGATGCTTATTGAGGGCATCACCAAGCGTCATACCACCTTCAACATCTTTCACGACAGTTCCCAGGATCTTTTTAAGGGCTTGGTCCTCTGCGTGCTTTTCGAGTGAGCTCAGCGACCTTAATAGTGGTACTCCAGCGCCCACCATGGCACTTAGCTGACGCGTAAAGGCTACGAGGTGGTCTTGCTTTACTTTAGAAGGTTCGAACAAGTGGTTGAAATCAAATGAGCCCTTTTTGTCTTTTAGCTGTTTAATGCTGATCGGGCGAAGGTTCTGTTTTGCAAGTGCAGCAATAACTGATGAACGGTCGGGAAGTTCGGTTTGACCTTTAACGACATTATGCTGATCATCAGAGGCAGTATAAGAAAATCGTGTCATATTAGTCTCGACTCACACGAAGGACTTCTTCGATTGTTGTTTCGCCGCGCAGCGCCTTAATTAAACCATCGATTTGCATGGTTATCATGCCCTCTTTGATCGCTTGTTCTTGAATCTGGCTACTAGTGGCATGGGCCATAATAAGTTTTTGTACAGTATCAGAGTTGGCGAGCACTTCGTAGACACCAATTCGACCCCTGTATCCCTCTTGGACGTCATCTTCATTAAAGTTACGGTTGGCGCGCCATAGTGATTTAATGCCGTTTTCGTCAGTACTCAGCGGAGTATCGCCACCTAAGCCAGCAGCGGCCGCTTGTTTTTCAAGTTCATGAATGATTTTGAAATCTTCACCTTCGCGAAGGTTAAAGAGTTTAATGAGTGATGCTTTTTCGTCTTCGGTTGGAACATAGTTCTGGCGTGATTCACGGTGGAGTCGTCGTACTAGCCTTTGCCCAATGACGGCACGGACGGTACTGGCGATAAGGAATGGCTCGATGCCCATGTCGAGTAAACGAGGAAGGGTGGTTGCCGCATTGTTGGTGTGCAGCGTACTAAACACCATGTGCCCGGTAAGTGCAGCCTGGATTGCCAGGTTAGCGGTTTCGCCGTCACGGACCTCACCAATCATAATGATATTAGGGTCTTGACGGAGCAAGGCGCGAAGGCCGTTAGCAAAGGTCATGCCGGCTTTCATGTTGGTCTGGGTCTGGTTCACGCCAAGAATCTTATACTCAACCGGATCTTCGATAGTAGAGATATTAACATTTGGTTTATTAAGCATGGTTAAGATACTAAACAAACTGGTGGACTTACCACTACCGGTAGGCCCGGTAACGAGGACGATCCCATCGGGTTGTTTCATTTCGCGCAAGATGTCTTCCATGGCTTTACCCCAATACCCTAATTGCTCAAGTGAAACTGCTTGGTTGGATTCATCGAGAATACGCATAACGACCTTCTCGCCATCGACAATTGGCAATGAACTGACACGAAGAGCATACTGACGCCCACCGACAGTAATCTTGAAACGACCATCTTGTGGTACACGACGTTCGTCAATTTTTAGGTTTGCAAGAATCTTGATACGGCTAATAAGGGCGCCCAATACATTTCGTGGCAAACGGTTCACTTCTTTCAGGACACCATCGATTCGGTAACGCACCTGTACGTACTCTTCACGAGGCTCAATATGAACATCGCTGGCGTGAGAACGAATGGCGTATTCAAGAAGCAGGTTTACTGTTTGGGCAATTGGTGAATCTTCAGAAATATCCTGTTCACCGGAATCGTTTGTTGTTGCTTCTTCGTTTTCGCGTTGAACTTCAATAACTTCATTAAGCTCTTTGTTCACATCGCCGCGGTACATGTCTAGAACCGCAAGAATATTGTCTTTCGTTGCAATATATATGCGTGAGTTTGTACCAATTTCTTTTTGAATAAAGTTAATAGCCTGAACATCGTCAGGGTCTTCCATAGCAAGGTGGCGAACACCATCACCATCAACGTTAAATAGAACCGCCATGTATTGGCGAGCAACCCGTTCAGGGATCAGTTTTAATGTTTCGCTTGGAACAGTCTGGGGGTTGATTTCAACAAAGGGCACATCGGCGTATTCAGAAAAAGCTTTGACTATCGTCTTTTCATCAGCGATATGTTGATCTAAAACGACCTCTTGCAAAGGGCGCTTTGAACGATCCGCCTCTTCTTTTAAGGTAGATAACTGCTCAGGAGTTACAAGTTTTGCCCGCCCAAGCAACGTTTCCAGGATAGTATCGGAAATGCGCATAATGGTTACGCTCTACTATAAAGTAATGAGCATAAAAGTACTAGGTTATGGTGCTATAATATTTCAAGATGATTATAGAGGTAAAAACCAGAGAAGCGATGAAACTATACGGCGAACAGATTGGCCGATCGCTTAAAGGTGGTGAAGTATTTGAATTAATTGGTGATGTTGGTGCGGGCAAAACTACATTTGTAAAAGGGTTAGCTATTGGGCTCGGCATTGAAGAAGCTGTACAAAGCCCTAGTTTTACCATTAGTCGGGTGTACGATGCCCGCGATGGGTTGCAACTAGTGCATTATGACTTTTACCGATTAACTGATCCGGGTATTTTAGCAAATGAAGTCAGCGAAATGATAAATGATATAACCACAGTGACCGTGATTGAGTGGGCAGATATTGTCGAGGGTGCGCTGCCTGAAAATCGTTATAGCCTTCGTTTTCAAGCACCGACTGAAGCGATCCGTACGATTGATGTACCCGAGGATTTGCAAGCGGCACTATGATTCTACTGCTAAACACTTCAACGCCTACGTGCTACCTTGTGCTTATAGAGGGTGATACTCGCTATACTACTGAATGGGAGGCGAATAGAGACCTGGCGAATGGCTTACTGGGCTTTATACAAAATGCCCTTCAAGAGCAAGGGAAAACATGGAAAGACCTCACCGGCTTGGTGGCGTATAAGGGCCCGGGTAGTTTTACGGGCCTTCGCATTGGCATTACTGTGCTGAATACTGTTGCCTACTCTGAAGCTATTCCTATTGTTGGGGCAACGGGTAACGATTGGGAAAAAGTTGGCGTTGAACGACTACTTGCTGGTGAATCTGACAAGATTGTGCTGCCTGAATACGGCGGCGAAGCGAATATTACTACGCCACGTAAATAAACTTGCGTAGTAAAGCATTGCAGGGCTACAATAGAAACAGTCCTTTAGGGTATTTTTTGACGGACTTTGAATAAATTTTTGAAACTTTCAGGGTAACCTGTGATATAACCTTTTGCCAAGACGAACACTTGGCCAGGCTGCTACTGAGGAAGGAACAACATGATAGAAGGAATAATCGCCGCAATAATCGGGATTCTTGCTGGTGTGGGTGGAACAGTTGCCTATGATAAGCAAAAACGAACAGGTGGCAAGCGAAAAGCCGACCAAGTATTGGCTGATGCGAAAAATAAAGCGTCTGACATTGTACTAAAAGCTAAAGACGAAGCAGTAAAACTCGTAGAAGATACAAAAAAAGACGAGAACGAACGCCGCAAAGGTTGGGAGAAAACTGAAAATCGTTTAGCTGAACGTGAAGTAAGTCTTGATCGAAAACTTGATGAGCTCGACCGCCGAGCTGAAGGGCTTCGAACCCAGGAAGACGAAGTAGAATCGCTAAAAACTGAGATTCGCGAAATTCGTACTCGTCAACAAGAGAAGCTTGAAAAAATTGCTGGTTTGAAGAAAAAAGAAGCAGCCGAGAAGCTGATGGAAATGACCGAGCGCGATATCAAACAAGACCTTACCGGTTTGGTAGTGAAGTTGCAAAATGAAGCGACCGAAAACGCCGAAGAAAAAGCTCAGCTTATTCTTGTTTCTGCCATGGAGCGCATGAGTAGTGAAGTAACTGCCGAGCGTACCGTAACAGCTTTGAAGTTGACTGATGATGAAATGAAGGGCCGTATTATCGGTAAAGAAGGTCGTAATATCCAGGCGTTGCAACGAGCAACGGGTGTCGACATTATGGTGGATGATACCCCTGGCATGGTGATTTTATCGAGTTTCGACCCATTGCGCCGACAAGTAGCTCGTTTAACTCTTGAAATGTTGATGAAAGACGGCCGAATTCACCCAGGTCGTATTGAAGAAGTGGTGGCGAAGGCTGAAAAAGAAATCGATAAAGAAGTGACTCGTGCTGGTGAAGATGCAGCCCGTGAAGTCGGTGTTGTGGGAATTCCAAAAGAAATGATTTGCCTACTTGGTGAGCTAAAGTTCCGTACAAGTTACGGCCAGAACGTTTTGATGCACAGCACCGAAATGGCGCATATGGCTGGGCTTATTGCGACTGAAATTGGTGCCGATGTACGAATCGCTAAAACAGCTACATTGCTCCACGATGTGGGCAAGGCAGTAACGCACAAAGTTGAGGGTAAGCATCACCACATTGGCGCTGAGCTAGCACGTAAGTACGGTATGAGCGATGAAATTGTACATGCCATTGAAGCGCACCACGATGATATTGAAGCAACGACCGTTGAGGCATTAGTTGTTCGTGTGTGTGATGCATTGTCGGCTGCGCGCCCGGGCGCACGTAATATTAGCGCAGAAAACTTCTCGGAACGTATGCGTGATCTTGAAAATATTGCGAATAGTTTCCCTGGTATTGAAAAATCATATGCAATTAGTGCTGGCCGTGAGGTTCGAGTTATGGTGCGTCCAGAAAATATTGATGACCTGACTGCTATAAAGTTAGCGCGCGATATTGCCAACAAAATTGAAAGCACCATGCAGTACCCAGGTACCATTAAAATTAACGTGATTCGAGAAACACGAGCAATCGAGTACGCAAAATAAGATGACAGAGATTCGTAATTACGATACTGCCGATGAAGTCGCCCAAGCGGCGGCAGAAAACGCTGTTGAATTATTACAATTAGCCATCGAAGCAAGAGGAAACGCTAGCTGGGTATTAGCTGGCGGTTCTTCACCGATGCTGGCGTATAAAAAGCTCGTAAGTGGTTTTAGTGATGCGCTCGATTGGAGTAAGGTGACGGTTATTATGGGTGACGAGCGAATGGTACCGCTTGACCATAAAGAGTCTAATTTCGGGGCAATTATGAAAGTATTTGAAAAAAGTCCGGAAATTTCAACAGTGAAACGGATTATACCCGATACTTCGCTTAGTACGATTATGGCGGCTAGCGATTATGCAAAACGGATAGCGTACGAAGAAATTATTGAGTTCGATTTAGTATGGCTCGGGGTTGGTGAAGATGGGCATACACTCTCGCTATTTCCTGGTAACATTGCGTTTACCGAACCAGCAAACGAGTGGGTTGTGCCGGTATATGATTCGCCAAAACCACCAAGCGAGCGTATTTCTTTATCTTTGAAGGCGCTTGAGTATGTTGATGAGTTGGTTGTTTTTGCCGTGGGTGCTTCTAAGCAAGATGCGTTAAAAGAGGCTCGATTGAAACGGCAATTACCGGTTGCGATTGCGGCCGATACGGTTGAAGGTAACGGCGGAGAAGTGCGATGGCTGTATGATGACGCCGCTTGGGATGACGACTAGCTTTTGCTAATTTCTACCGTGACTGCGCGGTGATCGGATAATGAATCATCTGAAACTTCGATAGAATTAAACTTGTATGACTTTGGAATAAGCGCGTAATCAACGCGTTTGTTCATTTTCGAAAAGGTGATGTACGGTGTGTCGGTTGAGGCGATATATTCGTCTTGCCACAGCTCGGCCGTTTGTTCAAGAAACGTAATATTAAAATCGCCCATAAGTATGCGAGTTTCATTACGAGATTTTAATATTTCAAGCGTTTCCTTAAGTTGAGGTGTTGCTAGGTCGAAGTAATCGGTAATTGAAAAGTGAATATTGGCAACTTTAACGATTGAGTCATTAATAAAAATATCAGCCAGTTGCAGAATACGATTATGCTCATCGCGCTCGTCTTGCTTAAGTACAATGATATCCGTCTTAACAATAGGGTGCTTCGAGATAATGGTCGAACCTTCGCGGTAAACTGGGTAGTCTACGCCAACTTGTAGGCGGCTAATTGCATTGAATTCATAAAGGTATTTAATCGATTGGTTGAGGAGTTGTGCTTGTGAATACGGTGATATTTCTGGCAAGTACACCACTTCTTGTAAGAAAATAATATCGGGGTTTTGATTTTTAAAGTAGTCAGTAATAGCCGGTAATCGTTTACTCCAGGAATCGAAACCCTGAAGGTTAAGGGTGGTAAGTTTCATGTATTTCAGTATACGCTGATTATGCTTAAGATAAAAAACATCCTCTCAGGATGTTTTAAAATCATTTTGGTCGGCGTACTGCGTCCTCAAACGAACCTATTCTAAAAACCCTGCATAACCTGCTAGTTAACTTCGGCACTATCAGGGCTAGCCTAGATTCATTAGACTCACGGCTTGATAGCCTTGTACGGTCTGAGCGTGTCTCTAAAATGAACTTTCTACTATAAATGGCTTGCTGAGAAAAGATAAATAGCAGAAGATGCTAAACCAGCAGTATGCTGAACCTAGTCTAATTCTCTATAATAATCTTTTCTTTGAGCCATTTTCTGAGTGAGAGAGGTATATCGGAAAGTGTGACTACCTGAATGAGTTTATCGTAATTTCTAGTCCCTGCGCCTCCACTTACCTTCAGTTCTTTCATTAACTCAGTGCCTAGCTTTTTACCATCTACCCTGTAGTACCAGTTCTTTTTGCCGTTAATCTTATTGCGATACTTCGTTGGCAATTCGCTTAACTCAGTTTGCATGCTGTCAAAATGCATACCGAACGCACGGAGTTCAGCATCCTTATCATTCCGACTAAGCTTAAGTTCGTATGCTCTCCTGGTCTCTGCCTTAAACTGACCTTCAAGCTTATTACATGTATGGTCTACTAAGTTTTTCTTTATCTTTTTAAATGCTTTATCTATGTCAGCACGCTTTAATTTTGGGAACGCTTTTGCAACAAGGCTCGGAGTAAGTAAAAGATTCTCAACTGAATAGCACGGGATTGTCATCATTTCATCTGTATTTAGCTCTTTGTTATTTACCCAATCCAAAATGTCACCATCAAGGATTGCGAACACTTCATCACCTTCTAACGAGTCTAGTTCAGCCTTTACAAAATCTCGCCAATACTTTGCGTTTAGTTGAACACGTTGAACATTTTTCTTATCACCAACGCCCACAAACCTTACTTTTCGTGAGTATGGGTCACCAGACAATTTTTGGTAAAGCTTATTGTCAGAGATAACATTCTTTGAGTCAACACCTTCAACGAAGACCACTTTTCTAACTATATCGGCAACACTAAAGTTCGCTCCCAAGTTATGAAATAATGCTGTCCTTTCCTTAACATTTTCAATTGGTTTTAGCGTCGTACTTGATATTTCGTAAGCAGAATCAGCTAGTTCTTGAATAATTTCTACAGAGTGAGAAGCCATAAACAACTGCCTGTTTTGTCCAATAGGCAAATGCCGTCCAAGAAACCTACCGAGACGTTTGCAGTATTCAGGGTGCAGATGCAATTCTGGTTCATCTACTATAATTATCGGTTTTATTTCCGCTTTACTTACCTGCAAATATTTCGGTAACGACAAACCGAAAATTACTAACTGCTCTTCACCTGCGCTCAAGCCGTATATCGTGTACTCTCCCTCGGGAGCTTTAATAGCATAGGTAAGTGTATTATTATTGGTGTCCATCTTCACGTCATAAATAGCCTTTGGCGCAATCATCTCGTTTACATGCACCATTTGCTTTGCAACGTGCTCTTTGACTTTTTCTTGAACAGATTTATCTTCCTTTGCAATCCTATAAAACTCGCCTAGCACTCCTGAGTATAAATCTGCAGAATATGAGAACTGGAAATAATTTTTGCCAAAATCCTGCTGTCCTGAACCCGCATTATTTATAGGGTCGGAAACAACCATTGCGCCATTCTGATTCTGCACTTGTGGTATAGCCTGATAATTACTAAACAGTGCCGTCTCCTGAAAGTTAACCCCCCTAAATGGCATAATGTATACCAAAGGTTTAACCCTTTGACCATCTTGGTTAATCATTCTGTATACAATATGAAACTTGGGACTTTGGTGCTGACCATTTTCATCTAGCACGGTTGTGGGTTGACTTAAATACGTATTTGTACGGTCTAAACTAGCTTGTGTCTGGTTCATTAAAGGATGGATTTTGACTCGTGAAACAATCTCTTTTGCAACAGTTTGGTCATACCTGTCTTTTTCTTGTACGCTCCAACTTGTACTATCTTCTGAGTTTAACTGCGTCAGATAATCTTGGCAGAGCTTTAATTCTTCGTCATCTAGTTCAAGAACTGCTTCAATTTCGGCACTCTTTGAAGTATCTCTTAGGCAGCCGTAGTTATAGATACTTTGCTGGTTTTGCTCTTGTCCCAGCGCAACACAAAGACGCATAGCTTCAAGAATTGAAGTTTTCCCACTGCCATTCTTGCCAACAAATAAGTACTTTTCATTCTTAAAAAAGTCTGCGTCTAACTCAAGATTTTCAAACGCTTTGAAGTTTATAATCTTTAAGCTAGTTATCTTCATAGATTCATTTTATAACTATATAGGGCAGGTTACGAGCATAAGCGCTTATTCAACCTGAAACTTACGTTCAACGTCATTAACGAGACTTTGCCATAGTAGAACCTGATGAGTAATACAAAATTACCACCTCAAACATCTGCCACAGACACATCGAATTGGGACGACAAGGTCTTTACCACTCCTGTAGTAAACAGTGTAGGTAAGATTATCAAGAACAAAGAAAAGCGTGAGATGATACTAAATGCCCCTGAGCGTAAAAGACGAAAGTATCCTAAAAATCCAGATATTTTACGTTCAAAGAAACAATAAATTGAACCTACGTATAGTCCTTTAACGCTTTACGCCAGAGCTTCAACTCGTCTGCTTGTTCTTTCTGATAATCTTCGTCAAATATCAAATCTACTTCTCTCTGTAGCCTTTCTTTGTTTTTCTGTTGGGCTTCTTCTAGAGTGGTTTGAGATTCTTGTAAAACATCCCAGTTCGGCAAGTAATTATTAAAGATGTTGTCCAATGCCTCGTTAAGTAATTGCAGTGTCCTGAAATCTAAAACATAATCCTTGCCCTCGAAACCGTACCTAGCATCTATAAATGTTTGTGCTGACATGTTTAACACCTTGTCCCATTTGCCCTCTATGAGACCGTTCTCTTTGAAGTGTACTTTAATGATGTCTTGGTATCTTGTGTCTAGACTGTTTACTAGCTTTTTAAGATTATGCTCCTTGCTAAACTTACCCGTGCTACCTAGCAGGATTGCTTTTAATAAAAGTTCATTTGACATGGCAATTTGTACCGCAAGACTTTGTGCCTTGCCATACAGCTGTGTGATTTCTTCGTGTCCTGCCCAATTAGGGTCTGCAATCTTCTTAAGTATCGGTGCAGAGCGTGTATAAACACCACGGAATGACTTTGCATACTCATAAATATCACTGGGTATCAATGAGTCGCTTTTGTTTAGTTTAATCTGACCAAAATTGGCAGGTAACTTCTTGAACTTATAGTAGGTCATTTACTGTCTATTATATCGTCAAACGTTTACAAAAAACGAAATAGTTAATAAGTAAGATAGTAACTTTACGTGGGGTGTAGTAGGGACAGCCAAGCATAGCAGTGTAAGTTCTATTTAGCGGAGTACTACTTTATGCCATAAGCGTACCATAAGCAACGAATGAAAAATCCATACTTTTGCATCTGTTAAATCGGCGGATTTCTAGCAGTTTTGGTTATGTCTAACTATATGTATTAGTAGCTTGTAGGAATGACTCTACATACCTCATCAAGAAGCTCATCAGGACTCATGTTAAGGCTCTGATTTAAGTCCTTGAACTCCATTGTTATCATCACATAGACCATAGTCTGGAAATTATTCGGGTGCTCAAGTTTTTCTGCTACTTGGGCAGTATATGCACTTAATCGTAATAGCTCATCAGGCTTTCTAAAACCAGTTCTTGCAGATGCTGTCATTAAACGTAATTCTTCCTTACTTGCTTCAGGATTTTTGCTCTTGTTTAAGTCATACATCTTCTTCTGCGTCTTGGCTATCGAGACGGGACTACCAGCTTTCTTGAATAGACTGCCTATTGCCTTGAAGATAGCTACAATCCATAAGAACAGTCCAAACCATACGAGAATACCCGCATACACAGTTGGTAGTAGGTCGAATATACTCGGTACTAGCAGTACAAGACCTATGATGAATAGTTGATATGGTTTAACGCTCTTTCTCAGTTTTGACATATTTTCTCCTTTAAATAAAAACGACAACCCGTCACTAGGGTTGTCTAGACTCAACAATAAGGTTTGAACCAAATTGCTTTCGCAACGAGTTGCCGTATTTACGGTTCAAACGAAAGGTCTGTTGACCTAATGCTCTAATTGTTGAATCTAGACTCTCTGATTATATATCAAAGTTGCGAGAAACGCCCCTGTGGCTGAAACGATTCTTGCGTTTTAAATCAAAACTTGATGTTATACCCATTCTGTAAATAAAAACGCCTAACTTGGATTAACGTCAGGGGCGAGATTTGCAATGTTGGGGTGTTTTAAGATATGCCGTACTGCTGTGCTGATTTCTGTAGCCAATACTTACCATTGAGTTGCGTAACCTTGCAGATGCTAGTAACCGCCATGATAGTCAGTAGTGCATTCGATTTCTTGTATTGCTTAGAGTTAATAGTATGAGATGAAGCATGTCTGTTTGCGTCATTGAGGTATGTAGCTCTATCACCAATAGCGAAGTCAGTGAGCATATGACCGATTACGGGTAACATGAGTACTGTATAAAAGGGCATACGTCCTAGAGGTACTTCCATCAGGTCAATTCCGTCCGTCCAACTCGTGTAGCTTTTAACTTGGCTGTGAGCTAATGCTTTTTTATTCTTCTTACGATGTACGCTCATATCTACAACAACATTCAATAGACTGTCGAAGGCAATAATAGCTGTACTCTGAGCAGCTCTGTACTGACCGTTCTTAAAACATACGATGCTTTCCTGTATGTGTTCACGCATATCTTTAGGCAACCAGTCGCACTCTGCTAGAGCCTTCTCACAATCCTCGATTATTAGTGGGGCGTTTTTACTGTGGGCTATTAGTCGTTTAATACTTGGAACATCCTTAGCACTGGTAAGTTTATTGATGATACTCGCCCTAGGTACGAAAACTATTGGTATGCCCTTAACGCACAGACTAGCAGCTTTCCGCAACTTACTCTCTGACCAATTGTCAGGCATGTGGGCACTAAGACCAGTGGTAAAACCTGAGAATGATTCAGTAAGCCTTGTGATACCTTCAAGAATCTTTTTGGTATCAATGAGGTTTAACGATTTGATGAGGTTTTGCTGGGCTTGAATAGCACTATTTAGCACCTTCTGTATCTCGTCACCATATAGGTTTTGATACATCTTGTTTACGCCCTCTACAATTTCAGTGAGCTGTTTCGTGAAATGGTCAGGCAACTTAAAATTGTAAGTAGGGATTTCACCTATCTTTTTGTTGGCATAATCTGCCGTATTAATACGAGCTATTATTTTATCTTCGTGCTTGTTGTTTTTATCATCAGGCATATCAAACCTCGGTTACTAGCTAGTTACCAGACTCCAAATAATTAAGCACGTCAGACTTCTTCCATCGCCTTATATTGCGTTTACCTATACGGATTGCCTTAAGCGTACCGTCCTTATCCCAGTTGCGTAGAGTATTCGGGTGTACCTTTAATATCTTCACCACTTCGGGCAATGTTAGATATTCTGGTAAATCACTTTTCATATAACAATAGTTTACATTATCGCACAATTTTTGTACACTATTAGTAGGAATTGTTATATGGCAAAAGGCACAACTAATCGTAAAAAACGTACTAAAGTTCTCGTAGATGAGGCTGAACTTGCTAGTGTGCAAGAACAACAAACATTTACGTCCGAATATCGCAATAAAGCCTTTGGTGGTAGTGAACGTAGCGTCAATGACCTACTGGACTACTTCTCTGCAACAACTCAAGGTGCTAAAAAGATATTGCCTAAAGAAAAACGCCGTTACGCCATATACCTACGTAAATCTACTGATGATGAAGCCAAACAAGTACGCTCACTTGATGACCAATATACCGAGTGCCTAAAGCTTGCTAATAGGCTAGATATTACTGTCCGTGAAGAAGATATATTTACAGAGAGTGCCTCTGCTAAAACTTCTGGCAATCGTCCTATCTTTGACACAATGTTACTAGGCTTTAAGACTGGCAAATACCACGGGCTTATATCGTGGTCACCTGACCGTCTATCTCGCAACATGAAAGAGGCTGGTGAAGTTATAGAGATGATTGACCATGAAGATATACAAGACCTTGCCTTTGTTACCTACCAGTTCGATAACTCACCAAACGGCAAGATGATGTTAGGGATTTTGTTTGCTACATCTAAACAATACTCCGACAAACTAGCAGTAGATGTGAAGCGTGGCACTGTCGGTACGGTTACAGAAGGTAGGTACATAGGCGTAACTAAAAAAGGCTATTTTGCAGACACTGCGACAGGTTACTTTACTCCTGATGAATATAACTGGAACTTACTTCGTAAAGCCGTAGACATGAGGCTGTATGAGGGTAAGAGTAATATAGATATTGCTGAGTTCTTGAACAGTGCTAAGCTCACTGAACGCAAAAACCAAGACGAACAATCTAGGCTAGTGAAAGTTACTAAACAAATGGTCGGAAATATCTTTGAGGATTCGTTCTATTGTGGTCTGTACAAATACGGTGACAACCTCGCAAATCTCGTAGACTTGTATAACTTCAAGCCACTTATAACAGCAGATGAATACATACAGTTAAACGCTGAGGTCGCTAAAGACTTTGGTAGAACTACTAGCGTAAAAACTAATCGTACGCAACGCCTAGACTATGGCTTGCTACACAATAAGGTCATATGTGTTTACTGTGATGTACCTATGCGATTCCAGCATACGCCTATTAAGCGTGGTAAGAATACTGGCAAATGGGTCATTAGTTTCTACTGTCGCAATAAGGCTTGCCTGCGACACAATACCGCTGAGCAGAAGAACCTTAATATCAAACTATCTAAGAGTATCCGTGGTAAGTTCGTACTAGCGGGTATTGAATGGCAGCTACGTCACTTAACTAAAAAGAGTGAACAGGCATACCGCATGTACATCAACAGCCTTGAGCAACGCATTGCTTCCGATAGGGCTATATTGCAACGTAAACTCGCTGAGTCTAAACAGTCACAGAAGAACAATGAACAGCAGTATGCTCGCTATCAAGAGTTTCAGGTCAACAGCCCTGATGATTATAAGAAGTACCACGAGGGCAAACTAGAAGAGTACCAGCAACTCATACACCTTGATGAAGAGGCTATGGTTAGTAATAAGGCTGAACTAGCTAAACTTGATATAGCACTACCTACCGAGGAACAATTCTACGAACTCACTCGTTCTAAGGTGTTAACTATGCTGAAAACGACTGACATCATGGTTCTGGACACTATATGCAGTGAGTTTGTTGCGAACCTACGTGCTGGAAATGATTCTACCTCTGTTATAAAGCTAAATCCGCCATACAATATGATGACGGATTTAGACGAAATATCTACTGGTCGGGGTGAAAGGACTCAAACCTTCGACCTCTCGGTCCCAAACCGAGCGCGCTATCAACTGCGCCACACCCCGATGTGTGTTCGACTAGGGTATTATACGACATCTGAGGTGACTTTTCTAGTGGGTAGTTATTGGTTGCAGGTCCGTTACTGGCAAGGTATGATAGGAAAAGTATTAAAATATGAAAAGCGTATTTAAAAAATCTACTGAATTTATAAAAATGCATCGGCGACTTGATGTGTTGTTTTTAAGCCTGGCCTTGGCCGTATTTTTAGCAATTACTCTCGGTAATATCACCAACGCCTCGTTCTGGTTTGATGAAGCTTTTAGTTCTTATATTATCCAGTTTAATTTTGTTGAGATTGCCAACTATACTGCAACCGATGTGCACCCCCCTTTATACTACTGGGCGTTAAAACTGTGGAGTGAATTATTCGGAACAACTGAACTAGCGCTTCGATCATTAAGCGTTGCTTTTGGTGCTGCAACAATTGCGGTTACTTATTTTACGACCCGCCACTTATTTGGGCGTAAAATTGCCGCTGTAGCTTTAGTATTTTTGGCGCTCTCACCGATGCTTATTCGTTATAGCGATGAAGCGCGAATGTACACGGTGGCAGCTTTTTTGGTTGTGTCGGCAACCGCGGTACTGATTAAGGCAACGAGTTCAAACCAAAAACGCTGGTGGGTCCTGTATGGTGTATTGGTGTCGCTCGGTATGTGGACACACTACTTTACCGCTTTAGCGTGGTTAGCGCACTGGGCGTGGCGAGCAGGCGATACGCATAGTAAGCGTGCCGGAATCAAACAGAATATTAAAAAGTTCTTTAGTAAGCAATGGGTGTTGGCCTATAGTGTAGCCGTCTTACTATTCGTTCCGTGGATGGTATTTATGGTTCGCCAATTAACGGTTGTGCAGTCGAGCGGATTTTGGATTGGCCCGGTAAGCGTTGATACACCATCGAACTACATGACGAATATTTTTTACTACCTTGAGCACGGTCAAGTACAGAGTTGGCTTGCGGTAGCATTTTTGATTGCAGTAGTTGCCATTGTTATTGCAACTCCATTAGCGATAAAAAAGATGACGGCCACTGAACGAAAGTGGTTTGGTTTATACGCGGCACTTGCTTGGGTACCACCAATACTGTTGTTTATTGCTTCGTTACCGCCACTCCGTCCTTCATTTGTAGAGCGTTACTTAATCCCAGCAACGGTAGCTTTCGCAGTGTTCGCGGCTATTGTGTTAGTTATTGGTACACGCCGTTGGAAACCAGTTCTTCGTGCTCTGCCAATTATCCTGATTGTTGGAATGATGATTTTTGGTATTACGAACGTATATAAATACGGCAATTATAATAAAAATACGAATACCCATATTGTGACGCGTCAACTTGTTGAACAAATTCAAGAAAAGGCAAAACCGGGTGAGCCAATTATCGCCACTTCTCCGTGGTTATTTTATGAAACGATCCCTTATACCACTTCTGAAAATCCCATCTATTTTATTGATGCAAATACCCAATATATTTACGGGTCGCTCGATATGCTTGAATCACGTGATCAGCATAAAATTAAGGATATGGATGCGTTCGCAAAAGCCAACCCAGTTATTTGGTATTTGGGTCAAGCGGAAAGTGGTGACATAGCGCCATATGAAACTTCGTGGCAAAAAATACAAACTGTGGGTGTATATGATTCGCTTACAAACAAAACATCATATCGTGCAACGCAGTACAACATTAACGCGGAATAATTTTTGCCAAAAACTTGGTACGTACTGCTAGGTAGGTCAAACCGACCACTGCAAGCGAAATTGCTAGATTTATAAACCAAGGGTAAGCCGCTTGATTAAACAGCATCATAACGATGAAAACGATAAATGCCTGAATGGTGTAAACGTAAAGCGAGTTGGTTCCGAAAGGTAATAATAACCAGCCAGCATAGCGCTTTATCTGTGGTTCAAATTTGTTCACTACCCCGTAGAGGGCGGTAAACCAAATGGCAAATAGCAGTATTCTGAGTAAGGGTAGACGATCTTTGTTGAAGTATGCACTGAGCCAATCATTGGTTTGGGCTAGAGTCGTACCGACACCAACAATACCATCGCCGAAAACAATCAATCCATTTGCAATGAGCGTCACGAGAGCTACGGCTGAAACAGTTGAAATGGTAACTGTTTTTACACGCTTTGTGCGGTTTTGCCACCATGCCTGAATATTTTTCCAATGGAAACCAATCACAAATCCAGCAAAGAATATTAGCTGCCAACTCATAGGTTGCGACATAGCACCTTCTGGCCAAGGACTCAGCGGATAAAGCATCCATACACCGAAGCTGACAAGCAGTACAACGTACCACCACCCTTTTCGAAGTAGCCAAAGCGCCAGCGGGCTAAAGAAAATAAAAATTGCGTATAATCGCAGGTAATCTGCCCAGCCATAGGTATATTGCAAAGTAATGGTTTGCCAAAACATACCGAAAAAGTCACCAATCGGTTGATACACACCAAATTTTATACCAGGGTTACTGACAAACAGCCAGCCTATAAGGGTAAAAATGAGTACCAAAATTATACTTGTGACGTAAAGCTGGCCAGCACGTTTCCAAAGCAGCAGGGCTGCTTTTTTAAACGGCGCATCAATTAACTTCGCGCCGCGAATTATACCTAAAACAATCCCCGATATTAAAAAGAATCCTTCGGCTGTTGATACGTATAAAAAGCTTTGTCCAGTAAACCATTCCAGCCCACTTGGATAAAAATGAAGGTGGTTTAATATAATGACAATAAGAAAGTAGCCCCTGAGTAGGTCGAGGGTTTCAATTCTTTGAAGTGAGGCAGCAGCTTTTTTCACGTCACTTTATTATATCAATCGTTTGGCGAGTATACTAAAGAGTATGAATATACCGTATGATGCACCGGCGTTTACTTTGAACGCAATCGATGGAACAGCCCATTCGCTGGCTGATTATAAAGGTAAATGGGTAGTACTGTATTTTTACCCTAAAGACGATACACCTGGATGTACGGCTGAAGCCTGTAGTCTGCGTGACGCCCGTGATACTTTGGCTGAAATGGGCGCTGAAATTATTGGCGTAAGCCGTGATGACCCAAATAGCCACGAAAAATTTAAAGCGAAATATTCGCTCAACTTTTTACTTCTTACCGACCCAGAAGCAAAGGTTATTAACGAGTACGGAGCTTGGGGTAAGAAAATGTTTGGTAAAGAGGGTATTTTGCGCAAAACTTTCATTATTAACCCTGAAGGGCAAGTGGTAAAAGTGTACGGGCGAGTTACACCGATTGGCCATGGCGAACAAGTTGTGAAGGACCTCGAAGCTTTACAGGCATGAAGTATATCGTTGCAGTCAGTGGTGGGGTTGATTCGATAGTGTTGTTGGATATGATGGCAGAAGTACCGGGTATCGAACTTATAGTTGCGCATTTCGATCATGGTATTCGTGAGGATTCAGCTCAAGACGCTGAGTTCGTGCAAAAGACTGCTGAAAAATATGGTTTAGCGTTTTATTCGCACCGAGAAGAACTAGGGAACGGTGCAAGCGAAGCATTGGCCCGTGAGCGGAGGTACGCATTTTTACGTGATTTAGCAAAACAGCACGATGCAAATATTTTAACTGCTCATCACCTTGATGATTTGGTCGAGACGGTGGCGATTAACCTCACGCGAGGCACGGGTTGGCGAGGATTGACTCCCCTAGATTCGGATATCATCAGGCCATTTATTGATACGCCCAAAGAAGATTTATTGCTGTATGCAAAGGCAAAAGGTTTGCAGTGGCGAGAAGACAGTACAAATACCAGCGATGTTTATTTACGAAATCGTATCCGGGCTAAGTCAAAAACTATTGATCACGGCGCGAAACGTGAACTTCGTGCGCTTCATAGCCACCAAAAAGCCTTAAAGCGTGAAATTGAACAAGAAGTCGCACAGATTATTGGTGAAGGGCCAACGTATGATCGTCATCAACTTATACACATGCAAACTGCCGCTGCCCTTGAGTGTTTAAGAGGGGTGACTAAGGGTCGATTGACCCGCCCGCAACTATCAAGGGCCTTGCTTGCAGTAAAAACTGCCAGTCCAGGAAGCGTTATTGAAGTCGGTTCGGGCGTAAGAATGCATTTCACTACTCGCCATTTCACGCTGTAACTGATAAAATTATAGAGATATACCTAGATTCTTAGAATGCCGAAAGGAACAAGTAATTTTTTATGGCAGTAAAAGCCCAACCCCCAAAGAAAAAATCGAATACTATTATGCGCCTCACCCTGTTTTGGGCGATAGTCGTGTTTGGTGCGCTGCTTATTTATGCGCTCACGAGTCCAACTGACAGCTTAAAAGAAGTTGCGCTTTCAGATGTGATTAAGCGTGCGAATGCAGGTGAGATCACTAAGATTGAACTTACCGGCAACGACCTTAAGGTAACACCTGAAGGTAACGAAGAGCCAACCGAACGCTCAACTAAAGATGCCAGCAGTAGCTTGCAAGAGCAAGGGCTTAACGCAGATGCAGACGTTGAACTGGTCGTAACTCCACCTTCAGCAACCGGTGATATTTTATGGAACTTGGCGATTATTATTATCCCAGTCCTATTAATTATTGCGTTCTTTGTGTTTATGATGCGTCAGGCTCAAGGCCAAAACAACCAAGCACTTGGTTTTGGTAAATCAAAAGCAATTCTTTATGGCGATGACAAAAAGAAAGTTCTATTTGACGATATTGCCGGTAACGATTCGGCCAAACAAGACCTTGAAGAAGTTGTCGACTTTTTGAAACACCCGAAAAAGTATGAGTCACTTGGTGCGAAAATCCCTAAGGGTGTACTGCTTGTCGGTAGCCCAGGTACAGGTAAGACAATGCTTGCCCGGGCTGTTGCCGGTGAAGCAAGCGTTCCCTTCTTTAGTATTAGCGGTTCTGAATTCGTAGAAATGTTTGTTGGTGTTGGTGCCTCACGTGTGCGTGATTTATTTGCAAAAGCAAAAAAGAATGCACCAGCGATCATCTTTATTGACGAAATTGACGCTGTCGGGCGCCGCCGTGGAAGCGGTATGGGTGGTGGTCATGATGAACGTGAACAAACCCTTAACCAGATTCTGGTTGAAATGGATGGGTTCGAAACCGGTACGAACGTTATCGTGCTGGCGGCGACAAACCGTTCTGATGTGCTCGACCCTGCACTGCTACGGCCAGGCCGTTTTGACCGCCGAACAAACATTACGTTACCTGAACGTAAAGACCGTGAAGCGATTTTGAAAGTTCACTTTAAAACGAAGCCGGTTGATGACACTGTCAATATCGATGCTTTGGCGGCGAAAACTGCTGGTTCATCTGGTGCTGACCTTGCAAATATTGCCAACGAAGCAGCGATTATTGCTGCTCGCCGTAATGCGAAAAAGATTTCAAACGCTGACTTAACTGAAGCATTTGAAAAAGTTGCCATTGGCCCAGAACGTAAAACTAAAGTCATGAACGAAGAAGAGCGCAAGATGACTGCCTACCACGAAGCAGGGCACGCAATTGTTGGACACATTCTTCCTGATAGCGACCCAGTACACAAGGTGACTATTATCCCTCGTGGCGGCACCGGTGGTGTGACCTGGTTCTTGCCACCTGAAGACCGAAGTTACACGAGTGTGATTGAGTTCAAGGATATCTTGGCTCGTGCACTTGGTGGTCGTATTGCTGAAAAAGTTATTTACGGCGAAGACCGTGTGACAACTGGTGCTGGTTCTGACCTTCGCAAAGCAACTGAAATTGCCCGCGATATGGTCATCGAACAGGGGATGGGGTCAGGTCTTCGCGACCAAGTGTTCCACGAAGATAATGGGGGAATGGTCTTTGACCGTATGACCCACGAACGCCCTTACAGCGATGACACTGCTCGTGAAATCGATAAAGAAGTAGCTGAGCTGATTAAAGAAGCGGGCCACCGCGCTGAAGTAGTGATTAAAGCAAATATGCCGAGCTTGAAAAAACTTGCCGATGCACTGCTTGAAGAAGAGACCGTTGAAGAAAAGCGAGTGACTGAAATTCTAAAAGACGCAAAACTACCGAAGGAGGCTGCGCTTTACTAACGCCAGTCGCTGACCAACCTAATGGTTAATATTCGAAACACCTTGTCGAAACTAAATCGAAGGCTGCCTCTAAAATTAGCGGCAGCCTTGTTGGCTGGGTCATCATTGATAGCAAGTTTACTCGGTCTGTTTAGGGACCGTTTGTTTAATAGCACCTATTACCTTACGTACCCAACTGGGGCTGATGCTTACACTGTTGCCTTTGCGGTTCCAGACTTCATGTTCATTATTTTAGTATCGGGTGCGTTGAGTGTGAGCTTTATTCCGGTATTTAATCAGCGGCTCGGAACGGGGAATAAAAAATCTGCCTGGGAACTTTCGATCAGCGTTATGAATTTAATGGCGCTCGCTACTTTGGTGGCGAGTTTATTGATTATAATATTTGCAGAGCCACTTGTACGGTATGTTGTTGGGCCTGGACTCGATGAATCTAGTCGATCGTTAGCGGTAAGTATGATGCGGGTTATTGCCGTGAGCCCCTTCTTATTCGCGATTGCCACGGTACTGACAAGTATGCAGCAGGCTGTTGGTCGGTTTATGTTCTTTGCACTCGCACCGGCAATTTATAACATCGGTATTATTATTGGGCTCCTATTCTTTACGAATGGTATTAACCTGTTTGGCTGGCAAGTATTTGAAGGTGGAATTATGGGAGTGGCACTTGGTGTTGTGCTTGGGGCTATGTTACAACTTATCGTCAGTGCGCTTGGGCTGTTTGGCATGGGCTTTGATTACCGCTTCAAAATTTATTGGAAAAATAAAGGCTTTAGGCAAGTACTGAGGTTGCTACCGCCGCGCTCACTTGACCAAGGAATTGACTATGTGAATAGTATTGTCGAAACCAACTTAGCTTCACGAATGGCCGCTGGTAGTGTGCGTGCTTATCAACAAGTAACTTCATTAGTTTATGTTCCAATTAACTTAATTGGTGTGGCGATTAGTACGGCAGCTTTTCCAAAAATGACCGAGCGTTTGGCCGAAGGCCGCCCAGATTTGTTTAAGAGCGAGCTGCAAACTGTGCTCCGGGTTATTATTTGGCTGGCATTGCCGGTAACAGTCATTGCCTTTTTTGCTCGTGGTTATATTGTGAACTTTATTGTGAACGGTGGTGATCCATATATGGCGAGTATCTTCGCAATTTTAGCGATCTCGATTTTGTTCCGTTCAGTATATTTTATTTCAGCTCGTAGTTTTTATGCCCACCAAGATACGAAAACACCTTTGTATATTTCGTTATTTACAATTGGACTAAATATTACTTTGGCGGTATGGTTTACACTCGGGCTTAGCATGGGAGTATATGGGTTGGCTTGGGCAGCGGTAATTGTGTCATCAATCGAGATGGTGATTTTGTTTTACGTCATGTCGCGCCGAATCCCAGGGTTATTTGATGCAGTGTTTGTGAGTGCTGTGGTGCGCATGGCAAGCGCGGCTGGTTTCACGGCTTTAGTCACCTACTTTACGCTGAGTTTTGTGCCGCTTACGGCCGATGACCAAAGCTTCTGGTCGACATTCCCTAAGTTTGCCCTTGTCGCCGGACTAGCAGGTCTGTCATACTTGTTGTTTAGTAGGTTGTTTAAATTGCCAGAAGTAAATCCTGTCATCACCCGTATTCAAAAAATTCTGTTTAAAAGCCCGAAAGTAAAAGATGAATCAAGCACACATTCGTAATTTTTGTATTATTGCCCATATTGACCATGGTAAGTCAACGCTTGCCGATCGCATGCTCGAAGTAACCGGAACGGTCTTGAAACGCGATATGAAATCGCAGCTCCTTGATAGTATGGACCTCGAGCGCGAAAAAGGCATTACTATTAAGCTTGCCCCAGTTCGCATGAGTTATAACGATCATGAACTGAACCTGATTGATACGCCGGGCCATGTTGACTTTAGTTACGAGGTCTCGCGAAGTTTGCAAGCTTGTGAAGGCGCGATTTTAGTGGTTGATGCCTCGCAGGGAATTCAGGCGCAAACATTAGCAAATGTGTATTTAGCGATGGCCGCCGATTTAAAAATTATCCCGGTGCTGAACAAGATCGACCTGCCTGCAGCTGATGTGCCTAAGGTAAGTGCCGAAGTGATTAACTTATTGGGTTGTAGTGAAGAAGATATTATTAAAATTAGTGCGAAAACGGGTGAGGGTGTGGCTGATGTACTCGATGCGGTGGTTGAAAAAGTTCCTGCACCTAATGGCAAGCCCGAAAACCCAACTCGGGCACTCATTTTTGATAGCTATTTCGATGATTACCGCGGTGTTATTTTGTACGTTCGGGTTATAGACGGCTCTATTAAAAAAGGCGACACTATTGATATGTTGGCAACCAATGCCGATGGAATTGCACTTGAAGTAGGTTCATTAAACCCGGCTATGACTTCGAGTGGTTTATTAGGAACCGGTGAAATTGGCTATATCGTCACTAACCTCCGCACTACCCGCGAAGCTCGAGTCGGTGATACCGTAACGGTGCGCCGACACCCAGCTACTGAAGCTTTACCTGGGTATAAGTTGGTAAAGCCCTTTGTCTACGCCGGGTTCTTCCCGGTGAGTAACGATGAGTACCAAGATTTGAAAGATGCGATCGAAAAGCTGAGCCTCAGCGACTCGGCGTTGCAGTTTGAGCCTGAAAACTCACCAGTGCTTGGGTTCGGTGTGAGGATTGGATTCTTGGGGTTGCTACATCTTGATATTATCCGCGAACGATTAGAGCGCGAGTATAACCTTGATTTAGTGATTACTAACCCCTCAACCGATTATCAAGTAGTGTTAAGTTCCGGTGAAGAACTTGATATTAAAAGTGCCAGCCGTTTGCCTGACGTAAGTAAGGTAAAAGAAATTCGCGAGCCATGGATTAAGGGTGAAATTATTGTTCCTTCGCAGTTTATTGGTGCGGTGATTCAGTTGATTGTGCAAAAACGTGGCTTGCAATCGAACTTAAGTTATATTGATGAACGTGCTTTGATTAGTTTTGAAGCTCCACTCGCTAATTTGTTGACTGACTTTTATGACCAGTTGAAATCAGTTACCAGTGGGTATGGATCATTTAACTATGAACTTGATGATTATCGTGTTGAAGATTTAGTACGAGTCGACTTTTACGTAGCCGGCGAAATGGTAGACGCCTTGAGTATTATGGCCCACCGCTCAGAATCGCAAAGCATCGGCCGCGAAATTACTAAAAAATTAAAAGAAGTAATACCACGACAAAACTTCCAAGTTGCTTTGCAAGCGGCAATTGGCGGTAAGTTTATCGCTCGTGAAGATTTAAGTGCATATCGAAAAGATGTAACAACCGGACTGTACGGTGGAGACGTGTCTCGTAAAAAGAAGGTGCTGGCCAAGCAAGCTAAAGGTAAAAAACGGATGAAGCGATTTGGTAAAGTTGATATTCCTTCAGAAGCTTTTATGGTGATGTTGAAGCGGGATTAAGCTTTGGTATGCAAGTGATTATCTGCTAAAATAACCTCTACATGAACCCCCAATTATCCAGCCTCATCCAAAACTACCAAGCTCCCCCGCGTGCACACGAGGTGATTGCTGCCTATCCCTCACTTAATATTGCCGGTCCGACCGGTGCGGGTAAAGGAACGTTAGGAGCTTACCTGAGCCAGTCAGGTGATTATGCGCCGGTAGTTTCCGACACGACTCGTTTGCCACGGCCACATAATAATGGCTTTGAGGTAAATGGAGTAAATTATTGGTTTATCGATGAAGATACGGCAATTCAAAAAGTTTCAGACGATTCATATATTGAAGTAAAAGCAGTGCATCAAAAAACCATGTATGGAACGAGCATCGCTTCGTATGAAAGAGTCGTAAAAACGGGACGAACACCTTTATTAGAAATTGATGTTCAGGGTATGGAAGATTTGATGCAGCGGTACTCAGAATTCGAAGCGGTGTTTCTGCTGCCTCCTGATTTCGACACTTGGCAGGCCCGGCTTGATGGCCGTGGCACTATGCCGAAAGAGGAAAAGCTGCAGCGCCTTCAAAGTGCGCTTACTGAAATCACCTCACTGCTTGCAAACCCACGATTTAACCCAGTTATTAATACCGAAGTAGTCGACACGGCTAAACTTATTACGTCTGGTGAGTACAAAAATCCTGAGTATCGTGAAGCAAGTTTGAATGTAGCGCGAAGTTTACACGAACAAACAATTCAGTACCTCGCAGCGAATAGCTAAACTAGCACTCATTGACATCGAGTGCCAGCGCCGTTTATAATAAAACCATGACAGAGCGTCAACGACTTATTCTTGCGGCGATTATTGAACAGCATGCCGAAATTGCCGCACCGGTAGGGAGTGTTATGCTTGCCAAGCTCTTTGGGGTTTCAAGTGCAACGATTCGCAGCGAAATGGCTCGGCTCGAAGAAATGGGATTTATTGTACAGCCACATACGAGTGCTGGTCGAGTCCCGACCGATGCTGGGTACCGTTTTTACGTCAATAGCCTCAATGAGGCGCAAGCTGAGCACCCTCAGCAATTACTCGATCGCAGTGCGAGAGCGATTGAGGCACGTATTGGTACGCATTCGGATAGGGCAGATAAGGCAATCCGTAGTGCAGTTGATAGCCTGGTAGATTTAACCCAGAATTTAGGGTTAGCAACTATCGGTGATGAGCTGTATTTAAGCGGCATTGGTAACCTCTTTTCACAGCCCGAGTTTTTACAAGGTAATCATGCGCAGGCTGTTGCCCGATTACTCGATAACCTTGAGCCGTGGCTTCGCGAAGCCGCGCCGAATGAACCATTGAGTGTGTATATTGGTGCTGAAAACCCCATTGGCAAAGCAAGTGGGGCAACCTTAATTATTAGTCGTTTTCGTTCGCCGTACAGTGATAATAGTTATATTGGTGTACTTGGCCCAACCCGCCAAAGCTACGCCAAAGTTATGCGCCTGGTTCGACATACCGGGGCAATGTTAGAGGAGATTTTATAGATGGCAGATGGTACTAAAAAACCGAAAAAAAATACTGAGTTTGAACAAAAACTTGGTGAGTTAACGCTTGATTTACAGCGCACACGAGCTGATTTTGAAAACTACCGCAAGCGTGTGGACGCCGAAAAACAATCTGCCCGTGAAGCAGGGCAGGCGAGTGCGGTCCTAAAACTATTACCGGTTATTGATAATATTGAGCGCGCTATTGCCTATACTCCAGAAGATCTAAAAGATAATACTTGGGTTCAAGGTGTGGCTAACTTAGTAAAACACCTCGATAAATCACTCGAAGGTTTAAGCGTGGCACGTATTAACGCAAAACCCGGTGAGCCTTTCAATCCGGCGTTTCATGAGGCGATTCAATTTGACGAAGAAGCTGAAGGTGAGAACGAAGTTATCGCCGAAGAATTGCAAGCCGGCTATACCTTGAATGGCCATGTTATTCGCCACGCCATGGTAAAGGTTACCCGAAGCTAGCAACCCTTTCAAACTGGTTGTGCTCATGCTACTATGAATACAGATATGAGTGGGCCTCTCAATGCATTAATCGATACTTCGGATGCCGCTCGGCAAGCGGTTAGTCGTGATGCCAGTATTTTTGAAGTTATTCCGGCGGGGGTGATTACACCAAAAGACACGGAAGATATTAAAGCTGTGGTGCGCTGGGCGAATGATGAAACCGAAGCCGGAAGGCCAATAACATTTGCGGCGCGCGTTGGTGGAACCTGTATGTCGGGTGGACCGTTGACCCAAGGCTACGTTTTAGACTTAAAGCGCTATTATTCTTATGTTGGTGAAGTAGATACCGATGCTCGGACTATTTGGGCGCAAACAGGGGCAATGCATTTAGCGGTCGAATCGGCAGCGACTAAGGCTGGTTTATTATTCGCACCCTATACTTCATCGCGTGATATTTGCGGTATTGGGGGAATGCTTGGTAACAACGCGAGCGGCGAACAGTCTATTCGATACGGCGCAACCAGCGAAAATGTGGCCAGCTTTAAGGCAGTTTTGAGTGACGGTGAGGAGTATTTATTCGGTCCTTTAACAAGAGCAGAAGTTGCTGCTAAAAAACAACAACCTACTTTTGAGGGCGAGGTGTATCGCCGGGTTACTGAATTACTTGAAAAAAACAAAGACCTGATTGCTGCGAACCACCCACGAACGGTCAAAAATGCCGCCGGGTATGCCCTATGGGAATTATGGGATAGCCATGAACAAGTATTTAATTTAGGTAGGTTGTTTATTGGAGCACAGGGGACATTAGGGATAATTACCGAAGCTGAATTAAAACTAGTGAAAAGTGGCGCTTATCGTCGTATGATCGTGACGCCTATTTCTGAGCTCAATTCGCTTGCCGAAGTGGTAAAAACAATCCTTCGTTACGACCCAATCTCCTGTGAAACCTTTGACCACTTTACCTATGAGTTGGCTGAAAAACTATATCCAGAAGACGCTGCTCGTGCCCATGTTGCCAAAGGTAAACATATTGTTATTTTGTCGGTATTTGAGGGTGATGACCAGCATGGAACAGATGTTATTGCCGGTCAGGCAAAAGAGATGCTTGAAAAACTTGGCCATGAAACGTATTGGATTGACGATGCTGAAACGATTGAGAGTTTTTTAACCATTCGTCGTAAGAGTTTTAAGATGCTCCTTGAACACCCGACACCGAATACCCGTGCTGAAGCATTTTTGGAAGATACTATTGTTCCGCTTGAAAATTACGGAGCCTTTTTAACAGAGCTCGAGGCGATTTTAGCAGAATACAAGATGATTTACACCTACGCAGGTCATATAGGTTCTGGCAGTATACGATTAGTTCCATTGGCTGACATGGAGGCTGAAGGTGCAGCCGAACGCATTATGGAGCTTGAAACCAAGGTAAATGACCTAGTACTTTCTTATGGGGGCTCGATAAGCGTTGACCATAACGATGGGATCATCCGCACGCCGTATCTTGAAAAACAGTTTGGTGCTGAGATGGTAGCGTTGTTTGCTGAAATAAAAAATATCTTCGACCCAAACAATATTTTTAATGCTGGCAAAAAAGTGGGGGGTACGTACGAATATGCCCTCGAGCATATTATCAGGGAGAACGTTGATGTTTAAGCGGAACTCACTGCAAATAAAACGTGGTTTCACTATCGTAGAGCTACTTATTGTTGTAGTGGTGATCGCGATTTTAGCGGCGATTACTATTGTCGCGTATAACGGGATTCAACAGAGGGCACAGCTCTCTGGTTTACAATCAAGCATATCGCAAGCTGCTCGTAAACTTGAAGTGTATAAGTTGAATAATGGTTCGTACCCTGTTGATATAGCAACTGCCCAAATAACTATCGGAAGTGAATACGAAACGGTATATGTGCCTGCCGTTGATTCAGGATCGTTTTGTCTATCAGTGATTCGAGGTACTTCGAGTTATATGGCTACGAATAATAACCTTACGCCACGGGAAGGTGGCTGTGTGACCAGGAATAATCTTGTAGCCGAATGGACTTTCAATGGTAATGCGAACGATACGAGCGGGAGTGGAATGAATGGCACGGTAAGTGGACCTACACTCACTACTGGACAGAATGGACAGGCGAACGGGGCGTATTCCTTTTCGGGATCTTCGCAATTTATTTCACTGTCAACAAGCGTACCTTTAAACTTTACTTCTCAAAGCTTTACTGTAAGTTCTTGGATAAATTTAGCCACCCTACCGTTAACGTCAACTTGGTATGACATACTTTCGTCAACGAGCAGCGGAGGCGACTGGTCTGTGGGTATTAACGCTACTTCTGCAGGCGTTGGCCGTATAATGATGACAAAAATTAATCAGGCAGATGCACCTGCTGGTCCTACTATTGCTCAAAATGTATGGAAACATGTTGTTACTTCATATACATACGGAGCTGGGCCAATTGGAACGGTCAGATATTATGTTGACGGGGAACTGGGTAGTACGGTGACGTGGAATCATGCTGGATCGGGTAATTTCGCTCCGAATGTTAAACGAATTGGCTCACGTGCTACTAACGGCTTTTTTAGAGGAAGCATAGATGATTTACGTGTATACGATAGGGTACTTTCGGACAATGAAGTCCGTTCAATGTACGCCGCTGGCGCACAGTAATAAAAAATAAGTTGGCACTCTTGACACTTGAGTGCCAACTTTTGTATACTAAGGGTACTTGGCAATCTCAATCCGAGAGTGCTAAAATAAATGTAGTATAAACAAATGTTTCCACTGACGAATAGGAGAGGAATATATGGGTAAAATTATCGGAATCGACCTCGGTACCACTAACAGTGCCATGGCCTACATGGTTGCAGGTAAGCCTGAAGTTATTGCGAATGCTGAAGGTAATCGCACGACTCCAAGTGTCGTAGCTATTAATAAATCTGGCGAACGTCTCGTTGGGCAAGTAGCTCAACGTCAACGCGTGACCAATGCTAAAAACACTATTTATGGTGTAAAGCGGTTAATTGGTCGTAAGTTTGGCGACAAAGAGGTGCAAAAAGACCTCGATATTATGCCGTATGAAATCGTTAAAAAAGGCGATGGCGTGGCAGTAAAAATGGGTGATAAAGACTATACCCCTGAAGAAGTATCAGCAATGATTCTTTCTAAGCTAAAAGCAGACGCTGAAGCTTTCCTTGGCGAAAAAGTCACCGAGGCGGTTATTACCGTTCCTGCGTACTTCGATGACTCGCAACGGCAAGCTACTAAAGATGCTGGTAAAATCGCCGGCCTTGAAGTAAAGCGTATTATTAACGAGCCAACTGCGGCTGCGCTAGCATATGGGCTAGAAAGTAAGAAAGAAGAAAAGATTGCTGTATTCGACCTCGGTGGTGGTACATTTGACGTATCTATTCTTGAATTAGGTGACGGTGTATTTGAAGTAAAAAGCACCAACGGTGATACTCACCTCGGTGGTGAAGACTTCGATAACCGTATCGTAAACTACTTCCTTGATGAATTTAAGAAAGAATCTGGAATCGATCTTAAGGGCGATAATGCTGCAATGCAACGCCTAAAAGACGAAGCGGAAAAGGCAAAGAAAGAACTTTCTTCAACCACTGAATATGAAATTAACCTACCGTTTATCACAGCAGATGCCGATGGCCCTAAGCATTTCGAGCTCAAACTTACCCGTGCGAAACTTGAAGAACTAGTGAAAGAGCTTATTGAGCGCTTAGCTGACCCGGTTAATAAGGCACTTAAAGATGCTGGTCTTAAAGCCAGTGACATCAATGAGATCGTTTTGGTTGGTGGTATGACCCGTATGCCAGCTGTGGTTGAACGTGTAAAAGAAATCTTTGGTAAAGAACCACTGAAGGGGGTAAATCCCGATGAAGTAGTGGCTATTGGTGCTGCAATTCAAGGTGGTGTACTTGCCGGTGATGTTAAAGATGTTCTACTGCTTGATGTTACTCCACTAAGCCTTGGTATTGAGACTATGGGTGGCGTATCAACTAAACTAATCGAACGAAATACGACGATTCCTACCAGTAAGAGTGAAACATTCTCTACTGCCGCTGATAATCAGCCGCAAGTAGAAATTCACGTACTACAAGGTGAGCGTGAAATGGCTGCTGATAATAAATCACTCGGTCGTTTCGTGCTTGATGGTATTGCGCCAGCGCCTCGTGGTGTGCCACAGGTTGAAGTTATCTTTAACCTCGATGCAAATGGTATCTTGAATGTGACGGCAAAAGACAAGGGGACGGGTAAGGAGCAATCGATTACCATTCAAAATAGTGGTAACTTGAGCAAAGAAGACATCGAAAAGGCTCAAAAAGAAGCTGAAGCACACGCTGACGAAGACAAGAAGAAGCGCGAAGCTGTTGATACTCGAAATTCACTTGAAAATGCTATTTACCAAGCTGAAAAAATGCCTGATGAATACAAAGACAAGATTTCTGATGACGACAAGAAGATAATCACTGATGCCGTTGAAGAAGCGAAGAAGCATAAAGATTCAGACAATAAAGATGAACTTGAAGCCGCTCTAAAGGCGCTCAACGATGCAATCATGCCAATTGGTACAAAGATGTACGAAGAGGCTGCCAAAGCAGAAGCACCTGCTGCTGAAGGCGAAGAAGCAAAATCTGACGAACCTGTTGAGGGTGAAGTAGTAGACGAAAAGGATAAGAAGTAGTCGCTACTGACTGACATAAAATAGCCGGCATGAAGTCGGCTATTTTTTTGGTTCAGGTAGTTCTAGAAACAAAGCCACCCATACCATGCCTGGGTCGGCGCGGTAAAAAGGAGCGTAATACCACGATCCATCAGGGTTTACGAGCTCTGGGTAGGTATCGTGGCGTTCAATTAATGCACAAAAACGATTGTATTGGTCGGCATATTCAGGGCGATTGTAGCGATTTAAGATATGCAAATAATAGGTAGCGTGCCATGTCCAAATACTAGTTTCAGTGTAGTTTGGCATCGAAATGGGGCCCATACCGAAGCGGTAGCGGAGGCGTTTTTTGGGCACTTCACCATATTTTAATGGGTAGGGTTGGTTAAGTTCTTTTTCGTTGATGTAGTCCATGGTTGCGGCAACTCTGTCTTTATCGGTGATGACTTCCAGAAAGAAAGGCATAAGTGCGCTGTCTGAACTAAATGTTTGGCTGGTTCTATCGGCCCTAAAGTGCGTGCCTGTCCAGTATTCCTTAATAAGGATATGTTGGTAGTGTGCGAAGTGAAAAGGGAAGGCAAGGCGTAGTTTTTCGGCACATAACGAGAGGCGGGCAACGAGAGTAATTGCATAGGCACTGCGGTGGTAATATACTGCATCACGCATTTCTGCGAATTTCACATCGGGTCGAATATCGCCGGTTTCATCTAAAAACTTTTCAACATAGTGTGCAATTTCTTTATTTAAAAATTGCCGTTCAAGGTCGTTTAGGGCGTAGCGGCTCACGTAAATAGAGTGAATCAACCAAGGAAGCGCATCAATACTGGGCTTACCCGGTGCGTTAAACACGTTACCAGCTTTGTCGATACATAATTTAATGGCATCAGCACGCATATAGTGCCGTAAAGCCCAGCGCAATGTATGGTGTACGTGAGTTCGTTCATGTACGTGCGTCAACGAATCGGCCACCGTACCAAAATCCCGCATCCAGAAAAAATTATAGTGCCCTAGGCTTGTGCGGTAGAAATCACCGGCCCATAAACGATGGACAATCTGCTGGCATATCTCGCGGGCGGTGCCAGGAAATCGTTCGATTGTTCCGAAGTATCGGTTTTTCAATTGCCGGTACTCGGCGTGGATTAAACCAGCGATTGCACCAAAGGTACGTATAAGAAGTTTCATTAATTGTCAGTATAACGCGTATGAAGCACAAGCGAAATAGCTAGGCTAAAACAACTTAGCACTCTAGACTTTTGAGTGCTAGTTGGCTATACTAATAACAGATATGAGCAAGCGAGATTACTACGAAGTATTAGGGGTGTCAAAAGACGCTTCACCCGATGAACTAAAGAAAGCTTTCCGCCGGAAGGCTGTTGAACATCACCCTGATAAAGAAGGCGGTGATGAGACAAAGTTTAAAGAGCTTAACGAAGCCTACGAAGTATTAAAAGATGCTCAAAAACGTCAACGCTACGATCAATTTGGCCATGCTGGTGTTGGTGGAGCAGCTGGCGGTGGTCAAGCAGGCGGCAATCCGTTTGAAGGATTCGGTGGATTTAACCAAGGTGGCGGGTTTGATTTTGGTGAAGGATTTGGTGATATTTTTGGCCAATTCTTTGGCGGTGGCAATTCACGCCAGCAACCACAGAGGGGTCGTGATGTAGAAGTTCAATTGCAGCTTACTTTTGAAGAAGCGATTTTTGGTATTGAGCATGAAATGACCCTTGAACTTGAAGATACCTGTGAACACTGTCATGGTACAACTGTTGAGCCTGGTCACGAATTGAAGACGTGTCCAACTTGTCATGGGGCTGGCCAGCAAACGCGTGTCATGAATACTATGTTTGGGGCGATTCAACAAACTGTTCCTTGTGCAACGTGCCACGGGAACGGTAAGATTCCTGAAAAAGTCTGTACGGTGTGTAAAGGTACCGGTACGCAGCGCCGTAAACAAGCGATTAAAATTAAGATTCCAGCCGGGATCGATGATGGTTCTACTATTCGTCTGAGTGGCCGCGGCGAAGCGATTGGCCACGGTGAAAAAGGCGATTTGTATGTGCATATTCGCGTAAAGGCAAACAAAACCTTTACCCGTGAAGGCGATATTATTTTGTCTGAAACTCATATTGGCATGGTTGAAGCGGCACTCGGTACTGAAATTGAAGTTGAAACTGTAGATGGATCAGTACGAATGAAAATTCCAGCTGGAACGCAATCAGGCACTGACTTTAAACTTTCTGGCCACGGCGTGCCGCACATGAATAGCGATCGGCGCGGTCCGCATATTGTGAGTGTGATTGTTGATACGCCGACAAAGCTTTCAAAAAAGCAAAAAGAATTGCTTGAAGAATTAAACAAAAGCCCTAAGGGTAAGTTTTAGTGGCATTTTCTGGGCTCGGCGATGAGCTTCTATCGAGGGGATATACTCAGATAGAGCTTGACTTGGGTAACTCGTATATTCAATACATTTCTCCGAACGGCAAAGTTGCTATTAGCAAATCGCAGTTTTACGACTATCCCTTTATATCTGGGATAACAAAAACAATTAGCCGAGACAAAGAATTAAGCTATGCTTTCGCCCAGGAGCTTGGTGTTACTGTTCCTAATACAATCCGGACAGATAAATTTCAAGATGCCACGAAGTTTCTTGCTACTCATGGGCGAGTAATCGTAAAACCAACTGAACTTGGAGGTGGCCAAGGACTAACTTTAAACATTACCGATCCAAGCCAACTATCGCGTGCGATAAAACATGCTACATATGAAAAGAGTATACCATTGATCCAAGAGCAGTTTATTGGTGAAGAGGTACGCTTTACTATTATTGGTGGTAAAGTAAAATCGGCAATTTTACGGCAAACTCCTCGAGTTGTTGGTGATGGAAATAAATCTATTGCTGAACTAATTGAAATTGAAAATAAGGCTCGAGAAAGTTTAGTGTTCCCTCTGTTATCATATCCACAGCTATCACCTGAAATTATTTCAGACGAATTCATTAATGATTTACGTGTTCCAGGCGAAAATGAAGTAGTTGAATTAAGCAACGCCACTACAATTGCCAAAGGCGCATCGTTTTACGGCATTCTTGATCTTATCCATTCCTCGTATCTTGCGATTGCAGAGCGACTTGCTTTACGGCTCAACCCTCCATTCTTAGTGGTTGACTTTATGATTAAAGATTGGCGGACAGAAGCAACTCAAAATAACTATGTATTTCTTGAATTTAACACCGCCCCAGCTTTAGCGGTGTATACATCTATAAGAAGTGGCGATAAACCTGATATTATAGCTAAGATGGCAGACTTAGTGGATCATTACGTACAACTATCTGCTTAAGCACTTTTAGATTGACATTTAAACAGTTTTAAGGTATAATATACTGATGATATACGAACGAGACGGCTTACTTCTTCCTCCTCGTGAAACCCCTCAAATTGATCAAGAATTATTTGATTCATTGAGGGCTGTTCTTGGTGACGCAAAGGAAGTGTACCAGCAGCTTTCTTTAACTAATGAGCGCAAAACGACTGTCTTAAACGAGTGGCATGAAGGTCAAGACGCTGACTTAAGTGCCGATCCGGTAAGCGATGATGAGTATCTCCTAAAGCAAGCTGCATTACGCCAATGGAAACGCGAACTTATAGAACGAGATGATCTAGATCCGCATGTGAAGCAACTTTACCGATGGAAGGTAAATGAGCACATTGCTAATGTGAATATACTCATCGCATCATCTAAGGGCGACACAGTTAACTTTCGCCGTTGGAATGAATTTATTTATGGTAAACCTGACGAAGATATTTACAGGGGCGCATTAGACTGGATAGCCCACGATGCAGAAGTGCTTCTTCAGAAGCCAGACCAAAATCAAGCTACGATCGATGCTGCTCAAAAGACACTCGATATGCTTTCAGATATGCGTGGGTACCGAGAACTTCTTGCGCCTGATGAGCAAACATATGAACAGGTGCGTGAAGATCACATGCGGCCATTAGGGTATTATGGTTTACTGCTTGCTGGTATTGATATCCCAGAAGGTACAAAGAAGATCAACCGTGAAGCCGGTGATATTATTCTTGAAAAGGTCATTTCTAATATTGGATCTACAAAACCAATTCGTGATGCCGCTGGGGCAACCTGGGGCGTGACCCAAGAGGCTGTCTTACGGCCAGCTGAATATAATATGCTGACTAAACGCTTTCTTGGACTTGGGCTCGGTCACGAAATCGGTAGCCATGAACTTGAACGTTCAAACGGGAAGCGCGGGCCTTTAGCGCTGTTAGCGGAAGGATTTGATAGGTACGAGTCAGGAAATGAAGGTCGGGCAGTGATACGTGAAGAAGTGCAATATGAGACATTTGATGAATTTGGTAAGCTTGTGCGTTGGCGTGATATTATGCGCCGACACATTGCTATTTCGTTTGCCTCTGGGGTAGGAGCTGAAAAACCCGCATCATCTTCTGAAACGTATGATTTTATGAATACTATCGACCTTATGTATCAAACTGCTTTAAAACCAGATGAACCAGAGGTTGCTTTCTCGATAGCTCAAAAACGTACCGATGATTTATTAACGCGCGTGCTAAAAGGTACTGATGGCAAGGGTGGCGCATACTTAAAAGATAAAGTATACCTCGAAGGACATGTTGCCAACTGGCTTGAAGCGGCAACGCGCGGCCCACAAGTTATATCACAAGGCGACCTAGGCAAGACCGATATTACAAATGATCGTCATATTCTTGCCATGCAAAAATTTGGCCTACTGCCGGTTCAGGAGTAATTTATGATGGCGACCCATTACACCTTTCCTGTTGCAACCCATAGTTATTTTCGAGCGCTCAATAAACGCTCACAAATGAAAGCTTTCTTAGCTGGTACCATTAGCGAGCCTACTTTTCGTTACCGTGAAACTGTAACACCTGAATTGATAAAAAAGCGCATTGGATTAGTTAAGGACGACCTCGTTATCGTTAATAGGTTAGAGCTAGTTTTAGCTTCTTTGTATTTACAGAAAGACGCTAAAAAACTCAGTGAGTTCCGAAACGCTAATAGTAAAATATTTCGTACCCCGGATAAGGATCTTGTATTGGCTATTTTATGTCGAATGTCGAAGAACGTGGCAGAGTCAGATCAACATCTCTGGAATGAAGTACTTGAGTTAATACGGATTGATACGTTTGAAAGTGACTGGCAAGAACCAAGTCGGGATGTTTTTAAAAAATATCGTGCTTATTTGAAACAATATACTAAGATATCTCATCTTGGGGATAATTTAGAGGATGCTCTCTACGGCCAACTTTCCACTACTGGTCTTATTGATAAAGGATGGCGCCTGAGGGTGTTGAAAGGTAGTGAGCATGCTCGTACATATCATAAAGCAAAAACAATTTCGATTGGCAAAGATTATGCACCGAGAACTGCATCGGCGATTGAACGTATTACACTTCATGAGGTGATTGGGCACGCTGTGCGTGGACCTCAACCAAGTATGGATGAGGCTGAAGGTTTTGCGATTTTACTTGAACAACTTACAAAACCATCATTTGGTTTTCGCCGTACCTACCGGTATTTAGCTATAGCTCTTGGATGGGGGGTTTTGGGCCATTCAATGACATTCCGTGAAGTGTACGAAATCCTGTGGAGGCTAATGGTATGCCATAGCAAGTACTCCGTAGAAGCTGCTAAAGAACATTCTTTTAATGAATGTTATCGAGCTTTTCGAGGCGGACGACCTGATATCGCCGGAGCGGTATACCTAAAAGATGCCGTTTATTTTGATGCGAATATTCGCATGTGGAACATACTGAGTAAAAGCGATCTCAGTTATAATGAGTTCGTAGATATTATTGAAGGAAGGCGGACGGTTTTGTCATGAAACATATAGTTATTATTGGCTCGCGCAGTAGCGGGTCAAAAAACAATCCGGATGATATAGCCCGCTATATTGCTTCAGATGAAGTGCAAGTGAAAAGAATCCACTGGGAAGATCTCGTTTTCTCTATTGAAACAAGTTCAGTAAGTATCTCAACTAATGATTTTGACCTACTTGAATCAAAGCCTGATTTAGTTATTGCTGTAGGTTGGTACAAAAATGGAAAGAAGTCTGTCTATCGTGATGTAGCATTCTCGGTGGCGTTAGCTTTGAAACACCACGGTATAGCGTTTTGGAATAGTGAAATGGCAAGCCAACGCTCTACTACCAAGCTTTCAGCTATGGTGCAGTTGGCGCTTGAGGGCGTGCCTGTGCCTCGAACGTGGTTTAGCCTTGATAGAAATGCTGTTCCCTTAGAAGCTTTACGATTTAACTATATTGCCAAAGCAGTAGCCGCCAGTCGCGGCACGTCAAACTTTTTAGTAAAAAATGAAGAAGAGGCTACTGAGGTAGCGAATACAGAAGGATACTTTTTATTCCAACCATTCCTGCCAAATGATCATGATTTACGCATTATTTGTTTTGGAGGCAAGCCCACACTTGTGCTCCATCGAGCGCGCAGTGCTGATGCCGATACTCACCTAAATAACACTTCTCAGGGTGGCCAGGCTCGATGGTTAGAGCTCTCTGATTTGTCTCCTGAGGTATTGACATTAACAGAGAAAATATGTAAAATAATGGGCAGAGAAATGGCGGGTATTGACCTTATTCCTGACACCTCATCCGCCTATGGCTATAGCTGCCTTGAGGTGAATGCTGTACCGCAACTTACCTCTGGAACTGATATTGATAAAAAATTAACAGCGTTCGGTAACGCAATACGTAATATGCAAGGAGATTTCTAATGAAGATCGGTATTCTTACCCGTACGCCAGGTTACACAGTGCGCCGTTTGCGTGAAGAAGCTAAAAAGCGTGGACATACAGTAAAAACTATTAAATACCCTGAATGTTACGTAGGGATCCAGCAAGATAATCCGAAGGTATATTACCGCGGTGAAGATTTGGATGATTTTGACGCTATCATTCCGCGTATCCTACCTGGTATGACTACGTACGGCACAGCTATTATTCGCCAATTTGAAATGATGGGCGTGTATACACCTGCTAAATCTATTGCCATTAGTCGTTCACGAGATAAATTGCGATCAATCCAACTGCTTAGTAAAGCAGGGGTTGGTATTCCTAAAACTGTTTTCTCGCGTGAGACGAGCGATGTTGATGACCTTGTGAACCATGTAGGAACGCCGGTTATTATTAAGCTTGCTTCGGGAACACAAGGTAATGGGGTTGTACTAGCTGAAACCCGTAAAGTTGCTCGTTCGGTAATTCAAGCGTTTTATGTGAATGAAACAGCCTTTCTTATTCAAGAATTTATTGAAGAGTCAGCAGGTACTGATATCCGTGCCTTTGTTGTGGGTAACCAGGTAGTTGCGAGTATGCAACGACAGAGTCTTGATGATGATTTTCGTTCAAACATTCACCAAGGGGGAAGTGGAACAGCAATTAAACTTACTGATGAAGAGAAAAAGGTTGCACTAAAAGCTGCAAAAGCTATGGGGCTCGCAATCTGTGGAGTTGACCTTATGCGCTCAAGCCGTGGTCCATTAGTACTTGAAGTTAACTCTTCTCCAGGCCTTGAAGGTATTGAAGAAGTGACTGGCCGAAATGTTGCCGGTAAGATTATTGAATACATTGAACAGAACGCAAAACGTTCTAACAAAAAAGACAAAGTTGGCGCCTAAAAATTCTTACGCTAAAACTGTTATACTAGTCGTATGGTAACGTTTGTATGAACGCAAAAATTTGGCGACCGCACACAACGATTCTTTTAATTGCCGGTTTGGTGGTGATCTTGGTTGCTTTAGTTGGCTCGTATGTCTATGCGAATTTTAAGCCGACTACAGAAGTGCGTATAGCGGGGGCGGTGTATCAGCTGCAAGTGGCCGACACGCAAGCATCTCGCATTCAAGGGCTGTCAGGTGTTGATAATTTGAAGCCAAATGGCGGATTATTAATGGTGTTTGAAGACGATGACTACCACGGTATTTGGATGAAAGATATGAAAATTCCGCTTGATATCCTGTGGCTTAATAGCGATAAAAAGGTCGTGTACGTAGTAAAAAATGCCAGTCCCGAACTTGAGACCAGCCAAACCTTTACTTCTAAAGACCTTGCTCGTTATGTCATTGAACTACCGGCGGGGAGTGTTGAACAGAGTGGAATTAAAGTAGGAAACATTGCAGAATTTGAAGTAGGGGAAGCAGAGTCATGATAGTAGTTGGTATTTTTATTGCAGTTGCTTTGGCGCTATTTATGGGTGCTTTTCTTTCTAAACGCCGATTTGGATTACTTGGGTTAGCACTAACAGCCGGAGCGATGTTAAGCGAAACGTGGACATATTACGCAGGACTTGTAGTGTCGGCAACCGGCTTGGTCCCTGAAGGCCCAATTACTCAAGCGGCAACGCAATCATTAGTAGTGCTATTGCCGGCAATTTTATTGTTGTTTCACGGGTATTCTTATAAAAACATGATTAGTCGAGTGATTGGCTCGTTGCTTTTTACTGTTCTTGCGCTTGCCTTTTTGGTAGAACCAATTGGGTTCGCCTTACCACTTGAAGGTATTGGTGCCGATGTCTATCAATGGTTTGTTAATAATAAACAAACGATTATAAGTATTGGGGTGGTACTTGCGGTGATTGATCTATTCTTTACTAAGCCTGCAAAAAGCTCAGATAAAGATAGCAAGAAAAGATAGCGACATTGACAGCTCACCCCTGTTCCTGTATAGTGCATAGGGTCGCGGGACCGTAGCTCAGCTGGTTAGAGCACCTGCCTTTTAAGCAGGGTGTCGTGGGTTCAAGCCCCACCGGTCCCTCCATATAAAGAACATCCCATTTTCGCTACCGGGGGTGTTTTTTATTTGGTGATAGAATAAGGCATATGTTACACAAAAAGCGTGCAAAGTTTGAAGGAGTTAATTTAGGCGGTTGGTTGCTTGTGGAGCGTTGGATGACGCCAACGCTTTTTAAAGATACCGATGCCCAAGACGAATATTCACTTATGCACACTGCGGCCGGGCCGTTGAAAATTGCTACTCATCGGCAGACTTTTATAAAAGAAGAAGATTGGCAATGGTTGGAAAAGCAGGGAATTGAGTATGTACGGCTACCGGTAGGGTATTGGGTGCTCAGTAATGATAAGCCTTATAGCAATGCGCGCGAACAACTTGATTGGGCGTTTGAAATGGCCGAGAAATACTCTATTAAGATATTGTTGGATTTGCATGGGTTAAAGGGATCACAAAATGGCACAGTTCATAGTGGTAAAGCAGGGAAGGTTGCCTGGAGGCAATTTGAACAAGAATCGTTAGACGTTTTAGCAGAACTTGCACTGCGGTACCGTAACTCACCTGCACTATGGGGAATTGAGATTATTAACGAACCAAAAATTATTGGTCATTATATATTGTTACTCAATTATTACCGAGCGGCGTATCGCATGTTGCGCCGTATCTTAAATCCTGGTACCTACGTGGTGTTTCAGGATGGTTTTATGCCGCTGCTTTTTTCAGGAGTGCTGTGGGCGCGAAAAGATTACCCGGTCATTATGGACACGCACTTTTATTTGGCGTTTCCAAAACTGCTTTCGGGTTTATCGCCTAAATCTTATGACAAGTTTCGAGGTTTCCTGTATGGTGGCGCTTTGTTACTTACCACCTGGCGGCAGCCGGTGATTGTCGGTGAGTGGAGCTCTGTATTACCGCAACCAATGTTTAACCGCGTACCTCAACAAGATCATTTGAAGATGGTGGAGGCAACGATCGAACGTCAACGGAAAATATATCAAAAAGCACTGGGAACTTTTTATTGGAATTATAAGGCCGAAGGGCGGGGAATGTATAGCTACCGTTCACTCATTGAAGATGGCGTCATAACTCCTCTTTCAAATAAACATTAGGCATCTAACTCAAAACTATTTTATTTTTGCTCTTTAAAATAAAGGTGTGGGATGGTGGAGATTACAGCAGCCGATACATGTATCAGTAAATATCGCTGTAGTCAGTGCGACATTCGTCATTGGTGTATGGTTGTCGCTTGCAGTGCCAGTGCCGATATGGTTTGGTGGTGTCGCACTCCCCTTTTTATTCCCCGGTTTTTATAAAGCGCGGCTTTACAGTATTCCATTGGTAGGCATGGCCGGCTTACTGATTGGGCTTGGGTATGGCGCCGCTGCTTTAGGCGACCGTAGTGCCTACGTTTATTTTATAGGCCAACCAGTGACTGTTGTTGGTAGGGTAAAAGAGGACCCTTCATTAAATTCATCACGCCAATTATCGCTTCAGCTTGATGAAATTAAGATCGAGGGGCAAGTGCTGCCGGGTACGATGCTTGTCAGTGTTTCGAGTGGTGACATAAAACGTGGCGATTACGTTACGGTTCGCAGTACTATGAGGCCGGGTTTTGGGAGTTTCCCAGCAAGTATGGGCCGAGCGACAATTATATCAATAAAGAGACCTGTGCCTGGTGATGTTGGTCGGGTAGTGCGCGATTGGTTTGCCGATGAAGTTCGCTCGGTTATTCCCGAACCGCAGGCTAGCTTAGGTGTGGGCTTTTTGACAGGTCAAAAAAGTGCCTTGCCTGAAGATTTGTCTGAATCGCTGCAAATAGCTGGGCTGACACATATTGTGGTAGCAAGTGGCTACAACCTGACTATTTTAGTGCGCATGGCCCGGCGGTTGTTTGTAAGGGTTTCAAAGTACTTGGCGGCGCTATCATCAGGGATCATGATAACGTTATTCATGGCAATTACTGGCTTAAGTCCAAGTATGACTCGAGCTGGTTTAGTGTCGGGTTTAAGTTTACTGTCGTGGTACTACGGGCACCGCTTTCACCCATTTGTGCTTTTGCCATTTGCGGCAGCGATTACCGTAGCTATCCAACCGAGTTACGTTTGGGGTGATTTAGGATGGCAACTAAGTTTTTCGGCATTTGCCGGCGTAATGATTGTTGCTCCACTTTTGCAACGATATTTTTTCGGTGAAAAAGAGCCCGGTGTCTTAAGGCAAATATTAGGTGAAACAATCTCCGCTCATGCAGTAACCGTTCCACTTATTGCCACAAGCTTCGGAGTACTATCAAACGTTGCAGTTGTCGCAAACCTATTAGTAGTTCCTTTGGTTCCGTTAGCGATGTTACTCACATTCATTTCGGGGTTATGGGCTATTTTCGAAATACCTTTAGCCTGGCTGATTGCAACACCGACTCATTGGTTGTTGAGCTACATGACACATGCTGCAACCTATTTATCGGAGTTGTCATGGGCGCAAAGTGCATTCGAGCCGCCTGGTTGGGTATGGATGCTGTATGTTGGAGTAATAGCTGGTATATGTGCTTGGATGAGCCATGCAACAAAATACGATTTACGAAACGCTAATCCCATTGTTTAGCGTGGGCGAGCGCGAGCAATGACGCGAGCGAGATCGGCAAAGTGATCATCAATGACATTCGCCTTGAAATCGCCATATCGTCTTTCAACGGCTGTGCGAATCAAAAAGTCAGCAAGGGCGGGGTTCTTAGGTAATATCGACCCATGTAAGTAGGTGCCGATAACATTTTTATAGCGGGCACCTTCATGACCTTCGCCGGCATTGTTGCCAGCTCCTTTAATAACGGCAGCGAGCGGTGTTACGTCATCGCCAAGGTAGGTTTGCCCGCTATGATTTTCGTAGCCAATGATATCCCCGAATTCATCTGAATGGGTGGTAATATTACCAATTAGTCGTTCGGTTGTTCCGCGTGTTTCAATATCAAGTACGCAAATGCCTTCAAGGTTTTTGCCCTCAAGTGTTTTAAAGAACCGACCAAATAATTGGTACAGCCCACACACCATAAGCATTGGCACCCCGGTTTCGGCCCATGCCTTTAATTGAGATCCAATTTTCATTAAGTCGGCATGGATTTTTTCTTGGCCGCTGTCTTGACCACCGCCACCAATAACAATATCCACTTCATCAGGTAATGTGTCGCCAATTTCGTATGCAATAACATGAGGGGTGTACCCATACCATTCAAGCCGTTTTGCAAGTACCTGTACATTACCATGGTCACCATAGACATTCATCTCTTTAGGGTACAGGTGTAAAATGGTGATTGATTTTTGCATTATGAAACTACCTCAACGCGAGTCACTTTAGCTAATTCTTTACGAAGCGCGAGCATTGCAGTGTAAGTACAATAGATGCGCTTTGGTTCGGTAGGATACTTTTTAATAAAATGACGAAGGGCAAGGTGAAGCTCTGGCTCAACTGTCGTCACTGGTATTTCATCATACTGTAAGCGTAAAGCCATGTCGTAAGCACGGATGCCCGTCACACAAGCTACGCCTTGCTCGGCGAGACTAGTAAAATCAACGTCCCATAACCAAGACATATCTCGGCCGTCAGCGTAGTTATCATTTATAGCAATCATAGTCACGTACCCTTCGGGGTCGTATGATTCAAGCCCTAGGCGAAAGCCTGAAGGATTTTTTACCAGTACTAACTCGAGGGATTGGCCATCAACAGTGAGCACTTCGCCACGACCAAAAGCTGGTGTGACGGTTGCCAGCGCTCCAATTAAACTATTCATGGTAGCTTCGGGCAAAATGGTATGCACTAACGCTAACGCGGCAGCGCTGTTAAATATATTGTAAACACCTTTTAACTTTAAGGGAGTAACGAAATCTTTGCCAGCAACCGTAAAGGCAGCGCCTTTTTCGTTAAAATCTTTCAACACGACATCAGCTGTAGGGCGGGTTGTTTTTTTAGAGGCAGGGCCGTGAAGGTCATCGTCACTCGGGAAGTGCGATAAGAGTGAATCGTTAAGGCCGAAGTAACGTACATCTGAAGTTAGGGTTGGGGTTATCTGTAAGATACGGCTGTCTTCGCGGTTCATGACTACGCTTTCAGTGGTAGCTTTGGCAATTTTGCCAAGCATTTTGGCAGTGGCGTCAATTTCACCAAAGCGGTCAAGCTGGTCGCGCATCACATTGAGTAGCAGGCTATAGCGAGGCGGTACGATTTGTACGAATTTTACTGCATGGGCTTCATCAAGTTCAAGGACGGCAATATCAGCATCGAGCTTGCCTTTTATATCAATATCACCAAGCAAGGCGGCGGCGACTCCACGAACAAAGTTACTGCCGGTTCGGTTGGTGAATACTTTCAAACCTTGGCTCTCAAGCAGCGCCACTACCATTTTGGTTGTCGTTGTTTTGCCGTTGGTACCACTAATTACCACAACGCCTTTAGGGGGTTGTGATAGGGTACTCGGAATAAAGTCAGGGCTAATCTTTTCAACAAACAGGCCAGGCAGAGCCGATCCACCACCGCGAAGTTTTGCGGCGTATCTGACGGCTTTGCCCATAATAATCACAAAGGGCTGAGGCATGAATCTATTATATCGTACTCTAGCGCTATGCTGTTATAATGAAGCTATGTTCTTGGTGGGAATTATCTCCTGGTGGTACGGTCGTGGCTGGATAGGCCAATGGCGCCGTATTGCAGATCGATGGGCGGCTACGGTCGAGTACTTTTCGATTGGCCAGCTGTTTGCAACGTTATTCTCGCCGTATCGACAAATATCGGCTGGATCTGCTGCCGGCACCTCTTTTAGTGTGGCGTTTCGAAGCTTTGTAGATCGAACTATTTCTCGGGTCATCGGCTCGTTCGTTCGCACTTCCACTATTATTATTGGTGCATTGGTTATTTTATTTCAGGTTATATACGAAACGCTGATCATGGTCGTATGGTGGTTTTTACCGCTCTTTCCTGTCATCGGGTTTATATTACTAGCTATTGGATGGGTACCGTCATGGACGTAAAGCTTTTTAACTGGCATAGTAGACGGTCACAGTTAGCGAGGATAAGTAAATCGCTCGCTCCTTGGATTTTTGCATTTGAAATAAGTGTCGTGTTGTTATTGGTTTCCGGTATTGCGCTTGTCATTATGCAGTGGCCGCTTGGTTGGGCGCTGGTTGGTTTGACAGCTTTTCCGGCAATGGTGGTGCAATGGTATAAATATGAACTGAATAACGTACCGATTGAAAAAGAAGGTAATTCAATCGATGCCTTGCTTGATGGTGAGTTACTGGCGCATTTACCTGAACAACCGACACCAAAAGATATTGCTTTTGCATTAATGCAGGTAAACAGCGGATTATTTTTTGAAGTACGATTCGGGGTCGGTGGCGGATTTTTAAAGGAAGTTACCTCTGACAATAAAGAAGATACTGTCGCAATTTTTACCGAAGCGCTTCGTATTGCCAAAGAAGTAAACGGCCGAATGAGTGGCGGTGTATTGATTTTGGCAATGGTTCGCCAATTGGGCGCGCGCGAAACACTACTCGGACATTTACAGCTTACTGAGGACGATTTACTGCGCGGTATTCAGTGGTATCATCACTTGAATGAACTCATGGAGCAACGTAAAAAACGGCCGAAGCAACCTGGTGGAATTGGGCGTGACTGGTCATTTGGATGGATTCCGCAACTTTCGCGTTACGGGTTTAATATTTCGCAAAGTGGCACCATGGCGCGCGGTGACATTCGGGGTGAAACGTTAACGCAGCTTATGAACACCTTAGCGAATGGGGCAGGTACAGTGGGGTTGGTTGGGAAGATGGGTGTTGGTAAAACTGAACTTGTATACGAGTTGGCTGAAAAGCTTATTAACCCTGGTAGTTCCGTTCCTAAAGCATTGCGCTATCGACAGGTGTTTATGCTCGATGCCTCGCGACTTTTGAGTGTTGCGGCGGAGCGTGGTGGTATTGAGCGACTGGTTGAAGTGCTATTAAGCGAAGCGTATGCTGCAAAGAATGTTATTATTTGTCTTGATAATGCTGAGTTGTTCTTTCAAGAGGGTGTGGGTGCAGTTGATTTAAGTACACTCCTACTGCCGATTCTTGAAGCTGGACGTTTGCCAATGATCCTTACGATGGATGAGCAGCGGTTCTTACAAATTAGTAAGCGTACACCAGCTATCGGTGCGGCGATTAATCGCATCACTGTTCACCCAACGAATGAATTTGATACCTTGAAAGTGCTTGAAGACCACTTGCCTATCATTGAATATAAACGCAAAGTAACCTACATGTATCAAGCGTTAAAAGAAGCGTATACCTTAAGCCAGCGCTATGTATATGATATTTCAATGCCCGGGCAGGCGATTACCTTACTCGAATCAGCGGCTGATTATGCCGAGAATGG
>CAZFYB010000005.1:0-79681 GCA_964523145.1 uncultured Candidatus Saccharibacteria bacterium | reverse complement strand
CGCGAGCTGGGTTCAGAACGTCGTGAGACAGTTCGGTTTATATCCGGTACGGACGATAGGAAATTTGAGGAGATCTGCCCTTAGTACGAGAGGACCGGGGTGGACGAATCTCTGGTGTATCGATTGTGGCCACCTGCTGCATTGTCGAGTAGCTATATTCGGAATAGATAAGCGCTGAAAGCATATTAAGCGCGAAACTAACTCCAAGATTAGATTTCCCTACGAGGACACAGAAAGAATATCTGTTTGATAGGTGCAAGGTAGAAGCGTAGCAATACGTGCAGCTGAAGCATACTAATAGTCCCATCGCCTTTTTATGTCCTTTTCACCAACTGTTAGTTTTAATTAACTGAGGTGATAAGGTAGACTTAACGAGTAATTGGTGAAAATCAATAGTGTAAACTATTATTTTTACTAAGAACGTCAATCTTTTAAGCGTTCTTTCATCATGCATCGATACAATAGTTTTATAGCCTTTGGGCTATACGAACAATTGGCATCGAAGCAAGGTTTTCCGGCCCACTGATTTGTAATATCAGCGCAAAGTGCTCGCGAAACCTTACTTCGGTGCCCATGGCGCTGAGGAAATACCTGTTCCCATTCCGAACACAGAAGTCAAGCTCAGCAGCGGCGATTATACTGCCACAAGTGGGAAACTAGCACGGTGCCGAATTATAAAAAAGCTCTCCGAATAGGAGGGCTTTTTTCTTTGTCGTAAACCGCTCGCGGTAAGATTACCCTTTTATGGTACAATTATTTTAAAGTATAAAACATAAAAACATGCCAGAAATACCCAAACAAACCATTGCCGAAGCAGCTCAGTTAAATAGGCTTATGCCCCGTCTTGCTCAAGATGAGCGGGTAGAGGCTTCTGTTCAACATGCTATAAGTCATGGGTTTGAAAAAGTAGGCACGAATAGCGAAAAGAAAATTGGCGCTCATATTCTTAGGCTCGAGAACCTCCTTGCGAGAGACGGCGTAGAGGAGCGAGTATGGAAAGCCGCGGTGAATGAGATGATAATAGATAATGAGGCTATACCAGAGGCATATTGGGGACAGCAGGAGCAAAGGGCGCGCGATGAAGGGCAGGGAGATATTCGTATTGGCCTTCAAGAACGCAGAGCACTTACCGAGCAGATACAAGATGCTCAGCGCACAGGGCTTGAATCTTGGAGCAAATATTTTGAGAGTATCGAAGATCAATATCCGGTATGGTTTAAATTCTATGCATGGGATGGTATGTCAAAAATGAGTACTTTTGACAAAACTAAAAGTATGTACGGGAGGCGTTCGTCTGGAACGGTTGCCCCTTATCCTGAGCTAAACGCAGCAGCCTTAGCTAAGGTGTATGAATTAGTATCAGTTGAAGAAAATACTACTAATAGGACGGCGGACATACAAAAACTTATTCAAAATAGTAATTTCAATAAGCTATATAGTCAGGCACTGTTAGAGCAGAAAGTTATTATGCCGACTCCAGAGCGCCCCGAAGATGTGGAAGGTGAATGGAAAGAGTATACGGCCGAACATATCAATGAAATTACTGAGGCGTCAAGCGGAACTCCGTGGTGTATTGCGGGTGAGGGTATGGCGAAACAATATACTAAAGGCGGAGGGAAATTCATCCTCTTTCATTTAAGAGATCCTGAAACTGGCTTATTAAGCCCAACTGCCTGTGCTTCAATTCGCTTGGATCCTGATGGGAAAGTGGTAGAAGTATCTGGCTTAAAAGGTGGTTCGAACCAGTACCTTGAAGATGCGCTCGTACCGGCCGTAGAAGACAAACTGAGAACCCAGAAGGGCGGCGAAGAGTACCTTGAGGCATTTGAGGATAAGCGTAAATTAATTGAAATGGATAAAAAATTTCAAGCCGGTGAACCATTTACTGTCGAAGAAATTTTGTTCTTATACGAAAATGATCGACAAATTAAATATTTTGATACGTACGCACGTGACCCTCGCCCTGAACAGTTCAAAAAAGATAAAGATGAGCATGTAAAAATTCTAGCTGAAGTTATGGGTGAGAATGTTGCGAGGACTCTTCTTGTAAGCGGTGATGAGATAAGGCACAATCCCTCTAGGTGGATCAAAGCAGGTTATGATGCAAAAACCATAGCAAAACGTCTGAGTCCTCGTCAAAAATTAAAGTACTTCCAAGATCTTCAAGCCGCTGGTGCCTCTTTGATGGTAGATGAAATTGCTGATAAATTAACCGATTTTCACCAAGCTGTTTACGTTGAATCTCTTCGGGCTGCTGGGTATAGTCGAGATATTAATGAATTAATTCCCTCGTTTGTACGAGTAGCAGACGGCCATCAAATAGCAGATTTCATCAAGGCTGGTGCGGATGTCTCGCTCGTTTTTGACGAAATATTTAAAAATGAAACTCAACCTGGCAAAAAGGTTATCTTAAATGCGAAATCTTTTCTCGCGGGCGGTATGAGTGACCAAGAGTTTATGGATAGTGTACTGGCGCGCATAACTCCCAATCAATTTACCCGCATCCTTGACGGAAGAAATGGAATGGATCGTTTCATTGATGCAGGTGTTAATCCTGAACTTGTTGCAAAATATATCGGTCAAGAAAATTATTTATATTTTGATACTTTCGTAGAACGAGGTGTTGACCCAAGAGTACTGCTTGATGTTAATACTTCGTACTTTGTTGCAAAAGAGTTTGGAACATATGTAAAGCTGGGTATTCCTATTGACGAAATCCTTGCTCATATCGATGCTGAGGATAGGTTCCGTGAAATAGATAAGCTTAATAAGGCTGGCGCGGAACTTGATACCCAAGAGGTATTCGATAGCTTGCGCCCTATAGATAAGGTGCGAAGCCTAGGTGATGCTAAAGACCGAAACCTGAACTTTAATGCTCAAGAAATTATTGAAACAGTAACCGGAGATGAAGTTGCCTTAGTTTATGCTTTTAGTCTTCTTGAGGGTGGTGCGGATCCGCGCATGGTGGCTAATAAAGTGAACTTAGGGCGAGATGTTTATATAATCGAAAGTGACTTAAGGCGTTATTCTTATGATGGAAGGCTCGCTAGGATTCCACAAGAATTTACCTCTAGACTGTATGAACGAATTCAAGTAAGGCGGCGTGAAGAGCAAGATACTCGACAAGAACAAATGCAAGTCGGCTAAACCGGTCATGCTAGAATAGAGTGAGTGTCTAAGTCAACTAATAACCACCAAGGGCTTCGCGCTTTCCCCCTCATACCGCTATGGGTCATTGTGACCTTAGGGGTACTATTTATTTTTACGATTATTTACATCGTTGTTATGGCGATACCAAAAACGATTCAGTTTAGTTACGCAGGGCCATCTTGCGTTCGACAGCTGACGTTATCACCAGGTACAGCCAAGGTAGCCGGCAACCCTGACTACGCTGCTCAGATTAACCAACGCGTTTCTATAGGGGACTGGGAGATTTTTGGAACCGAGGTGTGTATTACACCTAATACTGCGCCCGAAGCGGGTGAGACAAACCTGGCAATTTCCCCAACCGGGAACTGGTTTTTAGCACGGCAGTTTAGCGTAAAAGTACCCGAGGCCCCGGTAGCTCAAACGGATGGTTTTATAGGTAAAACCGTTCCAACTTCTCGGGATCTCGAAATCGAGCTTACTCAGCCCGATACGATATTTGAATATCGGCTCAGTTCTAATAAAGAAGCAGCTGTTGATGCTGGCTGCGAACCGAAAGAAAAAGCCCTTTTTTGCGATATAACCTCGCTTGATCTTGATCATGGACAAAAATATACCCTTGGGTTAAGTCGCTATTTCAACGATGAAAAAATAAACACTGTCGCCGAAGGTGAAGTGACAACGTTGCTACCGCTGGTACAAACCGCAGCTAACCTGACGAATGACCAAGTGATATATAACAAACCAAAAGAATTCGTATTTGATTTTGATAAAGTGTTGGTGGATGCCAAAGTAACACTTGATCGCAATGATAGTGAAGCGAAAATCCCTCTTAATGTTACGACAGCTATAAACGATAAGCAGCTGATTGTTTCGATACCTGACGAATTAGACCGAAAGGCAAGTCATACCTTAACGCTGGCATATGTCGAAGGTGATGATGGCAGCACGCTCGCTGACCCGACACCTATAAACTTCACTACTTCTGGTGGGCCGAAGGTGGTTGGGGTGAGTGTTGGTTCGTATTCGGTGGCGCAAGCTGGCTCAATGACGATCACGTTTGATCAAGAGTTGGCTGAAGGCGCGAAGGTGGGCGAATTGGTGACTGTTCAGGGCTTTGGGGTGAGTGCCGTTCGTTCGGGTAACCAAGTGGTACTGCGATATTCGGGTGCTCCTTTCTGTACTGCCTTTAAAATATCGGTAGTAAAAGGCCTCGAAGGGGCGGGCGGTATCGTTCAAGATGAGGATTGGGCGTTCAATAGTCGCACTACTTGTCATTCTTCAAGAACTATTGGCCTTTCAGCTCAAGGCAGAGCAATAAACGCTTACTTTTACGGCGCAGGGTCGAAAACGGTTCTTTATGTTGGTTCGATTCACGGCAACGAGCATTCATCGCGTTTACTTATGAATGCTTGGATGAACGAGCTTGAAGCAAACCCTGGGGCAATCCCAGCCGGTACGCGTATCGTGGTGGTCCCTTCAGCTAACCCGGACGGAGTGGCAATGAACAGCCGTTATAACTCAGCGCGAGTTGATTTAAATCGTAATTATAACACTGGTGACTGGCAGAGTGATGTTCAAGCAGTCGATGGTAGCCCGCTGCCTGGTGGCGGTGGTTCGGCTCCAGAATCTGAACCTGAAACGCAAGCATTGGCGCGCTTTACTCGTGAGCTTGCACCGCAACTGACTATGTCGTACCACGGTGCTGCCGCCTACGCGATAGGGAATGGGTGCGGTAACTCACCAAGTTTGGCGGCACGCTATGCTCAGATAACTCGATATCGTAATATGACTGGTGTATCAGGCGCCTTTAGTTATCAAATTACCGGTACATACGATGACTGGATTTGTGAACGGCTCGGTCGAGCCAGTGTGTTGATTGAGCTCGCTTCAAACAGTTACACTGATTTTCCTCGACACAAACCTGCTTTATGGGAAATGGCTCGTTCGTAGTTAAAGCTGTTCGTAGGCTTTAATAACTTGGTCGATAAGTGGTGCGCGGGCTGCTTGAGCGGCAACCGGGATTTCGGCGACTCTTGCATATGCAGCAGTTAGATTACTCTCGGCTTCATCAAAACTAGCTCGGTTTTCACTTTTTATGGCTGCATCAAGGGTAGTATAAGCATCTGAGATTGCTTTTGCAACCTCAGCAATAGTTGTGCCGGCTGGCTTAAAAGGACCTTCGGCAACCAAATCTTGATTAACCGCGAGTGCTTGCCAGGTGCTGGCAGCGGCAGGGTAATCGGTGACGCCCGCGGTGTCGGCAATAGTCTTTTTAGTCAGTTCGGCAGCCGCGGCTTCGCGTTCCAAATAAGCTTGTAAAGGGGTGAGTGTTTCAGCTAGTGCTTCTGAACTCGCAATGCGGTCCAGGCATTCAGTTCGGCTGTCGGTAAACCAGCTGAGTTTGCTTTGCCATTCATATAATGCCGGCAAGGCACAGGGGCCGTTTTTCGAAATAGCTTCGTATTGCTCAAGGGTCTTGGTTATAGCTACTTCAAGGGAAGCAGGGGGAGTTTCGCCGGCAAGTTCTGATTCGATGGCTGTTTTTAGTTGTGATGCTGCCTCGCTCGACTGTGTATTCGTAGATGTCCAGGTTTGATAACTCATAAATACATAGATACCGATAGCGGCCAGGATCGGCACGATAATAGCGGCTATTATCAACAGGCGCTTTCGCATACTCATACGGTTTCGGGTGCGGACACGTTTCATAGTCGGTTACTCCATAGTTCATCGGCTTTTGGCCAGGGGTTAAACACACACCCTTGTAGGTCCATTGATTGCTGTTGCATGAGTGGGGCTGGCTGACCCGGACCGCCACAAGAACTGTGGTTATGCCCAAGCCAGTGACCAACTTCGTGGTTTACCACCATTTGACGGTACTCGGTAAGTGAGCCACCCGCGGCATTCCAAGAGGTAGTGGCGCCCATCCATCGGTCATCGTTAATAATGACGTTATTGCCCGCTCGACAACTCCAATCTGCGCTACAGCCAGATGAATAGCTAGGAAGTAGCGAAGCTTGAGCGAGGATAAGGTTGAACATACCACCACTTTCTACTTGTTTAAAGCGTGTGCCGAGTTGTGACCAGCCACGGCTATCATTTAAAATACTATTAGATTGAGTGGCAAACTCCGAAACACTCCCCCGAATAGACCCATTCGAACGAATATTGTAGGTGATTGTTGCTCGGTTATACCAATCAGGCTTAGAAACGCTTGGTGCGGCCGCTGAGAGCCCTTCAAAGGGCTGTGAAGCTGCAAGATTAGTATTGAGTCGTTCGGTGACTGAAGTGGCGGCAGAAAGGGGTACAACAAGTAACGCACACGCGATACCCATTAATATAAGTCCCAACACTCCTCGTTTCATATACTCTTAGTGTACACTAATCCAACTATACAAAAACGGCCTATCTCGCAGATGAGGCCGTTTTCTTTTTTTATATGAATCTCTTGGTTTTTGTAAAAGATTCAAACAGGTGCTTACCTATAATATCGCACGATATGCATATGTGCAACAGTAGCATAACCATATAAATGCATATCTATCAACAACAGCAATACAATAAAAAAGTGCTTACGTAAAACTTGACATAAAGCATAAGCTATGGTAACATAAGTACTATACACATACCATGTGTGAGGTAATAACGAGGGTTTCCGTGCGCAAATGCGTGTGGAAATCTTTTTAATATGGAGGATAAATCCTATGGCAGGAACAAAAGCAGGCGGCCAAAAGGCTGCGCAAAAGAACCTACAACGTGACCCAGACTTCTACGCGAAGATTGGTCGCAAAGGTGGCCAAAATGGTCACACTGGTGGATTCGCCGCTAACCCAGACCTCGCTCGTATTGCGGGCGCTAAGGGTGGACGCATTTCACGCCGACGCAAACCAACCAACGCCTAATCGGCACATGGTAAAGAAATACCCCTTCGTTTAACGGAGGGGTATTTAGGTTGTATAACGGCGTAGTGCGCACAGCCGAGCTTCATTGACGCGCCAGGTATGCGAGCAAGCAGCGCATTCATACGTGTTTTTACTGGTTTGAAAGCCGGTTGCTGTGCACTCAGGGCAGCTACTGCGAGAGTGTAACCATTCTCGGTAGGTGTCGAGGCTATCTTCGACCGTATCTTCATGGACAGGAACGGCATATGTGCTGGCTAAGGCTTTTGCTTTCTCCCAGGCGGCTGTTTCCATAGCAATCAGTTCAATATCACGTTTGTATTCTTGGTGGTTTAAGATACCGTGTGACAACTCGTGTAATAAAAATGCACCGGCATGCGCTTCTTCAAGATGGTACGATACCGTTTTAGTGGTAGGTGACCATGAAAATGCCGAGCTTGAGCTAAATGTTAGTTCAGGGAAGTCGGTTTTGAGTTTATTCAGTAGCGAGGAAGTCGAGGGCATAATAGTAACATCCATAAATAACAGCTTGTTCAGGGTGAGTTGCACGCCTGATTTCAGGAAGGGGAATGTGGTCGGGAAGTTTTTCTTTTAATATGCCTTTGAGGTCGGTGCCGAATTTGTCGAAATAGGTACCGATACTACCACCGATAATAATAGTGTCAGGTTGTATGATAGGGATCATAGCTAAAAAGCCGCGGCTGATTCGATCGGCGATTTGGTGCCATGTACGTTTACTTTTAATGTCGTGGGCGAACTTACCATATGCCTTGAGAATCGCTTTACCAGAGGCGAATGTTTCCCATTCGCGCACCACACCATCGTACTCAATGAGTGAACGCCCTGCTTCGCTATGGCGCAAACCAGGGTCGATTTTTCCATCGGTGATAATACCGCTTCCTATGCCGGTGCTTACAGTTACATACAGGGAAGACAGAGGCATTGGATCGAGCTGGCGAGTTTCAGCGAGGCCAGCAAGGTTCGCATCGTTTTCGATGTGTAGCGGTGCGCCGCCAAGGATACCTTGTAGCGCAGCGGCAACGTCAAAGTTTCGCCATTTAAGGTTGTTGCACCATATTGCTACGCCGTTTTTAACGATTCCAGGGATACCAACGATGACAGCATCGACTGTTTCGTTGCCAAAAAGGTCTTCGAGGTGAGCTTTGAGTTCAAGGGTGTAGTCGGTAGTGCTTTTAGGGGTAGGAAACTTGCGCTCAACGGTAATGGTGCCGTCTTCTGCGAAGCCAGCAATAAGCGTCTTTGTTCCCCCGGTGTCCACCGCAACAATCATAGATTAAGTGTAGCATATCCCAAGCTGAGTGAAGGGGAGATTTGCGCGCTATAACGCTTTAGGTTGTCTTTTTCCCGCAACCGTTTCATACTTATACCTATTAACGGGAGATGTGATGATGGCGATTCGAGTAACAAGAGGTGGTGTTTGGTTGGCGGTAGGTATTATTGTTCTAGCAGCGCTTATTTTTGGTGGCCTGTATCTTGTACGCGAAAGGGGTGAGCAAGCGCGCCGCGAAGACGCAATCGCGATTGCCGAGCAAAACCTCGAAGAGCAAAGCAACGAAGGGACTCCTATTGTTGTTGAGGAGGAAACCGCTGAGGAAGAAGCTTCAGGCGAAGAAACCGCTCCTAACGGCACCGAACAACAAAGTGATGCAACGTCTCCATCTGAACTTCCGGCAACCGGCGCAACCGCAAACGCTCTGTTTGTTTTGGCAGTAATTGCCTTTGCAGCAACCTCATACGGACTGTCTGTGCGTCAGTTGCATCGTACTCAGTAATACGAACACTCCCGCCTTTGACAACTCCTCTTATATGGGGTAAAATGGACTTAATCGATGAGGTGAACCTTATTTAGGTGCGCCTCCGAAATATATTTTAGAAGGGAGTCTTAAAAAGACTTATGGCAAAAGCCACAACAATAACAATGGACGAGCTTCTTGCAGGTGAAACTGCAGAGCTTAAACAAGTGACTCAGGGCGAAGTGATCGATGGAAAGGTACTTGTTGTACGCAAGCACGAAATCCTCGTTGACCTCGGTCCTCAAGGTGTCGGTATGGTACCTCGCCGTGAAGTAGGGTTCTCTCGAACTCTTAACGAAGGTGATGAAGTAACGGCAAGTATCGTTGATTCAGAACTCGACAACGGATACGTTCTTCTTTCACTCCGAAAGGCTGTCAAAGACAAGGGATGGGACGAAGTTATCGCGAAGATGGAAAGTGGCGACATTATCGACACTGTTCCTTACGATGCAAACCGAGGTGGTTTGTTGGTTGAATACGAAGGTGTTCGTGGATTCCTTCCTGTTTCACAACTTTCAGCTGAACACTACCCACGTGTAGGTAGCAGCGATAAAGATGAGATTTTGCAACGTTTGAATGCACTCATCAACCAAACCCTTAAGGTGCGTATTCTTGATGCTGACCGAAAAGCTAACAAGCTTATCTTCAGTGAAAAAGAAGCCGTTAAAGAAGGCCTCGCGGCTCGATTTGAAAAACTTACTGTTGGTGACACCGTTAAGGGTGTTGCAACCGGTGTTGTTGACTACGGTATCTTCGTAAACGTTGAAGGTATTGAAGGTTTAGTTCACATTAGCGAAATTAGCTGGGAACGTGTAAACAACCCTGGTGATTACGTAAAAGTTGGCCAAAACATCGAAGCGAAAATCATTGCTATAGATAAAGACCGCCTAAGCCTTAGTATGAAACAACTTACTGAAGACCCTTGGATGAGCGAAGTAGAGCAATTCAAGGCAGGTGAAACTGTTGAAGGTACGGTAACTCGTATTACACCATTTGGTGCCTTCGTACAGATTAGCCCAGCTGTTGAAGCACTGGTTCACGTGAGTGAGCTTGGTGAAGGCGACACCGCTGACCCAGAAAAGGTATTTACCTTAAACGAGCGTAAATCTTTCGTTGTTCTCGACATTGAAAAAGATAACCGCAAAATCTCACTTGGCCTTCCTGGTAGTACCAAGAAATCTAAGTAGTTAACCCTTCGTTACCGAAGAAAGGAGCATGTATGGCAGAAAAAGTCTTATCGATTGCCGATTCGATCACTGTAGGTGAACTTGCCGAAGTGCTTAATCTTCCGGTAACAACCTTGATTGGCGAGCTGTTTAAAAATGGCATCGCCGCAACTATCAACCAGCGTATCGACTTTGAGACCGCAACAATTATTGTTGAAGAATTAGGGCTCGATGTTGAACTTGAGAAAAAAGAGTCAAACGCAGCAACCGAACGGCGTGTTCATGAGCTTTCTGATAAAGCCGTGGACCGCCCGCCGATTGTGGCAGTGATGGGCCATGTTGACCATGGTAAAACGAGTTTGCTTGACGCTATTTTAGGTCAAAAAGTAGTTGATGGTGAAGCTGGCGGTATTACCCAGCACATTAGCGCATATCAAACGGTCCGTAATGACCGATCTATTACATTGCTCGACACCCCTGGCCACGAAGCCTTTGCGGCACTTCGCCAGCACGGCGCAACTCTTACAGACGTAGTTATTATTGTTGTCGCCGCTGATGATGGTGTGAAGCCACAAACTATTGAAGCAATTCGTTTTGCTCGAACAGCCAACGCAAAAATTGTCGTGGCGATTAACAAGGTTGATAAAGAAGCAGCTAACCCGCAACTGGTTAAAACCCAACTCGCGACTGAACACAATTTGAACCCAGAAGAATGGGGGGGTGATGTAGTCATGGTAGAGGTGAGTGCAAAAACTGGTGCTGGTATCGACAAGCTACTCGATATGGTGCTGCTTGTTGCTGATATTGAAGAGCTTAAGGCTGACATTGATGTACCAGCTGAAGGCTTGGTGATTGAATCACACATGGAAACCGGCCGCGGTGCAGTAGTAGGGCTTTTGGTTGAACAAGGTTTGTTAAAACCGAGCTCATTCTTAGTTGCGGGAACGGCGTACGGGAAAGTACGCACCATGCAAGACTTTACCGGTAAGACAATTAAAGAAGCCGGTCCATCTACGCCGGTGACTATTTCTGGATTTAAAGAATTACCTCAATTTGGTGATATTTTCGAAGTAGTAAAGAGTGAAAAAGAAGCTAAAGCCAAGGCGAGTATTGTTCGGACTGAGCGTGAACAAAATGCTGCAAGTACGAATGTGACTGGTGCTGACATGTTGAAACTTATGACCCAAAAACACGAAGCCCAAGACTTTAACGTGATCGTTAAGGCCGATGTACAAGGTTCACTTACCTCTGTAATCGATAGCCTAAAGGTGATTGACACCGGTGGAGAAGTTGCTCTGCATGTTGTTGGTAGTGGCGTTGGTAATATTACTGAAAACGATATTCGTTTGGCAGCTGACGAGAAGACCGTTATTTATGGTTTCAATGTTGAGCTCCCTCCTGCGGTGAAGCAACTCGCTACTCGCGAACGTACTGAAGTTCGCCTGTATAAGGTTATTTATGAACTGCTTGATGACGCGAAGAACTCGATGGAAAAACTGCTTGCCCCTGAAGTGGTTGAAACTGAAGTGGGAACCCTCGAAATTAAGGGTGTGTTTAGGACAATGAAAGATGAAATCATCGCTGGTGGTTTAGTGAAAAGTGGAAAAGTAAGCCCTGGGCTACTTGTACGTATGAAACGTAAGGCTGAAGTGCTTGGTGAAGCTGAACTTACTGGTTTGCAGCGTGAAAAGATTGAATCGAAAGAAGTATTTGAAGGCGACATGTGTGGGCTTAACTTGAAAACCACTAAAAAGGTACAACTCGAGATCGGCGACACGCTCGAATTCTTTACTCGTGCTATCGTACAACGAACGCTTTAGAACATTTGCTATAATAGGTAAAAGTAAAGGAGTGCTATGTTTCAATTAGATGACCAATTTTTGATCGATGTCGGCTTGGGCGCGATGCCAGAAGAGCAAAAGAAGCCGTTCTTGCAACATGTGTACGAACAACTTGAGTATAAGGTGGGAATTCGCCTCAGCGAAGGTATGAGCGATGCGCAACTTGAAGAGTTTGAAGCAATTATTGACCGCAAAGAAGAAGCGGTGAATAACTGGATTCAAGCGCATGCACCTGGCTATGCAGCTGAAGAGATGTTTCAACGTATTCAACAAACGAGCGGCTTGGCCGCTGATAACCCTGCACTAAAAGCAGAGTACGCAGCAACAAAGTGGCTTGAAGTGAATCGACCTGACTACCGTGATGTCGTGGCGGCAACACTTGATGAGCTGAAACAAGAAATTACTCAAAACCGCGATGCAATTATGGGTGTACCGCCGGTATCACCTGAAGCTGCGCCTGTCGCACCGCAAGAGTAAATTACTGAGTTTTGTAGCCGTTCAAAAATGCTTGAGCACTCATAGATTTACCGCTTGGGCCAATAAGTTCATCAATACTTAAATAGCGACTATCGCTACATATAATGTCGAGCACCGTTTCACCAATACTTGAAATATGCGCTTTCGTAATCACGATAGAGTGGCCGGCAACGGTCACTTTTGTTTTTGGAAAGGCCAAAAAGGCGCGTACTCGGCGTTCTGCTTGTTCGGCAGTTACGGTCATAGGGTCAAGCAGACTATCTTCTTTACGAAGTAGTTTGCAGTAAGTGGCCATTTGCTCGTGTTGCGGTGCGGGTAAAAGCGTCCTGTTCATAATACTCGGTAAGATAGTGACTAACTCTTGAGCGCCAAGAGCAGCGGTTATGTGTTCAAGCTCGGGCGCGGTTTCGCGATCAGTAAGGGGTAGAACAACTTGTTTATACACTGGTCCAGCATCCATTTTGGAGCTCAGTTGCATTATACTGACGCCGGTTTCGGTATCACCGTTTAAAATGGCTGATTCGATGGGTGAAGGGCCACGGTATTTAGGCAAAAGCGAGGGATGGACGTTGATGATTCCGGGGGTGAATAAATCAATAATGGTTTGGGGGATAATTTTACCGTAACTTACCAATACTCCTGTTGGGCGGTTGAGAGCTTTTATATCTTCGATGATTTCGTCAAATTGAGTTGGTTGCAACACCTTAATGGAGTGCTCAAGGGCAATTTGCTTAACAAGTGATGCAGTCATTTCTTGGCCACGACCTTTACGGCTATCTGGCTTTGTTACAACGGCAGCAATTGAAAAGCCGCGGGCGATGAGCTCGCGCAGCGATACGGCGCTGAATTCATCAGTCCCAAAGAATACTATTGTTTTTGACTGCTGTGTCATAATCGAGTGGCTCCAATTCACCTTTATCATCAAGCGTATAAAATGCTTTCGGAGAGTCTTTAATGTGGTCGATAAATACGATGCCGTTCGTGTGGTCAATTTCGTGTTGAATGACGCGGGCGAGGAAGCCTTCGGCTTTAAAACGAACTTCTTGACCTTCGGTATTGGTAGCCCGAACTCGAATTTTGCTGTAGCGCGGTACGTGGCCATACACATCGCGAACACTTAAACAGCCTTCGTAATCTTCAACAAGTTTGCCTTCGTATTTAACGATTTCAGGGTTAATAAGAGCGGTGAATTCGTTTGATGATTTGTCATCGAAGTCGCTGCGCACAATAACCACCTTATCGAGTGAATCAATTTGTACGGCTGCTAGGGCAGCGCTAATTTCGTGTGGTCGAGAAGCTTCCCAATCAAGCGCTGCATCGGTCATATCTTGAATAAGTGCTAAAACAGCATCATTAATTTCACGAACTTTTAGTGATTTTTCGCGAAGGTGGGGGTTTGGAAGGGTGATGATGTCTTCTTTTGTCATTGGGGTTGATTATATCAGAGGTAGGAAAGGGTGGCTAGTGGCAGGCTTTTGCAATATCTTCAGACGGCTTCGCGCTGGGTTCGGTAAGGGCCTCTGCACCTTACCTTACTCAGGCTGCAGATGTCGTTCAGAAACTGCAAAAGACTGCTACAAGCCACATTTTATAATAGGCTTGAGGGGTCGAGATTGGTGTGCCAGTGGGTGGTGGGGACATGAGCGAGGGCTGCGGCGAGGTGTTCGCGTTTCGGGCTTTTCAGGACGAGTTGCCAGCGATACGTATCGTGTTGGCGCTCGTAAAATGCTGGGGTAGGGCCAAGCAGTTCAACGCCAGCTGGAAGGTGTGGTTTTAATTGCGCTGCTAATTGTTTCGCATTCCGAACAGCGGCAGCCTCGGTTTTATACACATCGGTTAATTGAAGCAGGTAGCGAAAAGGCGGGAAGCCACCTTTTTGGCGTTCTTTGATGGCATATTCGTAAAATCCTTCGTAATCTTGCTTAAGACCAAACTGGATGACTGGATGGGTTGGCTGATATGACTGTACGACAACAGTGGTGTCACGCGTATCGCGACCAACGCGACCAACAACCTGAGCCAGGAGTTGAAAGGCACGTTCACTAGCGGCGTAATCAGGCAAGGCAAGGCCGCTATCAGCTTGGATTACTCCAACGGTGTGGAGCTTAGGAAGGTCTAAGCCTTTTGCGACAACCTGAGTGCCGATAGCGATATCGATATCGCCACTATACAGCTCTTTATATCGTTCATTGACGGTTTCGGCATTGGTGTTATCTGAATCAAAACGGGCGACTATGGCTTTAGGGAATAGTCGCTTCAGTTCGCTTTCGATGAGCTTCGTACCAATACCCTTATGGATGATATTGGCCGATCCACACTCTGGGCAATCTGTAGGAACTTTTGAACGAGCATCGCAAATATGGCACGAAAGCGTAAAGCTATCCGCGTGCAAAATCAGTGGTACAAAACAACGAGTACACATTGCACTCCAGCCACAATTTTCACATAGGGTGGTGCTAGCGCTACCGCGGCGGTTATGAAATATCAGGGTTTGGCGTTTGCTGGCGATGTTTTGCTCGATATGACTCAATAATGTGTTCGACAAAAAACGGTGCTTGTTGAAGTTTTGTTTTTTAGTCATATCAACTAATTCAACACTACTTACCTTGGCACCTTCGCGGGCTGGCTTGTCGAGCTTTACGATGGGTGCACCGTTTGCTTCTGCGAGATAGCGATCAGTAACTAGTGGCGTGGCACTCCCGAATATCACCCGAGCTTCAGCGAATTTACCGAGAACACTTGCTGCGCGTAAAGCTGAGTAGCGAGGTGCTTGTTCTTGTTTGTAGCTGGGTTCGTGCGCCTCATCAATAATAATTGCGCCTAACTTCGGTACGGGCATAAACAGGGCGGAACGAGGGCCAATAATAACGACAGGCTCCGTGGCAGTAAGCGCTTGTTTCCATGCCAGGTGTCGCTGTGCTTCGGTCATGTGGGAGTGGGTGACGATGAGGTTTGGGAAATCGGCCGTGAACTCATCAATGATTTGGCTCGTAAGGCTGATTTCGGGAACGAGCACGATAACTGAGTTTCCATTTGCAATGGTTTGCCGAGCCACCTCTTTATATACCTCGGTTTTACCAGAGCCAGTTACTCCTTGAAGAAGCACGGTTCCGAAGGGCTGTGCCATAATTTGGGTAACGGCTTTTGCCTGCGCCGGATTGAGTACAATTTTTGTTCGATCGCGAATGGAGCTATTTTCAACAGCTTTTTGTGATCTGCGCGCGGTAGTGAGCCCGTGGGGCAACACTGTCTGTAAAACCGTAGCAAGGGGAGTGCGATAATAGTCGGCCAGCCATAGAGATAACGAGACAAGTGACTCTGGGAGCGGCGAATCTTCAATAATTGCCGTTATTTCTTTTGTGTCATAAGTAGGTTTGGCGACTTCTTTTACCACCAAGCCTTCACGCTGCTGTTTGCCGACCGGAATAGTAACAAGCTGCCCAATACGAAGAGGCGTTTCAGACTGATACGTAAAAGTACCTTGATCAGCACGAACAATCCGCGTAGGCGCAACCTCATAAAACTTCATATACCTAGTATAGCAGTGACGAAGTTCGTCAACATGCTAGAATAAGCATATGTATTTTGAGAGCAGAGCACACGCGGGGCAACAACTTGCCGCACAACTCTTTGAGCGGTATCGCTACGATAACTGCGCGGTGGTGGCGTTAAGTGATGGCGGGGTGTTGATTGGCGAGCAAATCGCTGCGGCTTTGCACTGCGTCTTAACCATGCTCCTCGTTGAGGATATCCAGGTGCCCGGTGAGAATACCAGCTTTGGTGGGGTGAATCAAAACGGGACTTTTAGTTATAATGGTGATTTTTCGTCTGGTGAAATCGAAGAGTACACCACCGAATATCACGGTTATCTCGAAGAGCAAAAGCGCGAAGCTTTCCAGCGAATCAACCGCTTATTGGGCGATGGCGGCATGATATCGCACGAAATGTTGCGTGATCGCACGGTTATTTTAGTTAATGATGGCTTTGCCAGCGGCACGACACTAGACGCTGCTATAGATTTCTTAAAACCTGTGCGAATTGCTCGGCTTGTTATAGCTGCACCCGTTGCATCGGCCTCTGCTGTCGACAAATTACACGTGCTGGCAGACGAGCTCCATATCATGGATGTAAAAGAGAATTATTTTGATACGAATCACTATTATAATCAGAATACTATCCCTAATCACCAGGAAACAGTCGATAAAATTAACAAAATAGTTCTTAATTGGCGTTGACCAACACGTTGTAAAAAGTGTAGAATAAAACTCAACAGGACGTGTGTGCAATTAAGTAAAAGGGGAATATGTTAGACGTTTTTATTACATCTCGGGTGCGACGCAAGATTGTAGTGGTCTACGCTAAATATCCTGATTTCCGAACCCACGTACGTGGTCTCGCAAAGCTTATCAAAGAAGATCCAGGAAATATTCAACGCGAACTGAAGCGCCTCGAAAAAGTCGGTTTCCTTACCAGTGAACGCCAAGGTAACACGAAAATCTACGCAACCAATAAACAATTCCCAATTTTTAAAGAGTTACAAAGTATTGTTATTAAGTCACAGCAACACGCTGCCCGCCCCAAGCGCACCTCAACTGACGTTGCCTAATGAGCGTATTTGACCGCATTCTGAAAAACAGGGGGATAACCGCTGAACAGAAGGCGGTATTTTTATCGCCAAATTACGATGCACGACACGACCCCTTTTTACTGCCTGATATGAACGTTGTCGTAGACCGGCTCGTGTTAGCTCATGAACGCCAAGAGCGCATCACTATTTATGGAGACTACGATATTGATGGTTTAACCGCGAGTACCGTGCTTATCGATTCGCTGGCAAAGTTTGGTTTTGAGCACGTCACTACGTTTATTCCCAACCGTTTTGTTGAGGGGTATGGACTGACTGTAGATGCAGTCGAGCGCATTGCTGCTGAAGGTGCACAGCTTATCTTAACGGTGGACTGTGGGAGTTTGAGTCATAAAGAGATTGCTCGGGCCAACGAGCTCGGCCTTGAGGTGATTGTGACTGATCATCATAACGTAGCTGAGGTTCAACCTGATGCTGTAGGGGTTATTAACCCAAAGCGTCTCTTAGCCGATCACCCGGATGCGTACGAAAAATACCTCCTCAAGCCAGATGCTAAAAACCACGATAGTTTGTATCCATTTCTTGATTTAGCAGGGGTAGGGGTGGCATTTAAATTAGTGCAAGCACTGCAAACACGCCTCGATGGTCTGCCAAAAGGCCAAGAAAAATGGCTCCTCGACTTAGTGGCGCTAGGAACGGTCTGTGATGTCGTGACCCTGGTAGATGAAAACCGAACTAATGTGTTTTACGGCTTAAAAGTATTGGCGCAAACAAAACGGCCGGGTTTAAAGGCATTAATGGCCGTTGCTGGAGTGCGACCCGAGACACTCAACGCCCGCAGTCTTGGCTTTGGCCTAGGGCCGCGTATGAACGCGTCTGGGCGGCTTGAAACAGCACAATATACACTTGAACTCCTGACCGCAACCGACCCGATGGAGGCGCTTAGATTAGCTCGTCAGCTTGATGAGATGAATCAGGCTCGCCGTCGTGACCAAGATGCGATTTTTAAAGAAGCGCTGGTGCAGGCTGAAGAATTTATAAATGACCCAGTATTGGTAGTGAGTTCTGAAGGTTGGAACCACGGCATTGTGGGGATTGTGGCCGCAAAATTGCTGGAGCGCTATCAGAAACCAACCTACGTACTGTCTATTCATGGTGAAGAAACGAAAGGATCAGCCCGTAGCTACGGTGATTTTAGCGCTGCTGATGCAATTCGTGCTTCTGACGATATTATTATCAAAGGCGGCGGCCATAAGCTGGCTGCTGGGGTGACACTGCCAACGGCAAATATCGCGGCATTTCGCCAGCGGGTGAATGAGCATTACCGACAAATGAAGCTCACTCATCAAGCAGCCTTGCTATTACCGCAAGCCGATACTGATGCGGAGCTGAATGAGATTTCTGAACAACTGATCGATGAGATTGCTCAACTTGAGCCTTTTGGCAGTGGCAATCCACAGCCGATTATCCGCCTTCAAAATGTACTGGTGATGAATCAACGCCGCATGGGCGACAGTAGTCAGCACGTTAAGCTGACACTAAAAGATGACAGTGGTCAGAAAATGGATGTTTTAGCGTTTAGCGCCCCACAGCATTTTTTTGTTGAACCAGGAACACGGGTACATGTGTGGTGTACGGTGGAATTAAATGAGTGGCAAGGGAACCGGTCGGTAGAGGGCCGATTACTTCACCTTGAAATTATCGTTTAAACAACTTCGAAATCTTAATCGTCTGAGAGAACTCAAGTGCGCCGAGCTTAAATGCTCGAACGGCGATCCAGATACTAAGCACCATGAACAAGGTCATGACGGCCAATGCGAGCCATGCTTCAACAGGACTGAGGTTGCCCACGGTATTTCGAATTAGCGTAACGACCGGTGAGGTGAGCGGGAAGAACGTTAAGAAACGCACGATAGGATTTTCAGGATCAGTCGCAATGAGGGTGATGAAGTAGAACGGTACGAATGCGCCAATAAAGAATACGCTCGAGAAGCTGTTGGCTTCTTTCGTTGACGGTGCGGCGGCAGCAGTTGCGGTCATGAAGCCGGCGTACATCAAAAACCCGACAACTAGGAAGGCTGCGCCAAAGAAGATGGCGAAGGGATCAAATACGATTTTCGTGAGGTCGATACCAAACGGAAGGCTCATTGCACCGCCAAATTGCTGCAGTATCAGTAATGATAGCACCGCCAAAATAGTGAAGAACAAAATTTGAGTTAAGGTGACTAAACTGACTGCTAATAACTTACCGACAATTAGTGTCCGTGGGTTTACGTAGGTAAGAACCATCTCCATTGATCGGTTCTCTTTTTCTTCACTCACGCTCGTCAGCATGTAGCCAACTGAAAAGGCGAAGATGATATAGAACAGAATAACGAACAGTCCAGGAGCGATGTATTCATTAAACCCAGCCGATTCTTTACCTTCTTCGTATATGGTAATTTGTGATGTTGCACCGTTTTGGGCAAGGGCAATGATTTCGGCTGAACCGAGTGGCAAGAATAAACTTGTCTTTAAAATACTATCGGCAAGCGAGCCTACTGCGCTCATTTTCGTAAGATCGTCACTGCTTAAGTAGATTTGATATTCACGATTTTGCTTCAGTGTATCAGGGAATACAATTAAGGCTTCTTTTTCACCGGCGATTACTTCTTCGCGAAGTGCTTCAGTTTCAGATTCTGGACTTATTTGTAAGCCGCTTGATTGAACAACTTCGGCATTAATCAGGCCGCTGTTATCAACAATTGAAACGTTCTTTAAATCTTTGGCGATTTCGTTAATGCGCTCTGAGCTTGATTGATTGCCTAAATAGGTGAGGCCGAGCACGGTACCGATAATTACGGGGATGGCGATCATAATAATCCAAAAACTTGGCTGTTTCACGATAGTGAGGTATTCGTGGCGAATAACAGAACGTAATTTAGACATGGGCTACCTCGCTACTTTTTTCTTTGTAAATTTGCACAAAAATATCCTCAATTGATTTCGATTTAAACTCTTTCTTTACCTCAGCTACGGTACCGTAGGCTCGGGCCTTACCATCTTTCAAAATAAGCAGGCGATCAGCTAATCGTTCAACCTCTTCCATTAAGTGGGTAATGTAAATCACGGCCGTTCCTTGTGCTTGAAGCTCATCAACGATATCGAGCAAAAGCTTACGGTTTACTGGGTCAAGGCCTTTTGTTGGCTCATCTAAAATCAGCAGCTTTGGGTTGCCCATAATTGCGACACCAAGTTGAATTTTTTGTTGCTGCCCACCAGAAAGCTTTTTAATTTTCACATTTGCTTTATCAGCAAGTTCCACGCGCTCAAGGTAAGCGGTAGAGAAGTCGCGAGCAGCATCGCGGGTCATACCTTTTAGCTCGCCAAAATAAATCATAGTATCGAGCACCTTAGAGCGAGTGTAAAGTCCGCGTTCTTCCGGGAGGTAGCCAACAATTGAAGCATTTTCAGGCACCAGTTTTTTGCCGTTAACTAAAAGTTTTCCGGTTGTTGCTTGGTAAATACCGAGCAGTGAACGAATAGTACTTGTTTTACCAGAGCCGTTAGAACCAAGAAAAGCGAATACCTCACCCGGCATAATATCGAAATTTAACTCTTTTACGATTTGCTTATCGCCAATCGTTAGGCTGAAATCTTGCACACTCACAATAGGTTTTTTCATATACTTCTAGTATAGGTAACGATCCTGCTCCTGGCAAATCTACCCAGCGCTTTGTGCTTATGGTATCGTAGGTACAGATGAAAAGCGTGTGGGAACGAAAAGAATCAGGATTTACGATTGTCGAGCTACTCATTGTAGTAGTGGTGATTGCGATTTTGGCGGCGATTACGATCGTTTCGTACAACGGCATTCAGCAACGGGCGCAAGAGAGTAGTAGGGCGGCCATGTTGAATACCTATGTTAAAGGTTTGAGTATGTATGCGGCAAAATACGGTACATATCCTGGCGATCTTAGCACTGCGTGTCTTGATGGGACAAGCGGATGTTGGCCGGCGGGGGGTGTAGTGACGGCAAATTCGCAAGCTGTTAAAATTGCTTTATCGGAATTTATGTCAAACTTTCCTCCGTTTTCTGATGCTGCATATGCCTACGGTACTCAAGGATCATTTACAGGATATTACATTGCCTTTAAGGTGACGGCGAGCTCATGTCCAAGGATTGGCGGCACAATATTTTTAAACCAAACAGGTAGTGGAGAGCTGACCTGTAGAATTGGTCTCCCCAATACCACCTAGGTTGGAATTTTATACCGTCTATGGTTAACTTAAACTAATGAAAAAGTGGGCACAAAGCGGATTTACGATAGTTGAATTACTAATTGTTGTCGTTGTTATTGCGATTTTGGCGGCAATCACTATCGTGTCGTATAACGGCATTCAGCAACGCGCTAATAATACGGCAATTATTGATGCAGCCAGCAAGGCAAAGCGAATGGTGCAGGCGTATGTGTCGAGTACTGGGCAGTATCCATCTACAGCTGAAAATGTATTTATATGCATAACAACTGATACTTCGTGTCGCCGTAACAGTGGTCCAATGGCTGGCGACAGTACATTTGAAAGTGCTATTGCCACAGTAGGGAAGTTGCCGCGATCGGCTCCACTGGTCTCAGATGTTCGTGGAGGAGTAACCTATAATTACAGTGCATTTCGAGCGGTTGATGGAACACCGGCACCGGTCATTATAAGCTATTATCTTTTCGGTATTAATGCGGATTGTGGAATGACAGTGTTAGCTACTGAGGCAGCAGGAGCAATAGTTACTTCTCCGTTTAAATATTCAGGCGGGAATGTTGGCGGTTCTGGTGCTACGCAGTGTGTAGTCAGCGTTCCGGGACCAGCGGTATAACTATGAAACGTGTAGTAAACAAGGGATTTACTATTGTTGAACTACTTATTGTCGTAGTGGTGATCGCTATTCTCGCTGCTATTACTATAGTTTCCTACAACGGTATACAAAGTCGGGCTCAAGATACGGCTGTGCAAAGCGACCTAAGAAACTTACTAAATATTGCCGGTCGGTATCATGCCGAAAACGGTCGCTATCCATCATCTGTTAATCAAATAGAAAATTTTAAAATTTCTAAAGAAATGTATGCCACGAGCCCTGTGGTAGACTTTAATTTTTCAGGCTGCTTAGTAGCAAACGGCACGAACTTTGGCGCCATCGCTATGAGTAAGTCGGGTAAAAAGTATTACTTCACAAGCTTAGAAGGAGGAGTTAAAGAACAAACGTCAGCCGGATGGCACGCAAGCTCTGGAGCAGCTTGCACTAGTATTATGGCTACGAACTCAAACTATAATGGCTATCTTGCTACGGATACCTCAACTGGGCCATGGCGTGCATGGGTTGGTGGAAACTAACAATAACCCCTCTTGATACTCGCCGCTGAATCTGTTACAATACTACACGATATGGTACAAGTAACCCGAAAAGACGAACGAGAAGCGAACGAAAATATTATTCGTCGCTTCAACCGAAAAGTGCTGCAAAGTGGCGTATTGGCTGAGGCTAAAGCTTCTATGCGTTTCAACAAAGACATCAGTAAGACTGAGCGCCGTAAAAAGGCGATTATCCGTAAGGAGCGTAAGGCCGACAAGCTTGCAAAAGCTCGCCTCGGTTTACGCTAAGGCTTACGCTGGTGGCGTTGAAAGCACAACTCGATAACGATCTGAAAGCCGCTCTTTTGAGCGGTGATCGTTTTCGTGGTGAAGTATTACGCGGTTTGAAAGCCGTTATTTTGAATGAAGAAGTTGCCCAAGGTAAGCGCGAAACTGGCCTTGATGATGAAACAATTGAAAAACTTATTGCCCGTGAAGTAAAAAAGCGCAATGAAAGCGCTAGTTTGTACGATCAAGCAGAGCGCCCTGAACTGGCCGACAATGAACGTGCCGAGTTAGCTATCATTGGTACCTACCTTCCGGCTCAGGTTTCTGAAGTTGAGATCCAACAAACAGTTAATGAGACGATTGCTGCACTTGGCGTCAGCGGTCCACAAGCGATGGGCCAAGTGATTGGTGCTGTAAAAGCAAAGCTTGGCAATAGTGCTGATGGTGGAACTATTGCTCGATTAGTTAAAGAATCATTAACATAACTGTATTGAATAACGCTTTCTTGCTATACTAAACAGCAATGAAGCAGTGGGCGAGCAAAAAATCAGGTTTCACGATTGTTGAACTTTTAATCGTAATTGTAGTGATTGCAATTCTTGCGGCTATTACAATTGTTGCGTATAACGGCATCCAGCTGCGCGCTAAGCAGCAGGTTGTTGTAAATGATCTTAACTATCTTAAAAAAGCGATGCTAATGTATCGTGAGGAACGACTCATTTTGCCACCCGGAACTGATTTTTACAGCGGAACAACTATGCCGCCGCCCGCTTCGTGGCTGAATGTCTTGAACAATATTAAAGACCAAGGACATATACAAACAAGTGGGCTTGAACGTGACCCTTGGGGTCAATATTATTGGTACGATAACAATGACTGTAAAATTGGTCAAAGCGGCAGCTCTCCGCTCAAAAGTGTTGGGCCTGATGGTTTGAATAACACATCCGATGATATAGCAATTACTATTGTGACAAGCTGTTAATTCACTGCTATACTAAACAGCAATGAAGCAGTGGGTGAGCAAAAAATCAGGTTTCACGATTGTCGAACTTTTAATTGTGGTGGTTGTCATTGCAATCCTCGCGGCGATTAGTATAGTTGCCTATGCTGGTATTCAAAATCGTGCGAATGAGTCAAGTATCAAGAGTATTGTCAACCAAGCCTATAAAAAGGTAGAAACTCATAAGACAACAAATGGTGCCTATCCTGCCGATCTTACTATAGCCGGTGTTGCTGTAGCCGAGGGGGTGACGTACGATTATCGAACTTTCACCTATGGGTCATGTGTATCTGCTAGAAAGGGCGTGAATATTTTTCATGTGTCAAGCGATAACCCCTCTCCTACGTACGGTACTTGCGGGCAAGTAAAGGCAGAATATTACAACAATACTACTCTGGCGGGTACACCGGCGCTCATTCAGTACGAAGACAGAATCGATAATATCTGGGGAACAGGAAATCCGGGCCCTGGTGTGAATAGTGATTATTTTAGTGCTCGATATACGAGTTACCTCATTCCGCCGATTACCGGAACGTACACCTTTTATATTTTAGTAGATGATGGAGAGCGAGTGTGGGTGAATGGGATATTGTTGGGTGATAATTATGCAAGTGGTCCTTGCTGTAGCGTAAGGGCATCACCAACCACAGTTGACTTAATTGCTAACGAGAGGGTGCCGATTGTTGTTGAAATGAGAGAAGGCGGTGGTGGGGCGTCTATGCGGTTGCATTGGTCATATACTGGGCAGACTCAAGTAATTATTCCAACAGCTTCATACATTAGACAGCCGTAATGATTTGAGGGTATAAGTGCACTTAGGTGTGGTTTTGAAAGCTAAAACCGTTTATCATAGAAACAATGATTGTATTTTTTGGTCCAGCCGGTGCTGGAAAAAGTGTTCAAGGACAAATTCTCGCAGCCCGTATGGGGTGGCGTTGGTTAAGTGCTGGTCAAATTCTTCGTGACACACACGATGCCGAGCTAATTCAAATTATGCAGGCGGGAAAGTTAGTTCCCCATGAAGCCATTACTCGAATAATGGGTGAATCTATTGCAAAAGCAGGTGATATCGATCAAGTAATACTTGATGGTTTTCCTCGCGAGGTTGCGCAGGCGCAGTGGCTGGTTGAGAGTAAAACGGATCATGGCCGAGGAATCAGCCTCGTAGTAGTGCTTGAAGTGCCCCGCGAAGAATTATTAAAACGACTAGCGATTCGTGGTCGTGTTGACGATACACCAGAGGTGATTGACGAGCGCTTGAACATTTATCGCACCGAAATGTACCCCATTTTAAGTTTATTTACGACTCAAAATATCCCGGTTGTTCATATTGATGGTGTAGGTACGGTTGGCCAGGTGCATGACCGAATTGTTGAGGAATTACATAACCGAGGATTGAGCCAGTAATGCAAAAAGAAAAAACTCCGGCTGAAATTCAAGCTATGCGTGAAGGCGGCAAAATACTTGCCACTATTTATGAAGGGCTTAAAAAACAAGTAAAACCTGGAGTAAGCGAGATCGAGCTTGATACATGGGTTGATGCTGAAATTAAAAAGCATGGAGCAATTGCAACTTACAAAACCAGCGAAGTAAACTTCCCGGCAGCGATTTGTATTTCAGTAAATGACCAAATTGTGCATAGCATTCCATCTACTTATGTATTACAAGAGGGTGATGTTGTCAGTTTCGACCTGGTGATTACCTATAAAAATATGAAAACCGACAGCGCATTCACAATGGTTGTTGGGGGTAATCCAACCAGTGTTCAAAAACACCTGATATCAGCGACCGAACGAAGCTTGTATGCAGGTATCGATGCCATTAAGGGCCCGGTACGCATTGGTGATATTAGCGCAGCAATTGAAAAGGTACTCAAAGATGCCAAACTTGGTATTATCCGCGAACTTGTCGGTCATGGTATTGGCCATGAAATGCACGATGGTATTGAAATTCCTAATTACGGCAAGAAGGGGAGGGGCGGCCTATTAACCCCTGGTGATACCATCGCAATCGAGCCAATGGCAACATTGGGCGGTGAAAAGATTTTTATCGAAGACGATAAATGGACCATCAGTACCCGAGATGGTAGTTTGGCCGCACATTTTGAACATACCGTTCTAATTACTGAAAACGGCGCCGAAATTTTAACAAGGCTCTAAAGGATCACTATGTCCCTTCCGAAATTTATTACTGAATTTAACTCACTCGAAGTCCCCGATCCTATTAGGACGAAAGGACTTACCGACCAACGCCTTCAGCAAGAGAGCGAACGCTATTTTACCCGTGTCTTGGCTTCGTTTCAGCTTAGTACACTCGCACTCGAAGATAGTTTTGAGCGTTTAGAAAAAGACCAAAACAATGCTCATATCAGCGAACTCTGGCTTAAAGATATTCAACCCCTTGCAGCCGTGACAAGTAGCGTAGATGAGAATGCCACTTACCTCGCTCGATTTACAAAATTACGATTAAATAACAAAGCAATTCAAACTGTTGATGCACTGATTGAAGCTGATGATGTGCTCGATCGAGCTTTCAGAGCGTTCTAAGGGCTTGTCGAAGTTACACCACAAGCGGTATACTAATCAACATGCAAGAGTCTTCTCAATATGCTGTCGGTCTTGATATCGGAACAACTAAAGTGCGCGCCGTTGTGGCGCACATCGACAGTTCGACCGGCGTCCCTACAATTGTAGGTATCGGACAGGCAGCCAATACCGGTATGCGCAAGGGTGTCATTGTTAACTTACAGGGCCCAGGCCACGCGATTGACGAAGCGTTGGGTGAAGCTGAACGAATGAGTGGCTATCAAGTGCACGCCGCTACAGTGAGCGTGAATGGTGCTCATATTTTAACCACCCATGCCGATGGTATGGTGGCGGTTGGAGCTTCTGATCACGAAATAAGTCACGATGACCTGCATCGTATTGAAGAGGTCGCTACACTCGGTAAAGTACCGGCTAACCGAGAAATTTTAGATGTTATTCCCCATGCCTACAAGCTTGATGGCCAAGATAATATCAAAGACCCCCTTGGTATGACAGGGACTCGCTTAGAAATTGACGCCCATGTTATTTCGGCGCTTACCCCTTATTTAGTAAACGTGCAAAAAGCTGCTGAATCGGCTCAGGTGCAACCGCACTCAGTTGTACCAACAAGTATGGCTGCTGCCCGGGCTGTGTTGGGCGAGCAACAAATGGAAAATGGCGTAGCTGTTATCGACTTTGGTGGCGCTACAACCAGCGTTGCCGTGTACGAAGAAGGCGACCTACAATATGTAGGTGTTGTTCCGATCGGCGGAATTAATATTACCAACGACTTGGCGATTGGTCTTAAAACTGACCCCGAAGTTGCCGAGCAAATTAAGATTGAGCACGCTTCGGCTGTTGTTCGAACCGATAATTCAGGCGTTAGTATTAAAAATAATGGTGAAATCCATAGTTTTACTACTTCAGATATTGATGAAATTGTTGAAGCCCGCCTTGAAGAAATTTTTGAAGGTATTCAACGTGAACTGAAAAAAGCCGGCCGTGCCGGTAAACTTCCGAGCGGTGTTGTATTAACTGGTGGTGGTGCTCATTTGAAAAAGCTGACCGATTACGCCAAAGAAACCCTCGGCCTCGCCGCTCGTTTGGGACACCCGAGCGGGTATGGCGGTGTAGCGGATGATATTGATACGTCAGCATTTGCAACCGCTATTGGACTTATGCTGATTGATGCCGAGCAAGCATCGCAGGCTCCTTCTAAAAACTCGAAATTCAAAACTCCTTCAGCCAAAAACGTGAAGGGAAGTGTGAATAAAATCTTTGGTTGGTTTAAGCCTTAATTTATAGCATAAAATGCGAAACCCGCCTCCCTGGAGGGAGAGCGGGTCTCGACCTCAACAGGGTTAGGCGGATGATACGGGTTGCAGCTGCAAAGCTATAAAACACTTACCCCCATAATCAAGGGCATCGTGGTAGACAGGTCTGAGCACTAGTCCCTCGGATTCCCATTCGGCGCGCAGAGCTGGAGCCGCTTCGTGAACAAAATCGATCACTGAACGTGTTCTTGCGTAGCCAAATTCACCAACGTATAGTATCCAGGGATAATCTCTCCCAAGAACAAGATCGTGATTATCGGTGGCTAGGGGAAAGCGCCTCGAGCCTACGCGATCAGCGAAGGCGGCAAGCCTCAGTTCAATCAACGACCGAACCACTGTGAGCGCGGCTGAGCGAGCGTTAGCTCGTCTACCAAACCCGTCAAAGGTTGGCGGCTGCTCCCTGATTACCAGCAGATCGTTTTGGATGTCGAGCAGATATCCATCAGAAACGAAATGAAGGTGTAGCGCGGGCATTGTCTTAGCGAAGACGAGGCCGATGAAGCGAAGCAGGAGTTCGTCTTTGACGCCTGGGACAAACCGAACTCGAATTGATTCGAGCTCTTCCTTAGACATCAGGTAGGGCTGAGCCTCCCAATTCCAGCCTTCATTCGTGAGGCGGTTAAAGAACTTCGTTGTGACGATGGTTTGTGCCACGGTAATTGCCGGGGCAGGGTACTGCGCGGGATATGTTCCCATGATGTACACGTCCTTTCTACTAGGTCTGTGTGTACGGAGGTATTCTCTCAGAATAGTAAATATTTGGCAAGTATTGCGGACTGCTCCATTGAAGAGCATGGAGGGAAGTATGAATAAATCTTTGGTTGGCTTAAGCCATAGCTTAACGTTTACGCTTTTTATTGAAATTATCTGTGATTAAATAGTCACATTGGCGATGAAGAAATTTGTCTTCGCTAATGTGTCGCCGGCCATTTTTCTGCAGTCGCACAGCGGAGGCCTGGTATGTCGAGCGAGTGCGACCATTGTGTCGCTCGACACTCACACTTAACATTGAGGAGGTGAAGGCAGATGCCTATAGGGGTATTTGTGCCATCAGGGCCGCTTTATGGCTTTCGAAGGCAGTGGTATACGCAGGAGATCTTCGGCTATGATTCTGATGGCTTTTACCGGCTCGTTCGGCAAGACCATTTTCGCCAACCGAATGACCCAGCAATGGCGCCCGTCAACGGTCGATTCATTCGAAGGGTGAATCGGCTCGTAACGTGGCGTGAGGTACTGGAAGCTAATGACTATGTTATTCGGCATGGTCGCAGGGTTTCTTCGTACGAAATGAGCATCTCGCGCGGCGCTAAGGTCGCGAGGGTTCAGAGAAGTGGCGAAGAACGCAGTGATGTTTTTTACATTCGCTGTCTCTATCATGATGAACGTTCAGCTTCGCTGCGTCTGGTTCCGGGAGGGTTTCATTGTTTCGGTTGTAGCGCGAGTGGTACGATGGTCGACTTTGTTGCGACTTTGAATCATTTGTGTTCTAGTCGAGATATCAAGGACTACTTTGTATACGCCTTTCCTCAGATGACCGCCCGTCCCGAGTAAGAGCTTGCTCCTTGGGGCGGGTTCTTACTTTTTTCAGGATATTTTGGTAAAATAAAAATAGGTATCAGGTACGCAAACGAAAAACACCCCATTGTGGGGTGTTTTTCTCACTTAGGGTTGCTTGGTGGAGCCAGAGGGAGTTGAACCCTCGACTCGTAGGTATCAAGTATGCGTGTTACCGCTACACTATAGCCCCGAGTTGTCCTATGACGACTCATCGCCTCACGTAACTAAGCTTCTCTTATTTTCCCACCGTTTTAGAACCTGTACAATTCTTGAAATAAAGATTTTCAAGGTGTTAATTTAGTAAAAGATTCTTAAAAATGATCAAGCCCGAACAATTAAATTATCCCTACTGCCTAGGGTACACAAATTGTTCGAACACATATCTATTGCCACCAGCTTCCTCGTGGTATACTAGGAGATAACAGATAAGCGTGAATTTAGTTTATAGGGGAGACAGGCATGCCTGAAGTAAAACCAAGCGACATACAGACCTTTGCCAGCATTAAAGTTGTTGGTGTAGGTGGTGCAGGTGGGTCTGCGGTGAATCGCATGAAAGAGGCCGGTTTAACCGGTGTACAGTTCATTGCAATGAATACCGATGCTCAAGCGCTGCATAATAGTAAAGCCGATGTGAAACTCCATCTTGGGCACGCTACTACTGGTGGTTTAGGCGCTGGTGCCGATCCTACAAAGGGTGAAGCCGCTGCGAACGAATCTCGCGAAGAAATCGCTGAAGCCATTAAAGGTGCTGATATGGTATTCGTTACTATCGGTGCCGGTGGTGGTACTGGTTCAGGTGCTGGCTACGTTGTAGCCGAAGTTGCCCGCGAGCTCGGTATCTTGGTTGTAGGTGTTGCCACAAAGCCATTTAGCTTCGAAGGCGAAAAACGCCGCCAAAATGCTGACTGGGCTGTGACACAACTTCGCCGTCATGTCGATACACTTATTACCATTCCAAACGACCGTTTACTCCAAACTATCGATCGCCGGACGCCACTACTCGAAACCTTCAAAATTGCCGATGATGTGTTACGCCAAGGTGTGCAAGGTATTTCAGAACTTATTACTGAACATGGCTTGATTAACCTCGACTTTGCCGATGTGAAGGCAATTATGAGCAATGCCGGCTCAGCCCTTATGGGTATTGGTCGTGCAAGTGGCGACAATCGCGCAGCCTTAGCGGCGCAGCAAGCTATCGAATCACCACTTATCGAAGTGTCGATCGATGGTGCCCGCGGCGTACTCTTTAATGTTACCGGTGGTTACGACATGAGCATGAGTGAAATCCAAGAAGCTGCTGAAATCATTACGAGTGCCGTTTCCCCAGACGCTAACATCATCTTTGGTGCTACGCTTAAGCCTGACATCGAAGACGAACTCATCATTACGGTGATCGCAACTGGTTTTGATACTGCCTACTTCCAAGACGAAGAACCTGCGACCGAAGTCGCCGATCCATCTGGCGAAAAAATTTCTGCAGCTATGGACGAAGAAGTAAAAACTATTGATATGACGCTTGACCACTCTGAATCTGCGGCTATCTTTGCTGAAGAAAACACTGAAAACATGTGGAATCAATCAGTTGAACAAGAAGACGAATCTGACACCCCAGCCTTTTTACGCCGCCGCAAAAAGCGAAACAAGAAGAACGAGGAATAAGCCATGACCAAGGTTGTAATCGGTGATAGCCGAGTCATTGAATCACGCGAAGTGAGTGATGGTGTTACTATACGCCGCCGCCGCGAAGCGCCAGACGGTACGCGTTTTACTACCTACGAACGCATCGAAAAGCCAAACTTGGCGATTATCAAAAAGAATGGCGCCCGCGAACTCTACGACCGTGAAAAATTGGCAACAGCAATTAAGCGTTCGGTAGGCAAGTTCTTTACTTCTGAAGTTGAAGTTGAAGAAATGATCGATGTTATCGAAAATGGCCTTTACGACTTAGGTGAAAGTGAAATTACCTCTAAACAAATTGGGGATAAGGTACTTGATGAACTTGCTGAACGAAACGAAGTTGCCTACGTTCGATTCGCCAGTGTATACCAAGAGTTTAAAACGCTCAACGACTTCGTAAAAATTCTTGAACAGCGCCGCAATCAAAAACAACAAAAGCAAGGTGAATAGTGGCTATGCGCGTGGTGGTGCTTTTTAAAGAAGAAACCGATTACGCTCGGCAAGTGACCGATTATATGCGTGACTTTGAACGCCAAACTGGCCATGTGCTCGAAACGATGAACCCGGAAACCCCCGATGGCGTTAGTTTTTGCCGTGCGTATGACATTTTAGAATTTCCTACGCTCGTAGCTTTATCGGACGATGGGCAAGTACAAAACCAATGGCGCGGATTACCGTTACCAACAATAAGTGAGGTGAGTTTTTATGTTTAATATATTTAAATCCAAAGAAGCTGAAAAAAAATCAACCAAAGCTACTTACTTAGTAATGCTTTTTGCAGCTTTATTCGCGCTTGCGGCAGCCTTTGTGTTAACGATGGAAAAGCTCCACATTATGAACGATCCAGATGCGATTCTTTCGTGTACGTTTAACCTTGTACTGAACTGTTCAGCGGTTATGCAAACCTGGCAGGCAAGTGTATTCTTTGGTGTTCCTAACATGTACTTCGGACTTATGGCATTCCCTGTCATCGTTACCGTTGCAGTAGCTGGGTTATGGGGCGTCCGTTTCCCGAAGTCCTTCTTAGTTGCTACGAACCTAGGTATTTTACTTGGGACAATATTTTCGTACTGGCTATTCTTCAGTAGTGTGTATGTGATTGAGATATTATGCCCATGGTGCTTGATTGTGACAACTGCTTGTACGCTCTTATTGGCTACCTCGACAAAACTTGCTCTACGTGAAAATGCCTACAACTTACAAAAAAAGATAAACGAAAAAGTACAAAAATTCTTAGATGCTGGATACCACCAACTTATTGTCGCTAGCTGGATTGTGCTCATGATCGCCCTTGTAGTGTTGAAATTTGGCCCTGACTTATTTGCATAGAGCCGGTGAGTAGCGTAAAATAACAGGTAAGAACGTTTGAGTGGCCATCAACCACAAGTTTTGGGAAGAACAGACTAATATCTCAGTAGAACCCAACGCGCCCGCTGCGTCAAAGCGATGAACCAAGTGCTGAAAAAGAAAACCTTTTTCGGAAATCGGATGGTACCACCCACACAAGCGGGTTCCGATGGACGAGAGAGGTTTTTATTATTTTAAAAAAGGAAGTGCCATGCAATTTAAGGCCAACACCCGCCGCCGCGCAATCGAATACGAAAAAGACATCGCCCAGTACTGGAAAGATAACCAAACTTTCGAGAAGTCTATTGAGCTGCGCCCGAAAGAAAATTCATACGTATTTTACGATGGCCCACCATTTATTACCGGTGTACCGCACCATGGAACGCTATTAAGTTCAGTCGTAAAAGACGCAATTCCTCGTTTTCAAACGATGAAAGGCAAGCGAGTCGAGCGAGTATGGGGCTGGGACTGCCACGGTTTGCCGGCCGAGAACTTTGTTGAAAAGCAACTGGGGATTACTGACCGCCACGAAATTGGCACCCGTATTAGCCTTGCGGAATACATTACCACAGCCCGCGAAAGCATGGTACAAACCTCGAGCTTATGGGAAGACACTATTACCCGCGTTGGCCGCTGGGTCGACTTTAAAGGTGCCTACAAAACCATGGATAAAAACTACATGGAAAGTGTGTGGTGGGCATTCAAGCAGCTATACGAAAAAGGCAAAATTTACGAAGGCGAACGCGTATTAATGTACGACACGAAGTGGGCGACTCCACTTTCAAAGGCTGAAGTGACAATGGACGCTGGAGCGTATGTTGAGGTGACCGACCCGAGTGTGTATACGAAATTCAAGCTTGCTGACGAAGATACGTTCTTGCTTGCTTGGACAACTACGCCTTGGACCCTGCCGGGAAATACAGCATTGGCGGTCAATAAAGACGTCACTTATGTAGAGGTACTTATTGATGGTATAAAACTCATTCTTGCTAAGGATCTCGTTGAAAAAGTACTGACCAATGAAAAACACCAACCGCTGGAATACGAACAACTTCGAACCATTCAGGGCGAAGAGTTGATTGGCAAAAAATATGTACCGCTCTTTGAAGATCGAGGCGAAGGTGCGCATCAAGTGTATGAAGCAGATTACGTGACGACTGAATCGGGTACCGGTATTGTTCACTTAGCACCAGCCTATGGTGAAGAAGACTTTATTCTTGCAAAGCAAAAAGGCATTCCCATTGTCCATGTGTTAAATGAGTACGGCGAATACACTGAAGGTGAGTGGAAAGGCTTGGACGTTTGGGAAAACAACAAAGCCATTGCTAAGGCACTGCTTGAAAATGGCAAAGTATGGAAAATCGACTACATACGCCACGAATACCCGCACAACCCTCGTACCGGCCACCGCCTTATGTACCGGGCTCACCCAAGTTGGTTTATGGATATTGATGGCCAACGAGTTGAGATGCTCGAGCAAAATACTGAAAACATCAACTGGTTCCCTGACTACATAAAACACGGTCGTTTTGAGCACACCGTTGAAACCGCCCCTGACTGGAACTTAAGCCGCGATCGATTTTGGGCAACGGCTATGCCAGTATGGAAAGGCACCGATAAAGACGGCGTTGAACATATTAAAGTGATCGGCAGTTATGAAGAGCTCAAAGTCCTTAGTGGGGTAGAGCTCGATGATTATCACCGCCCATGGGTTGATGACATTACCTTTGAAATTGATGGTGTGACGTATACTCGTATCGACAAAGTGCTCGACTGTTGGTTTGAGTCTGGCTCAATGCCCTTTGCACAGTTCCATTATCCATTCGAAAATGTTGAAAAATTCGAAGCTAATTTCCCTGGCGACTTTATTGTTGAGTACGTAGGGCAGGTTCGGGCATGGTTTTACTATGTGCACGCCGTTAACGTTGGACTATTTGGTCACAACGCCTTTAAGAATGTGATCGTTACCGGTAACGTTGCAGGAAACGATGGCCGTAAAATGAGTAAAAGCCTTGGTAACTTTACCGATCCAAACGAATTAATGGATAAATTCAGTGCCGATTCGTTGCGTTTCTTGCTGCTTTCAAGCCCACTCCTTTCAGGTGAAGATTTTGCCTTGCAGGATAAAGACGTAGGTGATATCGCTCGAAAACTCAGCATGGTGTGGAACATGTACGATTTCTTTACAATGTATGCCGAAGTTGATGGCTGGGAGTTTGATGGTAGCTTAGTTGACCCTAGCGACAACCTGGAAAACCCGCTCGACCAATGGATCGTGGGCCGGGTTCACCAACTGATTCAAGAAATTGAAGAAAAAATGGAAGGCTACGATGTGGCCGCCGCAACCAAACCAATCTTACCGTTTCTAGATGATGCGAGTAACTGGTATGTACGCCGTTCACGCCGCCGTTTTTGGAAATCTGAAGACGACACCGATAAAAATAACGCTTACCGCACCCTTCACTATGTGCTAGTGCGCCTAAGCCAAGCAATTGCGCCATTTGTACCGTTTATGGCTGAAGAGCTGTACCAAAAGCTTACTGGTGGCGAAAGCGTGCACTTAACTGACTGGCCAGAAGTTGGCCATGCGAATGAGTTAGTGCTCAGCCGGATGGCTCGCACCCGCGAAATCATCGAACAAGGATTAGCTTTACGTATGTATAAAGATGACGTACAGCAGCAAATTAAAGTTCGCCAACCGCTTGCAACCCTTACTTATACCGGTGAAGTGCTTGATGAGTATTACGAAAATGTTATCGCAGAAGAGGTGAATGTAAAATCGGTACAGCATGGAGAGGGCGATGATGTTGCAGTAGTGCTCGATAAAAACATTACTCCTGAACTTCGCCGTGAAGGCCTCGCCCGAGAAGTTATTCGCTATGTGCAAGCCGCTCGTAAAAACGCCGGTTTAAATATTGATGACCGTATTGAGCTCAGCTTAAAAGCCAAGGGTGAAGAGCTCGAAAAAGCAGTGGTAGAATTTGCCGAGGCAATTCAAGTTGAAACCTTAGCGGTGAGCCTGAGCGAAGATAGTTTCGATTATACCGATGAAGTGGTGATTGAGTTAATGCCGCTGACTATTTCGCTTAAAAAGCACTAAGTCTTAACTTCAACGCCACCAAGTGCAGCAATACCAGTGATAAGTAAAACAGGTCCTTTGTGGTCTTCACTGCCGAGGGCCTTGTTTTCAACTCCCCCTAGAATTGGGGTTACCTTCGAAACAACGCGCCATTCTCGTGGGACACGGAGTTCAACACCTCCGCAAAGGGTGAAAATATCAAGAGTTGCTTCTTTATTAATCACAGCGTCACGCAAATCTATAGAGGTTCCCCCGAAAATTGCGGTAATTTTACCACCGTTATAATTTTTTGATTTATTCACTACTTCGCTGCCACTAAAAATGACTGAGATATCATCAACATCTTTTGAAAGGTCTTGTTTACCAAAGCGGCCTTTCCCGTTCCATAAGACAGAAAGTCCAACGGCAATAATTGCGATTGGCCAGATAAGTGAGAATGCATTAAAACTAAGCACATCGAGCTGGTTAAACTGCAACAGTCCACCAATAACGATAAGGGCAATACCCCATAAAAAGTTGCTTTTTGGATTACCGGCCAATACTAATAGACCTGCCGCAACGATAAGTAATGGCCACCATGTACTTAAAAGGCTCCAAAAAGGGAATACATTGGTTGCGCTGAGTAGTGCGCCAACTCCAATAAGTAATATGATAAGTCCTGTGATGATTCGTGAGATATTTTGATTCATATTGTTATTTTATCAGAAATTAAACTTCATTATAAAAAATGAAAAACCCCTCGAGGACCCACCCAGTAACGCTCTAGCGCTGTGGTGGATCCCCGAGGGGCGGCCGACATTTACTGCCGGTAGTTTTTGAGGAGAGGAACCTCAGGCCATCTGCACCTGGAAGCGAACGGGCTCCCGGCTGGATGTGCGGTACGACCGAACGGTCTCCTCGATCTTCTGGGCGAGTGACTCCGTCCAGAGCTTGTGCCCGCGCTTCACCTTGAGGGTGATGCCGGCATCGGCATCAATGGCCTGCGCGCCGATCATGCTGGGCGCGTACTCCTCGAGCATCTCGGCGAAGCCCTCCTCGAGCATCTCGACGAAGCTTTTGTTGGGCAGAAGGCGCCGCGTGGCCTTGACCTGGTTGACGATGTCATCGAACTCGATCACCTTGTTGGTGACTTTCCAGTTGGTGGGACCTGACATTTTCTCTCCTTGGGGGAACGACTCAGCTGCAGGCTTGCAGACAAGTTGGGGAGTATTGTATCACTTTCAATCAAAAAGTCAATAGTGCGCTAACACCTTAAGCGAGTTGACACTTTGGTAGGTAACTGATATAATTATAGCGAACGTTGAGGACTTGGAGTAGGCATTATTGCCACTTTTTGCTTCTCGTACCTCCGTAGCACCCTACATCTTAGGAGAATAATGAACGAACTCGTACTATCTGCCCCGGCTCTTAGAGCTGGTGGCGCTCTCGTGCGTATCATGGGAGATCCGAAAGAGTTGAAGCGATACGAAGCTAATACTCTTGCTACCAAAGACCAGCGCGCCATCGGCGATCTGGTTGCCTTTCTGCCCGAACTCAACACCGAACCCATCGTGGGTGGGTTAGTATGGTTGGTCAGTTTTCACGGCGAATCGGTTTCGTGGATTGAGGAGCTCCTTGAGGAGTTCTCGGTCGGCGAAGTTTCGCTCGTGGTTGAGTACCTGTATGAAGTTGGTGTTCGTACCCGCACCGATAACGAGCTGAGTCGCGATTATGTCGTGGGTCTGCTCGAGTTCTTGCGCGTGTACGCGGACGCCGAAACCATGCAGGACGTCACGAGCATCGAGTCGCTCGATGGACTGATCAAGAAAGTCGGCGGCATTTCGGCCGCAACCGACATCGACAGCGTTGAACACCTACTACAGGCGCTTGACGAACGAAAGGAGTGATATGCAAAGTTCTCTCGAAGTTCTCGGGGTCCCCGCAGAACTGGTAGAGCGCGAACGCTCCGCCGGTTCTTCGGACAACATCCTGAAGCTTGCCGAAGGGTACTATCGGGCGATCGCACGGCTGTATCACCCCGATGTGAATCCTGAAGCCGCCGAGATGCTACAACCATTCACTGATGCCATACAAGATTTGCGGCATCGGGATGGATTGGCTTTGGCCATCGAACGCCAAACCAAGCAGTCTGATCGTGCCCGTTTTCAGCGGAACGTTCAGGCAGAGCTGGAACGAAGGCGCGAACGCGACAGCCTGTCGGCGCTACTGTCGCTGCTCGAGAACATCGACCAGTTTCAAGTCCTCGGCATCAAGGTACCGACCAGTTTCATCCTCCAGTTCGAGTCCTCGCGGACCATTCTGGATGTTGTGACGCACGATAGGGCATTCTTGAGCCTTGCAGCTGGCGAGATCGATATGCTTCCGGAGCAATCCGAGGCACCATCGTATCGCAACGGCCGCTGGAGCGAGATGTTCTTGAATATGTCGCTGAAGTTGACTCGTTATATCCATAATCCCCAGATGATGGGGAGGGTAGACGTGGTTGGCTTCTTGCCTTCTGGCGCACTTCGTCACGAAGGGCTACAGGATGACGTGGTTGTGGAGGGTGAATTTTCGGAGCTCGGGGAAGGGTTTTCGGGGATCACCCAAGCACCCGCTTGGACGGCACCGTCTGAAGCTTGGTATTTGCCAAAGCTCACACCGCGACTCAGCCAAGGATCGGAGGTTGTTGTGCGAAACAGGCACAGTGGCCATCTGGCTCGTATCGGTTCGATTCAGAGTTCCGCGCCATTGGCGCAGAATTCTCCGACTTAGAAGTAGGGGATCCCCCGGCTAGCAATAGCCGGGGTTTTCCTTTTCCTGGAAAACACCAAGCCATTGACTTTTAATGGTGATTATGCTTAAATAGAAAAAGTAAAAGTTAAACACAAAAATTATGTCTGTATACGAATATTTAGAACTCCAACCAATTGACCCACAAGATGATGGCAGTATTAGCGAGCTTGATGACTTTAAGCACGATGACACTATTAGCTTAACGAATGACCCTGACGGCGAAGAGCTGCAAGCGGCATGGACACATATTCTTGAAGAGTACCACACCGGTGCCGAAGAAGAATCCAGTACTCAAACTGAAAATCAGTAGTATACTAAGTATAGTGATTACTGTAACTGATGAAGAATTTGACCGCCTGATTTCTAAGGCAATGGATGAGCTGCCGCAAGAATATATTACCGGCTTAGATAATGTTGTTATTGTGTATGCCGATCAGCCAGATCAGCATCAAGCTGAAAAATCTCACGTACATGAAGGCGGACTACTGCTTGGACTGTATGAGGGTATTCCCTTAACTCAGCGGGGAGCTGGGTATACTTTTGTGCTGCCCGATAAAATTACGCTGTTTAAAATCCCCATTGGCATAGTTTCAAATACGCCTGAAGAATTTTATGAACAAATTAAGCGAACACTTTGGCACGAAATTGCGCATTACTATGGGCTCGATCATGACCGAATTGACCATTTAGAAGGGTTTGATCACCAGTACAAACCCCGATAACGCTCGTGCTATAATATAAGTACGTTCATTATACGGCGTGTTCAGTGGGGAGGGCACAAGTGGAGCAACGATTGGGGCAATCACACCTGCGAGGTGCAAAAATAGGAATATTTTTGCTAAGCGTCCTTAGCGTATCTTTACTTGTCTCAACAACATATTCTCGGCCAGCTAGTGCCGAGGGTTTTTTATATAGCACCCTTCGCTGTACGGTAGGGTTGCTTACGGGTACAGATTGCCGAACAGCGCCTACACCTCAAACTTCGCCCGAGCCTACGCCTACGCCGGTGCAACCTGCTCAGCCTTTGCAGGCGAATCAAAGTGAGGCACCGAGTGCTACGGCGCCACAACCTGAATCTCAGTCTGTAGAAATGCCGACTATACAAACTACTCCAATCGATACAACCGTAGCTGCACTTGAACCAATAACAACATTACCGAATGCAACTCATCGTTTACCTGTGCAACTTACTAATAACGACTACGCGGCATATATCTATCTCTCAACGGGTTCGGTGAAAGGAGCGGCGACAATAGCTACTGCGCCAATTGAAAAAAGTGGCGAGGGGTGGCGCATATTAACAGTCGCCTGGTATTGGTGGGTACTGGGATTAGTGACTTTAGTAACCCTTTTCGTATGGGGTAAAAAGCAGAATTTTAAGAATCTTTTCAGTATTGCCCGAAACAAGCAATAGTGGTAAAGTTAAGAAAAATACAAAGTTGAGATTTGTATTAACAATTTAAAACTGCGAGTAAACAGTCGAGGTGGACGACTGCTTTTTCATAAGTAGGAGTGTGTCAGATGAAGCAAACATTGATTTCAGTATATAAACGAGTCGGACTTTTTAGCCTTGCATTCGTATTAGCAGTAAGTACTTTGACGGCCGCGGTGCCGTTTATTTTGTCACAAGAGGTTGGAGCGGTAGCTGGTACTGGCTATACAACCGTAGATCCTGCTGCCGGTTGGACGGTTGATCGTACGACACCTTCAGGAGGATATGGTTCTGAGTCTTTCGATGGACGTCAAACGCTTTCTATAGGTGTTGATGCGCCTAGTGATGCTCCTTCTACTTTTTATCAATATGAAGGTATTGCGAAAACAGTTGCTAACGGTACACAAACCCTAAAGGCTGATTTATATATCGACCCAACTTGGCCTGAAAATGTACGTGCAGGATTTTGGGGAGTTGGTCACGAAACTTCTGGTGCCATTAGCTCGTATCCAATCCTGGAGTATAACACCGCCACATCTTCTACTAACTGGCGTATCTGGGACAGTAACCCAGGAGGATGGCGCGATATTGACGTAACTTCAGCAACTATTGGCTGGAATACGATTGAATTAGCAATCAATAAACTTGATTCGACAAAAACTGATGTATATGTGAATGATTCCTTAGTAGGTACCAGTGCTACTGAGCCAACTGTCGACTTCCGCCGAATAATTTTAAATAATTATAACTTTGGAACAAATGACTACGCTGTTCGTTGGAGTAATATCGAAGCTGGGCGATACGCACCAGAAACACCTCAGAATATTCGCATAAACCGTGGATCGGCGGTGATTGCAAGTGGAACTACTGTAGGTCCAAGTTTCATTACGGGTAACGTAGCGCTAAACTTTGATGCTGTTAGTGGCGCTAAGTATATTACTGAAATTATTTACCCAGGTGGCACAAAGCAAGTATCGAATAATTTCAACAATACTTGGCTTGTAAAAAATAACGTACCAGCGCAAGGTGAGTTCTCGATTTACGGAGATGGTTCATATACGTATCGCGTGAAAGCTCTTAATACAACGACAGGTTTATCGTCCGAATGGTCTAGTCCTGTAACACTAAACTTTGATTCGACTGGTCCTACGAATACGGTTAATGCTAATGGAGTAGAATTGCCTGAAAACACTGCATCAAGCTCAGCTGTATTGATCCCTGGCGCTAACCCAACCACTTTCCAGGCAACTCTATCTGATGAAGGTAGTGCTCCACAAGGCGCTTACATCGAGCTATTTAAAGCTAACTGGGATGGCTCATATGGAAACTGGGTTAAGGACAATACTAATGGAGCAGGCAACGTACGTTACGGTGCTTCACCTAAGCTCGTCTTTAACACTTCTGCGCTAAGTGGAAAGTATGGCCTAAAGATTGTATCAAGCGATGCAACTGGAAATTCAAACACCAGCTACCACTTCTTTACTATCGATAACAACATTCCTAGCGTTACTATCAAGAGCACTAGTACATCAATGGTTGACGGATCATCTGCCTCAAATCCATTCACGTACATTAGCTTTAAGCTACATGATGTTAACGGTAACCTTAAAGAAGTTGATGTTAACGGTAACCTATACAACCGCACTGGTACGTGGGCTGACCTCAACTGGTCTAACATTAACCCGGCGCATATACTCCAGGGGCAAAATACTGTAACCGTACGAGATACAGCCGGAAATTCTTCAACAATAACCTTTGACTTCGATACTGCTGCACCTGAAGTAATACTCAACTCATTACCGACAGTGGTAAGAGGAACTGTAACAGTCACTGGTTCAGTTTCAGATAACGTGCGATTTGGTCACTACAATCTATCACTCTATAAAGACGGAGTTGATTTAAGCGATGGTGCTCCACATAGTAGCGATCGCGAAGCGGTTGCAGGTGGTTGGACAACAGGTGGCCAAACGAACGTGAGCGGTGCAGCTGCTTCAATTTCACGATCGCTCGACACGACACTTCTTGATGATGGCGTATACCAGATTCGACTTGCTGCGCGGGATGCCGCAGGTAACCTTGATACTGCCAATTCGGTAAAATACTTTAGCTTTACGGTAGACAACACGGCACCTGAAGTGGAGATTCTTAACTACACTACATTCGGTAATGTTATAACTCCAGAAGTAGATGCAGGGGCTGGAATTCCTGAATGGACTCAAACCAGTGGAGACCTTGATGGTGTTGAGATTTCTGATGCAAATGTACTTGAGCCTGACTTTACGGTGTTGCAAGACGGCACTTACGAATTTGACCTTACCGTGACTGATGCAGTAGGTAACGTAACGACACGTACATTTAGTTTTACTTACACAAGCTTCGTTGATAACTCAGGCGAAGAAGTAGAAGGTACGAACACAACTGCTGATGGCGCAAACGGAACTGGTCCACAGACAACAGCTGTTGCTGCAACGCCAACAATAGTTGGTCCTGGATTTACAAACGTGGCTGTACTTGGTGAAAGTACTGACGAAAGTGCTACTGCCGAAGATGTAGCCGGTGCCACCACCGAAGACACCCTTGCTCAAGCCGTAAATAGCGATGAGAACAACGGTCGCTGGATGGGACTTGCTTGGTACTGGTGGATTGTGATTATCGCCGGACTTGCAGCGCTTGCTTGGTGGATTATCGCCGCTGCGCGTAACCGCCGCGAAGATAGTTAATAATTTGCTATAAACTATAAAGCCCTTACGCTTGTGAGGGCTTTTTGGTATACTGTAGGCAACCGTGACCACTAAAAAGAAACAAGTAAAAAAATCTGTTGTGGCTCGTTCAGTTAAAGCGAAGCCTACTTCGCTGGTGGCAAAAGTACGGCGTCACACAAAACGTGCACTTGTGCCACACAAGGCAAACGACTACCGACCGCATCTATCGCGCCTGTCTGGTGTGACTGTTGTTCTGGCGATCGCCCTGCTCGCTCAGGTGATATACGGGTTCGCAACCACTGGTCATTTCGAGATCCTTGGCCGTGTTTCGGATATCGATACTGTTGAGCTATTGGCCGATACGAATGGGGAGCGAAGCAAGCAAGGCGTAGCGGCACTTACATTGAACGATCAACTCGCTCAAGCAGCCTTTCTAAAGGCGCAGGACATGTTTACCAACAATTATTGGGCGCATACCTCACCAACTGGTGTACACCCCTGGAAATGGCTTGGTGATGCCGGGTATAACTATAGTGTTGCGGGCGAGAACCTTGCAAAAAATTACCCAACGGCCGATGCAACGGTTGCTGCCTGGATGAATTCACCAACACACCGCGAGAATGTGCTGAATGGAAAATATAGCGAAGTAGGGTTTGCGGTAGTTGAAGGAACACTTGAGGGCCGCGATACGGTGCTGGTGGTAGCGTTTTATGGATCACCAGTAACTGTAGCTGCGACTCAAGGGGCAACTGCTGCATCGCCAACATTTACTGGCTCGACCGTATCAGGTGAGGGAAGTAATCCGTTAACGTACTTTGGGAGCGCGGTTCAATCGTTGAGCCCTGTAACGATACTCATACTAGGATTATTTGCTGTTGTTGCAATTGTAGGTGCTGCCGCTCATCATTACCGCGACAAGCTCCCGAAAACGTGGCAGCGAAGCTGGAAATTGCACCATGGAATGTACACATTTTGGGGTATGCTGGCGCTTGGCGCGTTAGTGATCGTTGCTACTGGTGGTGGACAGATCTAACCTTTACAATCTACTCCATCTCTGTTACAATTACATACTGATTGTTAATAACAAAGGAAATGTATGACAAAAGCAGTCGTTAAGATCGGCGGAAAACAATTTATTGTTGCCGAAAAAGAGACCCTCCTGGTGGACCTCCTCCCGGAAGGAACTAAAGAGCTCACACTTGACGCACTGTTGGTAATTGATGGCGAGAATATCTCTATCGGCGCTCCAACGGTCAAAGATGTGAAGATTACCGCAAAGGTAGTCGAAGACGAAATTAAGGGTGACAAAATCAAGGTCATCCGATACAAGGCGAAAAAGCGAGTTCACAAAGTGAACGGCCACCGCCAAAAGTATTCAAAGATTGAAATTACCTCAATCAAGTAGTCTGAGCCAACAATAAAAAGGAACCCTTACAAGGGTTTCTTTTTTATACCGCACATTCGCCGCTCATGCTATAATTACAGGTAATGAACAGAGGGTATTTCTAGATTCTATGACGACTGTTATTGCCGTAACCAACCAAAAGGGAGGAGTGGGGAAAACGACCACTTCCATTAACTTGGCCTACTTTTTGGCAAAAGCGGGTAAAAAGACGCTTTTAGTTGATTTTGACCCTCAAGGTAATGCAACCAGTGGCCTCGGTATTGATAAAACAGAGCTCAAAGCTACGGTGGTAGACGTTATTACGGCTCGAGCCACGCTTGAACAAGTTATTATCCCCACCGAACATAAAAACTTATGGATTGCGCCAACAACCTCTATTTTGGCAAATACCGAAGTAGAGCTAGCGCAAACTGAAAAAAGGTTTTCACGCTTAAAACTCGCAATCGATTCAACCGGTATTGCCTACGACTACGTGATTATCGATAGCCCGCCAAGCTTAAGTTTGCTGACGGTGAATGGCCTTATTGCGGCAAAGTACGTATTATTGCCAGTACAAGCCGAATTTTACGCTCTAGAAGGATTAGGGCAACTGCTCGAAACCATGAAACTGGTGCGTAAAGGTATGAACCCTGGCCTTGAACTATTAGGGGTACTGCCAACAATGCTTGATAGCCGTACGAGCCTCAGTAACCAAGTGCACGCCGAGATTAAGCGCCACTTCCCAGGTAAGGTGTTCGAATCTACCATCCCTCGTAATATTCGCCTGGCTGAAGCGCCGAGCCATGGCATTCCCATTGGTGTCTACGATAAGTTTAGTAAGGGTTCACGGGCGTACAAAGCACTCGCTAAAGAAGTTATTACCCGTGTAGAGGCGGCAGTATGAGTGCGGCTAAAAAAGGATTAGGCAGAGGATTAGGGCGCGGCTTCGAGTCGCTTATTCCTACCGATCTGCTTGATGACACATTTGACCCAACGGCCAGCCAAGATCAAAAAATTAGTGAGCAAAAAACGTTACCACTCAGCAAACTACAGGCAAACCCCGATCAACCACGCCGCAGCTTCGATAAAGAGGCACTTGAAGAGTTGGCCGATTCTATCCGCGAGCATGGGGTGATTCAACCAATTGTCGTAACGGCAAAAGGTGATGGCTTTGAGATAGTTGCTGGTGAGCGGCGTTTTCGTGCCTCGAAACTGGCAGGGCTAACGGAAATCCCCGTAGTTGTTCGTACCATGAGCGGTCAGCACCAGCTTGAAGTTTCACTTATTGAGAATATCCAGCGCCGCGACCTTAATACTATTGAAACGGCTACGGCTTACGCTAAACTTCGTGACCAGTTCAACTTATCGGCAGAAGCCATTGCCAAAAGAGTGCATAAATCGCCATCGGCAGTTATTAACACGATGCGTTTATTAAAACTTCCTAAAGAAGTTATTGTCGCGATTGCTGAAGGTAAGTTACGCGAAGGTCAAGCGCGTCCACTCATTGGTCAAGACGAGTCACTGATAGCTGAACTCGTACCACGCATTATCGCTGAAGAGTGGAGTGCGCGTAAAGTTGAGCAGTACATGGTGAATATCAAGAAAGCTCGCCAACAAGACGAAGAACCGTCAAAACAACCTATGGAATCGCACCACGAGGCAAGCATTGCAACGCTTCGTGAACGCCTTAAAACTGATGTTGCTATTCGAGTGAACGGCAAGGGTGCCGGAAGTATTGTGATTAAGTTCGGTAATACCGACGATCTTGAACGTATTCAAAAACTCCTCGGCGAATAGCTAAAACGTACGAATGTGGTTGAATGGGAAGAGTCGTACGCCGACTGGCCCGACAATATCGTAAAGGGGAATTGTACCCATACCTTGGTCGCCATTACGAGAGTCGAATGAGAAATTACCTGCACGATGGTCACCAGATACAAATAACTCACCTTCGGGGACGATTTGATCGGCTGCACCACTGGTGACTTCGCCGGGCTCGCCGTTATTTTCATCATCCGGGTTAAACCCATTTGGAAATTCTTCGTTATACACCACATAGTGGCCGTCTTGAATAGTGACGCGTTCACCGGGCAGGCCGATAACTCGCTTTACAATGTATTCATCTTCGATACCACGGTTAAAATGGGGATTTTTAAATACAATAATTTGGCCGCGCTCTGGTATATATGACTGACCTTGAATTTGCGAAAGCGTAACAGGCAGGCGGTTGACGATTAAACGGTCCCCGGTGTGCATGGTTTCTTCCATACTTGGCCCGACCACGTTAAAACTACGAAAGATATAGGTATTGATAATAATCGTACCGATAACCACGCATATAACAAAAATGACCAGGCTGAGCAGGTCTTTAAGCACGGGGTGACGAGTGAAAAAGGAGGCTTCCATGAACTGGAATCCATTATAGCTTAGGCTTACTTATAACGCTACTTGTGTAATTTTTACACATTACTTATGCTTCAAATCGTAAGCACAATCAGGTATAATAATCTGAGTATTTATGAATAATAACAAGTCATCGATAGATGGGTTTATACCCCGTCGGCCTGGTAACCAATTAGGCGAGTTGCACGGGGTAAAAAACCCTAATGCAGCCGTAAAGCCTATTGATCGTACCCTTCATACTGGCGGTAATGCTGGAGCGGAAATGCTCGGAACCCCTCGTAGGGGCAAGGTTATTGATGGTCGGACTGATATTGATGATTCACTGCGTGAAATTGACGTTTTAGATCCGCGAGATAAAAAAACAGCCAAAAAACAGCGAAAACAGGCGAAACGTGACCGTAAAAACAAAAAACCGAAAAACAAGGTGCGCCGAATTATTAAATGGGTGGTGATTGCCCTTGTTGTTATTCTGCTCGGCATTGGTGGCTATGTATTTATCAAAGGTCTCTTGGCAAGTAATAATGTGTTCCAAGGTAACTTTTTTGACATTGTTCAAAATGAGCCGCTAAAGCAAGACGCTAATGGCCGAAGTAACTTTTTAGTATTTGGTACAGCCGAAGATGATGAAGGTGGTGAACACGGCGGCGCGAACCTGACCGACTCGATTATGGTAGTCAGTATCGATCAAACGAAAAATGATGCGTATATGTTAAGCTTGCCGCGCGATATGTGGGTTGATTACCAGGAAACATGTACTGTCGGCAACCAGGGTAAAATTAATGCTGTTTATTTCTGTGCTTCTGATGATGGGAGTGACGAACCAGCCGGCGCGGCCGCATTACAAGCAAAAGTTGGTGAGATTACCGGTCTTGATATTCAGTATTATGTACACCTGAACTTTACCGCTGTGGTAGATGCCGTGAATGCAGTCGGTGGTGTTGATGTGACTATTCAAAGCTCTGACGAACGCGGTATTCTTGACCGAAACTTTGACTGGAAATGTAACTACACCTGTTACTACGTAAACTATAAAAATGGTGAAGTAGCCCACCTTGATGGTGAGCACGCCTTAGCGCTTGCTCGAGCTCGAAATGCTGCTGGCGGCTATGGATTACCAGCAGGTAACTTCGACCGTGAAAAGAACCAACAGCTTATTATTAAGGCGCTCCGCGAAAAAGCGGTGAGTGCTGGCACGCTGACAAACTTAGGCGCTGTCACTGGCCTGATTGATGCACTGGGGAATAACTTGCGCACTAACATTGAAACAAAAGAAATCCGTACCCTTATGGACCTGGGAACAAAGATTCCAACCGAGAGCATTATTTCACTCAGCCTGAATGAAGAGGGTAATATGCTCGTAACGAACGATAGTATTAACGGCCAAAGTATTGTTCGACCAGTAGCCGGTATGTATAACTACAGTGATATTGCCGCCTACGTTCAAAAGAACCTTACCAGTGATCCGTTTGTGAAAGAAGAGCCGCATGTTTCGGTGTATAACGGTTCAGAAACTGCGGGCGTAGCCCAAACTTTGGCCGATACACTTGAAGATGCCGGCTTCATGATTGATGAAGTAGCGAACGCACCCGAAGGAACCTATGCTGCTATTGAAATTTACCAAATGAACCCTGAAAAAACCGCTACCGCCGCAAAGCTAAAAGAACTGTACAACGTGACCATTAAAACCACTGCGCCACCGGTCAGCGTTGTAGGAGAAACTGATTTCGTTATCATTATTGGTGACGCGTCTATCGTGCAGTAGCATGGTATACTAAAAGGCACGTATGGAGTTACTGAAACTAGTCCGCAAACGTTCATTCCTCAGTGAACTTATCTACATGGTACTAAATATCGGCCTCGCGGTTGGTGTTGGGGTAGTCATTTACTTTACCGGCTCAGTTGGGCTGGCTATTACCTTGGTTGTGGTGAGTAAGTGGCGAGTGTTTGCTGTTCGCCCTCGTTTTTGGTGGGCAAACTTACGCTCTAACATGGTCGACTTTATCGTCAGCGTCAGCGTTGTGCTGCACATGTACACTATTAACGTTGCAGCAATTGACGAACCACGAAAATTGGTACTTTTAGGTGCGCTGACGGCGGTCTATATTGTGTGGTTGCTGTTTATCAAACCACGTTCGAAACGCACGTACATCGCCGCTCAGGCGGGTGCAGCGGTATTGTTGGGTACTTCGGCACTATTCGCCATTTCGTTTAACTGGCCGGTATCTGTTGTCGTCATTGGTATGTGGTTGATTGGCTACACAGCCGCACGTCATATTTTAAGTTCTTATGATGATGAAACGCACGGGCTTTTCCTGAGCTTGGCGTGGGGTTTGGTGCTGGCAGAGATTGCCTGGGTGGCGTATCACTGGACGATTGCATATTCGCTACCACTTGTCCCAAGTTTGCAGTTACCGCAGGTAGCCATCATTACGACTCTTATTAGCTTTTTGGCGTATAAATCGTACGACTCTTTCCATCACCATTCAAAAATTCGTATGTCGGATTTAATTTTGCCGCTACTGTTCACGATAAGTGTTATCGCAGTACTACTCCTCGTGTTTAACCGCGTTGGTACGGCTATTTAAGTTTCTGTAAAAGAATCCCGTAGTCGTTTGTTTCAACATGGACTAAACCGCTTTGTGCGGCTGCTTTTATAATTGCTGTATGTTGCATAGGGTCGGCTTCAAGGATAAGGTTGCCACCTTGAACGAGTTTGGTTTTCGTTTGAGTAATCAGTTCGTAGATAAGTGCTAAGCCGTGTTGGGCGGCAAAGAGCGCACCAGCTGGTTCGTGCTGGGTTTCGGGTGAACGTTCCCATTCTTTATCAACGTACGGCAGGTTAGCGATAATAATATCAGCCACAAAGGGGTATTGGGCAAGAAGGTTACCTTGAAGGATGGTAACGTGCGCATCCAAGCTTTTGGCATTTTGCTCAGCAACTTTAAGGGCGTGACGGCTGGTGTCGCTGAGGGTTACCTCGAGTTCGGGGTATTCGAGCTTTGCAGTAATACCTAGAATGCCACTCCCGGTGCCAACGTCAACCAATCGCAATGGTTTTTCTGTCAGTAAAGCCAGGTTTTTTGGCACTGCCTGGGAGAGCAGCTCGATCAATGCTTCAGATTCAGGGCGGGGAATGAGGGTTGCGGTGGTTACTTTAAATTGCCGACCGTAAAACTCTTTGTGGCCAATAATATAGGCAACCGGTACGCGGTCAAGGCGTAAATCAAGTCGAGCCCTGGCAATTTCGAGCGTACGATCATCAAGGATCTCATCGTTATGTCCGTACAGCCAGGTACGTGATTGGCGAAGGGTGTGGGAAAGTAATAGCTCAGCATCGAGCCGCGCCGAAGGGATACCTTCAAAAACAAGCTGACGCGTGGCGTCCTCAAGCCAATCCTTAATTGTCAGTGGTGCTAACGGCAAGTTCTCGTTCATATGCTTGTAAGTGCTCAATTATGTCATCAATCTGCCCATTCATTGCTTGTGGAATAGCAGAGCGCGAATAGCCAATACGATGGTCGGTAATACGGTCTTGAGGGAAATTATAGGTACGGATTTTTTCCGAACGATCACCTGAACCAATTAACCCGCGGCGCTCGGCATCGAGCTTGGCATTTTCGGCGTCAATTTTTTGTTGTAACAGGCGAGAGCGAAGGACGCTCATAGCTTTTTCTTTGTTTTTAATTTGCGATTTTTCGTCTTGGTTGGTCACCACGAGGCCAGAAGGAAGGTGGGTGATACGCACCGCAGAGTCGGTTGTGTTGACTGATTGCCCGCCATGGCCACCAGCGCGGTAGACATCGACTTTAAGGTCATTTGGCCCGATTTCAATATCGGTTTCTTCAGCTTCCGGAAGCACAGCTACGGTGATAGTACTCGTGTGGATACGCCCTTGGCTTTCGGTAGCCGGTACACGTTGCACGCGGTGTACACCTGACTCATATTTCAGTTGTGAGTATGGACTATCACCACGAACACCAAAAATAACTTCTTTATAGCCACCGGTATCGTTGGCGCTTTCGCTAATGATTTCGGTTTTGAGGTTATGGGCTTCGCAGTAGCGAAGGTACATACGGAACAGTTCGGCGGCAAATAAGCTTGCTTCATCACCCCCAGCACCAGCTCGAATTTCAACAATGACGTTTTTATCATCGTTAGGGTCTTTTGGCGCCAGCATGAGGAAAAGTTCTTCTTCGAGTTTAGCAAGTTGTTTTTCGGCATCACTAGCTTCGAGCTTAGCCAAGTCAGCGAGTTCATCGTTACCACCCATAAGTTCTTTCGCCTCAATAAGCTGCGTTTCAAGAGTTTCACGCAGGTGGGCTTTTTCAAGGATAGTTTGGAGCTCCATTAACCGTTTATTCTTTTTCGAGAAATCAGGGTCGCTATATGCATCAGGACGCGCCAAAAAAGCATCGAGTTCTTTTTGCTCGGTGGTGAGTTCATCGATGTTGAGTGAAATTTTTGGCACAGTGGCTCCTTTTATATCTTTATTCTAACAAAAAGAACCCTCGAGAGATACAAGAGGGTTCTTTCATAAGAAAAGCTATTGGTCTGTAGAGACTTTTTTGCTTTTGTTTGCAGCAGCTTTTTTCGCTTTATTTGCAAGTTCGGCTTTGCGCGCATCGGCAGCGGCAGCACGGTTTTTGAAGCGGTCAACGCGGCCTTCGGTGTCGATAATCTTTTCTTCACCGGTGAAGAATGGGTGAGAAGCACTCGAGATGTGCATTTTTACCAATGGGTATTCGTTGCCGTCTTCCCATTTAATAGTTTCGGTGGTCTGCGCGGTTGACTGGGTCAAAAAGGCAAAACCGGCCACATCGTCGCTAAATACGACTGGGCGATAATCGGTTGGGTGTAGGTTGCTTTTCATAATCTGAATTATTGTATCTGTTTTGGAGCGATTTGTCAAAGGGAAAGGCCGCATCGATATGATGCGGCCTATAGAGTTTCTCCTTCGACTCAAGCTCTGAGCGCTCCGTGCGGTTAATGCGAGGGGTGTACCGGACAGTCATCCGGCTTGCTACTGGTGTTGCACCGGCAGTTGGGGTCGCCCTCGGGGCCCCATACCTGAGCGGGCGGTTGGTTGTATGAGTTTGCCATGGGTAAAAGCCCTTCTTTCAACGAGGTGGCGAGCATGAGGATAGTGAAACGAACAATCACGCGGTGATTATCTATATTATATCATATTTTGGAATATTTTATATAAGGTGTAATATAGCAACTATGACATTTGAAACACCGCACTCACCACATGAAGACGATAGCCGAGTAGCAGACGTACACAAAGCGCATTTAATGGCGCTTACTGAAGATGAAGTACGAGAGCGGGTAGATAACTATGACGCATTAGCTGAAGCGTATTTGGCACAGGCGGAAAAATCAAAAGACATTCGAGCCTATAGGATTGTTGAAGGTTTTTGGGAGGATGCAGATAACTTGCGCCGAACTATCAATGAGCGAGCTGAATATACCGGTGATCGGTACGATGAAATAATGAAAGTAGTGGACGATATCAAGGTTGACCACGATATTGCCGAAACGTTTGACGAAGCGTTTTTGACCGAACAAGTAAAAGCGCACCTTGATTCAGCACTCGGCCACATTGGTGTTATCGGTGCGCGGCAATTCACACATGTGAGCGCTGAAGAATTTACGAATAATATTGACGTACAAAGAGCGCTGGGATTGTCACGAGTAGTGAAGAGTGCGATTTTGCGAAGGCAAGTGGAGATTTAAGCGGCGAGCTGTTCTTGCTAACTGCATCATTGACCTCACTTCTCACTGGTGTTATAATAAGTCGGTAATATTTTAAACGACACAACCCTCCGCATTACTCCTGACACAATCAGGGCTGAGGGTGAGGACAAAAGGAGTACATCAATATGGCCGTAGAGGTTGATATTAAGAAATTGCTCGAATCTGGTGTTCACTTTGGACACAAGACGAGCCGTTGGCACCCTAAAATGGCGCCATACATTCACAGCAAGCGTCAAGATAGCCACATCATTGACTTAACGAAAACTGTTGAAGGTTTGGAAAAGGCATTGCCTTTCCTTACTAAAATAGCTGCAGCTGGTAAGCCAATTCTGTTTGTTGCCACAAAAAAGCAAACCAAAGACTTGGTGAAAAAGACTGCCGAAGAACTTGGCCAGCCATACATGACCGAACGTTGGTTAGGTGGGACACTCACAAACGTTGCAACTATTTCTGCACAAATCAAGAAGCTAAAAGATCTTGAAAAGCGAATGGCAACTGGTGATCTTGAAAAGCGTTACAACAAGCTTGAAGTACAACGATTCCAAGAAGAAATTGACGCACTGAACCTTAAGTACAGTGGTGTTAAAGACCTGAGCGGTAAACCAGGTGCACTGTTTATTATTGACGTAAATGGTGACCTCAACGCAATTGCTGAAGCGAAAACATTGGGCGTACCAGTTGTTGCTTTAGTAGACACAAACGCCGACCCAAGCCTCGTAGACTACGTTATTCCAGGAAACGATGACGCCATTAAGGGTGTTCAAACAATTCTTGAATACGTTGCTGCAGCAGTTGCTGAAGGTAAGGGTGTGACAAAGAAAGATAAGGGTGAGGAGGCCTAATAATTATGGCAGTATCAATTGACGACATTCGAAAATTAAAAGAACTTACCGGCGTTGGTTTAACTGACGCTAAGGTAGCGCTTGTAGAAGCAGAAGGTGACTTTGATAAAGCACTCGAAGCGATGCGCAAAAAAGGCCTCACGAAAGCTGAAAAGAAGGCTGACCGTGAAGCACTTGAAGGCGTTATCGATAGCTACGTACACGGTGGCCGTATCGGTGTTCTTGTAGAAGTAAACTGTGAAACCGACTTCGTTGCACGCACCGATGGGTTTAAAGAGTTTGCTCACTACATCGCACTACAGGTTGCTTCAATGAACCCAGTTTACGTTTCTGAAGCTGATATTCCAGCCGAAGAACTAGAGCGTGTTCGTAAAGAAGCACTTGAAAGCGAAGCCCTAAAAAGCAAGCCAGCTGAAATGGCTGAAAAAATTGTTGAAGGCCAAGTGAAAAAGCACTTTGCTGATAAAGTTCTATTGAACCAAGCGTACATTATGAACGATTCACAAACTGTTGCTGATTTCCTTAAAGAGAACATCGCAAAAACCGGTGAAAACATTGTTATTCGCCGTTTCAAGCGCATTGAACTCGGCGTAAACGACTAAAACAACATGTTTCGAGCTGCCTCAGTGTAGGCGACAGAATAATCTTCTGCCCGGCTCAGTTTCATAACATCCCATAGGACTTGTCCTGTGGGATTGTTGTTTTCACCCTTTTCGATATTGCCGATACCAACACCTACATGCATTTTAGGAAAGATATCCGGAGCAAAAGATTGCGCAACACGGTCATGTTCAGCGGTGAGTGCCGTAACGAAATCAGGAATTGTTCGTTTTCCAAAGGTACGAACACGTGCTGGGTCGTTAAGGTCGGTGGTAATAGGAATAATAATGTGTTCACCATCACCACGATCAAGCACGGTTGCGTTTAACTGGTCGGTAAGCTCTTTACGGTGCGCCTTCCATATCTCTAAATAGGCGGCCATTTGGGCATAGCGGTCGGTCAGAGCGTCTTTAGCTGAGTTTTGAATATCCCAATGAACAATAAATGCGTTCGGGGTGACAGGTGGTGCAATTTCGAGGCTTCGTGATAGCGACCCGGTCCGTAGCGCAAGTTGCGAAAGTGCTCGGGCAACTTCATTCATGCTACGTTCGTGTTTACTCCAGATGTTTTCAACTTCATCATTAGTGGGGTAGTTCCACTCGGGGTCCTGATTAATGGTATACGCAAGTTGCACGGCACCGGTAGTTGTGTCGCCATCAACAATAGGCCGCGCCCAAATTATCTGTTGCTCGGGGTTCATTTTACTCGAATGAAAGGTGGGTACTGTTTCGGCGATCGCTTTACCAAGGGCGGTTTGGCTCAATATAACTCTTCGGCGCTCAATAGAGTCTTTGAAAAAATCAAGCCGCGGGTCGTTCCATAGGCCATATGCAGGTGCATGAAGAATAGCCGAAGCGCGATCGGCAGGGCGTTCGTCAATCGTGAATAACACCGCACCTTCATAGGGGTGTGTGTTTAAGTGAGGGTTTTGATCAACAGACAGCTGGTGGTAGTCTTCATTGATCGAGTCCAGACGCTCTGTGGCCATTGCAAGGGTATCAATGGTGTGTGGTTGGTAGATAAAGCGAGGGGACTCCATGGGCCCCGAGGCAGATTTCTTTTTCATGTGTGATATATTATACAATTTTACATTAAAATGTGCAATATCTTATAACGGGGATACCGAACCTGATATAATGAATACTGTTAAGAAAGAGAGACTTATGTTTAATACGAAACAATATGAAGACCGTTTTAGCCAGGCTGTCGCGCACTTTAGCGATGAGTTGCGAAAGGTTCGTACTGGCCGCGCACACCCCACTATGCTTGATAGCATTCAGGTTGAAGCATACGGAAATAAAGTGCCGCTGAATCAAGTTGCGAACGTAACCGCACCTGAGGCGCAACTATTAACGGTGACTCCGTTTGATCCAGGTAACTTACAAAATATCGTTGCCGCGATTCGAAATGAGCAAGCAATGGGCCTAAACCCAAGCGATGACGGGCGATTAGTGCGTGTGCCGATTCCGCCACTGACCGAAGAACGCCGCAAGCAAATAGTTAAGCAAACCTCTGAAAAGGTTGAAGAAGCGCGCATCACTTTGCGTAATATTCGCCAAGATGCGCAAAAAGATGCCAAGCGCTTAAAAGATGCCAAAGAGCTTTCTGAGGACGATTTAAAGCGTATCGAAAAAACAATCGATGAATTTGTCGCTACTAATAATGCTCAGCTAGATTCACTCTTTAAAGATAAAGAAAAAGAAATCCTGACTTTGTAATGGCCGAGGATGCTGCACAAATACCAAAACATGTGGGGTATGTTGTTGATGGAAACCGCCGTTGGGCGAAGAAACATGGCTTGCCTACGTATGAGGGTCATTTAGCGGGCTATAATGCATTGAAAGAGGTGGCATTGGCGACTCTAGAAGCGGGTGTGGAGTATATGTCGGCATATGTGTTTTCAACCGAAAACTGGAAGCGAAGTTCCGATGAAGTGAGGCGAATCATGGGACTTACCTTGAAAGTGCTCAGCGCTGATGTGCCTGAATTCAACAAATACAACGTGCAGCTACGGATTATTGGCTCAAAAGACGGCCTCGACCCAAAGATTTTAAAGGCTATCGATAAGGCTGAAGCTGACACTGCTCAAAACACTGGCGGTGTGTTTTTGGTATGTTTTAATTATGGCGGACAACTTGAAATTACCGATGCAGTTAAAAAAATTGTTCAATCGGGCGTTGAGGCCGAGGAAGTGACCGAAGAGTTAATTGCTCAAAATCTGTATGCACCAGAGGTGCCACCACTTGATTTAATGGTCCGTACCAGTGGCGAACAGCGTATCAGTAACTTTATGTTATGGCGTTCAGCGTATAGTGAATTGCTGTTTTTGAAGAAGTTATGGCCAGATATGACAAAAGCGGATGTGACGGCTATAATGAATGAATACGCGCGAAGACAGCGCCGATTTGGAGGATAAATGCTAATTATTGGAATTATTGTTGGGCTATTTGTCTTAGTGGCGCTCGTGGTTTTACATGAGTTGGGTCATGCCATCGTTGCAAAACGCAACGGGGTAGTGGTAGAAGAATTTGGGATTGGCTTTCCTCCAAGAGCTTGGGGTAAAAAGCTGAAAAATGGTGTCCTGCTGACATTGAACTGGCTTCCGCTTGGGGGTTTTGTAAAGCTTCAGGGTGAAAATGATTCGGCTAATAAAAAAGGTGATTATGGCGCAGCAACTTTTTGGCAGAAGACAAAGATTTTATTCGCTGGTGTGTTTATTAACTGGATTACCGCTGTAGTATTGCTCACAATTGTGGCACTTGTCGGCATGCCAAAAATTATTCCTGATCAGTTTAATGTTGCTGCTGATACGAACATCGTTACAACACCGGTGCGAATTGGTGAGGTGACGGCTGATTACCCTGCGGCTCAAGCTGGGCTACGATCGGGCGATAGTATTATCCGTTTTGCCGGTGAGCCGGTAACAACGACCGCTGAACTCATTGAAACGAGTAAACAATACCGGGGTGAAACGGCTGAAGTAGTATATAGCCGTGATGGTACCGAACAAACAACCCAAGTAAGTCTGCGTGACGCTGATTCAGCTGTAGTTGGTGCCTCGCTAGGGCAACAAGAAAGTATTAGATCTACCTGGTCAGCACCGATTGTCGGTGTGGTGACGGCAGCGCAGTTTACCTGGGTGACCTTTCAAGGTTTGGGTGAGCTCGTAGCGAATTTCTTTGGTGGTGTGTTTGGTCAACTGAATGTGGACGAAGGTGCTCGTGAGCAGGCAACTGCACAGCTGAATAAAGCCAGTGAAAGCGTTGCTGGTCCGGTGGGAATTTTGGGAACTATTTTCCCGGCGGCCAGTGAAGCAGGGATTATACAAGTGCTCTTTTTGGCAGCAATTATTTCACTTGCTTTAGCGGTGATGAACGCTATGCCGATCCCAGCACTCGATGGTGGACGATGGTTTGTGACCGCACTCTTTAAAGTACTACGTAAACCACTGACAAAAGAGCGTGAAGAAACAATACATGGTATTGGATTCATGGTGTTAATGGGCTTAATAATTTTGGTAACAATTGCAGATGTTACGAAACTCGTCTAACGCTAAAAAAGCACTGCTAATTATCGGTTTTCCGGTGTGGACGTTTTTCTCGTTCATGTTGGCGCAGGCAATTATTGTCGTGACACTAGAACTTGCTCGCACAGTTGGAGTTGATTTCTCGGCTATCAGTGAGGTTATTTTTAACACTGTTGCCAACGGAGCTATTTACACACTCTCGATACTGATTGTGATCGGAGTGCCTTGGTTGGTAAAAAAATCTCGTACCACCCCTGAAGAACTTGGTGTGCAGCGGTATCCTAACTGGAAAGATTTCGCCTGGGCCCCGGCTGGTCTAGTGGTTTACTTTATCCTTACGGCAATTATTACCACCTTAGCGATGTCGTTTTTGCCGTTTATTGATTACAATCAAGCCCAAGAAACCGGTTATAGTGGTATTTCGCAGCAATACGAATATATCCTCGCGTTCCTTATGCTCGTTATTGTTGCCCCGATTGCCGAAGAAGTACTATTTCGTGGCTACTTGTTTGGTAAGTTACGTAAGTACGCGCCGATTTGGCTTTCGATCCTTATCACAAGTGTATTATTCGCCATGGTGCACTTTGCCTGGAACGTTGGACTCGATGTATTTGCTCTGAGTATTGTGCTGTGCGTGCTGCGAGTAGTGTCGGGTAGTTTGTGGCCATCGATCATGCTTCATATGATGAAGAACGGTATAGCTTTTTACTTCCTCTTTATAAATCCGCTATTCCTTAGTACACTGGGAGGATAAATTATGCGAATTTCACACTTGTTTACCAAAACCCTAAAAGACGCTCCGGCTGATGAAGTAGCGAAAAACGCTCAACTGTTAATGCGAGCTGGTTTTATTTATAAAGAAATGGCGGGGGTATACGCGTATTTACCCCTTGGTAAACGGGTCCTTGAAAATATTATTCAGATTATTCGCGAAGAAATGAACGATGTGGGGGGAAACGAGATTAGCCTGACTGCCTTGCAGCCAAGCGATGTTTGGAAAACTTCTGGTCGCTGGGACGATAAAGTACTAGACGTATGGTTTAAGACGAAATTAGCGAACGGCAGTGAACTGGGGCTTGCGCCAACTCACGAAGAGCCGCTCACGAAGCTGATGAAAAACTACATTCGTAGTTACAAAGATTTGCCAGTCTACCCGTATCAATTCCAAATCAAGTTCCGTAATGAGCTGCGCTCAAAAAGCGGGTTAATGCGGGGTCGTGAATTCTGGATGAAGGATTTATACAGTTTTAGTCGCACTCAAGAAGAGCATGATGATTTTTACGACAAAATTTCTGATGCGTATGATCGGGTATTTGCACGACTTGGGTTAGGGGAGGTGACTTTTAAGACCTTTGCAAGTGGCGGTAGTTTTGCTAAGTTCAGCCACGAGTACCAGACAATAAGCCCAGTAGGCGAAGATGTTATTTATCTCGACCGTAATAAAGGCATCGCGATTAATGAAGAAGTGTACACCGATGAAGTACTTGCTGAACTTGGCGTGAATAAAAATGAGCTCGAAGAAGTGAAGGCAGTAGAAGTGGGGAATATCTTTACCTTAGGGACGCGCTTTAGTAACCCTCTCGAATTAAACTTTACTGATGAAGATGGTATTTCGAAACCAGTCATTATGGGGAGCTACGGGATTGGCCCAAGCCGCCTCATGGGGTTAATCGCCGAGCATTTTGCTGATGATAAAGGGTTGGTGTGGCCAGAAAATGTTGCGCCATATAAGGTGTACCTAGTAAGTATTGGCGATATTGCCGAGCAGGCGACTGAATTATACGAACTTTTACGCTCACGAGGCATTACGACCTTGTTCGATGACCGCGATGAGCGCCCAGGCGCAAAGTTTGCTGATGCTGAACTTATTGGCTTGCCGTACCGAGTTACGATAAGCGAACGCCTTTTGGCTGAAAACAAGTATGAGTTCACTCGCCGAAGCACTGGTGAAACTGAGTTATTGACTATCATTGAGCTGCTTGATAAAATAAGCTAATTAGAGATGTGAATACACGGACCTACGCTATATATAGCGTAGGCCTTAATCTTAAGAAGATACAAGAAAGTTAAATTATTATGAAAAAACATTACCAAATCACTGCCGAAGGCAAAAAAGAGTTAGAAGCTGAGTTAGCTGAGCTTAAAGCTCGCCGTGGCGCGGTTGCAGATAAGATTTCTGAAGCTCGTGACTTTGGTGACCTCAGTGAAAACGCTGAGTATGATGCTGCCCGTGAAGAACAGGGCTTGCTTGAAACACGGATTGCTGATATTGAAGATATCATCAACAATGCTGATATTATTAAAGCCAGCAAAAAAAGTACCATTGGCCTCGGTAGTCGTGTTGAACTAAAAAATGGTACAAAAAAGGTTCAGTATGTGATTGTTGGCCCGGTTGAAGCAAACCCGCTCGAGGGTAAGATCAGCAACGAATCACCAATCGGTATGGCGCTTTACGGCAAAAAAGAGGGTGAAAAAGTCACCATCTCTACACCTAAAGGTGATATTAGCTACACTATCGTTTCAGTAGGATAATCCCTCGCTCGCCAGAGGGGTTGTGCTATAATTTAAGTACTTATGTCGACATTAAAAGATTTCCGCGATGAGCGCTTACGTAAACTTTCTGAACTAAAACAATTAGGGGTTGATCCGTATCCTGCAAAAGCAGAGCGGACGCATACCAACCAACAAGTCCTTGAAAACTTTGAAAGCCTTGAAGGGCAAGCGGTATCTGTTGTTGGCCGCATTACGAGTATTCGTAAATTTGGCAAAATTGCTTTTGTAGTTATTAAAGATGCTTCGGCATCGATTCAACTATTTTTAAGCGAAGTTGCTCACCCACAGCCACACGAAGGCGATGAACATCCTTCGCCTGAAATCTTACATACCAATCCAGGATTATTAACTATTTCTGAACTCCCTCTGCTTGATACAGGGGATTTTGTGCAAGCATCTGGCCTAGTGATAAAATCGAAAACCGGTGAAATTACCGTAGAAGTACGAGAATTCCGTTTACTTAGCAAGGCACTGCGACCAATGCCATCACAGCAAGAAGGGTTTACGAACAAAGAAGAGCGAATGCGCCGCCGCTACGTTGATATGAACGTCAACGATGACGTGCGTCAACGGTTCGTACGCCGTAGTAAGTTTTGGCAGGCAACGCGCGATTTCTTAAACGATCATGAATTTGTTGAGGTGAACGTACCGGTACTTGAACATACCACTGGTGGTGCTGATGCGAACCCATTTGTTACTCACATGGATGCACTTGATCAAGATTTTTACCTTCGTATTAGCCACGAACTCCCGTTGAAGCGTTTAATTGGTGCTGGCTTTGAAAAAGTATATGATATTGGGCCACGATTCCGTAACGAAAATTATTCTGACGAGCACCTGCCTGAACACATTGCAATGGAATGGTACTGGGCGTACGCTGATTGGCGCGATGGCATGGCATTTATGGAGCAGATGTATAAAGATGTGCTGCAAAAAACTTTCGGTACGCTTGAATTTGATTTAAATGGTAAGCATATCAACATGGCTGGTGAGTGGGAAGTATGGGACTACGCAACGGTGATTCGTGAACGCTACAATATTGATGTGTATGAAAGCTCACTTGAAGATGTTAAGCAAGCTCTTGCTAACAATAAACTTGAAATTGAACAAACTGAAAACCGTGCCCGTGGTATTGATAAGTTATGGAAAAATATTCGTAAAGATGTCGTTGGGCCAGTATGGCTTATTAACACGCCAAAATTTATATCACCACTTGCGAAAACAAGTCCAGAAGATGATCGCGTTGTTCAACGGTTCCAGCCTATTATTGCTGGTTCTGAATTAGGGAATGGTTTCTCGGAGCTTAATGACCCAATCGATCAATTAGACCGTTTTGTTGAACAGCAAAAGATGCGTGAAGCCGGTGATGACGAAGCAATGATGCTCGATATCGATTACGTAGAGATGCTGGAATACGGCATGCCACCAGCGTGTGGCTGGGGCTTTAGCGAACGAGTATTTTGGATTTTCGAGGGAGTAACTGCCCGTGAAGGTGTGCCTTTCCCTCAGCTTCGAACTGAGATTGATGAAGTGACGAAATCGTTATACCCTGAACTCACGTTAGAATAGGGTTTACTTACGTTGAAACATTGCTATACTAAGTATAGTAATTATCTTAATTCAGGGAGAAACAAATAATGCCGTCTATTTTAGTGGTGACCGGAAGTGTCCGACCAAACAGTGTTAATGAGAAAGTTGTTCCAATGGTAACAGCAGAAGTTGAAGCGCAAGCAGCGACTGCGAAAGTTGCTGACCTAAAGACGCTCAACTTACCGTTTTTTGACGATCCAAACTCGCCAACATCACCAGATTTTGCGCCAACGCACGAAGAGGTGAAAACTTGGACGCAAATGGTAGTCGATGCAGATGGTGTGGTATTTGTTACTCCTGAATATAACCACGCTTTAAGCCCAGTGCAACAAAACGCAATCGACTGGATTGGTAAAGAGTGGAAAGACAAACCGGTCGGACTTGTTGGCTATGGTTGGGGTACCGGTGGTGGCCAGGCGCATGATGTTGCCCGGGGTGCTTTAGTCGATACTCTTAGCGCACATGTCGTGAGTACACAAACAAACCTGTTCTTCATGAAAGACCTCAATCCAGACGGTACAATAATTGATGAATCGGAAGTTAAAGCAAAGATCGCCAAGACCGTTACTGAACTGATCGCAAATCTATAAATAAAAGCGGCATCCTGCGGGGTGCCGCTTTTAAATTAATGCTACAATAAGAGTATTATGATTGAGGTTAAACAAGTTACGAAAACGTACGGAAAAAAGCAGAATGCTTTTACAGCGCTTGATAACGTAAGCTTTACTATTCCTGATGGGGCGAGTGTGGCGATTCTTGGTAAGTCGGGGAGTGGTAAGTCGACATTAATGCATGCCATGAGTGGGCTTGATCGTCCAGAACAGGGCGAAATACTTGTCGATGGCCAAAACATCTTAACGCTTAAACCTAAGCAAGTTGATAAATTCCGTGCGAATAAAATTGGTTTTATTTTTCAGAGTTTCTTTGTACAAGCTAACGAGACAGTCAGCGATAATGTCAGCCTTCCGCTTGAAATTGCCGATGTTAGCTGGGCAACTCGCAAGAAAAAAATCCAAGCTGCACTTGAGAGTGTTGATATGATCGAGAAAATTGGCAATAAAGCTAAAAACTTGTCTGGTGGGCAAAAACAACGATTGGCTGTTGCGCGGGCGATTGTAAATGAACCAGAAATTATTTTTGCCGATGAGCCAACAGGTAACCTCGATAGTGTGACCGGTAAAAAAGTCGAAGACATGTTGTTTAGTTATAACAAAAAGAACGGCGTAACATTGATTATCGTGACCCACGACCCTGACCTAGCAGCAAAATGTGATATGCAAATTAACATTAAAGACGGCAAAGTTGAATCGATTCGCGATACGAACAAAAAGCCACTGCGAAAGGCGCTGTAGTCATGAAAATTACCGATACAATTAAACGAGCTGGACGAAGTTTAAAAAACGCTAAAGCGCGAACTTTACTAACAAGCCTTGCCATTGGTGTAGGTGCCTTTACTATTACTTTAAGCTTGGCAGCGGGTGAGGGTGGTCGTGACTATACTGACCAGATTGTAAATGCGAATACCAGTCGAACTGAACTTTTAGTAACCAAAGCACAGCCTGAAACATCAACTGGTCCACAAGTTTATAGCGAAACAAGTAGCTCAACTGGAGCATCGTTTGGTGGTGGTGCCGGTGCATCACAGGCTGCCTTTTTAAATCAAACAGACTTGGACAACATTGCTGATTTAGACAACGTTGTTGCTGTTTCGCCTAATTACAGCCCAAGTGTTCGGTATATTACTACCGAAGGTGCTGAAAGGTTTGTTGTCGATTCAATCAGCGTATTTACGCAAAGTGTGACTGGTGCGTATGCCGCCGGTTCGGTTGACGGGCTACTTACTAATAGTGAAATAATCATCCCTGAAGATTATGCAAAAGCGTTAGGTTTTGAAAATGCGAGCGATGCAATCGGTAAGACAGTTTCCCTGCGAGCTGATAAACTTTCATCTCCCGTTACTGACCCTCAAAGCCGAACCTTTGATTTTAAGGTCAAAGCAGTAAGCAGCGAATCAAGCTTAGCCTTCCGTACTCAAAGTTCAATCTTGCTTTCGAGCGATTCTACCCGTGAGTTGTATAACTACATTAATGAAGGCACGCGAGCTTACGGCAACTTCTTGCTGGCTGCAGTAGAAATTAACGAAGCTAGTAACGCAACTTCAGTTAAAGAGGCGCTTGAAGCCGATGGCTTCGAAGCACAAACCGCTGAGGATCTACTCGGCACGGTAAATACTTTCATTAACGTATTGCTTGGTATCTTGATTGGATTTGGTGCATTGGCGGTACTCACATCGGTTTTCGGAATCATTAATACCCAGTACATTTCGGTTCTTGAACGTACTCAACAAATTGGCCTCATGAAAGCACTTGGTATGCGCCGCCGTGATGTTGGTCGACTGTTTAAACTTGAGGCAGCCTGGATTGGATTCCTCGGTGGTGCTATCGGTGCTGGCTTGGCAGTGATTGCAGGGGTTATTGCGAACCCGATTATTAGCGAAGCGCTTGGCCTTGGTGATATCTACTTGCTCTCATTCAACCCACTAGCGGTTGCTGGTGTGGTAATTGGGCTCATGATCGTGGCGGTTGCTTCGGGTATTTTGCCAGCTCGTAAAGCGGCGAAGCTTGATCCAATTGAAGCTTTGCGTACTGAATAGATATTACATCTCTTATGATAGAATGAGTGTATGAATCGAGTGGGCATATCTCGTCAAAAATTAGGCTTTACGATAGTCGAACTACTTATAGTGGTGGTTGTTATTGCTATTCTTGCTGCAATTACCATCGTTGCGTATAACGGTATTCAAAATCGCGCCAAAGATAGCGCCGCACGTTCAGCGGTGTCTCAAATAAATAAAAAAATGAGTACGTATACGGTAACCAATAACGAAACGTATCCCGCAGATAAAAATGAGTTTTTGTCGTATATGAATTTTACGGAAACCTCACCTGTTACTTACTCGTATATAACCAGTAGTGATCTAAAATCATATTGTGCATCACTCGAGAACTCCTCAAACTCATTTGTATATGCGACCACAGCAACTTCAAACGGGCCAGTTGCGGGTTCATGTGTGACGAATTTTGCCATTAATGGAACGTTCGATAACGGAGCGACAGGATGGTCAAATCAATGGTGGGGTAATGGCTGCGCTAGCGGTGTAGTAGCTGTTAATTCAACCGGTGGAGCACAGGGAGGGAATTACTATCGAAAGCAATGGACAGCTGCTTGTACAACGAACACTTGTAATATTGGGATTACGTCACCTTCAATAGCGATTACTGCCGGAGAAACGTACCGCGCATCAAGCTACTTTCGTTTTTCTCATGCTCGGCCGGTTGCATTAAATTACAACTGGTTTAATAGTGCCGGTACGTCAGCTGGTAGTTACGAGTATATGACGAATTTGTCTACTATAAACACATGGATGCGACTTGATGGTGGTGCACGGGTTGCACCCGCCGGAGCCGTGACACTCCGCATTGCCTTAACGACACCCTCAAATAACTGTACAACCCCAACTGCCGCTGGTGAAACGCTTGATTTTGATGGTCTTATGGTAACTCGTGGTGCACAGTATTATGACTACGGCGAGGGTACTTCAACTGCCTGGGCGTGGGTAGGAGCGCCTAATACCTCAGCTGCTTTTGGTCCAGCTGTACAAAATTGATAAAAACTTGGTACAATACCTCTAGTTATGTTAGATATAAAGTTTATACGCGACAATGCTGATGCGGTTCAGCAGAATGCGCACAACAAAGGTTATGGTGTTGACGTGAGTCAACTTTTAAAGCTTGATGGCCAACGCCGCGAGCTTAGTAAAAAAGTTGATGAGCTTCGTGAACGCCGTAATGCCAATGCCGCAAATATGAAGGGTGGCCGCCCTGAACAGTCAGTCATTGACGAAGGTAAGCATATTAAAGTTGAGCTTGCCGAACAAGAAGGGTATTTAGCTACCCTTGAAACCGAAGCACTTGAACTACAAAAAATGATTCCAAATATGGCAGCCGAAGACGTGCCGCTCGGTGCAAGCGAGGACGAAAATGTTGTCGCTAAGGTAGTAGGTGAGCCAACGACCTTTAATTTTGAACCGCGAAATCATTATCAAATTGCCGAACAGCGTGATTGGATTGATAAAGAACATGCCGCTAAGGTTGCTGGTAGTCGTTTTGCGTACTTAAAAGGCGATATTGTTAAACTACAATTCGCAATTATTCAGTTTGTTATCGATTCACTGAGTGATGAAAAGGTGATTGCGAACATTGCTGCCGATGCTGGGCTTGAAGTTTCACTAAAGCCGTTTACTCCTATTTTGCCACCGCTCATGATTCGCACTGAGCTATTTGATGCAATGGATAGGCTTGAACCGCGTGACGATCGCTACAAGCTTGAAGGGGATGACCTGTGGTTACAGGGAAGTGCTGAGCATGTTATGGGCAGTATGTACGCCAACGAAATTCTTGACGAAACTGCGCTCCCGATTCGTTACGTAGGATACGCGACCAGTTTCCGCCGCGAAGCCGGTACCTACGGCAAAGACATGGAGGGTATTTTACGCATGCACCAATTCGATAAGCTCGAAATGGAAAGCTTCACCGTTGCTGAAGATGGCTTGCAAGAACACCTCTTGATGGTGGCGATTCAAGAATACCTCCTTGCTTCACTTGGCCTACCGTACCGTGTTATTCAGAAGTGTACCGCTGATATCGGCAAGCCGAATGCGCGTGGCATCGACATGGAAGCGTGGCTGCCTGGGCAAGACCAGTACCGTGAAACACATACTGCCGACTACATGACCGATTACCAAGCGCGCCGATTAAATACGCGTGTTCGCCGGACTACCGGTGAGCTTGAGTTAATTTATACGAATGATGCCACTGCCTTTGCACTTGGCCGGGCGATGATTGCAATTATTGAAAATAACCAGAACGAAGATGGGACAGTGATAGTACCTGAAGTACTTCGTGGGTACTTAGGCAATCGCGAAATTCTGTAAAAGTACTCAGGAGTTGCTCAGCTTCAAAGTGTTATAATAAAGATATTAACAACTACGAAGGAGGCTCCACATGATAGCATCAATCGATGTAACCGGAATCAAATACCAAGTAGATGAAAAGACTCTGAAATACGTTACCGAAAAAGTTGGTAAACTAGATCGATATATTCCCTCACACGCTCGAAAAACGATGACTGCCGATGTAAAACTGAGGCGCGTCAATCGCGACCATGGTAATAAATATGAAGCCGAAGTTATTGTTCATGTGCCAGATAAGGTGATGACTGCAAAAGACTCAACTTTTAATATGATGGCAGCAGTCGACATCGTAGAAGCGAAGATTGTTGCTCAACTGCGCAAATATAAAGACTCGGTGATTGAACGTAAAATAGCTGCGGTTTAAGTTTTCGCGGTTTATCATAAGCATTTACAGTAGCGGAGCACTCGGCTAATATAAGGGGTATGTATAATAGCTCTTTGGGTGCGCGCAAGGGTTTCACGATCGTTGAACTCCTCATTGTCGTTGTGGTGATTGCTATTCTTGCTGCAATTACCATCGTGGCTTATAACGGTATCCAAAATAGAGCCAAAGCTTCAGCGGCACAATCAAGTGCCAAACAGGCATATACGAAAATTCAATCTTATGCGATTCAGAATGCTGAAACGTATCCTATTGATGCTGCAACCGCTGGTTTGCAAAACGATACAAATACATCCTATCAATATCAAGTTAATAATACTGCTAGCCCTCGAACGTTTTGCCTTACGGTTATTGTTCAAGGTGTGAGCTATTATGTCTCAAGTACTTCGAGCAGCCCTACTGCTGGTGCGTGTGCTATTACGAACTTAGCAACTGATCCTGACGCGACATTTTACGGGGTGCATGCTAACGGTGCCGGTTGGCGTAATGTCCGGTGGTTTGGGCAAAGTGGAAGTGCGGGATCGTACACGCTCGTCACTGGCGCGTCAGATGGTCCCGCTGGGTTAACAACGTATGCTCGCAAAGAATGGACCTCCTTTACAAATGCAGGGGGTGATCTTGGATTTGAGCATAATCAGGGGCCAGGAACGCCAATTTCTGAAGGTAAAAAATATACTATCTCAAGTTATATTCGTTCGAATCGAGCTTTAAATAATGTTGGTATTCATTTGTCATGGAGAGATGCTACAAACACTACAATGACGATCGAGCTAGACCCTGTAGTAACGCTTGTACCGAATACATGGACGAGATTATCAAATACCGTTACTGCTCCAGCTGGTGCGATCGGTTTTTATATTATTAGTGACGTGGACAGTAATGTGAATGTTTCGGCTGGCTTAATCTTAGAGGGTACAGGGCTAATGGTTACTGAAGGCGAGACGCTCTATCCGTTTGCGAGCGGCACTTCACCAGGCTGGACTTGGAATGGTACTGCGAATAATTCAACGTCTACCGGTCCGCCCCTCTAAAATATGCGACAACTCGCTTGTCTGCGACCCCATATAATCGTATAATAGACCTAAAGAAGTTTTACTGAACCATTTTTCTGAAAGGCGGGGTTATTGTGATTACGAGGCAGGGAGCACTCACGAAGGTCTTTGGTGACCCACAAAAGAAGATTTTGAAACGACTCGAAAAGCGTGTCGTTACTATTAACGCGTTAGCTGATAAATACAAAAAGATGACGAAAAAGGAACTGCAACAGCAAACAGCTGTTCTTAAAAAGCGCCTTACTAAAAAGGGCGTTACCCTTGATACTATTTTGCCTGATGCCTTTGCGCTTGTTCGTGAAGCGAGTGACCGCGTACTTGGTATGCGACACTTCGATGTGCAGCTCATTGGTGGAATCGTGCTTCACGAGGGCAGCATTGCTGAAATGAAAACTGGTGAAGGTAAGACCTTGGTCGCAACCTTGGCTGTCTACTTAAACGCCCTTGAAGAAAAAGGTGTGCACGTAGTCACCGTAAACGACTACTTAGCTCAACGTGACGCCGGTTGGATGGGTGAGTTGTACCATTTCCTTGGGCTTGAAACAGGCATTATTATTAACGATGCTTCATTCTTGTTCGATCCAAAATTCGACAATGCCGACCACACCGACATTCGTATGAAAAAACTTCGCCCGGCAACTCGAAAAGAAGCTTATGCCGCTGATATTACCTACGGAACAAACAACGAGTATGGTTTCGATTACCTGCGTGATAACATGGTGAACGAAGTCGATTTATTGCGACAACGAACACTGAATTTTGCGATCGTTGACGAGGTAGACTCAATTCTTATTGACGAAGCTCGAACCCCACTTATTATTAGCGCCCCAGCTGCCGAGAATCCTGAAAATTACATTCAGTTTGCAAAGGTTGCTGCTAAACTTGCCCCTGAAGATTACGTACTTGATGAAAAGCGTAAAATGGTCGCATTGACTGATGATGGTGTTGAAAAAGTCCAGCGGCTCCTCGGCGTGAAAAACCTTTACAGCCCAGAATACGTTCGTTCTGTATACCACCTCGACCAAGCTCTTCGGGCTCAAACACTGTTTAAACGCGACAAAGACTACGTTGTTACTAAAGACGGCGAAGTAATTATTGTCGATGAATTTACCGGCCGCCTTATGCAAGGTCGCCGTTACAACGAAGGGTTGCACCAAGCAATCGAAGCTAAAGAAAAAGTTGATGTGTTGCAAGAAAGCATGACCCTCGCTACCGTATCTTTCCAAAATTACTTCCGTTTGTACAAAAAGCTTGCCGGTATGACTGGTACCGCCTTTACCGAAGCTGAAGAACTGAACCAAATCTACAAGCTCGAAGTAGTACAGATTCCATCAAACCGTCCAGTTGCTCGTATCGATAAAGAAGATCTCATTTTCCGAAGTGAAAAAGCCAAGCTTAAGGCAATTGCCGATGCAATTAAGGAATATCACAAAGTTGGCCGCCCCGTACTAGTTGGTTCAGCTTCGATTGCGAAAAACGAAATGATCGCTGCGCACCTTGATAAAGAAAAAATCCCGTACGAAATTTTGAACGCTAAAAACAACGAACGTGAAGCAGCAATTATCGAAGAAGCCGGTAAAAAAGGCGCGATTACTTTGGCGACAAACATTGCCGGTCGTGGTACCGACATTAAGCTCGGCGAAGGCGTAAAAGAACTTGGTGGCCTGGTGGTTATCGGTTCAGAACGCCATGAATCTCGCCGTATTGATAACCAGCTTCGCGGACGTGGTGGTCGCCAAGGTGACCCTGGTGAAACACAGTTCTACGTTTCAACCGAAGATGATTTGATGCGTATCTTCCAAGGCGATCGCATTGCGGGGCTTATGGGCCGAATTGGTATTCAAGATGACATGCCAATCCAGCACAAAATGGTCAGTAAAACACTCGAAGCAGCGCAAAAACGTGTCGAAGGTTACAACTTCGATAACCGTAAAAACGTGGTGCAGTATGACAACGTCATTAACCGACACCGCCGCGTAGTGTACACAATTCGCCGCAAAATTCTTGAAGGTGAAGACATTAAAGCTGAGCTCGAGCGCCTCATTGAAGCCAAGGTTCGTGAGCTGACGCTTGTTCCTGCGAAGAACAATAAAAACTTCGAAACTGAATTCTTGACCGTTTTCCCGATCAGCGAAAAACGCTTAAAAGCAATTGGTGCTGAAAAGCGTGATAAACTTCGCTTTGAAATGGCGCTAAAAGAGGTAAACAAACTCTATAAAGCTAAAGAAGAAGAGCTTGAAACTGAAACGCTTCGAAAAGTTGAACGAGAAGTCTATCTACAGGTACTCGATACTTTGTGGATGCAACACCTCGAAAACATGCAGCACCTTCGTGAAGGTATTCACTGGCGAAGTGTTGGACAGCGTGACCCATTGGTTGAATACCGTAGCGAATCTTCAAAGTTGTTTGATAGCCTACAGGCAACCCTACGTGATGAAGTACTTCGGGCAGTGATGCATGTAACAATCCGTGATGCGGTTGCTCGATCAGAAGAAGACCACGAAACCGAACTCACGCGCCTGGCTGAAGATGCGGTTGAAAAGGGTGTTAATACCGTGACCGGTGGTGAAAAAAGCCGTGACGATGATTTCCAAGTGAAAAAAGCTGAAACAGAAAATGAAGCACAGCGAAAAAAGAACGCTGCTCGTAAGAAAAAGAAAAGTCAGCGCCAAAATCGAAAATCTGGTCGAAGATAGTTGTAGTTTATGAATCATACTGTAGAAGAAGTAAAGCTTAAAAACGGGGCTCGTGGCCTGTTGATTAACGTACCTGGTGCAACCGTTATGAGTATGCAATTCCACTTTAGGGCCGGGAATCGCTACGCAAAAAGTAAAGATATCGAGCAAGTTGCGCATATTATGGAGCACATGGCGTTCGGTGCCAATGCTCGGTTCAAATCTGAGCATGCTTTTGAAGCAGAGTTTACCAAAAACGGCGCTTACCATAATGCCTACACCTCTGATTTAGCTATGGTGTATGAAGCTGACTGCGCCGACTTTGAATGGGATCGCATTCTTGACCTGCAAAAATTAAGTATTTGTGAACCCCGTTTTAACCAAAAAGAACTTGAAGCTGAAAAAGGGAATGTGCGCAGTGAGCTCACAAATTACCTAAACGATCACCACCGTATTTTGTGGCCACGTGTTCAGCAATTGTTAGGTGAGGATGTATTAACGTTCCGGCAGGGCTTAGCTACGATCGCGAATGTGACATTAGCGGATATCCGTGAACACCACCTACGCACCCACACCACTAACAACATGCGGTTTGTGATTGCAGGGAAACTACGCGGCCGAAAAGCTGACATAATCCGCCAACTTGAAAGTTTTGAACTGCCAAAAGGGGAGCGCTTCGAAGTACCGCGCGATGAATTACACGGTGCAAACCCTACCGTCATCCGCCGAAAAGATGCTTCAAACCTTACATTTGGTTGGACGATGAGCTTACCGCGAGTTCTTAATGATGAAGAACTCGATGCAATGCATACTCTTAATCATATTCTGACCGGTACTGCTAGTTCGCGTATTTACGGCAAGGCTCGCGCAAAAGGTCTGGCGTACTACGTTGGTGCCTACTCAGGAGCTGGATTTTACGATAGTGCCTGGGATATTTCCGGCCAAGTAAACCACGATACAGCACCGGCACTATTTGACGTTATTGCGAAAGAACTTAAAGCGGTGCTTGATGGCAAACTCACCGATGAAGAGATTGAAGCCGCTAAATCATTCGGCCTTGGCCGCTACCAAATGGGTGCGCAAACGGTCTCACAGATTAGTGGTTTTTACACGAATCGCTATTTTGCCGATGATTTCATTAAAGATTATGAAAAAGTGCCCGACATGATGCGCCGAGTGACGCGTGAAAAAATCGTCAGTGTTGCGCATGATTTTATCGCAGCAAACACCTGGGTACTTGCAGCTGTGAGTAGTGGTGATAAAGAAGCGCTCGTTGAACTAAACGACAAAATTCAGCCACTGTTTGAAGCTGCGCCCTAGCGCGCTATAATGAGCTTATGAATATAGCAATTGCTGGATACGGTGTTGAAGGGGCGACTAATTATCAGTATTGGGCGAAAAACCATGAAAACTCAGTCACGATTATTGATGAAAATGGTACTGGCTTTGCTTTTCCGCCAGACGCTGCAGTTATCTCTGGTGAGGGTGCTTTTAGCCGATTGAACGGTTTTGATTTAGTGATTCGAACCGCCGGTTTGGCGCCCCATAAAATTAGCACCGATGGAAAAATTTGGTCAGCTACGAATGAATTTTTTGTTCAGTGCCCAGCGCCGATTATTGGCGTGACCGGTTCAAAAGGGAAGGGGACGACATCGAGCTTGATTGCAGCAATATTACAAGCAGCCGGTAAAAAAGTATGGCTAGTCGGTAATATTGGGTTATCTTCACTAGATGTATTATCTGAAATTAAACCTGAAGATGTGGTTGTGTACGAGCTTTCTAGTTTTCAATTATGGGATCTCGAAAAATCGCCCCACACGGCTGTCGTATTGTTTATTGAGCAGGAGCATTTAGATGTTCATCGCGATATGGCCGAGTATGTTGAAGCAAAAGCGCAGATTACCCGCCATCAAACCCCAGACGACATCCTTATATATAACGGCGCAAACGATTATGCTAAACAAATTGCTGACAGTTCGGTAGCAAAAAAAGTTGCCTACCCAAGCGACTTTACGACACACATACGTGACGGTTATTTTTACAATGGTGAAACGAAACTATGTTCGGTAGATGCCGTGCGACTACCGGGCGCGCACAACCTTGATAATGCCATTGCGGCCATTGACGCTGTATGGGAATACACTCAAAACCCCGAACATATCGAAGCGGGGCTTCGTAGCTTTAAGGGATTGCCACACCGTTTGGCGTATGTTCGTACAGTGAACGATGTGGAATATTACGATGATAGCATCGCTACCACACCTAGCTCGGCCATTGCCGCGCTGCGTGCTTTTGCTGATAAGTCGAAGGTGATAATTTTAGGCGGATCTTCAAAGGGTTCAGATTTTACAGAACTAGCGGCTGAACTTCCGAACCATGAAGTGAAAGCGATCCTTATTGGTGATGAAGCACCTACTATCGCAGCCGCATTTCAAGCTGCCGGTTTTACGAATTTTGAAACTATTGAAAATGCTACGGCAGAAAAGTTTACTAAAAGAGCTTCCGAACTTGCCCAGCCAGGTGGGGTGGTACTCCTCAGTCCTGCTGCCGCCAGCTTCGGATTATTTAAGAATTACGCAGATCGCGGAGAACAGTTTATCGCCGCAGTCAACGCACTCTAGTATACTGGTAGTATGCAACCACTCTTAAAACGCCTTGCCGAACTCCGCCCGCAACTTGAAGCAGCCATTACTCGATTGAATCTACCTGAAAAGCAGGCAAAAATTGATGAGTACGAAGCGCAACTGGCGACTTCGGAAATTTGGAACAACCCTTCATATGCTCAAGATTTAAGCAAGCAACTAGCGGCTCTGAAAAAAATGGTCGACCCATGGTTAACACTGCGGTCGCAGGTAAATGATATTACTGAACTTATGGACCTTGATGATGATAGTTTGTTAGGGGAGTTTGAAGGGCAGATTTTAGCACTCGAAAAAGATTTTGCGGTGCTCCGAAAAGACTTATTGTTTGACGGTGAATTCGATGATCATAATGCAATTTTACGTTTAAGTGCGGGCGCTGGTGGTACAGATGCCCAAGATTGGACGGAAATGCTTGAACGAATGTACCTACGCTGGGCAGAAAAATCAGGTGCCTCAACCGCTATTATTGAACGTTCGGCCGGTGAAGAAGCAGGGGTAAAATCCGTAGTTATTGAAGTTACCGGGCCGTATGCGTATGGAAAACTAAAATCCGAACATGGCGTGCACCGATTGGTGCGCCTCAGCCCTTTTAATAGCGATAACTTACGCCAAACAAGCTTTGCGCTGATTGAGGTGTTGCCTGAAATCGATGCTCCGACTGAGGTGCAGGTAGATGATAAGGATCTAAAGATTGACGTATATCGCGCCGGTGGGCATGGCGGGCAGTCTGTAAATACGACTGATAGTGCGGTGCGTATTACCCATATTCCAACTGGTATCGTAGTTGCGATCCAAAACGAACGTTCACAGCTACAAAATAAAGAAACCGCCTTGAAGTTACTTCGCTCAAAGTTAGCACAGCTGCAAATCGAACAGCACGCCAGCTCAATTACCGAACTTCAAGCCGGTGAGTCGGCTAACTGGGGCAGTCAAATTCGAAATTATGTGCTCCACCCGTATACACTCGTGAAAGACACCCGTACGAAGCATGAAACCAATAACGCGCAAGGGGTACTTGACGGCGACCTTGATCCATTCATGGAAGCCTACCTCGAAGCGCCAACTATTGATTAATTAGCTTAAGTGTGATATAATATAGCAGATTTCACCACGGTTATGTGGCGAGGTGGGAACCTTTACAATCTATATCAGTAGATACGGGATACATAAGTATTCTGAAATCCAACTCACCCAAGAGAGAGAAGTGTTCATGTCTGATTCCGCCGATTTGAGGCAGTTCATCGATGATTTCCCCACCAACTACATCGGCGACCTGGTTGCCCTCGCGAACAACAGCGCTACTTACGAGTTTGAGCTTACACAGCTTGAACCGGTGGTGTACTTGTACGCCATGCTTGAAAACCCCGGTGCCGACACTGCTACTAAGTGGTTTCTCGACATCGGTCTGCGCGCACCTATGGTGCGGGAGTACATCACGCTCAACCTTGAGAAGCGCCCAACACCTTCATGGTTCAAGCGCCTTTTCGCCAAAAAGGATGCGTGGGGCAAGAAGATCGTTGATGAACAGCCCGTTGTTTCTAACACCCCGGCCTACAATCAGATGATGATCAACCTGATGTTGTCGCCTGGCGCGATGACGAGGAACCCGGTGTTGTATCGTAAAGACCTGCTGGTCGCGATTATCAACTCCGAAAGCCCTCATGTCGAAGCTGTTCTCAGGATGGTCGGTGTTTCACTGGCGGCTGCTCGCAAGGCATTCAACGTGAAATCCATCGATGACATCATCTCCTCTATGTGAGTTCACCCGAGAGGGCACGCCAATCCAGGCGTTGCCCTCTCGGAACTCAACATTTACGTTTCTGTACCTCCTGATATCTGTATTTATGCTATTTTCAGCACCTACGCTTATGCTATACTTAGTACAGAAATGATACTTCTAGATAGGGTAACAAAAACATACGGCAAAGATAACGCGCCGGCTCTCAGTCGGCTGAGTCTTTTTATTGAACCGCGTGAATTCGTGATTATTGTTGGTGCTTCTGGGGCAGGGAAGTCAACGCTTCTAAAGCTGCTGACTCGCGAAGAAAAACCAACCAATGGCAAGATTGTGGTTGGTGGTATTGATTACGACACACTTAAAGATACGCAAGTTCCTATGCTGCGCCGTAAAATTGGCGTGGTGTTTCAAGATTTTAAGCTGTTGCCGCAACGCACCGTGTTTGAAAACATTGCTTTTGCCCTCGAAATTGCTGGTATGACTGGCCGTGAAATTAAAAACACCGTGCCAAAAGTGATCGACCTTGTCGGCCTTACTGGTAAAGAAAAACAATTCCCCAGCCAACTTTCGGGTGGTGAACGTCAACGCGTAGCCATTGCTCGGGCGATTGTGCGTCAGCCTAAAATCCTGATTGCCGATGAGCCGACTGGTAACCTTGACCCAAAAAACACCTGGGAAATTGTTCGTTTGCTCGAAAAAATTAACAAATACGGAACAACCGTACTACTGACGACTCACAATGCTGATATTGTCAATAAACTCAAACGTCGAGTGATTACGATTGAGGGCGGTAAAGTAACCGGTGACCAAGCAGAGGGAAGTTACAGGCAGTAATGATGGCAAAAAAGAAAGTAAGTTCAAAGACATTATCGCAACAAAAGCGAAACCGCCGCCAGTGGGTGACCTTTCTTCGCATGTGTCGATACGGAGTAAATAACTTTACCCGTAACGCTTGGTTGACGATTGCCGCTACGGCCATTATGACGATTACCTTGTTTGTTATTTTCGTAAGTATGGTTTCACAGAATGTATTGCAAAACACACTATCGCAACTGCGCGATAGTGTGACGATGGCGATCTACCTAAAAACCGAAACAACTCCAGAGAATGCTGAGCTTGCCGCTGCCGAAGTGCGAAAGCTTAGTAGTGTTACCAATGTAACAACCACTTCACCAGAAGAAGCTCGTGAAGAGTTTATTCGTGATCGAAGTAGTGACCCTAGCGCACTCGAAGCGGCAACTCAAGCTACTAACAAGCTCCCCTGGACATTAAACATTAGTGTGGTTGAAATCAATAACACAACCCAACTAGCTGAGGTCGTAGAAAATAATGAAGTCATTAAAGAATTCATCGATCCAAACCGCGACCCATCGTTTGCAGGAGAGCGCCGAGATGCGATTGAAACCATTGGTAACGCCGCTGCCTTTGCACAGCAAGTGGGTGTGATTGTGAGCGTGGTATTTGCCAGTATTTCGATGTTGATTATTTTTAACACCATCCGTATGGCAATCTTCAACCGCCGTGAAGAAATTCAGATGATGAAACTTATTGGTGCTGAACGCTCATTTATTCGAGGCCCATTCTTGGTTGAAGCGATCGTATATGGCTTCTTTGCGGCAATAATTGCCAGCGCGCTTGGTATCGGACTTCTTATATTAGTTGCACCAGCTATTGCGAGCGCCGAAATAACTATCCAACCAACGCTCGACCTCGTACTGTATTACGCTGGGTTTGTACTACTTGGCATGATTATTATTGGAGCGGTTATTGGCATCGTTTCATCACTACTGGCAACCCGCCGTTACCTGAAGTTATAAGCCATTGGGCTTATGGTAGACTAAGAGCAGACATTATTTAATGGAGTAAAACAGATATGAGGGGAGGCAACGAAGGTAAAACCGTTTCTGTTCGTGGCTTTACTATCGTTGAACTCTTGATTGTAGTTGTTGTCATTGCGATTCTCGCAGCAATCACTATCGTGGCGTATAACGGCATCCAAAACCGGGCCAAAGATTCAGCGTCTTTATCTAATGCGCAACAGACGGGAAAGAAAATCACTGCGCATGCACTCTTGAACAGCGAAACCTTACCCGAAGAACTCGCCGATGCAGGTATTACAAACTCCGGCGATTTAACGTATCAATATACTCGTAATACCACTGTCACTCCTAATACATTTTGCTTAACAGCAACATCAAGCGGAACGAGTGCCCATGTTGCAGGTACGACAAGTAGCGTGAAGAATGCGGTACCGGGCCCTTGTGCTGGTCATACCGGAACTGCTCCAACAGTAGCAGCTGATGGCGAGCCCTGCCCAGCAGGCTATATTGTTGTACCCGGTAGCTCACTTTATGATACGAAGGCTTTTTGTGTGATGAAGTATGAGGCGAAAAATGTCGGCGGAGTAGCTACTAGTGTACTTGACGATTGGCCATGGTCCTCTGTTACACAGTCTAGCGCTATTGCACTTGCCGCCGCTTCTTGTTCTGGCTGCCACTTAACTACTGAAGCAGAGTGGCTTACTATCGCTCAGAATGTTATGAGTGTAGGAAGTAACTGGAGCGGAGGGAGCGTAGGTTCAGGCTCTATGTTCCGTGGTCATACTGATAATAGTCCTACGCACCCCCTTGGTGCTGCGCCGCTTGACACGAGTGGATATGTTTACACTGGTAATTCAAGCGGAGAGCAACGAAGAACTCTGACGCTTACTAACGGAGAAGTTATTTGGGACTTTTCAGGTAATCTCTATGAGTGGACACAGGGTACAACCGAAGGCGGCAACCAGCCTGGTGCTACAGGGTATTCGTGGCGTAACTGGAACACTCTTTCGGCTACAGGCAACTTATCGCCAAACCCATTTCCTTCTTACGCAAACCCCAGTGCTAACGGATGGAGCTCAAGTCAGAATATAGGCCAAATACAAAGTAACTCGACCGATGCTGGGCTTCGCCCATTCTTGCGCGGTGGCTCCTGGGATTCTGCTGGATTTGGGGGAGTGTACACGCTTCTTTTAAATATTTCGCCCGGTTTCACAAACGAATACGTAGGTTTTCGGGCCGCTCGTTAATGAGCAAATAAACAATCTTACCTAATTGACAACTATATTATGCTTATGCTACATTTAGACTAACGATGAAACTGTTATCCACCACACCAGCTTCACTCTCTCGTACTGCTAAATGGGGCATTGCTCTCTTTTTAATAGCCGCTATTGCAGTAGCAGCTGTGTTCTACGTAACCCGACCAGTTTCAGCTGACCAATACGATGACCGTATTCGCGCCCTTCAAGCTGATATGTCACGTTACCAAGCTGAGGCCGATCGCTTAAATGCCGAAGCTTCGTCACTCGCAGTAGCAGTGGCTCAATTAAATAACGAAAAGAACGCCTTACAGGCGCAAGTTAACCTGAGTCAAGCACAGTATGACAAGTTAGTCATTGAAATTGCCGAAACCGAACGCCAAATTGCCGAAAATCAAGACGCGTTAGGTACAACTATTGCTGATATCTATGTTGATGATGAAATTTCACCAATTGAAATGTTAGCAAGTAGTAAAAACATTGGCGAATTCTTGAATAAGCAAGAATACCGAAGTGCGGTACAAGATGAACTGAGCTCTACTATCAAGCGAGTGAAAGACCTTAAAGTTCAACTGACCACCCAAAAGACCGATGTAGAAAAAGTACTTTCTGAACAAAAAGTTGCACGAGATGCACTTGCAGCCAAAGAAGCTGAGCAAGCAACCTTGCTTGCACGAACGCAAAATGATGAAGCTGTCTACCAAAACATGATTAAAGATAGCGCTGCGCAAATTGCTGAGGCAAAAGCAATTCAAGCTGCACTGCGCGCTCGAATTAATTCAACCGGTGGCGCAACGTTGATAGCTGTCGGTTCAGTCGGTGGATACCAGTGGAACTCAAATAACTGCCCAATGTGGGGTTACCTCTCAACTGGTGGTGCTGATGGTAATGGTGGCGATGGTTACGGCTACGGTTGCCGCCAATGTGCCAGCTACGCAGCCTGGAAAATGGCCAAAGAAACCGGTATGTACCCACGATGGGGTAATGCAACGAACTTCCCAAGTAACGCTCGTTCAGCTGGATATTCAACTGGTGGTCAAGCTCGAGCCAACTCACTTGGTGTTATGCACGCTGGTAAAGCCGGCCAACCATACGGCCACGTGGTATGGGTAGAAACCAATCCTTACGTGAACAGCCAAGGTCGCACCGTTATACAAGTCAGCCAATACAACTACGACTATGGCCAAGGTTACGGTATGTACAGCCTTATGGAAATGTCACCAAGCGCATTTGACGAATTTATCTACGTTAAATAAGCACCAGTACGATATAATAAGAACAGATTTAACGAATACTCTGGAGGGATCTTCATTTCTATGGCTACGCCACACCGCTTTTCTCGCGCCTCAGCACGAACCGCTCTTAACGGCCGCGTTCCAACTTTAATTATGGTCAGTGCTTTCGTGCTTGTTGCGGGTATTGGGTTTGTCGCTGGTGGTATTAGTAGCCAAGTATTCGGCGGCGTACAAACACTGTTAGGGCGAGAAGAGCTCGACCTCTCGACCGTTCAGCAAACTTACCAAGAGGTACGCAATAACTTTGACGGCGACATCGATACCGCTAAGCTTATTCAAGGTGCCAACAAAGGGCTTGTAGAGGCGCTGGGCGATGAGTACACGGTGTATATGGACAAGCAAGAGTCAACTGAGTTTGATGACAGCCTGTCGGGTAACATTGGTGGTGGTATTGGTATTGAGCTCAGTGTTCGCAATAACCTGCCAACTGTGGTGCGTGTTTTACGCGATAACCCCGCTGAAAAAGAGGGAATGCAGGTGAATGACGTTTTAACGGCAGTGAATGATGAAGCTATTGATGGCCAATCTACCTCTGAAATTGTGACCAAAATTCGTGGCGATGTAGGCACAACCGTAAAGGTAACGGTATTTCGAGACGGTGAGCAAAAAACCTTTACCCTTACCCGCGAACAAGTAAATAACCCCAGTGCTTACGGATCGGTAGAAAATGGGGTAGGTATTATCACACTTTCACGTTTCGATAACGACACCGGTAAGCTCGCTCGCTCACTAGCACAAGAATTTAAAGATGCCGGCGTAAAGGGCGTTGTACTCGACCTCCGTGGTAATGGCGGCGGGTTTGTTACCGCTGCGCAAGATGTTGCCGGTATTTGGCTTGATAATAAAGTTGTCGTGACCGAAAAGTCGGGCAGTAAAGTGATCGATGAGCTAAAATCTGGGGGCAGTCCGATTTTAACTGGCGTTCCTACAGTGGTGCTGATTAACCAAAGTAGCGCCAGTGCGAGTGAAATTGTTGCCGGCGCATTGCGCGATCATAAGGCAGCAACCCTTATTGGTGATACGTCATTTGGTAAGGGGAGCGTGCAAAAGCTTGTTAATCTTGCTGATGGCGCTACGCTAAAGGTAACGATTGCTCGTTGGTACACCCCAAGTGGCGTGAACATCTCTGAAACGGGTATTAAGCCTGATAAAGAGGTT
>CAZFYB010000004.1:0-93273 GCA_964523145.1 uncultured Candidatus Saccharibacteria bacterium | reverse complement strand
GGGATTCGAACCCCCGAATGTCGGCACCAAAAGCCGATGCCTTACCACTTGGCGAATCCCCAGTATTGGCATTTATCTGCTCTGAAGATTGTACACGAAATGGGGATTTTTCTCAAGGTAGTGAGCTAGTGTACTACGCTTTTTTAGCCTTCACGCCCTTTGATTTTGTAACGTGGGCGAACTGGCCATGAATTTCAAGTAAGAAGTATCCGGTGATCGCAATACCGATTGCTCCGAATAGCAGGCCGATGATAAGGCCGAGTGGGTTAAGGGTAAGCACAGCGTTTACTACCACTGATATAATATTCAACAACCATGAAGCAAATAGTAGCACCCAGCCTTTTTTTTGCTTTTCCTTGAGCGGACTAACAGCAAGGGCAAGCAAGACTGTCTGCAGAACTAAAAAAGTTAACCCAACGACTCCTACAGCAATCACATAAGGGGTGACAGTCGCCACTGCGTAGTAGCTAATAGCAACCGATCCAAGCACTGCAACGGTACCCATGAGAGCGGTGAATGAAAATAGAACGCTAATCCCACCGATGATTGCTAAGATCAAAATAATCCACCATATATTTGTACCGAGCCAATTGCGGGCAATTGCAGGAAGGTGGGGTACGTCTTTGACCCATCCCAATACCATTTTCTCAAGCTTTGCTAATACATCCATATAACCCCTACTCCTTCTTTGATATCTTTATCATACCGCCCAGGGGAGCTTTCCACAATCGTATTTTACTTCTTACGCGTTGCTTTGGGTTTTCCGGGCCATAATCCCCAGCTCGACCAAATTGCTAAAATACCAAATCCCACGCTTAGGCTGACTGCCCACCAACCAGGAGTCAGTGCCACTACAGTACCTAGGAATCCGACAGTGTCCACATCGGGTTGCGTCAACACGACCCATAACGACAGGTCGATCCATAAAGCCGCTACCAGCCAACCACAGACCATACTCAGTACACGAAACGCCTTACTCAACGTCATGCGAAGCAAGAAAGGAATAGCAAATAACTCTGCCACAACCAATACCGATACATAAATATATGCCGTGGCCATACTAATTGGGAGGTTCATGTTTTGTACCAATGCTAAAAATTCATCGAAACTAAACAACTGTGCAACTAACATAACAGTGATAATCGCTGCGTACAGTGTTGCTATTTTTTTAGTTGCTTCTGAACGGGGTGCTGGTGCTTCGGTTGGTTTGGCTAATATGCTCATGCTCACAGTATAGGCGTATCGTTAGCGTTGCGCAAATTGTTGTTATTTTTAACATTATGCTTGCGCTTTTTAGTGCAAAACGGTACAGTTACTAACAAGCGAAAGTTACGTAAAAAACAAAAACTCCAAAACAACTCTGTTGTAGCTGACTCGCTCTACGATATCCACCACAACAAAAGGATTCCCGCCAATTGGCGGGTTTTCTTTTTACTTTTAATAATTAGCTGCCGATTTTATATGAATGGTCTTCGCGCCACTTTGCTATCGCGGCGTGGTGCCCGCTCAATAACACTTCCGGCACGCTCAATCCCTGAAACTCTGCTGGTTTTGTATATTGAGGAAACTCAAGTGTTTCACCATCAGAAAAACTTTCAATAGCCGCACTTGTTTCGCCGCCTAATACCCCGGGCAAAAGCCGCACAATGCTATCCATAATTGTCATTGCTGGTAGTTCGCCGCCCGTTAATACATAATCACCCACACTCACCTGTTCATCAACAAGGATCACGACCCGCTCATCGTAGCCTTCATAGCGACCGCAGATGAAGATATAGCCATTATCTGAATCAGCCCAGCTTTGTGCTGTTGATTGCTTCCAGCGCTGTCCTCGTGGGGTCATAAGCACTACTTTTGCAGTAGGATCGTTACCTTTTGCTTTTTCAACTGCCGCAAACAAAGGTTCTGGCTTTAATAACATGCCATCACCACCGCCATACGGCGTATCATCAACTTGCTGTCGCGGACCAATACCAAATTCACGCAAATTAATAAGCGTAAATTCAACCGCTTGAGCTTGCTGCGCCTTCCACATCATTGAGGTATTCAACACACCATCAAACATCTCAGGAAATAAGGTAATTACTTGCAGTTTTTTCATCTGTTACCAGTGTACGGTATATCCTTATTTTTACAAACAAAAAACCACTCTGAATAGAGTGGTACTTTGTTCACATAAGCTCTCAACAAATGGTGATTTGCTCTCGCATGAGCGCTTGTCTCGCAGTTCAAGAATCTTTGAACTTGTGGTTATTATATATCAAGGTCATCGAGTTCTGCAAGCTCTGCACGGGTCTTTTTTGTGTAGTCTGAACTGTTGTCCACAGCTACATCTGTTACGTTGTCCACACCCTCATCAGAAGGAGCATTATCATCGCTCGAAATGACCGCACCTGTCTGGCCATCATTGTTTACAATCTTCAAATTATAACGGGCGTCATTTTTTGTACCAAGGGCTCGAAGTAAGGTTCGAAGGCTTTGCGCTGTGATACCACGCTTACCAATCACCCGTCCTAGGTCTTCGGGGTTTACTGTGAGCGTCAGCAACACGCCTTTCTCATCAATAATACGGTCAACGATAACATCGTCTGGGTTACCTACTACAGATTTTACGATATATTCTATGAACTGCTGGTCAATGGTCGACATACACCCTCCTTCGGTCGCGTCTCAAATTATCGTAGTTTTATTGTAGCACAAGCAGAATAGGTAAAAGTTAATAAAAAACCCACCAATTGCGGTGGGTTTTTTGCTGTTAAAAGTACTTTATTCAGCTTTTTCTTCAGGAGTTTCTTCTGCAGCAACTTCTTCAGCTGGAGCTTCTTCAACCACTTCTTCTTTTGGTTGGTTTTTGCGAAGTTTTTCAGCGTTTCGGATAGACTTAGACTTATCAGTTGAAGCCTCAACAACCCATTTAGGAAGTTTTACGCCAGCAGCTTTCAAAAGCTTCACTACACGAGGTGTAGGCTGTGCACCGTTATCAAGGTACTTTTGTGCAAGTTCAACTTGAACAGTTGCATCTTTAGTATGAGGGTTGTAGCTACCTACATAAGCAACGACACGACCACTTGAGGGGTGACGCTGTGATTCTTGAACAGCTAGGCGGTATGTTGGGTATCCGGCGCGGCCGACACGTTGCAAACGAATTGCGAGCATAAAATAAAACTTTCCTTTAACTCTTTAGTCTTTTTAACAATCTCGAGTTAGTTTACACCGTTAAGCGGCAATTGTCAACCCGCCCACCTCTTTCACTAACTGTTCAGATAAGCTTCAAGTGCCGCTTTAGCCGCCTCTTGCTGAGCTGATTGCTTGCTAGGGCCAGTACCTTGGCTCACCATTCGCTGGCCAGCATATACCCCTAAAGTAAAGACTTTATCGTGATCTGGGCCAACTTCATTGAGCACCACATATCGCGGTGTTACCCCATCAACTCGCTGCATGACTTCTTGAAGGTGTGATTTTGGGTCACGCCAAGAACCTTCTTTAATAATGGCATCAAGTTTTGAAGTAATGTGCTTAGTTATAAACGCTGCCGCATCATCATACCCACGCTCAAGATAAATTGCGCCAATAATTGCTTCAAACGCATTCGCTAAAATTTGCAATCGAGCTCGCTCACCACCTTGTTTTTCACCACGGCTCATTCGAACTAGCGGTTCATAGCCAATAAGCTGCCCGGCTGCACCGATACTTTCTGTCCGTACCAATGCCGCACGCCAGCTCGTTAAGATACCCTCGGCTTCACTATAGTTTCGATACAAGAAGTCAGTCACAACCAATTCAAGAACTGCATCACCTAAAAACTCGAGCCGTTCATTATGTTCGCTCACACTTTTTCGGTGCTCGTTTACGTAGCTGCGGTGCGTCAAAGCAGTAATAAGTAAATCAATATTAGTAAACTCAAAACCGAGGTGGTCTTTGGCGAATTGTTGGTACGGTGCGGTTAGCATGCCGGTCATTATAATTTCTCCAACCTAATACGTTTCATAGCGAGCAGCATTAATTTACCAATGTCTTCGTATTCAATCGCATCAAGCGCATCTTGAAAGCTAAACCACTGAATACCGTTCATCCACTCTTCTTTTTGAATAGCGTTCGTATCACCCTTAGCTCGCACTAAGTAAATTTGCGTGGTCATTAATACTAATTTATCAACTCGGCGATAGCGGAAGTGGATTTTACCGAGCCAACCAAGAATGTCGACTTCTTTTAATCCGGCCTCTTCGCCAATTTCACGCCGTGCAGTTTGTTGAGCCGTTTCGCCTTCTTCAATATGACCCTTTGGAATCGTCCAGCGGTCTTTTGCGTCTTGAATAAGCAAGATTTCTACGCCCTTTTCACCATGACGAAAGACAATACCGCCAGCCGTTGGCTCGCGAACAATTTCCTGAATAGATGGTTTTTTTCGAGAGAAGTATTTTTTAAACTTATCGAACTGTGGTGCTGCCATTTTCGGCTCCCTCTACCAGTGTGCGGTATGCTGTACCAAGTACACCATTCACAAACTTACTCGAGTTATCAGAGCCAAACGCTTTCGCAAGCTCAACTGCTTCGTTGATTGCCACTTTTGGTGGTACAATTTCTGCTTGATGTAACAATTCATATACACCAATACGTAAAATACTGCGGTCAATACGAGCAATTTGATCAATTGGCCAATCTGGCGCAATTGGTTGAATCTTTTCATCAAGGGATTTTTGCTGTTCAATAACCCCGTCAACAAGTGATTCAACAAACTTTGTGTCATCAATTGCCGTCTCGTAACGATCGAGATTACGCTTCAGAATATCTGAAACGTTGACCGTTGTGTCGCCGGATTCAACACGAAACTCAAATTCATACAGAGTTTGTAGTGCTACGATGCGACCGAGATGACGATTAGATGCCATAATGCGTTTGTTCTCTTTTGTTTAATGTAATGTTAACGAATACTCTTTAAAATGCCTATTTGGCAAGAGCTTTGCCGGTTTCGCGGCGAGTTGTTTTTACCTTTACAGGTGAAGTACCGTTTACACGGCGAGCAAGCACGAGGCGCAAATGGCTTCGGCGGAGGCCGGTTTTACGCGGGCTACTCTGTTTCTTTGGTTGTCCCATTTAAAGTGCTCCTTTATCATAGGTGTTATATAAACTTAGTGCTCATTATACTATTTTTAACGGATATACTCAAGTGGTTATGGCTATTGCCGAAAATGTGATATCTTAGAATTACCATGAGCGAAACACCAACACCACTACAAACTGAAGAGCAAGATGACAAATTTAGCGATATTATTGCCTTCCAAGAACACCAAGAAGCCCAAGCTGCACGCCGTATCGTAGAAACTTCACAACCCGAAGCTACGGCTTGGAACGTAGACACGTATACTAAAAAACCGAACGTGCTCCAACGTAAAGGAGTTCAAATTGCCGGAGCAGTAGCACTGACTGCCGGCGCTGCAGCAGGTCTTGCAGCTACAACAGCAGATGCGGTAAAAGCTCCTACATTCTCAGAAGAAACCACAACCTACACCGTTCAACCTGGCGATGGCCTACAAAACGCTGCACAAAATATCGAAGGGTCTGATACCATTGATATCCGTGACGCAACTGATCATATCTCAGTTGATCCAGCAAATATCGATGTCCTTAAAGATGGCCTCCAACCAGGCGAAACCTTGGTTATACCCGAACAAGTCGAACAATAGACCTAAACAACAATACTCACAAGTCGGCCCGGTACGTATATTACCTTCTTCGGCTCGCTTGATACATGTTTTGTAACATTCTCGTGCGCTAAAGCAAGCGCTTTCACTTCAGCTTCGGCTATATCTTTACCGATAGTAATTTCGCCCCGTAACTTGCCATTTACTTGAACGGCGATGGTAATGGTATCTTCAACAATAAGTACAGCGTCCCATTCTGGCCATGAGGCATTTTGCACAAGGCCTTCATGCCCAAGCTGATTCCAAAGTTCATCAGCAATATGCGGAGCAAACGGCGCAACCAATTGTACAAGCGCACTTAATGCTTCATGCCACCCATCTTTTGAAAAACCATCAACCTTAAACTTATACAGCTCGTTTACGTATTCCATAAGCGCAGAAATCGCTGTATTAAAGCTCAAACGCCTAAAGTCATCAGTTACTTTTCGAATTGTTTTATGCTGAGCCACCCGAATTGCATCATCATTTTGGGTCATATTTTTCTGCGCTTCTTCGTACTGCTGAACAAGCGTCCAAATACGGTTTAAGAATCGGTACACGCCAGCAATACCGCGAGAGTCCCAACTCGCATCAAGCTCAATCGGACCCATAAACAGTACGTAGGTTCGAAGTGCATCAGCCCCATACCCTTGATCAATCACATCAAGCGGGTCGATCACATTACCCTTACTCTTACTCATTTTAGTACCGTCTTCAGCATTAATATAGCCGTGGTACACCAACTTTTTCACTGGTTCTTTAAAATCTACCAAGCCCATGTCATAAAAAACATGTGTCCAAAAACGAACATACAAAAGGTGCGCGACCGCATGGTCACCACCAACGTAAAAATCAACCGGATTCCAATAATTAATCTTTTCAGGATCCCACGCTCGCTCAGTATTTCGCGGGTCACCATAGCGAAGTAAGTACCAACTTGAACAAGCGTATCCGTCCATCGTGTCAGTTTCACGAAGTGCAGGTCCCCCGCACTCAGGGCAGGTGGTGTTCACCCAATCGGTAGCTCGAGCTAACGCAGATTTACCATCCCCCTTTGGCGCATAATCTTCAATGACAGGTAGCACAACCGGCAACTGGTCTTCAGGAACCGCCACGGCACCGTGTTCGGCACAATGAATAATAGGAATCGGCACTCCCCAGTAGCGCTGGCGGCTAATCAGCCAGTCGCGCATTCGGTAGGTCGTTTTTGCCTTGCCTTGTTTTTGTTCTTCAAGCCAAGCGACTATTTGCTCGCGAGCATCACTGCTGGAAATACCGTCAAATTTACCAGAGTTAATAAGCGTACCTTCACCGTGATAAACCTGCTGTTGGCTATCTTCTGGTGCACTCACTACTTCAATAATTGGAAGATTATATTTTTCAGCAAACGCGAAATCGCGCTCATCATGGCCCGGCACGCCCATTACAGCACCGGTTCCATACCCACCTAACACATAGTCAGCCACCCATATAGGAACTTTTTCGCCAGATACGGGGTTTGTCGCATAAGAACCGGTAAATACCCCTGTTTTTTCTTTAGTGTCATTGGTGCGTTCAATTTCTGGTTTCTTGATCGCTTCTTTTACATATTTTTCGGTAAATTCTTTAAAATCACCAACGGCAAGTTCACGAGCCATTGGGTGCTCTGGTGCCAATACCAAGAATGTCGCTCCAAAAATCGTATCGGGCCGAGTTGAAAAAACAGTGATTGCCTTATCTCCAGAAACCGTAAAGTCAATTTCCGCACCAACACTCTTACCAATCCAATTCGTCTGTGCAGTTTTAATTTTTTGCGGCCAATCCAAATCTTCAATCTCATCAAGCAAAGCATCGGCGTACTCGGTAATCTTGAAAAACCATTGTTTCATAGATTTCTTTTCAACCAAGCTGCCGCAACGCCAACAATGGCCGCCCTCTACTTGCTCATTTGCAAGAACGGTTTTATCAACCGGGCACCACCACTGCAAGCTTTCTTTTTGGTACGCCAAGCCACGCTCAAATAATTTCGTAAATACCCATTGCGTCCATTTATAATATTCAGGGTTACTGGTATTTAGCTCACGCGACCAATCAATCGAAACACCCATCCGTTTAAATTGACGTTTAAAGTTCGCGATATTTTCAGCCGTCACCACCGCAGGTGCGGTTCCGGTTTTAATAGCATAGTTTTCAGCCGGCAAACCAAAAGTGTCCCAACCCATCGGGTTTAAGACGTTATGACCATGTTGGCGATAAAAGCGAGCAATTGCATCAACAATAGAATAACTAAAAGCATGGCCCGTGTGCATGCCAGCACCACTTGGGTACGGGAACATACCAGAAACATACGTCTTTACTTTAGACGTATCAACATCAACCTCATTAGCTTTTTGATCCTCCCAGACCTGTTGCCATTTTGGTTCAATTTCAGCCGGATTATAACGCTGCATAACAGAGTAAGTATAGCAGATTATACGTTGTTCGTCAGAGACTCAAAGAATTTCTTTTTCTTTTCCATCCATGCGGGTGACTGCCGAACAAGCTGCTCTTCATCTTCTGTTGAGTGAAGGACTACTTTTACCCCTTCTTCAAGATAAATTTTACCTTGGGAACCTTTAAATAGTACAGCTGCTCCTGGTTCAATAAATTTGCGCACATAAGCACCTGCCTCGAGTGGACTATCAAAGCTTACTGTATGACAACCGTGGGCACGAGCGGCGGGCGCAAGATACTGCTCGGCTTCTTTTCCTACCGTGACAACGTGGCTGAGTTGCATTGGGTCAAGCAACTTCGCCAAAGCCTCGTGTTCAGCAGGCGAGCTATCACCAAGCTCATTCATACTCCCTAGAACGGCAATCTTTTGGGGAACATTCATTTGATATAACGCTCGGAGCGCAGAAGCGACTGCAAGCGGACTAGAATTGTAAGTATCGTCAATAATTGTTGAATTCTCAATACCTCGAAGCACATTCATACGACCTTTCACTGCTCGAACTTTTTCAGCTCCGCGAACTATTTCATCAGGCAGCATACCAAGCCTTGCCCCTACCGCTGCCGCTGCAACCACAGCACGAATGCTATGTTCACCCACCACGTGTAATGTTGCATCGAGCGGTTTCGGCCAATCAGCAGATACGAACATACCCTTAAAACCATCCTCAAAAGTATAGTCGCTGCTATCAAAACGATATTCGGCAACATCGGTGGTTCCATAAGTGCTTATATTGGGGTTTGTGATATCAGCTGCGTATGCACCGTTTATATCGTCACGGTTAATGAGCGCGTACCGACTAAAGTTAGCTGCCGCTAATTCCTCGGCAGCAACTGCATCCAAAGTCTTAAAGAATTCCATATGTTCAGCCGAAACTGCAGTAATGACGGCAATATCCGGCGTTAAGTAGGTGCCAAAATGCGGAATTTGCCCAATAGCATCCGTCCCTAGCTCTTGAACAATCACCTCAACATCGCTCGGTTGCCTAATTCGCTGACGGATAGCCTTAAAAACAGTCATCCATTGCCCAAGCTTGCGAATGTTATCAGGGAATTCAACACCAAGTACAGCCAGGGGGGCACTTAACTCGGCGTTATGATTACCTTCGTGCAATCGTACTCGGAACCGTTCATTCAGCACAGTACCGATGGCGATTTTAGTACTCGTTTTGCCCACACTACCGGCAACGACAATAAGTTTCACCTCTGGGTGCTTTTTAAAATATTTCTTTACGGCGCGTTCTAGTTTACGCTGAATATACTTTTTAAACATTAGGTCTATTATCGCACAATTTCATTTATTAAATGTACCGATTTACTATAACCAATTTGACCAAACATCACTCAGTTGACCAAACGAACGATCACTACTTCCGGTAATAGTAATGCCTGCATTCGCACACATAGCGATTGCATCTGCCTGGGTGTATACATAGGTACCGTCCCCGGCTGTTCCTTTGTAAAAAATCGTTCCCGACTTACTCCTTATGATCCATGCATAAGCAAGCGTATTTGCAGCCGGAGAACAATAAAGTACATTCGATGAATCCGAAGTACTTGATAAAGTAAGATCTCCGTAAGAACTTCTGTTTGCTTTCAGTCCCAATGTAGCTAACTCTGCATCTCCTCTTGGGACGCTGCTATTTTCAGCTTTATATGTTTCGACCTTTGTTGCAAACTGCTTTAAATCACTTAAGACACTGGCATCATGAGCTCTATTTTGAATACCGGTATACGCTACGATCGTAATAGCAGCAAGAATAGCAATCACTACGACAACTATTAAAAGTTCTACAATCGTAAAACCTTTATGCTGTAGGTGCATATCCTTATGAGAAATAACTTCTAGTTGTTTACGAATATGCTTTTCCACCATAACTAAATTTTATTATAAAGCATAAGCTAGATATAGTGCAGCATTTGGTAAAAACAAACGCCCCTGATTTTAGGGGCGTTGCTTTTGCTGCTGCGCGCCCACCCGGGGCCACAACTTTTGATCGTGTTTGTTTCTTCAGCGCCTGGAGATTTCTGCCCCATGCGCATCAGCATGCTATTAGTATGCCTCTGCACCATTAAAAACGCAAGCATTTTACAGGCCTACCCCTATCTTTTTATTACTAAATATGCTTAACTAGGTTTGTTCAGAAGCACACGCGTATCAAAGAGCAAAAGGCGGGCGCTTATCTCAGCTGAGATAGTCACTCCACTTCGCTACTAGTACCAAGGGCGGTCGATCTGACGCAGTACTAAGAAGAAAAGAGTTAAATGACTATGTCACAAAATCTATTTATCGGTAGCCTTGCATATGCAACTACTGACGACAGCCTCAAGGCTTTCTTTGAAACAATCGGTGAAGTATCAAGTGCCCGTGTGGTAACTGATCGCGACACTGGCCGTTCAAAGGGCTTTGGCTTTGTGGAATTCGCTGATGAAGCGAACAACCAAAAAGCTGTTGACGAATTGAACGGTAAGGAACTTGATGGCCGTGCTATCAACGTTAACCTTGCTCGTCCAAAAGAAGACCGACCTCGTCGCGACTTCGGCGGCAACGACCGCGGTGGTAACGGCGGCGGCAACGGTGGCGGTTCATTCCGTCAACGTAGCTGGTAATTTTACCAACTCAAAAAACCCTCCATTTCGGAGGGTTTTTTGTTGCTTACTTTTTAGTAACCAGGGGTTGGGTTGCTGGTATCGTAAAGGTAAAAGCTTGGACCTTCATTGTTCATTGCGTAAATAATGAAAAGGACGACAAACAGGAACGAAATTATTGTCGCAATCGAACCAATAATAATACCCGCAAGTGCAAATGTATTTTTATGTCCCGCATTCTTTGACTTGTGAAGCCCAAGTATACCAAGAATTATCGCAATCGCTCCACCGCCAACAAGGGAAAGTATGAAGCTTACAAGTCCTAATGTCTTACCCGGGTCTTCAACAGCGACAGTGTTCGCTACGGGTTGAACCGGTGCTACAGTAGGCGTTACTGGAACTTCCGGTGGTGTTAATGTTGGCTCTGGTGGCTGTTGTTGGTCTGGTTCCATAGTATTACTTATACTCCTTATGTATGCCTCATATTGTACCCGACCCGAACCTGCGACACAACTAACGGAAGAGTGGCGAAACGACCCAATCTTGCTGAAGCGACAAGAGGCTATTTATAATACCAAACCCGTTTAGTAGCCACACCGTCACGAAAATAACAATTCCCGTAAGCGCTAAAACCAGCAAACGAATAATCAACGGCTGGGCTTTCAGCCAGTCAACCCAGGCATCATATTTTCCTTTGGCATACTCAAGTGCTTTTTGAGCAAAAACGAACTCAGTTGATAAAATCGCCAAACCAGCAAACACTATAAGCCAACCAGGGCCCGGATACGGCACCAACACAAGTCCCACTAACACTACTAAGCCACCGATAATTGCGACAGTTACTTTTTTGGTATGTCGGTGCAAGCGGTTCGTAATGTTACCTCATTTCCTTAAAAATATCAGGTGACTTTCGATAGTAATCGTTCCATTCATCATCGTCAGCAAGCTCTAGAGTTTCAACAAAGGCTGCATCTGAAAAACCACCTTTTTTCTGAAATTTTGCAGTTTTAACTTGTTCGATTTCATTCGGATCTATATCATATTGCTCAATAATATTTTCAATCACTTGGTAGGCATCGGCAAGTTCACTAATAACCGAGGCTTTATCTGAAGTATCAATTTCACTTACTTCTTCAATGAGCTTTTGTTTCAGTGCTTCTTTAAACTCTTCCGGAGTCAATGTGCGATAGGTCGCTTTTTGATTCATTTTTTCGTATTCGCCGCGAAGGTTATTGCGAATCAACTTGTTAAATAAAAATGTTGCCATTATTTTAATTCCTCCAAAAGCTGAGCTTCGTTAATGATTTTTATTCCATATTCTTGGGCCTTTTTTAGCTTACTTGCACCAACAGCACCACCAGCAACTAAATAGGTCGTATCTTTTGATACCGATGGCTGAAACATGCCACCTTTTGCTCGAATCTTATCAGCTGCTTCATCGCGCGACATCGTTTCAAGTGTTCCGGTTATTACGAAACTTTTACCATTCAGTGCTCCCGATTTCTCTTCAAACACTGGTTCTACGCCTAAAGTTTTAAATTTCTCAAGCAGCACCTCGTTATCAGCATCGCCAAACCACGCCAAAATTGATTCAGCTACAACTTTACCAATTCCATCAATCTGCTCAAGCTCTTCAGGTGAAGCTTGCTGTAAACCTTCAACTGAATGAAAATGGTTCGCTAGGTCTATGGCTGTTTGCGCACCAACGTGTCGTATCCCTAAGCCTAAAATAAATCGTTCAAGTGGCGGGTTTTTCTTGGCTTGAATCGCCTCAACAAGTTTTTTAGCCGATATCTCGGCAAACCGATCAAGGGCAACCACCTGCTCAAACGTAAGAGCATAAATGTCGGCAATATCTTTTACTAAACCTGCATCAACTAAGGCAACTACGTTCTTTTCACCTAAGGTATCGATATCAAGCGCACCTTTACTGGCATAATACTCAACGGACCTCTTCAATATCAGGTCACCCGAACTTCCTTTCACTCGGTATACGACATCGTCACCACTACGCTCAAATTCAAGTTCCGGATACTGCTCGGCAAGGGCGGTTTCGTAATGGAATGGCGCTGCATTTTTTTGCCGAAGCTCAAGTACAACACTTTCTACCTGCGGAATAATATCACCCGCTTTGAAAATAATGACCGTATCGCCAATACGAATATCTTTTCGAGCAATTTCATCAGCGTTGTGAAGGCTGGCATGCCTCACGGTTGTACCAGCAACTTGCACGGGGTCAAATACTGCTACAGGCGTAGCCGCACCCGTTCGACCAATACTAATAACAATATCTTTTACTATTGTCGTAGCCTGTTCGGCTGCATATTTATAGGCCACAGCTGCTCGTGGCTGCTTCCCTACCACACCTAGTTGCGCAAATAGAGCACGGTCATTCACTTTAATAACTAAGCCGTCAGTATTAAAAGGCAGATCATGTCGTTCGGTGTCCCACTTGTTCACAAAGGTCATGACGTCTTTGAGCGAACTAAACACACTCGCCTGTTTATTGCGGCGAAGCCCTAGTACTGAAAGCGCTTCATAGGCATACATATTTGTAGGGACATCATCGGGGTTATCGCGTAATAGATCGTATGCAACAAATGTCAGTGGGCGCTCGGCAACTAGCTTTGGGTCAAGTTGGCGAATTGTACCAGCGGCTAAGTTTCGTGGGTTAGCAAATTCAGGTTTGCCGGCTGCTCGCTGTCGAGCATTCAGGGTTTCAAAATCTTTTTTCAACATAACAATTTCACCGCGAATTTCCGTACGACCCTGGGTAAATGCTTCGAAGCCTTTTGCGTCTCTCAGTCGTAACGGCACATTCATAATCGTCCGCACATTATTTGTTACATCTTCACCAATAAAACTATCGCCTCGAGTAATCGCTTGGGTAAATAAGCCATCTTCATACACCAGTGCACAGGCTAATCCATCCATTTTAATATCGGCAAAAAACTCGTGTTTTTTACCCGGAAGCAGTTTGTCCATACGTACTACCCACGCCTCTACTTCGGCCGTATCAAATACATCATTCAAGCTGAGCATTCGACTACGATGAGTGAGCTTTTTAAACCCACCCAAAAGTTCGCTGCCTACGCGTTGCGTTGGACTATCAGGCGTGATAAGTTCTGGGTGATCGGCCTCAATGCCCTTCAATTCACCCATCAGGCTATCGTACACCGCATCACTGACAGTTGGAGTATCCAATACGTGATATTCGTAGCTATACGTAGCAAGCAGCGCTCGTAGCTCGTCAGCGCGTTGTTTAGGATTATTGTGCGTCATTATCAACCACCTTTCGATACAATAAGTAAGCATACGCCGATGACCATATTACCGTAAATGTACCCAGTAGCACGATAGCGAGTGGAACAACTGGCAAGCCTTCAATTTGCGGTATAGCGCTTTTTAGCCACATATCTATCAAAATAACCGGTATAAGCACCACGACCCACGTAATGCCAATCATCAACGCCATCCACAACCACCTAAGTAATATAGCAATACGCCGACCCAATACTAAATCACCGGCTGATCGAATTGCTTTCCATGGGTACATACCTGGAAGCGTTACAATTATTAACGCAAAGATCGTACTAGTGACCCAAAAGAGCGACAAAATTGCCAACAGACCTGCAGCAACCCAAAACAACATTGCCTCAACGCCGCCAGCGAGTAATCCTGAACTTTGCGCAGCAGCATAGGCTATGGCGGCAATTGCTACAGGAAGTAATTGCAGTATCAGCATGAGTGCAACAAGAAACGTTGAAAGTAACGGCGCACCGGCATTATATAACCCATCGCGTATCTTTACTTTATGCCCAGCCAAAATATTACGCAGTACCCAAACACTCACGAGCCACACCATAAGCACCAGTAAAATGGTATATATCTGCTGTTCTCCTGTTGGTGTATCGTTTAAACCATTTGAAACCACTGTGCTAAAAAGCAGCCCAGCTCGCTCAACCTGCCCCCAAGCGCCTTCAAATAATCCCTGTCCTTCTTCATTAATAGTTTCGTTTAATGATGAGTAGGTTTCCTGCGACCCGATGCCGACCAAAAAGATACTCAAAGCTGCATATATAGCCGCTAACCATAAAAATAGCCGCTTATTTTTCCAAAGCGTTTGGTTTACGAAGTGGGTAAAAGAAATATAGCCCGGTAAAGCTAAAGGACGAATATAATCTCGCCTGCGCGTTAGCCGCAATGTTCGATGTGGGCGGCGCGCTAAAAAATCATCAATTCGTTTTTTAAACTTTGGAGCAGCTTTTTTAGAACTTGTCGGCATTCTGTCGTAGCCTTGTTATACGGTCGTCAAGCGGAGGGTGGCTACTGAAGAGCTTCGAGAAAAACCCAGCTTGGAGTGGATTACTAATAAATAATTGTGCAGTTGCTGAGTGCTGCTTTTTCATTGGCTGGCTGTACATTTTTAACTTTTCAAGGGCTTTTGCCATAGATTCAGAGTCGCGAATGGTCATTGCTCCACTGGCATCGGCAAGGTATTCACGCTGACGGCTAATAGCCATTTGCACAACAGCAGCTACAATTGGCGCTAAAATAACCACTACCACACCGACAATCAACACAATCGGGTGCACTCCACCTTCGCGGCGATCACCACCAAAGAAGAGTACTCGAAGGACGATATCAGACAAAATACCAATAGCGCTTACCAGCCCAAAGGCTATCATACTGACGCGAATGTCGTAGTTTTGTACGTGTCCCATTTCGTGGGCCATTACCGCTTCGAGTTCGTTATCATCCATAATTTCAAGTAGCCCAGTTGTTGCCGCAACTACTGCGTGCTTTGGGTCGCGACCAGTTGCGAAGGCATTTGGTGCTGGGTCTTGAATGATATACGTTTTTGGCATTGGCATACCTAAAGTAATAGAAAGGTTTTCAACAATTCTATAGAGTCGAGGGTTATCGCGCTTTTCAATTTGCTTTGCCCCGGTCATCGCAACCGCAAGCTTAGCTGCTAAAAAGTATTGAATCAAAGCGTACACAGCCGCTCCCCCAATAACCCATAAAGAGATCGAGTAGTCGCCGTAAAAAGCGCTGACCAAATAACCGATAGCACCAATAATGCCCACAAATATGGCCATTATTATAAAGGTGTTTCGTTTATTGGCAGCAATTGCTTTATACATAGAATTTACCTAAGAATTAGAGAAAGTAATTAAAACTTAACTTCAACAGGCTTGTTAGCCGCATCGCGTTCGGTTTCATCAACATCAAAGAAGTCGCGGTTCAAGAATTTGAACATACCGGCAACGATATTCGCTGGGAAGGTTTGAATCTTCGTGTTGAGTGCTGTAACGCCTGAGTTGTAGAAACGGCGAGCAGCCTGGATTTTATCTTCAGTGTCAACGAGTTCACGTTGTAGTTCGATAAAGTTTTCGTTAGCTTTAAGGTCTGGATAAGCCTCAGAAACAGCAAACAAGCTTTTAAGCGCGCCTTCTAATTGGTTTTCGGCGTTAGCAGTTTCTTTTACGCCATTGGCGTTAATAACGTTCGCTCGAGCTTCAGTCACGGCCTGAAATACACCTGATTCGTGCTTCGCATAGCCCTTTACGGTTTCGATAAGGTTTGGAATAAGATCCAAACGTCGTTTAAGCTGAACATTAATATCACTCCACGCTTCGTCAACACGAATTCGTAGTGTTACAAGGCTGTTGTAGGTTGCCCATACAAAGATTGCGAGTACCGCAACTACAGCAACAATTATCCAAATAGCGTACATGTGATCTCCTTCATATTCTAATACTCTTATTATAACAAAAACTCGGCAATTTGCCGAGGTAATAATGTTTGGTGCGCAGAGCGGGACTTGAACCCGCACGGCCGTGAAGCCAAGAGATTTTAAGTCTCTCGTGTCTACCAATTCCACCATCCGCGCATAGATTATTAAGTTGTTATGGAGGCACGTACGGGAGTCGCACCCGTCTACGCGGTTTTGCAGACCGCTGCGTAACTGCTCCGCCAACGCGCCATCTCGAGTTATTATATCAGAACAGCTATAGATTAGCTCTGAAAACAGGCGTATACTATAGCTACTTTATGAAAAACTTTATTCCAGTACTTATTAATACGCTCATTGCAAACGTCACAACCAGTTTTTTGTGGTTTGCTTTAACCTTCTGGGTATACATCGAAACACAATCGGTACTCGCTACCGGAATCATCGGTGGATCGTATATGCTTTTGGTGGCGATTTCAAGCTTGTTTTTCGGGACCCTTGTCGACCAACACCGTAAAAAATCGGTTATGTTATTCGCCGGTGTCTTTACCTTAGGCGCTTACTTAATAGCCGGCGGAGTATTCCTCCTCTCTACCCAAGAAGCACTACTGAGCCTCACCTCCCTCTCGTTTTGGTTATTTGCAGGTATTATCCTTATTGGTTCTGTGATTGAAAATATGCGCAATATTGCCTTATCAACCACTGTTACTATCCTTGTGCCAAAAAATAAACACGCCAATGCCAACGGGCTTGTTGGAAGTGTTCAAGGAATTGGATTTTTAGTTACCTCGGTGTTTAGTGGCCTCGCTATTGGCTTCTTGGGTATGGGATGGACACTGCTGATCGCAATCGTCTTTACGGCCATTGCGGCAATTCACTTAGCTTTCTTTGTCAAAATTCCTGAAGATGAAATTGTTCACGATCCTGAGCTTACCAACAAAAAAGTCGATATAAAAGGCAGTATCGCTGCTATACGGGTCGTTCCCGGCCTTATGGCACTCATCTTCTTCTCTACCTTCAATAACTTCATTGGTGGCGTCTATATGGCCCTCATGGACCCCTATGGTCTGACACTCTTTCCGGTGCAGCTGTGGGGCATCGTACTTGGTATTACGAGTATTGGTTTCATTGTCGGTGGTTTGATCATCGCAAAAAAGGGCTTAGGTAAAATGCCCCTCAAAACCTTACTGATTGCCAATATTGTCATGGCTATTATTGGAATGGCCTTTACGATTCGAGAGTTCTGGCTACTCTACGTTGTCGGTATCTTCCTTTATATGAGCTTAATCCCGATTATCGAGGCGACTGAGCAAACAATTATCCAGCGCGTAGTTCCGTTGAAACGTCAGGGCCGGGTATTCGGGTTCGCGCAAAGCATCGAAGCCGCAGCTGCTCCTATTACCGCTTTTCTGGTTGCACCCATCGCTCAGTTTTGGATATTCCCTATTACCGGTAGTGCCGAAGGTGCGGCAAGCCTAAACTGGCTACTTGGCAGTGGCACCGAAGTCGGCAGAGGCATTGCCCTTCTCTTCTTTATTGCCGGCTTTATTATGCTCATCCTCGCCTCACTCGCTTTTAAAACAAAATCGTATAAACTCTTGTCACGCTTTTACAGCAAATCCTAAGTTGGTTATACTAATATCGATAAGTATTCAAAAACACGAGGGAAATTATGGACGAAAAGCAACATACATCTGAACCGACACCCATTGAACCAACACCAGTAGATAAACCAATGCCTAAAAAATCTAAAGCACCTGCTATTTTAGCTATTGCTTCAGGCTTGCTTGTTTTAGTACTAGGCGTTAGCGGTGGGTTATGGGCTGGTGGCGCATTTGATACGTCAAAAAATACTATTATCACCTCAACTGTTGATGGCAACAACACAGTGACCCAAGAAGAAAGTAATATTGCTTCGATAGCCGAACAAGTCAGTGCAAGCGTTGTGTCGATCGTGACTGAAACGCAAGCTCGTTCATACTATGGAACAACATCTCAAGAAGGTGCCGGTACGGGCATTATCGTCAGCGCTGACGGTTATATTATGACAAACAACCACGTTATCGAATCAACCACTAACGTTTCGGTTGTGGATAGCGAGGGTGAGTTATATGATGACGTCACTATTATCGGTCGCGACCCACTGAATGACGTTGCTTTTCTGAAAATTAATTCAAACGACACCTTCAAACCTGCGGTGCTCGGCAACAGCGAAACGATCCGCATCGGCCAGCAAGTTATCGCTATTGGCAATGCCCTTGGGCAATATAACAATACCGTAACAAGCGGAATCATATCCGGTACCGGCCGGCCAGTCACCGCCCAAACAGCCAGTGGTGAAACCGAATCCCTAACTGACCTACTGCAAACCGATGCTTCGATTAACCCGGGTAACTCAGGCGGTCCATTAGTAAACATGGCTGGCCAAGTAATCGGCATCAATACCGCCATCGCAGCCGATGCTAATGGTATTGGTTTCGCTATCCCTATTAACGCAACAAAAGGTGTTCTAGCGGGCGTACTCGAAAACGGTAAAGTTAACCGAGCGTTTATGGGTGTGAACTACCTCAGTATTACCCCGGATATTGCTCGTGAATATGACCTACCGGTTCGTGAAGGAGCTTATATTTACGCTGAAGGAGCTTCACCAATATCTGCCAATGGCCCAGCTGCAAATGCTGGTTTACAGCAAGGTGATATCATTCAAAAAGTAAACCAGTATACTCTTAGCGATCAGGGGAGTTTATCAAGTATCATTGGCCAATACCGCCCAGGCGAGAAGGTAACCATCACCTATCTACGCGATGGCAATGAGCGCACTACTGAACTGACATTCGGCACCTACAGACAATAGGCGTATAATGGCGGCAAGATGGTATCACCAGAAGCGGCCGCACCAGCTACACCACTCAATCGCTACGAACGTAGGCTTGAAAAAAAGGTTGAAAAACGTGGGCGCCGCTATCTTGGGGCGACAGCCATAATTCTCGCCCTTTCTACTATTGCTGGATACTGGGGTGATGTCCGCATCAACGAGCAGGCCGAAGAAACAGCCGAAATTGGCATTAATGCTATCGATGATCCCCTTGAAGACAGTGGTGAAAATTCGGCAGTTATATTTTTGGATGGCTTTAGAACATATGACGCCAATATTATTACAACCGCGCTGGGGCCTGGCGTACAAGCTATTGACGATGGCGAGCTTTGGTCAATTAGTTACGGTAACGCTCCCCTCGATTCATCGGAAATATCGCAAAAAATTGCCAATCTCGCCGAAGAGGAAGCAATCGATAACGTCACTATTGTCGGGTACAGCACCGGTGGCATTATTGGCGCCGATGTCATGCGTGATCTTGTGCTTGATTCTGAACTTATTGTCGATAAAATCATCCCTATTTCTACACCAAATGGCGTAGGTGGACTACGACAAAGTCGCCAAGAGGAATTAGAAATCCTTAAAGTTGTGGCGAAGATTCCTGGCGCTGAGCATTCTACCTACTTACGTTTTTTGGGTGAAATGATTTTCAGAAACGATCGTTACAACTACGGTACTATTGACCAACGATGGAACAACTTTTGGCATACAGCACGTGAAGTACGAAGTGATATTAATGAAAAGAAGTTTCCTGGCACATGGCTCATAGTAGACCAAGCTTTCGCGATTGCGGATGCCGATTTCGAAAACACCTTTAACGAGATCGTTCGATATAATACCACTAAGCCAAACCCTGTCGTAGTAAACCTGATCACCGAAGATCCATATGACTACATGGTAAATAATGCTAAATCATCTAAAAGTATTTGCGAGGCAGCCGGAAAAGCTGGATTACAATGCTTCGTGTATGACGTTCCGGGCGCTATTCATACCATGCCTGCTAAATCTAAAGAGGCATACAGCGCTACCTTGCTCAAAGCAGAATCGGCTATTAACAGTGCAGTTAATAAAGAGATATCACTCCTCGCGCTTCGCTTAGCAGTAGAACCGGGTAACAACGCTGATTCCCTTATAGATCAATATGAGCAGGGGTTAATCGCCAGTCGCTAAACTTTATTTTGCTGGCTTGACCCGCCACGTGGCGTATCGCTGTGTCCAGATTGAATAGCGTCAACGAGGAACGAAGTGAATGCAGTCGACCAGACCATAGCAGTAATAACACCAAGCGTAATGTAGATCGCCAGTAGCCCACCAGGGATTGGTTCGCTTACTGGAGTCACCTTTAGTTGTGGGTGACGCGCTAAAGCAATGCCTCGGAAAATGAGCGTAATAAGGAAGAGTGTCGTAGCAACAATTGCAACTGCGCCTACGACTCGATAGTAGAAGGGGTCAAACGAATCAACAACGTGCAACACCCAAGGTGCAAGCACTGCCGCAAGTAATGCAGTAAATGCTGCCGAAGCGATAACCAAGTTTTTAATAATCGTATTTACTACCTTTAGTCGCAAAATAGCCATGATGATGAACACCGTACCGAGCACAAGGAAGTAAAAGCCAAAGATATGCCAAGCTTTTTCAGTGGTAATAATATCCCATGTGCCTAAGGTTGTAGTGATCATGTTTGCTAAGGCTAGTATACCGATGGTAGTTGGTAAGAGTGCTTTTCCAATATGATTGTGTTTGTCGGCGAGAATAAGCCCAAGTATAAACAAGCTGTGCGTAAAGAAGATGAATATGGTCAGGAGCGCTTTTTGAATAGAGGCGTTAAATTCGCCGATAAGAAGAGCGATAACTGCGGTAATTGCCGATGCTACTAACCCGGCAATAAGAACGTACATAAAGGCGAGCTTTACTTTGCCAAGGCGTGGCGGTTCTGCTTCAACTTTTACTTCGAGTGGTGCGTTTTCAATAGGTGCTTTAGCCATAACGATTCCTTTTTGATTATGGTTTTAGTATAGCACGTGAGGGTTTTGCTTTTGTAGTTGCAAATAACTTAGGACCCCATATCAAGAACCCAATTGAGTTAAATACCGCCAGGAACTCAAAGACGGTGATGAGCGGCGGTACGGCTGAGGTAAAAAAGAAGCCAGCTTGGTCGCCTGGGACCAACAAAAGCATGACTATCGCGTTAATCACCACTAATATTCCGGCAATTCGTGGCTTTTTAAAGACAAGAATGAGCGCGAGTATAGGAATCAACAACGAGGCAGATACGAAGAATGGTACGATTGCCCATGTGCGTAAATCGGGGGTGCGAGTTTCATAGCCGAGGGGTGTTAAGGCATATCCGATGATGATAGCAAAGATTATAAATACTAATACGATTTTTTGGTTTTTGGTGAGTTTCATAGTATGAATAGTAGCATAAACGAAAAGAGCCCGCACCTTCAGTGTACGAATGGCTCTGACTGTGAAGGCCGGCTCTTTTCGATACTGGGTACGGGCTGGGTGTGGTTATGAGCCACTCACGGGGTCGATCTTGGCGAGGACGCTGATCATAAGCTTGCGCAGATCAGCGGCGTTTTCACTTGGGATCGGTCCGAGAAGTACGTCCAGTCCAGCGATCGCCGTTGCGGCGATACCGATGAACTGCCCTGTGATACTGCGGCGTTGGACCGGACTGAGTTCTGAATCGGGCTTGTCGTAAAGCTCTGCAGCCCAGGTGGTTAGCTGTTGAAGCTGTTCCTGTAGGCGCATCGATTCTTGCCAGACAGCCACCGGCTCGGATAGTTGTTCCACATTACCGGTAGGTTCGGATGATTCCACCATGTTCACCTTCTCTCATAGTCAGCAGGCAATCGCCTGACTGCCTGCACGGTGCAGGGATCTGGGCGTTCAAAAGCCGAGATCTCTACACCGCGTTGGATGAGTTGTGACTTTGTCAGTTATGGGGGAATGGGGGTGTTTTTGCAAGGATGAGCGGGATGGTGGTTTTATATAATGTCGTTAAATACATACTTCGCACTAGCAGTTAAATCACTTCTCTCACCGAGTTCAGATAAAGTAAACGCTTCTGCACCATCTCCTTCATACACCTCAAAATCTAAACTATCTACATTTCCTGCATATAGGTAAAAGTGTCTGTCTTTGTCAAAGTCTTCACTCGCAGGTATTATAAAATCAGTTATAGGCTTAATATTTAAATGATCAGTATTTAAAGATGTTTCTTCTTTAATCTCTCTAACGAGGCACTCATCAACAGATTCACCTTCTTCTACCCATCCACCAAATATGCCTAGCAAGCCTGCTCCGTATGGTGCATCTTTAGTTCTTCGCTGTAGAACAATCTTACCATCGGGTAGTTTGAGTAGGATTAGGGTGAATTTTTGTATTGTGTCCATAGACTTATTTTAGCAAAGAGAAAGAAAAGGAGGCTACAAAAAGCTACGGGTTTGAACCTATACCGTATCAAGATTAGTTAGGTTTAATTGGTGCAACCGAACAGAATCTACTTAAACTTTTCAGGTCGCTAATTGAAGGTACTCTTTCGGACATACCAACTCTTCCGACTGAGAGCAAACTACGGGTGCTAGTTATCTACTACTCAATCAGTCTATCTTTTCTTCGCTGCTTTTAATTTAACAGTGTTAAATTGTATTTCTTTATTTGAATCGTAGGCAACTGTCACTATACTGCCCTCGCGTATCGACCCTTTCAGTATTTCTTTAGCTAGGCGATTTTCTATTTCGCTCTTAATTTGGCGACGTAGCTCACGCGCACCATACTCTGGCAGGTAACCAATCTTAGCGAGATGTTTAACTACGGAATTATCGAAGCTAATATCGATACCTTGACCTCGAGCCAACCGCTTTACCTTTTCCAATTGCAAGCCGACTATCTCTTCAATCTGTTCTTTGTCTAATGATTCGAAGATAATTACTTCATCGATGCGGTTTAAAAATTCTGGTCGGAAATGCTGACGCAGAACATCCATAATATTTTCCTTTAGCTCTGTATATGATTTGCGCTCAACCTTTTTGATAACCAAGTTCTGGGAAATGATGCTTGCTCCGACATTTGAAGTGGCGATAATGATGGTATTAGAAAAGTCAATTACGCGCCCCTTACCGTCAGTTAACCGGCCATCGTCAAAGACCTGCAGTAAAATATTATGTACATCGGGGTGTGCTTTTTCTATCTCATCGAGCAGTAAAACACTGTACGGTTTTCGTCTAACACGTTCGGTTAACTGACCCCCCTCTTCGTAGCCAACGTATCCCGGAGGCGCACCGATCAGGCGAGCAACACTATGCCGTTCCATATATTCGCTCATATCTATCCTGATCATTGCGTCTTCATCGCCATACACGGTATAGGCCAAAGCCTTTGCTAGCTCGGTTTTACCTACTCCAGTAGGTCCAAGGAAGATCAATGTAGCAATTGGCCGAGTGCCTTCCGTTAAGCCAGCACGTGACATCCTAACGGCATCGGCTACTGCTTCTACGGCTTCATGTTGACCGATTACGCGCTCGTGTAATCGATTTTCTAGTTTTAATAATTTCTCTTTCTCTTCTTGAGTCAGTTCAGCGATGGGAATCCCGGTAAGCGATGAAACTACCTGAGCAATATGCTCAACCAAAACAGATTTAGATGTAACACCGCGTTTAGTTTGCCAACGTCCGGTAGAGGCATCTTTTTTGTCTTCGAATTTTTTAATTCGATTTTCGAAGTCTTTAGCCTTATCCATCTGTCTGTGGTTGACCGCGTACTCACGCTCACGTTTTAGCCGTTTTATATCATCGTCCAACTCGGCTAACTCTTGGTCTAGCGAATCGACACCAATACGCACTCGAGATGCTGCCTGGTCAATTAAATCTATGGCCTTGTCGGGCAAAAAACGGTTAGAAACGTAGCGATCGGATAATTCAGCCGCAGCGACAATCGCCTCATCGGTAATCTTAACCTTGTGGTGTGCTTCATATTTATCGCGCAGCCCGCGCAATATTTCAATCGTTTGCTCTACAGTTGGCTCGGGTACCAGCACCGGTTGAAAACGACGCTCCAGGGCCGCATCTTTCTCGATGTATTTTTGGTATTCATTCAGCGTTGTAGCTCCAATTAAGTGAAGTTCGCCTCGTGCCAAGCTAGGTTTTAGCACATTGCTGACATCCATGCCGCCTTCACCTCCACCTTGGCCTGCACCAACCATCGTATGAAGCTCATCTATAAATATAATCAGTTCATCTTGATGGGCGATAATCTCGTCCAAGACGGCTTTTATTCTCTCCTCAAACTCGCCGCGATACTTACTGCCTGCAACCATAGCATTCAAGTTAACCTCGACCACTCGCTTATCCTGTAACACCTGGGTAACTCGGCCACTATGAATCCGTTGCGCTAGACCCTCTACGATGGCAGTTTTGCCTACGCCTGGCTCTCCGATTAAGACAGGGTTATTTTTAGTACGGCGGGCTAATATTTCAATTGTCATCTCAATTTCTTTTGAGCGTCCAATTACAGGATCAAGTTTCCCTTGGCGGGCGAGCTCCGAAAGATCACGTGAATACTTATCCAGTTGGGGAGTAGTTGATTGCGCATCAACGCGCCCTTCTTCTGCTCCCTTGCCAACGACTTTTACGATTTTTTGGCGCAGGCTTTCAGGAGTCAGGCCATATTTACGTAAAATGTCGCCAGCCATGCCCTCATCTTCCTGAACCAAGCCAACGAGCAAATGCTCTGGGCCAACATAGCTGTGACCTAGTTGACGTGAACTACCAAATGCCTGTTCCAGAGCCTGTTTGATTCTCGGTGAAACGGATACTTCAACGTTTTGTTCATTAGTGATATTGTGGCTATTTTTTGGGGCGTTTGCATCAATATAGCCTTTAATATCTTCGCTTTTTAGTTTGAATTGTTTAAAAATTTCTTGTACGACATCACTTTCTGATAGCGCGTAAAGCAGGTGTTCGGTGTCGACTTCGTTGCGGCCGAATTTGACAGCGGTTTCAGCTGCCTGCTGTATTATTTCTTTCGTGTTATCAGAAATAAATTCTTCTATATTAGTAGCTTCCTGCTCGCGGGGTAAGGGAGTGCCGAGCTTGGAAGAAAAGTCGGGAAAATCATTAACGAAAAAATCAGTAAGGCCACTGTCAGAAAAGAGAGCTTCAAACGGGGAAGTCTGTGCTTGCTGGGAGCGCAGTTGATTGTAGTGTATCGAACATAGTTTTAGTGTAGTTTCGCTACCGTTGCGGCTAATCCTCACGGAATGAGTGGCTGGTCTTTGCTTATCTATATCACATATTCCATCTGCCATAAGTTACTCCTTCGGTAATAACTACACTATGACTACTACTCTATTTGTCATTATACTCTCATTATTTTATTTATGTTGTGAAGTTGTTCTTACATTAAAAAACTCCCCCAGTGTACTACCAGGGATTGATAGCGTGGTGCCGCATATCGGACGTATTACTAACTGCTAACAGCAATATGGTTGATAATTATAAGTTAAAAAGTTTAGTAATTAGCCACAACCTTTCAGATAACTTATTAAATTAGAAATGCCAGGAGCAATTAGTATGTGCCAAAACTATCTATGCGAATTTCTTTTATACTTACCCCATTATCAAGTAATAGATGTTCAGTATTCTCTACCATTGCCTCAGGTCCTGCAATATAAAAGCTACGACTTGTATCCTTAATAAGCGAAAGTAGTAACTTCTCGCGAGGCTTTCGTTTTAGCTCTTTAGTTACAATATACTCCACTAATATATTAGGACACACACGTTTCCAATCTTCTAATTCTTCCTTGAATAAAAAATCGTTGCCTTTATTAAGATAGATAAGCTGAACTCTATTTTTAATTCGCATATCAAACATTTCTTTGAGCATACTTCTAAATGGAGCTATACCGATGCCACCAGCAACGAGAACGCTCGAACGGTTGTCTTTTAATTGAAAACCGTAGTCATTACCGTACTGGCTAATGTACATTTTATCGCCAGGCTGTACTGATTGCAGTTTTTTCTTGAAAGGACTGATGCCTTCTCGAAATGATATGGCAAGCTCACTTTCAGTAGGAGAAGATGAAAGGGAATACGTCTTGCCTCCGCTGTAACTCGTATCTGCAAAATCAATATCTATCCAGTCACCAGCTTCATAGTTGAAGTTCATAGGCCGCTCAAACACTACGCTTTTACATTCTGCACTATTTTGGTCTAGTTGCTTAACAGTTAATTCAATACTGACATTTTTATGAACCATAAGAATCTAACTTTACCCGTCTAAGCAGTTGGGCATTTAGTGCGACTACGACTGTTGATACCGACATAAGTACAGCTCCGAAAGCAGGCGAGAGTACAATACTCGCACCATACAGTACGCCAGCAGCTAGAGGTATCGCAAATATGTTATAGCCAGTAGCCCACACAAGGTTCTGTTGCATTTTACGGTAAGTAGCCTTCGACAGTTTAATTACTTTTACGACATCTTCGGGGTTGCTCTTAATTAAGATGATGTCAGCCGATTTGATGGCTACGTCTGTACCAGCACCAATCGCTATACCTATATTCGCTTGTGTAAGTGCGGGTGCGTCATTAATACCATCGCCAACCATTGCGACTTGTTGTCCATTCTTTTGCAATTCTTTTACTTTAGCTGCTTTATCCTCGGGCTTTACTTCTGCAAAATACTGGTCTAAGCCGAGTTGTTTTGATACATAAGCTGCAACTTCATCTGAGTCACCTGTTATCATTGCAGTCTTAACGCCCATAGATTTAAGAGTTATAATGGCTTGTTTTGACTGCTCACGAACGACGTCAGCTAAGCCCAATGCACCAACTACCTTTTTATTAGTAATAAGATACACTTCGGTTTTACCCTGTTTTGCAGCTTGCTTCACTGCCCTTGCTATTTCGACTGGAACAGTTAGCTTATTTTCTTCAACATAACGATAACTTGCTGCGATGTACACTTCTTTGCCGTGTAATGTTCCCTGCACACCCAAGCCAGGCAGTGCCTTAAAGTCAGTAACCTTATCTAGCTTGACCTGTTGCTCTTCGGCTTTTCGCACAATGCCTTTACCAACAATATGCTCGCTATTTTGTTCAAGGCTGGCTGTGAGATGTAGGATATCTTTGTCTGTAAAGCCTTTCGTCGCCCATATATCTGTCACGCCGTGTTCGCCTTTCGTGAGCGTACCCGTCTTATCGAATAACACCCAGTCCAGCTTTCGTGCCGCTTCTAGAGCTAGACGCTTACGGACAAGTAAACCATTCTTTGCTGATAAAGCAGTTGAAATTGAGACAACGAGTGGAATAGCTAATCCTAGTGCGTGTGGACAGGCGATAATAAGTACCGTAACTGACCGCTCAAGTGCGAAGCCAGCATCTTTGGTTATAAACCAGAAAATGAATGTAATGATAGCAGTTCCGATTGCAATAAAAGTGAGATAGAAAGCTGCCTTATCTGCGAGTACCTGTACGTTCGATTTTGAACTCTGTGCTTCGGCTACCAGTCGCATAATTCCAGCGAGTGCCGTATCTTCACCAAGCTTCGTTACCTTTACGGTCAGTGAGCCATCTTGGTTGCCTGTGCCAGCAATAACTTCGTCGTTAGTAGACTTGCTCACTGGTTTACTTTCACCTGTTATGGCGGCTTCATCAACCGATGAAGTACCGTCTATAATAATGCCATCAACAGGTATGCTTGAGCCAGGACGTATCAAAACTAAATCGCCAACCTTTAATTCACTTACTAAGACTTGCGTTGGCTTACAGTTTACTAACTTCTCGGCTTTGTCAGGCAATAGTTTTGAAATAGCGTCGAGGGCGTTTTCTGCTTTGGCGACTGACGCCATTTCTAGCCAATGCCCCAATAGCATAATTGTTACGAGCGTTGCTAATTCCCAAAAGAAGCCATCGCCCTGTATGAAGAACTGTGTTGCAACGCTGTAGATATAAGCCGTGATAATTGCCAGGCTGATGAGTGTCATCATACCTGGCAATTTGGCTTTTAGTTCGCTCCACGCACCCTTTAAGAACACAAGACCACCGTATAAGAAGATAATAGTACTGAATACGAATGGTATGTATACAGAACCAATGAAACTAGGTGGCATAAAGCTAAACCAATGTTGTATCATCTCGGAATATGCAAGTACTGGTATCGTCAGTAGCAATGACAGCCAGAACTTATCCTTGAACATTGCTACTGAATGACCTGTATGTTTGTCGTGGTCTTGATGTTCAGAGTTGTCGTGTGTGTGGTGCGAGTGTTCCATTTTAGTGGTTCATTCCTGGCATTGAGCTACCATTTTCTACAAAGCCCCAATCCATTTGCCACTGTTTCATTTGAGCGATTTCGGCATTTTGAGCATCAATTATTGCTTTTGATAAGTCCTTTACTTCTTGATGACCTGCATTTGTATTTGCGTACTTAGACATATCAACTGCTTGTTGGTGATGTTCTATCATCAGTTCAAGAAATTTCTTGTCGAACTCCGCGCCCTTTAGACCTTCAAGCTCTTTGCCCATATCCATCATTGTTCCAGACATTTCATTGCCCATACCTGAGTGGCTAGAATGTCCACCCATAGTCTTCTCGTAGCCCCACTGTGTTTGCCATTCCTGCATTTTCATTAACTCTTGTGTCTGAGTTTGCATAATAGTCTGAGCTAAATCGAGAAGCTCTTTTCTGTCTGTGCCAGCTCCTACCATTTCGGACATTGAAATAGCCCCTTCGTGGTGGGCGAGCATTTCTGCAATATAGCTCTCGTCAAAATCGTCGCCCTTTAGCGTAGCGTATTTATCAATACTCTCATTTGAAGATGGTTGTTGAGAATTTGATGTTTTTTTTGACATTTCATTTTCCATAGCATTATTGCTTTTATTTATTGCATATACAGATATACCTGCGATAGCAATAACAAGAATGGTAGCGATAACAACTATGCCGTATTTATTCTTTTTCATAATTTCTCCAAAGTTATTTATTAAGTAGTATCCGATTAAACAGATAGCTCCTAAACTCGGAATACACCATACAGAATATAGACAGGTACTTTCGGCGGCGGTTTTATGGCATCAGCATATAATTTTTGCCTTAACTCCTTTTCACTCACACTGTTTGCTTGAAGTGATAAGTAAAATGGCACTTCTGGCTCAGTATCATCATCTTGGTTATCTGGACGATTTGTATCGTTCGTATCTCTACTGACAAGAGCCGTGCGACAAAGAGTTGCACAAGAACCTGCATCACCAGAACTGTGGCTCATACCATTCATTTCGTGAGACGGTATAGCTATCATTGCTGATGCGTGGCTAACAGAGTTAAGAAGTATTACTGCGAGTAGAACTGACGAATGTTTTAATACAGTTATAAACTTCAAGTTATTTACCCTTTACGTTTAACTCGTACAGACTAAGCAGTTCGGCTATAGTTTCTTCGTCATCTTTATCTGAGTTGAAGCTATCTTTTACGTGGGTACGTATGTGATTTTCAAGTATTAGCTTATTGAGAGAGCTAATTGACTTTTGAATTGCCAAGCTCTGGGTGAGAATGTTCATACAATAGTCTTCGTTCTCAATCATCTTTTGAACACCCCGCATTTGACCTTCAAGTATCTTAGTTCGATGTAATGCACGTTTTTTTAGCTCAATAATCATATATTAATAATATACCCCTAGGGGGTACTGTGTCAATTACACTTAAGTTAAAAAATAAGACCAATACGGTCTTATTAATTAGAAACTATACTATTAATAGTTCTTTTGGGTTCTAATGGTGCGGGTACAGGGACTCTAACCCCAGCTCGCCTTAGCTCGCTGGGCTACCCTGGACTTATATTATTTCACGAGGTCCAGGGTTACAGCGCAAATCTCTTACCAATAAAAATAACCTAGTAAACTAGGTCGTTTTTATTGGTGCGGGTACAGGGACTCTAACCCTGGACCTCGTCCTTGGCAAGGACGCGCTCTAAACAACTGAGCTACACCCGCATGCTCTGTTGTATTATACGCAGGAGAGGTGGTATTTTCAACTGTTTTAACCCCTTTTACACCTCTCTATTGAAAAATCACCTCTATTTCTTTACAATAGTTCAGTACGCATACCACAAATGGCTCTTTAGCTCAGCTGGTAGAGCAGCGGCCTGAAGAGCCGCGTGTCCCCAGTTCGAGTCTGGGAGGAGCCACCAATAAATTATCTCAACGTTTGTTGAGGTTTTTTATTTGCAATGAAAAAGGAGAGGCAGAAGCCCCGAGCACGAGTAAACTCGCAGGCTCGGGGGCTTCCACACTCTCCTACTGATCATCGACTACCGAACGTTGCCCTACTGCTGGGCGAGGAAGCTGGCGAGCTCACCTTCGTCTAGCGCACGTTGCATTTCAAGGCGCTTGGCCTCGTCAACGTACACCACATTCTGGCTACCTTCCCAGCCGCCACCGCTCGTGGGGAGTTTCCCGGATGCCCAGGTCGCTCCTGATAGTTGATCGGCGAGCTCCAGAAGGCGTTCGATTGTCAGGCGATCATCGGTCGTCACGTACGGTTGCATGCTCAGCAGCATCTGCACCATCGTTGCTTTGTCGAAGGTCATGAATTTCTCCATAAATGCCGACAAGAACAGGCGTTGGTTTTGGATACGAGTATCATCACCGGTGGCAAAAGCATACCGCTCACGCACGAATGCGAGAGCATGCTCACCATCCAGGTGAATCGGGCCCTGCTCGAACACGTACCCACGCATGTGGGACGAGACGAACCGAGTGGGGTTGTCGATAGTGATGCCGCCCATCTTGTCGATCGCTGCCTTGGTAGCTTCGAAGTCAATGACCACGAAATGATCGATGCGCTGGTCGAGTTGCTGTTCAACCGTTGCAACAGCACACTGCACACCGCCGCCCGCGAATGCCGCATTGATCTTGGCTGCGTTTCCACGCATACAAGGAACGGGTACCCACGAGTCACGCATGATGCTCATCATCGAATTCTTCTTGTTGCCAGGAAGATTGATGTTCATCATCACGTCAGAGCGAGTGCCAGTTTGGTTACCCGAAAGGGCTTCCTCGCGCGTCAGCTTACCTCGAGTGTCAACACCCATAAGCAGGATATTCACCGGCTCGTGCTCGGTTCCGTCATCTTCAACAACGGTAGGCGAGCTGGGGGCTACGTAGCCATCGATACCTCGATCTTCTTCAGCGGCCGGCATGGTCGCCGTCACCGGAGCGGCCTTGATCATCGCCCAGGCAAAGAAGCCCAGACCGATAACCGCTCCCATAACGATGAACCAAAAGATCACCTTCCCGAAACGAGTCGGGCGTTTGACGGGTACTTCTTCGAAGACAAAATCTTCAGTCTCACTCATGATCCCTCCTCGGGGATTGGGGCAATTAAGCCGGTAGTCGATATATTAAAGATCAGGTTGAATGACTTCCTTCACAGGATATCATTCGCACATCCATATTATAGCATATTTTAATTAAAATGTAAATCTCTCACCACTGTTTTGCATATGACATGCACCCCAATCGAGGGTATAATAAATGAATGGCCCGAATTCCTTTAGCTGAACGTATGCGCCCCCAAACACTTGATGAAGTGATCGGCCAAACACACCTATTAGGAAATAAGGAAATTCTTCGCCAAATTGTTAAAAACCGCGAACCAGTAAGTTTGTTGTTATGGGGCCCGCCAGGCAGCGGTAAAACAACTCTGGCTCGTATTATTGCTCGTGAAGTACAGGCTGAATTCATTGAGCTTTCGGCTGTAACCAGTGGCAAAAAAGATGTCGAGCGCGTTGTCGAGCATGCTCGGCAAAACTGGAACCTACAACTACGCACCATTCTGTTTGTTGATGAAATCCACCGCTTTAATAAAGCCCAGCAAGATGCGTTTTTACCCCATGTTGAATCTGGGCTCATCACGCTCATTGGTGCAACCACCGAAAACCCAAGTTTTGAAGTCATTACCCCACTGCTTAGCCGAAGCCGCGTATTAGTACTTGAGCCACTGACTAAACCTGAAATTGTTTCTATTTTGCAACGCGCCCTTGAGCTTGAAAAAGTAACCAAACGCGTGAACGTTGATGCACTCGAATACCTAGCCGAGCTTTCAGGCGGCGATGCCCGCGTTGCTTTAGGTAACCTAGAACTTGCTCTCAGTATGGCGAAAAAAGTAACTATTGAAACAGTGAAAACCGCGGCTCAAAAACGATTACCTGGCTACGATAAAAAAGGCGAAATGCACTATAACGTTATTTCAGCTTTCATTAAAAGTATGCGCGGCAGCAATGTCGATGCCACGCTATACTACCTTGCTCGTATGATTGATGCCGGCGAAGATCCGAAGTTTATTGCGCGGCGTATGCTGATCTTTGCTTCAGAAGATATTGGCCTAGCCGGTAATGGCGCCTTAGGATTAGCACTCAATGCGTTTCAGGCTGTCGAACGAATTGGCATGCCTGAATCAAGTTATATTTTGTTTCACGTTGCCGCCGCACTGGCAAAAAGCGAGAAGTCGCGACAAACAACGAACGCGATGAATAAAGCACAAGCACTCGCAAAGCAGTACTCCGACTCACCTGTTCCTCTGCATTTACGCAATGCCCCAACAAAACTTATGAAAGACCTTGGTTATGCCAAAGGCTATAAATGGGAAGCTGACTTTAAGCACAACAAAGGCTTTTTACCGGATGATTTAAAAGACGAAACTATTTTTTAGGTCGATGCGCCAATAGTGCTGCATATACACCATTGGTCCACCCAAAGCCGTCTTGCAGTTCGTATTCACCACCACCGCCTAAACCATCGTCATTCATTACGTTATATTTTTCGATAAACTTTTGCGAAGAGGCATACACTAACTCATTCACATGGAGCCAACGTTTGCGCACTTCTTCAGCAAGATCATCTTGATCGTAACGCCGCAAGCCTTCGTAGCTCACCCACTGTAGCGGCGCCCATCCATTTGGTGCATCCCATTGCTGGCCGTTGTTAATAAGCGTAGTTAACAGTCCGCCTTTTTGTAGGTATTTCTTTTCTAATCGTTTTGCAACCAAATCAGCTTGCTCTTTAGAAGCAATCCCGACAAACAACGGGAACACCGCTGCGACACTTTCAACAGGGGTGAATTTGCCGTGATGCGCGTTGTAGTCGCGGTAAAAACCTTGTCGCTTGTTCCACAAATATTCATTAATCGCATTCTTACGATTAGCTGCTTTTTTCTCGAATAGCTTAGCGCTCACCGGGTTTACCATTGCCTTATACCCAGCAGCGATGGTTGATTCTAGGTGATACAACAAACTATTAAGGTCAACCGGTACGATATCAGCAGTGTGAATCGTTGCGAGGTCATGCGGATCTAAAAACCACCTCGAACTAAAATCCCAACCTGATTCTGCAGCTGCACGAATATGCAAGTACAGCCGTCCACTATCACGTGTTCCGGCAGCTTCGGCGGTTTCGATGTCTTCAGTCAACGATTCGGGGCGTGGCGTTGTTTTGTTGTCGTAATAACGATTCAACAATGCCCCATTAGGCATTTGTACTAAACGACGGTAAGCTCGATGTTCAGTTTTGGATAGTTGGCTTTTACCCCGCATCCAAAATCGGTATTCGGTCAGCATGTACGGTAAGTATTCACGAAGCACGTTCTTACCTTTATGAGTGGCGAGTAACTGCACCATATGTGAAAAAAGTGGCGGCTGCGAGCGGCTTAGCAAGTATGAACGGTTAGCGGTCGGGATATACCCATACTTACGTATTTGATACGCAAAGTTTTTAATCATGTCTTCAATTTCATGCCATTTATCTTCAGCGGCCAAGCCGAGCATAATAAAATAACTATCCCAATAAAATTGTTCGTTAAAACGACCACCAGGAACGATATATTTATACGGTAAAGCGAGTAATGAACCGCGCGTCACCCGGTTACGGCGCTCGAGTACATTCCATAGCTCATTAATGTGTTCGATTGGCGCATGATCAGCATTACTTGCATACGACTGATCAGAAGCCCCAAGCGTAGGTTTATGGAAATGCCGCGTCACAAACTCTCGTAAATCAAAATCAGGGTCTTTACGAAGCATGTTGTATTCTTCACGAATAGACTTCACCCGTTTTGCCGGCGTTAAATCAACAAATGTTTTGCCGTCAGCATATACCCGATTTATCTGCACATCATGCAACAAATCGCCCAATCGTTCTTCAATTCCTTTTTGGCCACGCAAAAGCGAACCCGTGGCGGAAACGAGCGATGAAGTAATTCGTTCTCTGTTTATTTTACGTGGCATACTCTAGCTAGTATACGTCTGATTCAACTGTGCCCGCAAGGCTATTTTGCAGCGCGTTTGCGTTGGTTAGGGTCGAGGTATCGTTTTCGCAAACGAACGCTCTGCGGAGTAACTTCAAGCAGCTCATCATCCTCAAGGAAGTCAATTGATTGCTCAAGGCTAAGGTCGGTAAACGGAGTCAACTGAATCGTACCATCACTCGATGACGTACGCATGTTTGTTAGTTGTTTACCACGACACACATTCACATCAAGGTCACCTGAACGGTTGTATAAACCAACAATCATACCTTGGTATACGGTTGTACCTGGGCCAACAAACAATGTTCCGCGTGCTGCTGCGTTATCAAGTGCAAAGGCTGTTGTCGCACCGGCTTCGGTAGCGATAAGTGCACCGTTACGAAGTTGTTGCAGTTTAGCACCCAGCGGTTGGTAGCCGTGTGGCAGGCTATTCATAATAATCGTGCCTTTAGTAGCCGTCATAAGGATGTTACGAAGACCAATCATCGCTCGAGTAGGAATGATATACGTCACACGAGTCGCACCAGAAGCAGTTTGTTCTTGCTTAAGAGTCGTTGCACGACGTGCACCTAACTCTTGGCTGACTGCGCCTAAGAATTCACTCCCCACTTCAACAAGCAGTTCTTCAACTGGTTCTTTCACCACACCGTCCTCTTCAATAGTCACGGCTTGTGGACGACCAACTTCAAATTCGTAATCTTCACGGCGGAGTGTTTCAATAAGCACCGAAAGGTGCAATTCACCACGACCTGAAACAACAAACCCAATACCCTCTTCTTTCACTCGAAGTGATACGTTTGTTTCAAGTTCTTGCTTTAGGCGGTCACCAATTTGGCGGCTGGTATTGTACTTTGCTTCTTTACCTTTAAGAGGACTCGTGTTTGGACCGAGGTACATACTGAGTGTTGGCGCTTCAACGTCAATAACCGGCAGTGCCTCAGGCTGGTCTTTATCAGCAAGTGTTTCGCCAATGTGCGCATCACCAATACCCGTAAGAGCGACAATGTCACCCGCACCAGCTTCGTCAATTTCTTCGCGAGTCAGGCCACGATACCCAAATACTTTATCAACTTTAGAGGCGACAATGTCACCTTCGCGCTTCATAAGTACAATGCCTTGGCCTTTTTTGATTTTTCCACGAGTAATACGGCCAATGGCATATTTACCTTGGAAAGTGTCGTACGCAAGCGAGGTAACAAGCATCTGGAATGGCATGTCAGCTTCAACGGTTGGCGCAGGGATGTCGTTAATAATCGCATCAAATATAGGGGTGAGGTCAGTATGTTCAGCGGTGTTATCAGGAAGTGATGTCCACGCTTTACCTTCACGGCCAATTGCGTAGTACACAGGGTAATGTAACTGGTCATCGCTAATCGCAAGTTCCAAAAAGAGATCAGATACTTCATCGACAACCTCATCGATACGGCGTGACGGCTTATCAATTTTATTCACAATAACTACTGGTTTTAGGCCAAGTTCAAGTGCCTTAGAAAGAACGAATTTCGTTTGTGGCATTGGGCCTTCTTGAGCGTCAACAATAAGCAGCACTCCGTCAGCCATGTTAAGCGTACGCTCTACTTCACCAGAGAAGTCGGCGTGACCAGGGGTGTCAATAATGTTAATTTTGTAATCACCGTGGTATACAGAAGTTTGCTTAGCAGTAATCGTAATACCGCGTTCGTGCTCTTGGTCACCACTGTCCATAATCAGTGATTGTTCCATTTCGGCTTGATTAGCACGGAAGGTATTACTTTGTTTTAGGAGGCCATCAAGAAGCGTTGTCTTGCCATGGTCAACGTGAGCAATAATAGCGACGTTTCGAATTTGATTTGGTTCTTTCATAAAAATATGCCCTTTTTTCAGGGCTTCCTTATCTGAAACTATAGCATAGATTAGGCGTTTAAGCAACGGCGTGTTACCATAAAGGCAATAAAAAAGGAGGGTATATATGGCCGAGCCAATCGAAAAAATTATCAGCGATAACGACAACACTATCAAGTTGGTGGCGTTCATCTTCAGTCTTGTAAGTACAATCGGAGTGGGCTGGCTCCTTATCCCTCTTATCTGGATGATCCCAATGACAGTAATTTCCTGGGGCATCTACAAAGGTACAAAAAAGAATACTCTTGCTTTTGGTATCTGTATGCTTATTTTCACCAGCCTCGTTGCCGGTATCTTACTGCTCGTTGCGAAAAAAGACGAAAATTAACTTTTCCTAGTCAAAATAAAAAAGACGAGGCAAAACCTTGTCTTTTTTATATGGTGCGCGCGAGAGGACTTGAACCTCCACGAGCGCAATGCTCACTAGCCCCTCAAGCTAGCGCGTCTACCAATTCCGCCACGCGCGCATATTGCTGGTCGCGCAGCGCGTCTACGCATATTACGTAATCCGCCACTCTCGCTTACCGGTAGTAAATTATAGCATAATGGCCTTATTTTGACTACACCGAGGAGGATTGTTGTCTTTAGGGGTAATTTCCTGTATAATCATCTCCTGTTAGGGCGCTTAGCTCAGTTGGCTAGAGCATCTCGTTTACACCGAGAGGGTCGGGGGTTCGAATCCCTCAGCGCCCACCATAGAAAGAATCCACCATAACGGTGGATTTTTTCTATGGTGTCGTAAATACTGTCCTATCACCTACTGTCCAATAGCGTACACTTCCGTAGCGATCAACGGCTGATACAAATTGATAATCTTCAGGGATAGTATGGACGCTTCGAGCGTGAATATATTGAGTAGTCGCCTGGTACAGTCCAATTGCTGGCGCATCACTAAGCCACTGACGAGCAAAAGTAACGTACTTCGCATTACGAAGATCTGTCTCTACCCTTGTGCGCGCACTCACTAGTGCATCATCGGCGATAGCATTACTATAGTTAGAAAAGTTAAATCCACCGCTTGCCTGTGAACCATGCCAGTAGGCATATACGTCAGGGTCTCCACCAATCATTAATTGATAGAGCAATACATCATACTGACGAGGTTGTAAAATCTCTTGTACAACATTTTGCGAGGGATCTTTTGGATCAACAATTCGCGTGTTAATTGTTACCCCTAAGTCACGCCATTGTTCAGCTAAAATCTCAAGCGCTTTTTCGAAATCATTATTTTTAGTGGTAACGACATTAAGTTTTAACGGTTGGCCGTCTTTCATACGGACATCACCATTTAGCACCCATCCAGCTTCGTCTAGCAGGGTACCGGCCGCAACTTGATTATATTTCGGTGCAGCTGGAACATCTCCGGTTACTTGGCTGCTAATAAAGGGTAGGTCTAGCACAGGCAATTTATCAGATATACCGTCTCTGATCGCAGCCGTGTCAGTACCGATTTGTAGAGCCTGACGAACTTTTGCATCTTGTAGTTGTGTACTGGCAGTATTTAATATAGCGTATACACCACTATTCACCGGTCGATTCTCAACAATATAGCGTTCAGCCTGTACCCCTTTAGCATCAAGCACTGTAAGGTCGGTTGCAGCATTCACTTCAGACGTTGTTAAAGCGCGTTTAATGGCATCAGCATCTTTATATACGTGTAACTGAAAACGATCAAGTTTTGGTGAACCCTTAAAATACAGATCGTTTTTCACAAAGTGGGCAATTTTCCTATCTTGAGTCGCATCAATTTCTTGTAACAAACGAAGGGTGAATGGTCCACTTCCTACCGGCTTTGAACTAAATGAATGTTCTCGAAGTGCGCTCGGCGCAACATCCCTTAGTAAGTGTTCGGGCAAAATAGGAAGATATCGTATAGCGTGTGGGAAGGCAGCGTATGCACTCGGGAGTTCAAACACTACCGTTCGATCTTCAACTGCTCGTGCGACAACATTTTCCCAGCCAGTAATAGTCGAACGAGTTGCCGGGTTTTTTAAAAGTCCTACAGTGAATACCACGTCACGGGCTTTAACATACAGCCCATCGTCCCATCGCGCATCTGGTCGAATCGCAAGCGTATACGTTCGGCCATCTTCGCTCACGGTCATACTATCCGCTAAATCATAATTGAGCTTCCCGCTTTCGTCATACGTCAAAAGCCGAGAAAATAACAACTCACCAGCTGCTTCTTCGGCACTTGTTTTTGCAAAGATAGGGTTCAATGTATCAATTGGCCCTTGAACCGCTTCAGCGTACGTACCGCCTGTCGCATTCGCAACGGTTCGGTAACTATCTTGGTACCACAAAAATTGTAAACCAGTTGCCCCAATAATAATTCCAATGGCCAGCACCCATAAGGCGATGCGGCGGCGAACCTCTACAAAACTATCGATTCGTTTAAATACAAACCGGCGTGCATGCTTAACAGTCGCGCCCTCAACTTTTTTCATACGACGCGAAAGATCTTTTGAGTTAAAACTCATTTTGGGAAGGCGACGCCATTTATTTGGTTCGTTATCAGCCATAGAGTGCCTTTAATTAGCTAGGTATAAGAAGACCAGCAAGAATAGATAAGATGAAGATAACGGCCAATACAATAGTAACTTCAAATAAATTTTTATCGACACCGCGGCGAGTAGTATAAAGTTCACCCGAGCTACCAAAGCCAGCACCAAGAGTAGCGCCTCGCTGTTGCAATAGAATACTCGCAGCCATTAAAATGGCCGATCCAATCATAACTATTTGCAAAATGGTATCAATACTCATGCGCGTTTACTCCTACTTGTTTCACTACGTAATTCAACCGCAGCACTTACTATATAGTTTATCAGACTTAGAATGATTCCGGCAAGAATCGAGTTACCAAACGACATCGCAATGCCCGGAGCTAAAGCTAGTGTAAAGTACACTAGCATTCCATTAATGATGATACTAAACAGACCGAGTGTTAATAACATCGCCGGTAACGACAACACAACAAGCAGTGGTTTAACAATGCTATTAAAGAGCGAGAATATCAGCCCGGCAAGCGTAAAGCCCCAAAAACCCGCAGTAACATCGATATCGTCATATCCCGTTCCGAGCAACCTCACCGCTAACCAAAGACCGACCGAATTCAGCGCCCAACGTAGCAAGAACACAAAAAATTGTTGTTTCATTATTACCATTAGTATATCACAGCGAAGTCGGCAGATGCGCCGATAAGTTCTCGTGACCATCCTTAGTAATAAGGATGTTGTCTTCGATTCTTACACCTATTCCTTCTTCGGGAATATAGATACCTGGTTCTACTGTAAGGACCATTCCTACTGAGAACTTTTCGGGCGAACCCAATGAATCGTGAACATCTATACCTAAACCATGGCTAATGGCATGCGGAAAGTAACGCCGATAATCATTAGGTGATTTTAATAACCCTAGGTTTTCAAGCGCAGTTTTCATGATTTCATCGACACTTTTACTATATTCTTCAATTCTTAAATCAGGCTTTAATAATGCAATGATTTTATGATGGGCATCTTCAACTGCTGCGTGCACCGCGATCTGTCGCTCAGTTGGCGTACCGACCGCAAAGGTGCGGGTGATATCGGCAGCGTATCCCTCAACCCGAGCACCAATATCGATAAGAACGAGTTCATTCTTCTGCACAGCTGAGTTGTTTGTATTGTAGTGTAAGGTGCATGCATGAACGCCCGAAGCAACAATCGGATCATATGCATGACCTTGAGCTCCCTTCCACCTAAAAGAATGGGTGAAATCGGCTTCAATTTCATACTCATAGTTATACGTATTAATTTTTTGTTTTACTTGTTTAAACGCGTTGACGGTAAGTTCAATAGCTTTTCGAATAGTAGCTATTTCTGCTTCAGATTTAATAGCACGCATTTTTTTCAGTTCCGGGCGTACATCAACGATATCAGACCAGTAACTTTGAAGTTCTTTCACGAAATCGACCTGGGTCGGGTTTACGTTCATTCCGCGGGTGTCATCTTTTGATGGATCGATAGTATATACCGCGGTATGCTGCTTTGCCATTTTCTGAAATAATTCAACTCCCTGGTTAATGTTTAGAATTGTATCAATACCGCTTAGTTTTCGAATATCGTCATAATTGGCTTTACCATCAAAGATTTCCTGAACCTCCGTTACCTCAGGAGCAATTAAATACTCTTTGTTTCCATCATATACATATTTCCAGCCCGGTTCATTTATATGGGTAAAGTAATAGAAATACGCATCTTGTAAAAATCCAGCCGAAGCATCGCCGGACATGAGAATAATATTATTTCCAGTCAGTACAAGCGGAGATAGAGCGGATTGAATCATATTATATTAATGGAACAGCTATAGCAGTCGGTATTAAACGATTTTGATTTGCTTCACCATCAAACGTTCCTGGTACGTTATTACCCCAGCATACGCTATTGTTATCTGTCGTAAGTGCACATGTACGCTGCCATTCAATACTTAAAGATTTAACTTTTTTGCCATTTAATCCACCTGTCGTGTCAACAGCAACGGGAACAGAAGAACTGGTAGTTGAGTTATTGCCAAGCTGACCTGCAGTATTTCTTCCCCAGCAATATACCAAACCCTCAGATGAAACAGCACAAGCATGGCCAGAACCAGACGCTATACTGATAATAGTTTTACCGCTCAATACTCCTGATGCATTAACAGCAACCGGAACGAGCGAGGCGGTCGTTGAATTATTACCAAGCTCACCATAGGTATTCCCTCCCCAGCAATATACACGATCATCTGAAGCTAAAACACAACTTGGTGATGACCCAACTGATATCGATTTTATTGTTTTACCCGAAAGGACACCTGAGGTAGTAACGGCAACAGGCACTATAGATGAACTCGTGTTATTTCCTGGATTAGAACCCCAACAATACGCATTATTATCAGATGCGACTGCGCAAGCTGAAAAAGTAGCCATTTCAATTTGTTTAATTGTTTTCCCGGATAATACGCCTGAAGTAGTAACGGCAACCGGTACGTAAGAAGTCGTATTTGAGTTATTCCCTAGCTGACCCGATGCATTTTGCCCCCAACAGTAGGCATTATTATCAGAAGCTATTACACAGGTATTATCGGATGCTGCATTTACTTGCTTTATCGTTTTACCTGCTAATACACCACTAGTTACAACCGGTGACGCTAAATAAACTCTATTTGAATAGATATCACCATTACCTAATTGTCCGGAAGAGTTCCTACCCCAGCAATATATGTTATCATCTGATGCTACGACACAGGCATGGTTATTACCAATGGCAATTTGCTTTATGGTTTTACCCGCCAGCGAACCAGATAATGAAACTTTTATCGGAGCCGTGGTTACCGAAGTGGTCGTTCCGGAACCAAAATAACCATTGGAGTCAGTTCCACGACAATAGGCGCTGCCGTTTGTCACAATAAAACAATCGTAAGATCCACCAGTATCTATAGCTGTAACCACTCCAATCGTGGCTGCTATAGTGGTCGACCATGCTCCAGAACCAGCTGAATTTATTGCATTCACTTTACAAAAGTATTGAGCGGAGGTAGAAACAGGGATATCAACTGTTAATAAGGGTGGAGCAACCGTTGCACCTACAACATCGCTAATGTATGCAGCATCTCGAGCACACTGCACACTATATTGCGTGACCGTTCCACCAGGTGATGCCCAAGAAACACGCAAACCAGTCCCAAAGTTTTCTACTGTTACTGCAGTAGGCGTATTCGGTGCCACTGAAGCCACCCTCGTTGCACAAGTACCTGTTTTGGCTGAACTCGAAACGAGTGATTGATCAATATAGTAATTAATTGTTGTATCAGTAGTACTTTTTCCATCAATACAAAAGGTGCCGCTGCTTGTTTCAATAACCGTCAACGTCACTCCGTCACTGGCTTTGACGGTTGAAGGGAGTGAGCTTGGGTAGCCATTTTGTTCATTGCGAGCCGATTCCATAGCTGCTGCTGCGGCTTTCAAATCACTCACCACCTGATCGGTGCGAATACCCTTTTGCCATGCGCCATAGCCAACAATAGTAATGCCTGCAAGAATAGCAATGACCGAAATCACAACAATCAATTCAACAATCGTAAAACCAAGATTTTTTTGTGATGAAAAGCGCTGCATAGATGCTTTAATAGTACCCTCTCATAGAGGTAAGCGCAAGCGGGTTACGACTGACCGAGGTAACGCTTTAAAAGCCCGGCATTCTTGGCTCCTACTGCTTTTTCGAGTTCTTCAATCGGCGCAGCGGTTATTCCCCTTACACTCCCAAACGTTTTAATAAGCTTTCGGCGAGTAACCGGCCCAATACCAGGAATTTCCTCAAGCACACTGGCGGTTTGTTTTTGACGCTTCAAAACCGTGTGATAGCTGACGGCAAACCGGTGTGATTCATCGCGAATTCGTTGAAATAATTTTGTTAGGTCACTATATATATGTATTGTATCGCCGCTGCCTCTAAAGTTTTTAGAGTGCGAAGACGCGTTTAGTTGGCCTGGGTGTAAATTCACTATATAAAATTCACCAGAACGCTCGGCAAATATACCCGCTTGAGGTTCTTTTATAATCGATTGAATGGTACTGGTATCAATATTTGATCGAGTTGAATGGATAATCACCTCCTCCTCCCGCTTTGCAATACTCACAACTGGAATCTTGAGTTCGCGCTCTTCAATTGCCTTAATAGCAGCATCAAGCTGCCCTTTGCCGCCATCAATCAGCAACAATTGCGGGAGCCCCCAAGCTTTCACGTTTTTTGGTGATAACCGGCGAAAAATCGTTTCGTACATATTTGCATAATCATCGTTTTGTTCAATTTTGGTTTTATACTTACGATAATCACTTCGGCTACTCACACCATTAATAAATACCACCTGACTGGCAACGACATTCGTACCACTCATATGCGAAATATCATAACCTTCAATACGTACCGGAATTTTTTCAAGGTGTAATATATCACGCAGCTGAATCAGTGCTTTATCTTTACTTATATCCAAGAATTCTTTATCACCAAACATAATGCGCTGCTGCAAAGCTCGAAGGTCATTCAATTTATTTCGCGCCCTCGCTGCGTTCTCAAAATCATGCAATTTTGCTGCTAATTTCATTTCTTTTTCAATATCACGAATGATCGCTTTTCGGCCACCTTCGAAATAACGGATAAGTTGGCGCAGCGATGCCTTATATTCATCACTCGATACACCAGGCCGAGGGCTCAAACCAATATGCGCATCTAAATCAGGGCGAGCTCCGTCTTTTGGTGGTTTTGTGTAGTAAGGGAAGATTTTACGTAAATAACGTAGAGCTTTTTTAATCGCATAGCCATTATAGTAAGGGCCGAAATATTCAGCACCATCATCGCTTGGGTTACGCGTAAAACTAACCGTTGGCCATTCACTTTTCATATCAATTCGTACAAACATTTGCGATTTATCGTCACGAAGCAAAATGTTGAACCTCGGCATGTAGCGTTTCACCATTTCCGACTCTAAGAACAACGCATCAAGTTCACTTTCGGTTTCAACCCAGTCAGTATCTTCGATCTCTTCAACCAATGCCCGAGTTTTGACATCCATATCACGGGTACTCTGAAAGTATTGCCGCACACGGTTCTTAAGTATAGCCGCCTTGCCTACATATATAATTTCGCCACTTTTAGATTTATGAAAATACACCCCGGCTGAGCGTGGCAAAGTTTTCAGTTTTTCTTCAAGTTTCGTGTTCATCATGTTCTATTATACTCACAATAAATACCACCGCTTCTGTAACGGTGGCATTTTATTACACTGGGGGCAATTATTTCGATAGTTCGCTTTGAGCTTTAAACGAAAATGCAATAAGCAATGATCCGTAAAGCACAGCATACAGACCGATGATCCACACTACCGCGACTCCAGCTGAGATTGGGTGAAGCAAGGTAATAACACCAGCTATAACCGCAATCACGCCAGCTATAATGTGGAATAACCGATTATTTGCCGAACGAGCTGCATCAAATAATCCTTCAAGGATATCAACTACCCCTCGTACAAGGAAGGTAAGTCCTATAAATAGTACAAAGATTGCTGCCGTTTCAATGGGGTTTCGCAACATATATACTGCTAACCCGATAGCAAGCACACTAAATGTAAGCTCTAGCCACCAGAACTTATCGGTTCCAACACTTGAAAGACTCACAATAATGCCCACAATCCCCCAAATTAATATAAATACGCTAAAGAACAGAATTAATAGCGCTACGGTAAGGCCGGGCCAAAAAAGCGCGACAACACCAAATAATATTGCGAGAACCCCTTGTGCAATTGCCAGCCCCCACAGCTGCTTTGCTAATGGACTTATTTCGTTTTTTGCCATGTAACACACTCCTGTTAAGTTGTACTTACAGTATACTCTTTGTTTTTAGAAATAAAACTAGCGTAAAAATAATCAACTACACAACAGTAGTAAGCTGAGCATTTTCACGACAAGCCTCGGTATGGTACAGCAAGTCAGGATTTTCTTTGCAGTTCTCACAAATAAGAACCAAATCATTACAATTCGCCCACGCACAGTTTTCAAAATTGCTCGTTTTTGATTGGCAGTGAGTACATTCACCAATAACTGCCGTGTGGTCACTGAAATCAACCGTCATTCGGTTATCGAAAACTCGTAAACTGCCCTCCCATAGGCCATCATCACCGTATGCTTCTCCATATTTCACAATACCACCATCAATCTGATATACATCAGTAAAGCCACGCTTTTTCATCATTGCTGAAATAACTTCGCAGCGTATACCACCGGTACAATATGTGACGACTTTTTTATCTTTAATGTCATCGTATTTGTCACTTTCAAGTTCATCGATAAAATCACGAGAGGTATTCGTATTGGGGACAATAGCGTTTTTAAAGCGACCAATTTTTGCTTCGTGCTCATTACGTCCGTCAAAGAACACAACGTCATCTCCAAATTGCTCAACGAGTTCGTGCAATTGCGCCGGTTTAATGTGCGTACCGCCGCCTACAACGCCTTTTTCATCTACTTCGAATTCATCGTCACTATTCTTAAAGCCCACAAGTTCACGGCGAGCTTTTACACTCATCCGCGGAAAATCTTCACGACTTCCATCACTCCATTTAAAAACAACATCTTTAAAAGCGGGGTACGTTTTTGTGGCTTTTATGTAAGATTTTAGGTCAGCCATTTCACCGCCAACCGTTCCGTTTAAGCCGTGTTTGCTTATCAAAATTCGCCCATGCAGATCAAGGCTTTCACACAAAGTTTTTTGCCATAACTTTACCGCTTCAGGGTCGCTGATTGGGGTGAATTTATAATAGAGTAAGATTTTTTGCATCAAAAGTGATTATACCACTATTTACCTCTGTTGAAAAGTTGTATAATAAGCGCATGTCGTATCAAGAAAGTCCGCTTGTATCTGAATATATCGCCCAATTTCCTTCTGAAATTCAATCAAAACTTCAGCAGTTACGTGTACTTATTCAGAAAGCATTCCCTGATACCATCGAAGATATAAGTTACGACATGCCCACCTATCGGCCGGCACCTAAAAAGCGGGGCATTGTGCATTTTGCTCATTTTGATAAACACATCGGGCTATACGCTGTGTTTATGCCCGCAGAATCAGATGAGTTATATCACCAATTAGCTCCTTATAATACTGGCAAAGGTACGTTGCAATTCAGCCACGAAAAACCACTCCCGGTTGAACTAATTGAAAAAGCACTTAACTACCACGCTAAACGATTTTAATACACCCCTTAAACTAGAAAGAATTATGAAAGATAATACGAAGAACATACGATTATTTGAAGCGCTCGCTTTTCATTGGAAGCATGCAATGAAATACCCTAAACAGGTTGCGCTAAGCTTTATCGTAGGTCCTTTAAGTATTATTGGTGAACGCTACATCGCACCTATATTCATCGCTTCACTCCTGACATCAATTCAAATGGGAAATGCTTCTCTTTCAGGATCGCTCTGGTTGATTGTTGGGTACGCCGCCGTTCAACTTATTTGTTTTGTTATTGGCTATCGCATAAACCTATACTCTATGTGGTCAGTACAAATATACGGCGCTCGAGATATCAACGAAGAGGCATACCGAACACTTTCCCGTCATTCAATTCAGTTCCACACGAATCGTTTTGCTGGCTCAATGATATCCCAGGTAAATAAAGCTTCAGCAGCATTCTTTTCATTTTGGAATATGATGGTATTCGAAATTATGTTTGTTGTGGTAGCGATTATTGCATCATTAATCGGTATTGCTTTCATATCGTGGCCCTTAGCAATCATCCTTGCCGTATTTGTTACCATATCTATCATCGTCTCTTACCTTGCAACTCGTTTCATGCGCCCTCGACAAATAGCCCGCTCAAAAGCGTATTCTAAAATATCTGGTCAGCTCGCTGATTCCATTTCAAATATGGTAGCCGTTAAAATCGAAAGCAAAGAACGAACCGAAGGTAAAAGGCTATCAATTGCTATTGAAGAAATGCTCGAAAAAGAAAAACATGTTCGCAAAGGTGTCATGACTACAACGACAGTAACTTCCATGGTGGTAGCTTTTGCACGAATCTCTGCACTCGTTGTAGCTATTTGGGCGGTTCAAAATCATGCCATTAATGCCGGCGCCGTGTTCCTTTTAATTACTTATACTTTTAACCTTCTTATGGAAATATCAAATGTTAACACAGCTTTACGAACGGTCTATCAAATTAGTGGAGACACCGAAGAAATTCTTTCAATTATGAAAGAGCCTATCGAAGTGGTTGATACAACGAACAAGAAATTAAAAGTTGCGCACGGTGAAGTAACTATTGACGCCATTTCCTTTGCCCATGAAGGAGGCGATAATTTGTTCGACAACCTTTCGCTCCACATTCCTGCTGGGCAGAAAATCGGTATTGTTGGAGTAAGCGGGTCGGGTAAAACAACTCTTTCAAAACTACTCCTAAGGCTGAATGATCCCCAGGATGGATCGATAAAAGTCGATGGTCAAGATATTTCAAAAGTCACGCAAGCCTCACTGCATGATGCAATTGCTTATGTTCCGCAAGAGCCATTACTGTTTCATCGGAGTCTTAAAGAAAATATATCGTACTCGAAGCAACAAGCGACAGAAGCCGAAATACAAAAGGCAGCAAAAAATGCTCAGGCACTCGAATTCATTAATAAGCTTCCAGAAGGATTTGAAACACTTGTAGGTGAACGTGGAGTAAAACTCTCAGGTGGGCAGCGGCAACGAGTAGCGATTGCTCGCGCAATGCTTAAAGACGCACCGATATTAGTTCTTGATGAAGCAACCAGCGCACTCGATAGCGAAAGCGAAAAAATGATTCAGGACGCACTTGAAATATTAATGAAAGATCGTACAAGTATCGTTATTGCTCACCGACTTTCAACCATCGCCAAGCTTGATCGGATTATCGTCATGGATAACGGTAAAATCATCGAAGACGGTACTCACACTCAACTCCTCGCCAACAAAGAAAAATACGCCCAGTTATGGGCGCATCAATCTGGCGGATTTATTGAAGAATAATCCTATTTGTTTGCGTCAACGTTAGACTGCTTTGGCTCATCTTGGAGCTTTCCGCCCGGACGAGTTTCTTCAGCTTGTGAGTCTTGGTCAGTATCGCTACCGTTTTCAGATTCAACTTCAGCTTCATCAACTGCATCACCGGCAGCAGCTTCGTTTGCAGCTTCAAGTGCAGCTGGTTCGTAAACGTTTGCGATAACAAGTTCGAGGTCTTGTTCTGCATCGGCAAATTCGACACCCTCGGGAAGCGTAAGGTCAGCAACCGTAAGGCGGTCTTCGTCAGTCGCAAGTTCAACAATAGAAATTTCAAGTGATTCAGGAAGGTCAGCAGGTTTAGCCTTAATCTCAATTTGCTCAATAGCCTGAAGGATAATTAAACCAGCTTTTTCAGCGGCGCTTTCACCTTCACCAACAAGAATAATTGGCACCTCAGTAGTAATAATGTCATTTTGCTTAATGGCATGAAAGGCTACATGAAGAATTTGATGCTTCACTGGGTCGAGTTCGATATCTTTAATGATTGCAAGCTGTTTTTTGCCATCAATCGTAAGGTTAACTGGTGAGTGACGACCAGCTTCTGAAATAACCTTTAAAGTTTCGGTTGTTAGTGATTGTGTTGAAATTGGCGCTTCGTTGCCACCATACACTACGCTTGGAACGATACCGTCCCGGCGAAGATTCGCGACTTTTTTACCGCTAATTTCGCGTTTTTGTAGTTTTAATGAAAAATCGTGCATCATGCTCCCTTTACTGTCAGTATATAACTTTACCTTATTATAGCACTTTTTTGATGAAATTACTAAGGTGACTGCATTCTTTGAACTCGTGGTAAAATAGTGTGAGTATGTTTGACCTTATTACCGCTAGTTTTCTTACTTTCGGGGCAATCCCCGGCCTCGACCTCGTTGACTTAATTATTGGGCTCGGTATCTTCGCTATCCTAGTGGTAATTTTTGCCGAATCGGGTCTACTTATTGGTTTTTTCTTACCTGGCGATAGCCTCCTTTTCACTGCTGGTGCATTGTACGCAACCGGTATCTTACCGGGAAATGTACCTATAAACATTCATTGGTTTGTTGTACTGCTTTTCTTGGCCGCAGTACTAGGTGACTCAGTTGGCTATTGGTTCGGCCGGAAAGCTGGTCCACGTATATTCAGCAAGCCAGATGCCCGTATTTTTAAACAAGCTCATATCCAAAATGCTCAAAAATTCTACGAGAAACACGGTGGAAAAACCATCATTATGGCTCGTTTCGTGCCTATTGTTCGAACCTTTGCACCAATTGTCGCAGGGGTTGGAAAAATGGAATACCGCAAATTTCTTTCTTATAACTTAATTGGTGGATTCTTATGGACATTTGGTATCACGTACCTCGGCTACTTTGCCGGTAGGGCTTTGATCGCTGCGGGTATTGATATAGATACCGTCATCTTACCGATTATCGTACTTATCGTCTTCCTATCTGTACTGCCTCCAGCAATTCACATTCTAAAAGAAAAGAAAAATCGCGATGCTATTTGGAAAGCTGCTAAAAAGCAACTAAAGTTTATCTTTCGCCGCTCTAGCAAAAGCTAATATTGCCAAATCTCCCTTGTAGCATCATACTAATGTTTATATGGGGCATCACTTAGCAAAACACTTGGGCTCTACTCTTCACGATAATGGTGTTGATTTCACCGTATGGGCTCCTTTTGCTAAGGAAGTTTCAGTTTTGCTGCTCATTGAATTTGCCTGGAAAGAAATCCCCATGACGAACGCAGGTGAGGGCTATTGGACTATTGAAAATGTCGAAGCGCAAGCTGGGCAATCGTATCAATATCAAATCACCACTGAATCCGGCGAAAAACTACAACGTAACGACCCCTACGCCAGACAGTTACTTGACCCTGATAATGGTGCATCAATTATTGTTGTCCGTGATTTCGAGTGGGAAAATGCTCAGTTCGAAAGTGTCGATCACAATAAGGCAGTTATTTATGAAATGCATATTGGTACTTTTAATCGCCCTGATGCTTCAACACCCGGTACATTTCAAACAGCCATTGAAAAACTCGACTATCTCGCAAGTTTAGGTATAAACTACATTGAACTTATGCCCGTCACCAGTATGGCTTCGAGTAATCGCTGGGGATATGCCCCAAATTATATCTTCTCGATTGAGAATGCCTATGGTGGTCGGCGAGGTTTGCTTGAGTTTGTAAAAGCCTGTCACGAAAGAAATATCGGCGTCATTCTAGATGTCGTCTACAACCACTTTTACGCAGAAACTGGTCTATGGCAATTTGATGGCTGGAGCGAAAATAATCGAGGCGGCATTTACTTTTATAATGACGAACGTGGTGATACTCCTTGGGGTGGCCGACCCGATTATAGCCGCCCCGAAGTACGCCAGTTTATTTTAGATAACGTCACTATGTGGTTCACTGAATATAAAATTGACGGTATGCGCATCGACTCAACTATTTATATGCGCAACGCCGATGGCAATAATGATAACCATACTCTTGATATTCCTGAAGCATGGACGTTATTGTCTGAAATTAACGACCTCGCCCACAAAATCAATCCTCATGCGCTTATGATTGCCGAAGATAACTCGACAAACCCTGGTGTCGTTACCTCCACTGCTGAAGGTGGTATGGGGTTTGATGCTCAATGGGAAGTTGGTTTTCCGCATGTTATCCGTGATAGCCTTGGTATTACCAAAAACGATAGTCAACCACCATTAGCCGGCATAGAGTACGAACTAAATCATACCTACCGCGGCGATGCTTTCGATAAGGTTATATTTAGTGATTCCCATGATACCGCAGCAAACGGGTCAGCCCGACTTAATGAAGCTGCTACACCCGGTAATGCCGAAAGTGTCTATGCACGTCAGCATACGTTACTTGCAAGCGCCGTTACTTTAACTACTCCGGGCATACCCATGCTGCTACAGGGCCAAGAATTCATGCAAGAAGGTTCGTTTAACGACTGGCAAATGCTTGAGTGGAATAAAACAACACAATTTGCCGGTATCGTACTGGCCCATCAACATCTTATTAATTTACGATTGAATCGATTCGATAACACCCGTGGTTTACTGGGCCAATACACAAAACTCATACACCGTAATGATGCCGACACGATTATTGCCTATCATCGAAAAGACGTAGGTGGCCCAAATGACGACACAGTTGTTCTAGTGAACTTTAGCAAAAACAGTTTCGATAATTACGAGTTGTCATTTCCAACCAACGGCGAATGGACAGTACGTTTCAACAGCAGTTGGAAAGGCTATAGCGTTGATTTTCATGAAACAGCTACTCAAAAAGCTGTCACTGATGATACGGGTAAAGCATCTATTGCTCTCTCAGAGTATAGCGTGCTTATTTTTTCAAAAGATCTTTAAGGTATGCACCAGTAAACGACTGGCTGACTTTTATGATATCTTCGGGTGTGCCTTGAGCAACGACAGTTCCTCCGCCAAGTCCCCCTTCAGGTCCCATATCAATAATATGGTCAGCACTCTTAATCACATCTAGGTTGTGTTCAATAATGACCATAGTATTACCGCCTTCAACCAGCTTTTGCAGAATACCGAGCAAGCGTTTTACGTCAGCACTATGCAATCCGGTAGTTGGCTCATCAAGGATATACATAGTTTTACCCGTTGAACGACGTGAAAGCTCAGAAGCTAATTTAATACGCTGCGCTTCACCACCACTAAATGTTGTTGCTGGCTGGCCTAGGCGGATATACCCAAGCCCCACATCAACAAGCGTATCGAGTTTACGGGCAATGCTTGGAATATTTTCAAAAAATTTGGCACCTTGCTCAACAGTCATTTCAAGTACATCGCTAATTGTTGCGTCTTTGTACTTAATCTCCAAAGCTTCACGGTTATAGCGTTTACCCTTACACACATCACAGGTAACATATACGTCTGGCAAGAAGTGCATTTCGATCTTGATCACCCCATCGCCCTGACAGTTTTCACAGCGACCACCCTTAACGTTAAAGCTAAAGCGACCAGCTTTATACCCACGAATATTCGCTTCGGTTGTACTGGCAAAAAGTTCACGAATTGGCGTGAACACACCAGTATAGGTTGCTGGGTTAGAACGAGGAGTACGCCCGATAGCTGATTGGTCGATAACAATAACCTTATCAAGTTGGTTAATGCCCTCGATACTGTCGTGTGCGCCAGGAACAGCGTGCGCCCGATGCAAACGAGCAGAAAGTTCTTTGGCGAGGATATCATTTACTAATGTTGACTTGCCGCTTCCACTCACACCACTCACGACAGTCATGACACCAAGCGGCAGGCTCACGTTAATACCCTTTAGGTTGTTCTCGCGAGCATTAAGGATTTCAAGTGCGCGGCCTTTTTGTACAGCTCGGCGCTTTTTTGGTACATCAATCTTTTCGGCGCCGCTTAAGTATCGCCCCGTAATACTATTTGGATCTTTAGCGACTTCATCAGGCGTTCCCTGTGCTACAACTTCACCGCCAGCAACACCAGCGCCAGGCCCAATATCGAGCAAGTAGTCAGCGTGTCGGATTGTATCCTCATCGTGCTCAACAACAAGCACGGTATTTCCTAAATCACGAAGGTGTTTTAAGGTCGCAATTAAACGGTCATTATCGCGTTGGTGTAATCCAATTGATGGCTCATCCAGTACGTACAATACACCTTGCAAGCCAGACCCAATTTGAGTTGCCAAACGAATACGCTGCGCTTCACCACCAGATAATGTATTTGCTGCCCGCGAAAGCTCAAGATAGCTCAGTCCAACATTGTTCATAAACCCAAGTCGAGCGGTAATTTCTTTCAAGATTTGGGTCGCAATAAAAGCTTCTTGTTCATCAAGTTTTAACTTATTCTCAAATAAATCAAGCGCGTCTTCTACGCCAAGCGTTGTAATATCCATAATATTTAAATCATGAATAGTCACCGCTAATACCACTGGCTTTAAACGAGCACCGTGACACGCATGGCATTCACGTTCGCGCATAAAGCGTTCAATATCTTTACGCATGAAATCACTATCGGTTTCTTTGTAGCGGCGCTCGAGGTTAGGGATAACCCCCTCGTACGTTGAGTCATAAGAACGTCCATCACCGAGTGAAATGCGATACTTTTCATCACCCGTTCCATACAGTACTTTTTCGATTGCCTCAGGTGACATATCACGTACGGGTACACGCAAGTCAAACTTATGTGCAGTTGCAACAGCGGACAAGCGCTTCATGTACCAAGCATCGCTGTTTACACGGTTATACGGCCGAATTGCGCCTTCGGCAATAGTAAGGTTTGGGTTAAATACGAGTTCAGGGTCAACCTCAAGCCGGCTCCCTAACCCAGTGCATACCGGGCAGGCACCTTGCGGAGCGTTAAAGCTAAATAGTCGCGGTTCAAGTTCAGGAATTTCTTCGTTCGGGTGATCAACACAGGCATATCGCTGGCTATAAATATACGATTGGTCAGAATCGACATCTAAAATCTCTACTACGCCATCGGCGATTTCAAGTGATTGCTCAACCGACTGAGCAACCCTGCCCTGTACATCTTTTGACAAAGCGATACGATCAACAACAATTTCAATATCGTGTTTGTACTTTTTATCAAGGTCGGGGAATTCATCCAGTGAGTACACTACGCCATCAACGCGAGCTCGAGCAAAGCCAAGGCGGCGGTACTGCTCAGGTATATGAGCAAACTCACCTTTTTTACTTTTTACGATGGGCGCCAGAATCATGAGGCGTGACCCCTCGGTTAGTTTCATAACCTCATCAATAATATCTTGAGGAGCGCGGCGACTGACCGGTTTACCACATACTGGACAGTGCGGTACACCAATGCGGGCATAGAGCAAACGAAGGTAATCATAAATTTCTGTTACCGTTGCTACAGTACTTCGTGGGTTTCGACTGGTTGATTTTTGGTCAATACTAATTGCCGGACTTAACCCATCAATTTGATCAACATCAGGTTTTTCCATAAGCCCTAAGAATTGCCGAGCGTAACTAGAAAGGCTCTCAACGTATCGGCGTTGACCTTCGGCGTAAATCGTATCAAAGGCTAAGCTTGATTTTCCAGAGCCACTTAAGCCAGTAATAACCACTAGCTTATCACGGGGAATCTCAACACTGATATTTTTCAGGTTGTGTTCCCGGGCTCCTACAACTCTAATTACCTCCGGCATAACTGCTTGATTATACCGTTTTTTGTTAGTTTTTTCCAGTCCCTAAATTTTTAGAACTGCTTGATTTCGCCTATGCTTGCATGCACACAACAGGGGTGGTATAGTTCAACAAACAGTTTTACGGGCGACAACATGAAAAGAAATCTTACCATCATTTTCACCATCTTATCGATACTTCTTATTATCGATAGTTTTAACGTAGGCGAATCTATTATGATGTTCTATCTTCTGGGAGTTATCCCTGGCACAAGTGTTGCTATCGATGCCGCCCTTATGCTCGAGTTCTTTGCCTTCATTGCCGGCTTCACTCTTGCCAGAATTTCTTCAAACATCATCGCTATTTTTGTTTCTCGGCGTGAAGTTCGTCAGCTAAATACACAATTGAGCTAATCTTCTATTGGTACGATACTTTCAGCCCAAAGCTGTAACTCTTGTAAAACAAATTGCTTCGATTCATCGGACGTTGTTGCAGCTAATTCGTTGAGGCGTTTAACGAATCCTGGCAAACGAGCGTTAATATGCGCAGCACGCCACGTTTCCCATGCACCAACTTCATCTTCAGCCAAGCTATTGGGAAAATTTCTCGCTTTATAATGAAGTAATAATCCGTCTAAACGCTCATCGACAAACTCTGGGTGAAGGTCGGCTAACTGCGAGCCATTGCTATTACGTACTTTATCAATCCTCAAACGGTCACCATCGCCAACGAAGCCATCGTATAATTGCCCCTCTGGATCAGCCATTTTTGGATATTCAGGCTTACCTTCAAATAAACCGCGTACGGTCTCGGCAAACCCAGGTGCTGAAAGTAAGTTATTACGGTGTTTAGTAATCAGCTCTTCCGATAGTCCAAGCCTTTCCCAGCCACCTTCTTGCGATAGTACTCCTACAGGTGCGACTGCCGGAGCACGGTTGTATTGCATTTCTTTTACCGGCAAAGCAATATAGTCCTCAGCTTTTCGTTCTTCCCAAGGCGTATAAAATACTTTCTGCAATGCTTGTTGCGACATATTAATAAATGGTGCCGGGTCGTGACGTAAGTCATACACAATAACATTCCCGTTTCGACCAGATGTTAAAGGAAACGCCACAGTAGCTTTATTAAATGCAGCATCGTATTGGCCACTTACATACACGAATGGCTGTTTATCATCAAGATTGATTAACTGTTTAATGAGATTTTTATTTTTATACTTAAATAAATGCTCGTACAGTTTCGGCTGTTTTGTTTTAATCAATTGAGCAACCGCGATAAGTGCCTCGACATCACTCAGCGCATCGTGCGCCTTAAAATGATCAATACCATTTTGCTTTGTCAGCAGCTCTAAGCGATTAGTTGCCTTGCCATCGACAACAGGCCACTCTATACCTTCGGGACGTAGTGCGCGGGTCATACGAACAACATCAAGCATATCCCAACGCTCACGACCGTCTTTCCAAAACCACTCATACGGGTCGTAAAAATTCCGCCAAAACAATGCCCGAATAAACTCATCATCAAAACGAATATTATTAAACCCGACCGTTATGGTATCGGGGGTAAAAATTTCTTCCATCAGGAATTTAGAAAACTCAGCTTCTGAGTAGCCTTCAGCAACGGTTTGCTGCGGAGTAATACCTGTTACCATTAATGCGTCAGGATTAGGTAACGTATCATCATTAAGTTTCACCAAAACATTATAAGGTTCACCGATAGGATTAAAGTTTAAATCAGTTCGAATCCCGGCAAACTGCATAATACGATCTTCACGAGGGTTTAAGCCGGAAGTTTCGAGGTCATAAAAGAAATAAGTTTGGCTCATGTATTTTATTATAGGCGATAAAGGTGTAATCGGAATAAACTAATCTGCATAGTCCCAAGAAAATCGAAGAGCCTCCAATGAAGGAGGCTCGAAAAACGACAGTATATAAGATTCGAGGACAAGCCCCGGAGTCGCCACGACAGGCGTACTCCGGGGCTCGTGCGCCCGACCCGATGTGAAATTGATGCTCAGCGCGCCTATGAAGGCGCTAGGGTCTGTAACGATGCATTTGCAACAATCCTTTCACCGGGTGTTCGCCTGATGATGATGCGCCTGCGAGATCACTACACGTGAATCTCGAGCGCGGCGATCAGGACGACGAGATGAGACCGACGCCCTCGAGGGCCGACGACGTGCTCGCGATCGACTGCGACATGAGATTGGTGATGTCGGACCGCATCGGCGGCGACATGGCCTTCTTCATGGTCTTCATTGCAATGTACCTCTTTCTGCCACTCTCGTGGCGGTAGTGGGGTAATGCGATTGTTTCCTGCACGAGCACCGAAGCACTGACAGGTCTTCACCTAAAATAGTTTTTACATGAAGACCCATCAGCGCCACAAATCATACGCTTATATACGAGTCGAATTATTAATGATCTAATGAGAGCACATAGCTCAAATCATTAGCTTAGAGGGTATTTTAGCATTTATACGGTTATTTGTCAATAACTTGTATAAAATTACGCAAGCCTAGCCTTGTTCAATAAGAGGGAATTCATCAAGGCCAATGCGAATAATAGTTGCGCCGTCAGCCCCGGCTCGTGTAAGTGCATGAGTAATGCCCATCTTTTTCATGATATCTCGTAAGCGGTTCAAGCCTTCACGGTTTTCAAAATCAGTACGCCGTGCAAACTTCTCAATTTTATGCCCACGAACTTCGTATACCAAACCTTCCTCTGTTTGATGTTTTTTAATCTTCCATGCTAATGCCTCTTGGCTTTGATTGAGGGTAATAATTGCCATGCCTTCATTCACGTCTTTATTCTCTTCTTTTTCGGCTATACGAACCTCTTCAACCATGCGGCGCAGTGCGCGAAGTACTTCTTTTAAGCCAGTATGGGCTGGTGAAGAGATAGCGAAGATTGGGCTCTCGCCAGAAACTGTTTTAAGTGCCTCCATTTGCATGTGAATAATATCTTCATCAAGACCTTCGGTTTTTGTTAACGCAACCACTTCGGGTCGGTTGACGAGGCTTGGGCTATACGCTTCAAGCTCTTTTCGAATAGTAGTGTATGCTTTCGCAACATCATCATCATAGGCATCGATAAGGTGCAATATAACTGCTGTACGTTCAACATGGCGAAGGAATGCATCACCCAAACCTTTTCCTTCACTTGCACCTTCAATCAGCCCTGGAATATCAGCAATAAGTAAACTTCCATCGTCAATATCGGCAACTCCAAGGTTTGGCGTAAGAGTCGTAAAGGCATAATCAGCAATTTCAGGGGTAGCATTCGTTACGACACTAAGAAAGGTTGATTTGCCGGCATTAGGAAACCCGACCAGTCCAACATCAGCCAGTAGTTTCAGTTCCAGTTCTGCTTCGAACGTTTCACCAAGTTCACCCTTTTCGGCAATACGGGGTGCTTGTCGGACTGATGATTTAAAGTGGGCGTTTCCAAACCCGCCATCGCCACCCTTAGCGATAACTAATTCTTGCCCATCTTCAATGAGATCAGCAATCACTTCCCCATTGCGCTTTACAATAGTGCCCACTGGTACTTTAACGTATTTCGGGGCACCAGATTTACCGTGACGATCACGTTTCGCACCAGATTGACCCGGTTCACCCTTGAGCTCAGGTTTAAAACGAAAGTCTAAAAGAGTATTAACGTTGTCACTAGCGACAAATATAACATCGCCACCCTTACCGCCATCACCGCCATCTGGTCCACCCATATCGACATAAATTTCATGCCTAAAACTAACGGCTCCATCGCCGCCGCGTCCTGCTTGTACAAATACTTTGGCGGTATCAACGAACATAGTTTTATTATTATAACAGAATCGCCCCTATTTTAACAGAGGCGATTCGAATGAACTATTTATTCTTCTAGTGAATGTAGTAGTATTGGCCAACCTGTCCAGCAGGAAGGGTGCGACCAGATACGATGTTATAGCCACCACCAGATACACGAGCGTTCATCTCGCTCAGCTCAAGGTCACCGTTCGGGAGTACTTTTTCAACAATACCTACGTGGCCAGCGTCTTGAATAACTGCACCAGCAGCTGGTGTACGGTTTACGGTGTAGCCAGCGTTACGAGCGTTTGTCGCCCAAGCACCAGCATTGCCCCACATAGCACCGATTGGTCGGCCAAGCTCAGCTCGGCGGTCAAAGGCATAGGCAGTACAGTTACCAAAGGCGTAACGACCACCGTTTGGTGTACCTGATTTAATATACCAAGTACTTCCGTTAGAGAAACCAGAACTGTAGCCAGTAATATACGTACCACCTGTTGCAGCGTATACGACAGGCGCCCTATAGCCAGGACGTTCAGTTGTTGGTAATACTCCACCAGGAATAATGATCTTTAATCCGGTAGAAACACCGCTAATTTCAAGGTCGTTATAGGTAGTAATAACTGAAGCATCAGCTTTGTACTTATCAGCAATACTTGCGATAGTGTCACCGTCCTTAACGGTATAGGCAATACCGTCACGTGGCAATATTTCAATAGTAGAGCCAGCAGCTAAGGTATCAGCCGTTAAGTTATTTGCCCACTTAATAGTATCGGCAGTAACGCCAAACTTAGCAGCAACAGAGGTAACGGTGTCACCTTCTTGAACAGCATAGGTAGTAATGTTTCGGCTCGCAGAAGATAACTGCACAATAGTAGGCTTGCTAATTGAACTTCCTACATCAGTCGTTGCATAGAGGTTTTGGACGCGGGTTGAAACCGCAAGCTCGGCAACGTTCGGTGCAATAGCAAGATCAGCAGCTAAAGCTACTGAGGCAGCAATATCAGTTGCAACCACTTCATTGACAGCAGGCTGATTTGAAGCGGCAGAATTAACCGTAGTAGCTACAGGGGCAGTTGAGGCAGCCGTCACCCCTTCTTCAGGTGATCGGTAGCCAATGGCAATAACCGCTACAAGAAGAGCGAAGATACCGGTATAAATAGCGACGGTTGACGATTTAATGCGACCCTTTTGAGATCGCTTAGTTGGTTGTGCTGGCATCGCTGTTGGACGTGCCGCAATTGTCCCACCATGAGTAGCACTAGTGCTACTGCTCGTAATATCATTACGAATTATCGTTCTCCTGCCGCTCAAATTACTTCGAGGGCGTCTACCTTAATGAGTCTTTCTTCTGTGACAAGGCCACAGAAAGGGATACATGTCGACCAGTGTTATTAATATTGTAGTTTCTGGTATCCGTGCGACTGTTCTGGTAGGCTCATTTTAACGCTCCGTTCCCCACTCGCAGGTGCTACTGGCCGATACGGACCTTTGACACTAGTAGATGGAGTCGCAAAATGTGCTTATTTAAGTATAGCAACTATAGCTTTTTTAGTCAATTTATTTTATAATTATAGTAGTTTGTCAAGGGTTAAGCAGTATTGCCTAAATAATCTGGCATTTCACTTTACAGTGATTGACGATATTCGCTTCGTGCTCCGCTAGGGTACGCGCATAGTAGGTGATATTATCATCGCCACTCAGGAAATAGACATAGTCGCCAGGAGCTGGGTTGCCCACTGCCTTTAACGAATCAATCCCAGGAACAGCAATAGGTCCTGGAGGGAGCCCAGGATATCGCCTGGTGTTATATGGCGAATCGAGGTTCGTATCGCGCTCTACACCCGCTTTATCAGCGGCATACTGATACGTTACGTCAGAACCTAGCTCCATACCCATTTCTAGGCGTGTATAGAAAACTTGGGCGATCTGAGCTTTATCGTCCCCGCCAGATTCACGCTGAACAATAGATGCAAGGGTAATTGCTTGATATAACGTCAAACCTTGTTCACTATATTGTGCCTCTAAATTATTATCGCTAATGTTTTGATAATAAAGCTCGAATATATACTCTAAAATCCCTTCAACAGTGGCCCCAGCGCCAAATTTATAGGTTTCACCGTAAATATACCCTTCTAAATCAGCTTCAGCTGGCTTACCGGCGAATAACGGTGAATCATATGTTTTTGAAAATGCAGTGTCAATCTCCTCTTCACTGTACCCTGATTCAATAAACACTTCTCTATTTTCGGCTAAGGTTGCGCCTGGTATAAATGTAATGTCAAACGTATCAACATTTCCTTTCGTTAGATGATTAACAATCTCGGGGGTCGTTTCAGAAGCAGCCAAGCGATAGGTGCCGGCTTGTAAACTATTCTGAACACCTTGAATCCTTGCATACAATAAAAACGCAGCCTCATTACGAATCAAGTCTTTTTCTTTTAATAATGTAGCGATTTCATCCGGCAATGTGCCTTCAACAATTTGAACCACCTGCTTATCGGTATCACCAGCATCTACAGGACTCAGCAAAGACTGATACCAGAACCAGCCAGCAATAACTGCCGATACCAAAATCACCACCAAAACAATTAAGGCGATAAGCCATTTTTTCGCACGGTTACGTTTTGGTTTAAGGTTTGGTGCAGGGTTTTGCTCAATAGGCTGGGGTGGCGGAGTCACAGGGGCAACTGGTTGATTCAAAGGAGTTATAGAAACCACTTGTTGGTGTGGTCCAGTATTTGGTTCTGAAGGATTAATTGGCCGTGGCCTTGGTGCAGGTGGTTTAATGTCCATATTGTCCCTCTATATAATCTTGTAAAATAATTGCTGCTGCCTGGGCGTCAATATCGCCCTTTGAATATGGTTTTTTATGTGCCGCTAGCTGTTGCTCTGCGAGTACACTGGTTAATGATTCATCCTGAAACACAACCGCCGCTTCAATATCTTTTAACTGCTCAGCAAACAGTTCAACGTAATTTGTTTGAGCTGTCGCCTCACCGCTTTGATTACGCGGGTAGCCAACAACAATAGTATCAGCGCCTTCTTTTAAAACAATCTCAGTAATCGCCGTTATTTCATCACCGTTCACTTCAATCGTTGCAAAAGGAACGGCTATACGTACCGACACATCAGCAACTGCCACGCCAATACGTTTCTCGCCCACATCCAGCCCAACAATTGTACGACTACTCATTCTCGACTTTAAATTCAATCGTTATCTTATCGGTATTACCCGGAACAGTTCGAACCCAGAAATATGAGAATTGCACATCAACTTCTTTAATACCCTGGATTGATTCAAGCGATTGCTGAACCTCACCGTAAATCTTGCCCTTTACCTGTTCTTTAATAGCAGCTTCATCGATTTGAGGGCCAACACGGGCTGTCGTTGTAAGGCTCGCCGTCATTGTTTCACCTTCTTTACGGAAGTTTGCCAGTGATGCACTATCAGCACCCGTGCTATAGATTTTCTGGCCCTCGTCACCTTCTAGTTGGTTATCGATATAATCTTTTAGGAACGTTTCAAGACTCGCTTTTGGAACAGCCTGGATGCTATAGGTAGTTGGTATTGTTAAAGTAGCCTTGCCTGTTGGCGCCTCTTGATCAACTGCCGGTGCCGAAACTGCTACTCCTCTGTCTACTGTAAAACTACTATCAATTACTTTTTCACCATTCGTGAATTTTTCAATCAATGCCTTTTTTTCAGGATCAGTTGATTGCCCCATGAGTTGTCCAGTCGCCCGTTCAATGTCTGATGCCGATACAACTTTTGCGATTTTAGTTGTTCCTCCAGCCATCGTGCTTCCTTGGGCACTAAATCCGCCCACCGAAGATTGGTAAGAACGTGCCGATACATTTGAATCAGTACCTGATGCAGCTGCTTGTACAGGTACTGTTACAGAATCTTGCACAATTCCGCCAGGACCTATAGAAGTTCCAGAAAGGGTTGCCGCTTGGGTGCTCACGAACGTTATACTCCCTGAAGTAAAACGCGTGCCAGCTGGAACAGTAATAGGGCTACTAGAAACCGAAGTTCGAGTTAATTGCATTGTGCCCGTAGCTTTTTCACCAACATCTTTTTGGCCAGTTGCGTCAAATTCAACACTCGCATCCTTTTGCTCCTGTTGTGCAACCGAGCTTACTATCCCTGTTTCAAAATCAGTTGCAGCCGTTCCGCCAAGTTGAATTGAAGCACTCACCGGTTGCGGGCTCGTACTAGCCGTAATAATAACCGTAGCAGCTGGTGCGAATACAAACATCCAAATCAACAGTGCTATAAGGACAACCCCTCCAGAAATTCCCAGTATCAACTTCTTTCGGAATGTATCAAAGTTAGGGATTTTCATCTTCCCCTTACCTTTTTTAGCTGCAGCAGACTTCGCTACCGCCGATTTCGCTACAGTAGAAGCAGCAACCGGCTCTCCGTCATAATCTTCGCCATCAATATCGAGGTTCGTTGCCTCGGCAGCATTGCTACGTAGTTCGGTTTGAGTATTATCTTTAACTTTTACCGTTTTTGCATGGTCGCCAACCGGCAAGTCAGAACCGTCAATAATATCATCATCGTCATCAACCACAATTGCTGGTACTTCAGCAATTTCAGGCTTAGTTTGCAGGTTTTTAGCAACCGGAATTTTCGAATTCGCTGCTAAAGCTACCAATGCCTGATTATTTGTAATCAGTACGAGTTGCTTTTTATCAGCCCGAGCCATACGTTCAAGGAGCCGCAAATTAACGGCACTCTGAAGCGCCCCGGCTCGTTTTGGGGGAACAATTGCGACGATTTTTTCTTTGGCTTTTTTTATTTTTCCAATGATAGCCGTGACATCATCGTCAACATCAATGTAAATTACGTCTTTATTCATATTAAATTCTCAGAAGTCGATTAAATTTATCTTTTATCGAATCTCCCTCGCCACTCCCTACTAGTGTATCATAACCAACCCGCAGTAAGCCCATAGCCGTAATGAAGGTATGATCGGTTACATTGCCAGTTTTGTCGCTCACACCAATCACTTCAGAAGGGTCAATATGATGTACGGTTGGTTTTTTTGTAAAAGGTAGTTCTTTATGCCAGGCAGCACCGTTTAGCGCGTGGACCAGCTTTTCAAGGCTCGAACCACCACCACATAGCAAAATACGATTCGGTAGGTGATCAACTGAATCAAATTCACTCAAAGCAAGTTCAACACCAGCAATCCATACCTCGAGTGTTTTATCGATAGCTTCGTTGACTTCTTTTTTGACGGTTGGTTTAATTTGTTCGTGATCGATATTCACCTTCAATTTTTCGGCATCCTTATACGATAAGTTCATGTCGCTGGCGATCGTTTGCGTAAAGCTTCGTCCACCAATACCAAACATTTTCGTACCTTCAACGCCACCATCGTTAACCACAGCTATATCGGTAGTACCACCTCCAACATCGGCTAGGATTGCTGTAAAGTTACTACTTGCATCACTCCCCAGCACACTACGACTTACTGCAAAAGGTTCAGCAGCAACAGCCAAAAGTTCAAGAGAAAGCTCGTCAGCCACGCGCTCAAGCGCCCCAATGTGCACCATTGGCGCAAAAGCCGTATAAATTTGTACCGCTACATCACGGCCCTGAAAACCTATAGGGTTACTAACTTTATATCCATCAATGTGAATTCCTACTAAAGCGCTGTTTACTAACTTCACTTCAACTTCATCATTGCCCGTTTCAAGTGCAATTTGTTTTTGGGCTTTAATTTGCGCACGCTCTTGCACTTTTTCAATAATGAATTCCATTTCGGCATCGTCAAGCGGGCGATCTGGTTGCGGACGGCGATAACGAATCGTATCAGTCACACCCTTTACAAGTTCGCCGGCAATTCCAATCACCACCCGTTTAGCCTGTAGACCAGCCTGCTCTTCTGCGTCAGCCAAGGCTTCTTCACAATTACGAACCACCCCTGCTATATCGGCAATAGCTCCTGAATGCATATCGCTCACTTCTTGACGAGCACGGCCAACGCCAACGATTTGTAGCTCTTCACCTTCAAGCTTAGCAATAAGCGCCTTTACAAACTCTGTTCCAATATCAAGTGCGACAATATAGTCATCTGTTGATTGTTTTCGATTCTTTCGCAATTTTTCTAATACCATAGTTGGAATCTATTATATACCAAAGGTGCTTATGGTCGTAATTATTGTAATATTATAGTATTTATGCTATAATATAATTATATGGAACAGGCTGAACGTAAAAACCCTCCCTTCGGTGAGGCAAAACTTAACGAACTGCTTGATTTTGCTTGCGATCAACTCTACCCTACGACAGGTTTCACTCTTGAATTAGACGGCATAGATCCGACTGTACTCACTCGAAAAGAACTTGAAGCATATTCTAAAGTAAGCCTCGATCAAGCAACCGCAGCGACCATCAAACTTGCATACGATACTACCAAAGATGCGCTCCTTCTTGAATCATTGCGTCACCCCCTTGATGGACAGCCTTCAGCACAACTTGTTATTCACCGAACAACTCGAGATATAGATGGGCTAGAGTATATTATTTTTATCGAAGCTGGCGGACAAGAATACCCAGGAAAACCAGACAAAAATGTACCCCTAACTAACGAACGGGTTAATAACTTCCTTGCAGGTTACGGAGTTGCTGATATTCCCCACCCAAACCACGAGATGTATCGATTATGGCGCGCCAATCTGCTATCGAATTGTCAAAAAGGATGGAAAGTATCTGAAGAAGTTGAGCTATTGGTCGACTACACCGATAGAAAATCTGAAACGATTCTTATTACTACAAATGAGAACTACGCCGAAGAAGGCGAAATCATTAAAACCAAACGCCTTGCCAGAGTATATGAAATGTACGAAGATATTACCTCGAGTCAGAAGATCGAATCAGCTATACATCAAATCGATAATTCGTACGGAAGATCATTAAATATGCAACTTCAGGTTACCGAGCTTGACCATTCGCCTTTCGTTCTGGGCGATACACCAACAGTTACGAGACGGCAAGTCGAGAACATCGCACTTGATCATGATTCATTTTCAACTTTTAGAGGTCTCGTTGAAGATGCTACGCTCTATTTACACGCTCAGAAGAAAAAACTAGACTAGACTAGCTCAGCTTTCACTCGCCGAATCCCAGAACTCGAAGCTTCTTCTTTAGTAATCTTGAAAACTTTACCATCCTCAGCTAATTGACCGGTGTGATCAACATGAGGGCCACCGCAAATCTCAAAACTCACTCGAGCTTCGCCTTCGCCCATTTGATATACTTTTACTGTTTCACCGTACTTATCGCCAAATGCGCCAATCGCTCCCATTTCAAATGCCTCAGCAGTAGGATATTCATGGAATGAAATCGGCAAATCAAACGCAATCCACTTATTTACCAGCGCTTCAACTTCATCAAGCTGCTCACGCGAGACTTTACCATCATTATTAAAATCAAAACGCAAACGTTCTTCGGTTATATTACTACCATGCTGAGTTACGTGGTTACCCACGACTTTTTTCAACGCCGCATACATCAAATGAGTAGCGGTGTGATATTTTTTGTGTTGTAGAGTTTGTCCACCAAGCCCTCCCTTGAAGGTACCTTTGGCGGCAGTTTGTGAACGTGCTCGTTGCTCGGCCATTTTATCGTCAAATTCTTGGCGCCAGTTTTCAGATACCGTAATGTCTTGTTTAAAAGCTTCTTCGGTCGAAAGTTCAACCGGAAACCCGAAAGTATCATACAGTGTAAATAATTCATCGCCCGTCAACCCACTTTCGGCAAATTTCTCAAGTTGCTTGAGGCCCTTTCGTAAAGTCTGGCGAAACACCTTTTCTTCTTTAGCGAGCGTTGCGATAACTTCTTCGCGACCAGCCGCTACTTCTGGGTAATCATCTTTATATAAGTCGGCAATAACCGGTACGATTTCTTCAAAGAAGTTTTGTTCAATCCCTAGGTCAAATGCAAAGCGAATGGCACGGCGCAGCAAGCGGCGCATCACATATCCTTGCTCCTTATTTGCCGGCTTCACGCCATCAACTGCTAAAAAGGTCGCTGCACGCAAATGGTCGGCAATAACTCGCATACTTGCCGTATTGCTTTCGTAGCTTTTACCACTTAGTGATTGAATCTTTTCAATAATTGGCCATAACAGGCTAATACGAAATACATCAGGGCTATCTATTTGTGCAGCTGCAATTCGTTCGAGGCCGCCACCAAAGTCAACATTTTGGCGCTCGAGTGGAGTAAAGCTCCCATCTTCGTTTCGGCGATACTGCATAAACACTTGGTTGCCAATTTCCATAAACTGACCGCTATCACTTGCCGGGTGTGCTAATCCATATCCTTCAGCATGATTCGTAGGCCCGAAATCATAAAAAACTTCACTATCAGGGCCACAAGGGTCACCAATAGGAGTCTTTTCTAATCCACCACCACGACTCCACCAGTTTTCGCCGTCATCGTAAAAGAAGATTCGCTCACCGGGTTTAATCCCTCGGGCGTCACCATCTGCTTGTGAACCAACCTCAACAATTTTAGCTTCAATACCGCGCTCTTCAAAAACTTTTTGCCATATATTCGCCGCTTCGTCATCACGAGGAATGCCATGGGCGGCGTCACCGATAAATGCGGTGACATAAATTTTTTGTGGGTCGAGGCCGACAACATCAACCAGAAATTCAAAGAACCAACGAATTTGCTGCTCTTTAAAGTAATCACCCATACTCCAGTTGCCCAACATCTCAAAAAAAGTCGTGTGTCGATTATCACCAACATCTTCAATGTCCTGAGCACGTAAACATGTTTGGCTATCAACCAATCGCACGCCAGCTGGGTGTTCTTTCCCTAATAGGTAGGGCAATAATGGCTGCATACCGCTCCCTGTAAATAAAGTTGTCGGGTCGTTATAAGGTATGAGCTGGGCTCGCTCAATAGGCGTGTGTCCACGTTCGGTAAAAAATCTAATGTATTCGTTGCGGATGTTTTGAGCGTTCATATCCCGTTGATTATACCACGCTCGCCCCTGATACGACACCGCCGCCGATACATTCATCGCCGTTGTATATAACAACTGATTGCCCAGGAGCAACCGCGCGCTCCGCGTGAATAAGTTTCAAAAGCGCTTCATCACCTTCGTACGATAACTCAGCGGTTATTAATGGTGCACGATGACGAACTCGAATCGAATACTCACCTGTACCAGGTGTATCGTTGATCCAATGCGCATTAATTAAGGTAAGCTCCGGACGCCACAGTGCGTCATCATTCAAATTGGTCGTAACATACACCTCGTTTTTATCCATATCCTTACCTACCACGTAGTATGGCAAACCGCCACCTACATCAAGCCCGTGGCGCTGACCGATAGTATAAAAAATCGCTCCATCGTGCTGGCCTAAAACTTTTCCGCTTTGCTTATCAATAATCGCACCAGCGGTTTGTTCAACATACTGGCTTAAGAATTCGCGAATGCCAATCTGCCCCACAAAACAAATACCTTGGCTATCTTTTTTCGCTGCCGTGTAAAGCCCTCGTTCTTTCGCCATTTCGCGCACTTCAGGTTTGGTATACTCGCCCAACGGGAAGAGCGTCTTACTTAATGCTTCACCAGTTACACGATACAAGAAATAAGTCTGGTCTTTGTTTTTATCGACAGCTTGCAGTAGCCGACCATCTTTTACTCGTGCGTAATGGCCGGTTGCAATAACATCCGCTCCATCTTCCAGTGCGGTTTCTAAAAATATCTTAAACTTCACTTCTTGATTACACATAATGTCAGGGTTCGGCGTTCGCCCGGCTTTATATTCTTCAATCATGTAATCAACTACTTTGTGCTTATATTCATTCTCAAAATCAAACACTTTAAAATCGATTCCCAGTTGAACCGCAACTCGTTTGGCATCAGCTAAATCATCTGCCCAAGGGCATTTCATTCCTGGTAAGTCTTGAGTCCAGTTTTTCATGTACACACCAGTCACCTCGTAACCTTGTTCGACTAATAGTGCAGCAGTTAACGATGAGTCAACCCCACCGCTCATACCTACATATACTTTTGTCATGACGAGACCCCTACATGAAACGCGACAATCTTTACCAACTCACCACCAGCAAGCCACCAACCCCGTGGAGTCGCCCACCAAAACCAATCCCAGTCATTATCTTGAACAACCGGATAATCACGAACTTCAACGGTATTAGCTTGTTTTTCAAACTCTAAGTGAGCTCGGCGCTGGTGATACCCTGACGTTACTAAAATAACTTCCTCAATGTTTCGATCTCTAAAAATCGTTTGGGTGTTTGCAGCATTTTGCTGGGTTGTTTCGGCTTCTTCATCAATAATAATGTCGTTTTCATTCACCCCTGCATCAGTCGCCTGCTGCTTCATGACAGCTGCATTACTTGGGCCAGATTTATCAAAAGCAGCCCCAGAAAATACTAACGTATCGGCCCAGCCTTCGTTATATAACGCTATCCCAGCTGCCGTTCTCGCTTGAGTATCGCCACCACTTACTACAACGATTGCATCAGCCTCGTCACATGCAGTACTTCCCATTTCTGGTGACACTCCACAAGACATGAAACTATTCGGTTGCAGATAAATACTTATCCCAACAATACTCACAATAGCTAAAATGATTGCACCAATAAGCCACTTCATTATTTTTGTGCCCTCGCGTACTCTTTTCGTACTTCTTCAATAATAATGCTTACAGCCTCTTCGCAGTTTTGCTCATTCGATAAATGCCCTAGAGTCAGGCGCAAGCTCCCATCGGCAACTTCTGGGGCTAAATGAATCGCCGTAAGGACATGCGAACGGGTACCTTTATTAGCCGCACAAGCGCTCCCAGTTGCTACTAAAACATTGCGCATTTCTAAAGCAAATAATACCCGCTCGGCATCAAGTCCAGGAAAAGATATATGCAAATGACCCGCTAATCGGTGGCGAAGGTGCCCAGAAATAACCGCCCCAGGAAACGCCGTTAGAAGTGCTTGTTGCATTGAATCACGCAGCTTCATTAACCGCTTTGACTCATAGCCGCGATGTTCACTGGCAAGTTCTAAGGCTTTTGCAAAACCAATTGCGCCAGCGACATTTTCGGTACCGCTGCGAATACCACGCTCTTGGCCGCCACCAACAATATAGGGTTGCAGCACAACGAACGGCGCCGACCATAGCAACCCAACCTGCTTAGGACCATATACTTTTGCAGCATTGAGCGTCAATAAGTCTACGCCAAGCCGCGCGACATTCACATCAAGTTGACCAACACCCTGCGAAGCATCACTGTGTAAATAAATCGGCGTGTGATCACCTTTTGCCAAGCGAGCTTCGCGTTCTTTTTTGACTACTTCTGCAATATCACGAAGCGGTTGGATCGTACCGAGCTCATTATTCGCTAAAGCGATACTTACGAGTTGTGTATCAGGGCGAATCGCTTCCTTAATACTTTCTGCCGACACCATAGCTTTTTTATCTGATTCAACAATAGTATGGTCAAGTTTTTGTGCAGCCGCTAGTACCGCGTGGTGCTCGATATTAGCGGTAATCACATGGCCTGAAACACTTGAAAAAGCCAAATTAATTGATTCAGTTGCTCCGGCGGTAATAATAATATCTTCGCCTCGAGCGCCAATGGCACGGCCTATGACCTGTTTCGCCGCCTCATATTCGCGGCGTACAGCAACTGCCGGTGAATAAGGGGCAGAAGGGTTATAAAAGTTATCCGAAAAAAACGGCTGCATTGCCGCTAAGACTTTCACGTCAAGCGGCGTTGCGGCCGCATGATCAAGATATATAACCTCTTTATTCACCTACTTATTATAGCCCATACTCGTTACGCAGCCAGGTCGAAATCGTTTTTGTTTAAATCTTCGTAGTTAAGTTCAGCCAGCACATCATCAACAAAATACAGTGAGCGTCGGATTTCTTCCGGGTACTGTTGCATTAAAATGAGTAGTGATTCTTGTTCACCATCATCAAATCCATACTCGAGCCCATTTTTTAGTTTGTGCATTGATGTATCGGTCACCTGGTATCGAACTACTGCCGGGCCATGCTGATCGTGATTTTCGTAGTACCAGTTAGCATCGTGATACCAGAGGCGGTGCCGGCTAAACAGTGAATTTGCATCTTGGGTTGAAAGTTTTTCAATCAGCTTTCCACCAATCTCGCTTTCTTTTTCAACCAATCGCACCAGTAAAGGTTCCGGGTTCGGCATAACAAAACTAATAATTTTTTCGATTCGGGTTTTTGGAATGCTTTTTTCTGTAGCCGATTCACGATACGATTCAACCAACCGTTCAATTTCTTTGATATGTCGATATGATTGCGTTTCGTTCTGCTCTGGATTCGAGGCAACTGAATAAAACCGGCGAGCCAGTTCTGGGTCATGGGGCATTTCAACCGTACGCTGAGGGTATTGGAATATATCGTTGGCCATGTAAGTGAACTCTCTGAGTGAGTGAGTTTTTTGTGGTGTGTTGGTTTAGATTAGCGCAAAAAGCGCACGGGCGTTTTGTGTGGTAGCTTGAGCTATTTCTTTAAGTGAAATACCTCGGCGCTCAGCATGATACTCAGCAACTAACCTCACATACGCGGGCTCATTTATCTTACCACGTAATGGCACTGGCGTCAAGAACGGCGCATCGGTTTCAAGCAGTAATGACCCTAGTGGAATCGAATCATACATGGCTTTTTGGGCTTCATCTTTCGTAAAAGTACTAATGCCGTTTACTCCAATATAGAGGCCTTTACTCAATGCGATTTCAAGATTCTCCTTCGAATCAGTAAAGCTATGCAATACTCCTCGAATTCCGGGAAACTTATCAAATATTGGCCAAAAATCATCAAAGGCATCACGAACATGAAAAATAACTGGCAGATCATGCTTTTGTGCAATCGCCAATTGTTCTTGAAGCGCTTTCATCTGTGTTTCGCGCGGGCTGTGTGTATAAAAATAATCTAAACCAACTTCCCCTATGGCTACTACCTTTGGCGAACCAGCAAGTACTGCAATTTCACCATACCCGTCCTGCGTGTCATGAGGATGCACCCCAATTGCAGCATAACTGTTTGGGTACTTTGCAGAAAAGGCGATAGCCAGCCGAGAACTTTCTTCGCTCGTACCCACGCAAATGTACTTACCGATCTCAGCCTCATCGGCACGCTGTAACACTTCTTCGATCGGAAGCTCATATGATTCGTGTATATGACAATGGGTATCGACAAACATTACTGTTTCACTGCGTGAGGATCTGGTGTGTGAATGTAAATCTTCGGGAACAATACCCCTTCAAGCGGTTTCACTACACCTGAATCAAACGTTTCGTGGATTGCCGCAGCAGTATTTGGCATAAAGGGAACAAGTAGGTCACCGATCTGCACCAAAGCGCCAGCACAGTGCGCGAGTATCTCAGCAAGATGCGGCTCGGCTTCAGGGTCTTTACCAACGCCCTTCGCGACTTCCCATGGTTTTACATTATCAATATACTGGTTTAAACTTCGCACCATATTCCACACTTCATCAATGGCTTTATTAAACTCTAAACTTTCAATAGCCTGGTGATACGCCGTCATATCGTGTTCGGTTTGGTGAGAATCGCCAATAACCCCTGCTTGATAGCGCACTATCATACTGGCAACACGTGAAATTAAATTACCAAGGTCATTACCAAGCTCACTGTTGTAGGCTGTTTCGAATTTTTCATACGTAAAATCACCATCATCCAACGTTGGAATGTGCCGAGAAAAGAAATAACGGAAAGCATCCACTCCGTAATTAGTAATAATTTCGCTAGGGTCGATACCATTACCAAGCGACTTGCTAATTTTTGTACCGCCAATATTCACAAAACCATGAGCCAAAAGCTTTTTTGGAAGTGGCAAACCAAGCCCCAAAAGCATTGCAGGCCAAATACCCGCATGGAAACGTAAAATATCTTTACCAATCACTTGGATATCAGCTGGCCAAAAAGATTTCCATTCAGCTTCACGGTCTGGGTAACCGATCACTGTAATATAGTTTGCCAGCGCATCAAGCCATACATACATAACTTGCTCTGGATCGCCAGGAACAGGAATACCCCAACTCAAACTTTTCTTAGGACGTGAAATACTCACATCGGCCAAGTCATCTTTAATTAATTCTAAAAATTCGTTCTTACGAAATTCTGGAACAATTTGCATGGTACCATCGGCAATAGCTTGTTTAATTTGATCAGTGAAAGCACTCGTTTTAAAGAAGTAGTTATCTTCACTTACTTGCTGGAATGGCGCTTGGTGATCAGTACACACGCCGTTCATTGACTGTACTTCAAGATCAGTGAAAAATGCTTCATGCCCAACACAATACCAGCCTTGGTAAGAACCCTTATAAATATATGGCTTTAATGTTTCCCAAATATACTGCACTGATTGAATGTGATGTGTGTCTGTAGTGCGTATAAAGTCAGTATATTGAGCACCCACCTCTTTCATCAAATTTTCAAAATTACCGTACATTTTATCGGCATAAGCTTGCGGCTCAATGCCTTCTTCAAGTGCTTTTGCGGAAATCTTATTACCGTGTTCATCGGTACCAGCTTGAAAACGTACTTCAAAACCATTCTGGCGTTGGTAGCGCGTCCAAATGTCGGCAATTAAGTAGTCCATTGCATGACCAATATGCGGCTTACCATTCACATAGGGAATAGCGGTCGTAATGTAAAGTTTTTTATCCATTGCTTCTATTGTAACAAAATTACCAGTAATCAGTATGTTAGAAACCAGGACCGCTTGAACGAGCGTTATTTGCCGTTCCACCGCTCACCCAGCTCCATCCATTACTCGTAAATGTTCCGTCTGCATATTGGTATAGATAGGGACCTTCAGTGATCATCACTGCATCTACCCAAAATTGAGTATCGGCAACTGTAGTGGCGGCATCGTTTACAACATTTAAGTAAAGTGCTCCGGTAGTGCCTGTCTTGAAACTTGCCGATAAACGAGTCCACGCACCTTTCACGGAAGTTCTTGACGCAGATGTGATACTCTCAGAAGCTTTTGCCGCTCCTTCTATAAATAATCGCACATCCGGCCCCCCTACAGGAACGTATACCCATGCAGATACTTGGTAAGTTGTTGATGCAGAAAACAGACTAGGAACAGCAGCTGTACTACTAAAGAAACGAGCGCCAGCAGTACTAGCCGCAGCAACAGGGACGGTTGTGCGAATCGAAGCCGTACCAACATACCCTAAAGTTGTAACCCGAGCGATAACCGCTCCTCCTCGAGCAGACCACCCAGTACCATTTGACTGAGCGCTTGGGTTTGCCGATAAATTAGTCACCGTTAACCCACCAGATGCAGTTCGTGCCGCAGCCGATGGAATCAATGCCGCCACAGACGCTTCATCACTACATTTTACATATGCCGTTGCAAGTGTTGCGTATTTAGTTTGCGGGTTATAAATACGAATACAGTATTGAGTTGTGTTAGCAACGACATCAATAATATTCGCTCCACTAGGTGTGAAGGTAAAGTTGGAATTACTGGCACCCTTTGAATACCAGTTAAGTGCCGAACTATATTGAGTGTTATTTTTTGTTGCAAATCGTGCCACTTCAGTCTCAACCGATTCCATATCGGCAAGCACTGATTTCTCGCGAGCACTTGATTGCACACCGTTATAAGAGACGACCGTAATCGCCACTAGGATGCCAATTACCATAACAACGATAATAAGCTCGACTATACTGAACCCGCGCTGATATAAAGTAGCCTTAAGCATATTAGATTTATTGTAGCACGACTACCTGCCGTTATTATTTGTCCAATCGGTTGCTATGTCATACCCATCTGGGTGAACGGCCGCAAATCCACCAGTATCATATATTTTAGCTGGCCCAAGGCTCGTTTCAACAACCGAACAGCGTGGGTAGCGATTAAGGTTTGCGGCAATAATGACATAACCATCTCTGTCTATTTTTACTCCATCAACCCGCACTTCATAATACCCGGCTTGTCCGCACGCCTGCATAACAACATTCATAGGTAAATCATAGTACGTTTCTCGATGTCGCACACCTTGGCTATCAACAAAGATATGCGCACCTTTGGATTTAGTGAGTGAATTAGGGTTTGGCTTAATGCCAACAATTTCTACTTGCTTGACCGGTAGTTTTGTAACAATGCGAGCAATTTCAACCCGAGACAGTTCAACAGCTTCGCGGACCTCAATTTCATACGTCACCGAAAGCACCCCATCCACCCCTGAGGTTTGAATAGCTTTATACCCTACCGGTCTGTCAGCATCAAATATTCGCTCTGTTTCAAATGGCGCCGTTTCTTCACTATTAATAATTTGTTTACCCTCACGCCATACCCGTATTTCCATACCCACAGTTATAAGTGTCGATTCTGGTACCGATACCCTTCCGTTTTCGCCCAAAACAATACCCTTTTCTTTTAACATATCACCGACTGTTTTTGCCTGAGTACGAATTTCTGTCTTCTGTGTATATAAATCCAGGGTAATCAATGTCGCTCGTTCTATAGTTAACTCTAGCCCCGCACCATCACCAATGAAATCGGTCGATGGCTTTAAGCTTGTTATATCTTCTGGATACAACGCAACGCCCACATCTTCAGCAATCCGACTCGCTACTTGAAACGGGGTTATTGTCTTCAGCCTAAGCGCACCATCTACCACCACGACCGGTCGTGCACGGTAAATATTGACGTGATATTCAGGCGCCACTAACTCTTCACTGAGTGCCGGCTCGACAGTATCACGCTTATCAAGTTCAATACCTTGTTCATTCAAGGCATCACGAATAGTTTTTTGGTCAGTTAAAAATGTGCTTTCATCGCCTCGATCATACACAGTTATTAATCGGCGATCATCAGTCTGAGCAATAGCCGACTGCTGGTGTAAAAGAAACACTCCAAAAAGGAGCAAAGCAATACCGATTAAATGCACACCTCGTAGTGAGAAAATCTTTTCAGCCCAATATCTCATACTAGCAACTTGCTACCTCTATTATCCCCCCAATTATAGCACCGAACACTTAGTTCACTTGTGCAGTAACTGCCACTAAACGCATCCAGTCATCTATCGAAAGCTCTTCCGCTCGATCATTCGGGTTAATGTCGGCTTTATTAAGTAGAGTTTCGGCTTCAAGTTTTGAAATATGCAAACCACTTGAAATACTACTGCGAAGTTTTTTTCGTTTAGCAGAAAAGCCCGCTTTCACGATTCTAAAAAATGCTTTTTCCTGTGCGTCATCGACAAGTGGTGTTGGACGGGTATGTAAAATAACCACCTGACTATCAACTTTTGGAGGTGGGGTAAATAAAGCCGCCGGAACAACTTCACCAAGCGAAACTTCGGCATATATTTGGGCGCTCACCGCCAATATGCTCATGTCGCCTGCCTTCGCCGCTAAACGCACCGCTACTTCTTTTTGAATAAGTAAAACAATGGTACGAGGTTTATTTTGCGCCGTTGTTAAAAGCTGAATAATTTTTGATGTAATGTAATAGGGAACGTTCGCCACAACCACATAGTTTTCAGGCAAAGTCGAAACATCAAATGACAGAATATCTTGATGCACCACTTCAAGCGCCTTGCCTGGGAACTGCCCGGGCAGTTTTGCAACTAAACCATCATCAAGCTCAACGGCGACAACTTTTTTAGCCCTTCGAAGTAATTCACTCGTAAGAGTCCCTAAGCCTGGGCCAATTTCAAGCACCGTATCTTCGGGTGTAATAGCAGCAGCCTCAGCAATCCCCACCAATACATCGCGGTTTTTCAGCCAGTGTTGACCGAGTGACTTTTTAGGTGCTACCACTTTACCACCAGCCCTTGGCTACTTTAGCTTTATACGCAGCTTCCCAGCTTCCATAACGGCTTATTGCGTAGTTATGACACCATTTCATTTGCGTCACAGCGTTCGTGCGCCAATCGGCGCCAGCGGTTGCCATTTTAATACCCGGAGTCGCTTGGCAAAGCCCATACCCAACTTGGTCTGAACTTTCAGCGCCTGGGAATTTTTCATAATAACTTTCCCCACAACCGCGGGTTCCTTGCCAACGAATAGGGCACCATAAAGCATTTTCATTGTTAATAATATATGCAGCGTAATCTTGATCACTCGCAACCACGCCAGCCGCCGTCATTATTGCCGCTCGGTCGGCTGAATAACTAACCGAAAGTAGTACTTTAGAGCCAACCACTTCAACTTGTGCAGTTGCGGCTTCAATCATAACTGAAGCAATCTCAGTTCGCGCCACTTCTTGACCATCACGAACCTCTATTTCGTAAGTGACGGTTCGTTTACCATTCTTACCTACTGTCTGGACTTCTTTATACCCAATTGGTCGGTCAGCATCTTGAATCTTTTCAGTATCGAAAGCAACTTCTTCATCAACGGTTACCGTTTGCTTGCCTTCACGCCATACCCGTATTTCCATTCCGGCAGTGATTGGCGTGTTCAATGCTAGTGATGATCGGTCACTTTCAGTAAGAGTGATGTTTTTTTCTTTCAACATATCACCAACTGTTTCACCCTGGGTACGAATAGCTGTTTGTTTACCAAAAAGCGTCACGGTAATTTCAGTTGCACGGTCAATAACCAGCTGCAAGCCAGCACCATCAGCTAAAATATCAGCCGAGCGCGATAGTACCGTAGTATCTTCTGGATATAAGGCTATGCCGGCATCTTTTACAATCCGTTCAGCCGTTTGATAAGGAGTAATTACTCGCTGTCGAGTTGAACCGTCAACAACCGTTACCGGCCGTGCACGATAAATATTCACTTGATAGTCTCGGGCAACTAATTTTTCATCGAGCGAAGGCTCTACCGCATCACGAGCGTCAATTTCAATACCCGCACCTTCAAGCGCTTCCTTAATAGTAGCGGCTTCAGATAGGAATACCGTTTCTCCGCCCCTATCATGAACTGTCATTAACCGGCCTGATTGATCGCTCGCAGTCACCGCTCGGCCACTTATATTTACCGCAGTTACAGCAAAAAGCCCTAGCATAGCTAGACCAATCGTCATGAAAGTGGTGGACTTACGTAATCGTAACTTCATAAAAAAGGATACACCCCCTAATAGTGTGTCTTCATCATTATAGCATTAGAGCTTTTGCAAATGAGCATATTCAGCGTTGAGTTTTTTAGTTTGCCCACTAATGAACGCAATCGTTACCGCCATGCCATCAATATCCAAAATTTCACCATCACCAAATGCTGCCGAGCGAACTTTATCGCCAGGCTCGAAGCCTATTTCATCACTGTAAAATGGCTCGTCTTGCTGTTGTTGAGCACCCATAATGTTTGGTGTTGGATTTGTCATCGCCACCTGATCGCCCATGTCGGCAATAAATCGTGAAGGTGGGTTATAGTTTCGCTGTCCAAATTGCAAACGGCTGTACGCAAAACTCAAATGCAGTTCTTCGCGAGCACGAGTCATGCCTACATAGCAAAGCCGGCGCTCTTCTTCCAGTTCCGAAGGACCAGATTCGAACACCCGAGAATGGGGTAAAATCCCCTCTTCCATTCCGACCATAAATACCACCGGAAATTCCAGGCCTTTCGCGGCATGCAACGTCATAAGCGTAACTTTATTATCATCACTTTGACTATCGACACTCGACATCAATGCAACTTCTTCAAGGAAATCAGACAAGCTGGTAAAATTCTGAGCATCCGACAAAAGCGACCCAAGGTTTTCTTCTCTATCCTCAGCCTGGGGAGTTCCATCAAGAATATAATCTCGATACCCAATCGTTTCAATAACCTCTTCAATGAGTTCGGTCGGGCTCACTTCTTCAATATGTGAGCGAATTGCTTGTAGCTTTTCACCCAAAGTCGCGAGTGCCATTCGTGCCTTACCGGTCACCACAGCTTCGCTCCCCATGCGCACCAACGCCTCAATAATATCGATATTTTGCATTGATTGCCATGTCAAAAAGCGTTCTAGACTGGTTGCTCCGACACCCCGTGTAGGTACATTAGCGATACGGCTAAAACTCATGCGGTCATTCGGCTGATAAATGAGCTTAAGGTAGGCGACAACATCTTTAATTTCTTTGCGATCGTAAAATCGAACACCGCCAATAATTTGGTAGGGCACGCGCATTTGCAAAAACGCTCGCTCCAATGTGTAGCTTTGCGCATTCGTACGATACAAAACAGCAAACTCATCATAACGGCGAGCACTAATCGCCGCTTGAGCTGAAATCCGATCAGCAACCTGTCGGGCTTCTTCGGCTTCGTCATATACACCATGTACTTGGACCGGTGCGCCCGAACCCTCGGCAGTCCACAGTTTTTTATCAGTACGATTTACGTTTTTTGTAATTACCTGGTGAGCTGCTTCGAGAATGTTGCCCGTACTCCGGTAGTTTTGTTCAAGCTTCACCACCTTTGCCCCAGGAAAATCACGTTCAAAGTTAAGGATATTCGTAAAATCAGCCCCACGCCAGCTATAAATAGACTGCCAGTCATCACCTACGACACATATATTTTGCTTGTCGTTCACCAATAGTTTTACGAGCTGATATTGCGCTGTGTTCGTGTCTTGATACTCGTCAATTAAAATGTGTTTAAAGTGATTGCGCCATTTATCACGAACCTCTTTGTTATTTTGGACCAGCTGAACCGCTTCCAGCAGCAAGTCGTCAAAATCAAGTGCGCGTGCATCTTTTCGGCGTGCCTCATATTCGTAGTACACTTTCGCAACATTTTTTTGAAACGGGTAACTTGCCGATGCCTCGTATTCGCTTGGGTTGAGCATAGCATTTTTAGCCGAAGAAATAGCACTACTTACGGCCGAAGGTTTCATATCTTTATCAGTGATAGAAAGTCGCTTCATAGCCTGCTTAATCAGCCCTTGGCGGTCATCTTCATCGTAAATAACAAAGTTACGTGGCACATCAATTGCTTGGCCATCCATACGCAATAAGCGAACGCAGATACCATGGAATGTCCCCATCCAGGGCATAAATGATCGGTCATTAGGTTGATTAAGAATATGTGAAAGTCGCTCGCGCATTTCACGCGCTGCTTTATTCGTAAACGTTACTGCTAAGATTTGGCTTGGCCAGATACCTTTTTCAGCCACAAGATAGGCAATCCGGTGAGTCAGCGTTTTCGTTTTACCACTTCCTGCACCAGCTAAAATCAAAAGCGGCCCTGACGTTGCCAGAGCAGCTTCTTGCTGCGCTTCATTTAATTCCCCAAGGATATTCATTACCCTTATTATAGCCCACTGGCAGCCCAGCGGCTAGCTTAAAGCAGTGGTAAAACGAAGGTGTACACTGCCCAGCCAGCAGCAGCGCCAAGAACCACGAGCAAAATAATCCAAAGGATAATCCATAGGCTTGATTTCTTCTTTAATGGCTGCACAACAGGCTGATGATACGATTCTGTGTCAAAAATCGCCCCAGAATCTAGATGAGTCGTTTGTTTTTCAGTGTATTGCTGGGTAATTGAAGTTGGACCAACAGGTTCTTGATATTCTATTGGTGCTGGTTTCTCAGTAATAGGTTCTTCATCCACTTGAGCTTCTTCTAAAGCTGGTTTTTGGTCTTCGACAGCCTCCACTTCAGCCATGACTGTCTCGCTTGGAGTTTCGTCCTCAATTGGCTCTTTGAATGCCGCTGCGGCAAAGTCGATAGGGTCGGGCATTGTTGTCGCTTCTAGGCGTGGATCATCCGGCGCTTCAAGTAGTTCTTCTTTAGGCTCATCAAGAATACCTTCAAACTTAAATTCTTCACTCCCTATGTCGCTTGTGTTCAACCCACCACCTAAAGGCCGTTTTTCAACTTGGGCGTCAGGTAAGAAAGGTGATTCAAGCGGTTTCTGCCAATCATATATTTCATCCTTTGACTGTTCAGGTTCTACAGGAGAATCTTGGACCGATGAGGTCGTTATAGGCTGCATAACCGGTCGTTCGCTACGGGTGCGCATATCAGAAGAGGGGTGCATTACATCCATAAATCGTCCAGAGTTACCAGATCGGCGGGCAGCAGGCGCAACGGCAGGAGCTAGTGGCTCAACTGGAGCTTCGACAGTTACCGGTTCAAAGACAGGTTTGTCTTCGACAGTTTCTTCTAAAGGCGCGACCTCGACTGGCTTACTCACCGGTTCAGCCGACTTGCCGCCAATAACCGTGTTTACTGCCCTGTCTAATTCATCAAAATCAATATCTTTCATAATCCCCACCTACACCGCCTTCTTGCCATTGGCATGAGCTTTTTCAACAATACTACTAAACGAATGTGCGTCTAAACTCGCCCCACCGATAAGCAGGCCATCAACTTCATCAAGCGCTAAGTAATCTGCAGCACTATCAACCGTCACACTGCCACCGTAAAGGACCTGTACCTCGTTTGAAAGCTTCGCACCATACAAGTGCTTAATTTGACGGCGAATCGCAACCACAGCCTCATGTACGTCATTTGGCATTGCATTCACACCCGTACCAATAGCCCATACTGGTTCGTAGGCAATAACCACCTGGTGCAGTTCTTCGCTGGTTATATTTGCTAAACCGCCAATTAATTGGTCGTGAAGTACATCGTGTGTCTCACCTAGTGCACGTTCGCCTGCTGTTTCACCGATACATAAAATAGGGCGAATATTATTGCGTATAGCAGCCTGTACTTTTGCTCGAGTGTCTTTATCTGTTTCGTTAAACACATGACGGCGTTCAGAGTGGCCAACAATACCATACTGCACAATACCGCGAAGTTGAGTTGCCGAAACTTCACCAGTAAACGCCCCATGGTCACGCCAGTAAAAGTTTTGAGCAGCCAGCTTCATTTGCCGAAGATTAACTTGAAGGCTTAACGTTTGCAATGCAAGCATAGTTGGAGCCACTACTACCTCAACATTTCGGTGCATTTTTACCAAATTTGCCAACTTATGAAGATACAGACTTGACTCATGAACCCCAAGGTTCATCTTCCAGTTGCCGATAATTAGTTTTTTATCCCTCGCCATAGTGCCCATGCTTATATTTGTCATTAGTGTAGCCTATCTTGCCCCTTCAAGCAAACTCTCAATACCAGGAAGTTTTTTACCAGACATCAGTTCAAGTGACGCACCGCCACCGGTTGATACATGTGTGAAACTCTTCCCACCTTCTCCATCCCATTTCAGTACAAAGTCGGCAGTGTCACCACCCCCAATAATAGAGGTGGTATGGGGCTGTGTTGCCAGTGAAAGCGCCAGTCGAGCTGACCCATGAGCAAATTCAGGCAGTTCAGCGTAGCCAAGCGTGCCATTCCATATAACCGTTTTAGCATCGGCTACTTCTTTAACAATGCGCTTGATCGAATCATCACCCACATCAAGGGCCTTTTCTTTAGAGCCAAGGTTACCGAGGCGCACATTCCGGCGCTTGGCATATTCAGAAACATCTTCAGTCACTGCAACATCAGTTGGCAGCACAATAAACGAGTCGACATCGGCAACTCCTTTTTTACGTGCAGCTTCGTAAATACCGTCAATAACGGTATCTTGGCCTGCCTCAACTAAACTCGCGCCCATGCCATGGCCCTTGTAACTTAAAAAGGTGTTTGCCATCGCACCACCAATAATAATTTTGTCCGCGATAGAAACAAATCGTTCAATGACCGTAATTTTATCGCTAATCTTAGCCCCACCCATAACCGCAACTAATGGCCTTTGGGGGTTTTCCATTGCTTGTGTAATAGTCGTGTATTCTAATTCGAGCAATAGCCCGGCCACACTAGGGATGTAATGAGTAATCGCATCAGTACTCGCATGAGCCCTGTGTACCACTCCAAAACCATCTTGCACGAAGTACTGCGCCCCAGTAGATTTAGCAATTTTTTGAGCAAACTGTTCATCGTTTGCTTCTTCTTCGGCGTAGTAGCGTAAGTTTTCAAGTACTATCACCGCTTCTAGTGGAGCTTTTTTTACCGCTTGCACCACTTTATCGCCAATCACATCTTCAACAAAAATAACCGGACGTCCAAGTAATTCAGATAATCGAACTGCCACTTGTTCAAGGCTGTATTTCTCTTCACAGCCTTCTGGGCGACCGAGGTGGCTCATAATAACCACTTTGTCGTGGTGAGCCAGCAAATATTCTAGCGTAGGCAAACTGGCACGAATACGTAAATCGTCACTGATTTCACCTTTTGAGTTCAGGGGTACATTGTAGTCTGCCCGTACCAGGACAGTTTTATGCTCAATTGGAACGTCTCGAATTGTTCGTTTAAAAAAACTCATTCCCACCCTAGTTTTAGTTACTCTTATTCTAGCACGCGAACTTTGATAGTGTCGGTTGTTCCAATAATTCCAGGTTGTTGGCCGCTCACAATAATAACGGTGGTCCGTCCGTCACCAAACAGGCCTTCAGCTTTCAGTTCTTTTGCTAGTTCAAAACCAGCTTCTTCGGCATCTGGGCGAACGTAACTACGGTTTGCGTAGCTTAAGCCTAGTTGTTGAGCAGCTTTTAGCTCACTGGTAACACTAATGATTGGCAGGTTTGGACGGTGCGAAGCAATAGTGGATGCAGTTGCACCTGATTTTGTTTCAGCAATAATTGCATCAACCTTTAGTTGTTCAGCAAGCGCAACAGTAGCCGTACTTAATGCGTCAAGCTTCACGTTTTTGGCAATTGTATCGTGAATCGGTGCAACCGGGGCGTTATCTTGTGTATAAAGAATAACTTTTTTCATTGCCGCTACGGTTTCAAGTGGGTAATTACCATTGGCAGTTTCATCTGAAAGCATAACTGAGTCGGCACCTTGAATAACGGCATTTGCTACGTCACTTACTTCTGCACGTGTTGGCTCAGGGGCATCAACCATACTGGCCATCATTTGAGTTGCAACAATACTCAACTTGCCGTGTTTTCGACAGAGGGCTAGTAAGCGACGTTGCACAATTGGCACCACTTCAGCACCAGCTTCAACGGCTAAGTCACCACGGGCAACCATAATACCGTCAGTAGCTTTTACGATCTCTTCCATGACATCTGCTTTAATCGCAGCTTTTGTTTCGATTTTAGCGATAATTTGCGCCTGTGAACCACCAGCAACCAAAATTTGGCGGAGGTTATGAATGTCCTCAGGGCTCTGCACAAAACTAAGGGCTACATAGTCAATATCTTGCGTGAGGCCATATTCGATATCTTTAAGGTCTTTAGGGGTAAGGATATCACCACCAAAATCAGTATCAGGTAAGTTAATACCTTTTTTGCTCATCAATACGCCATCGTTTTCGATACGAAGCTTAATTGCTGTTTCTGAGGTAATTTCAAGAACCGTAGTGCGTACTTTACCGTCAAAAATATAGAGTGGCTCGCCAACTTTTACTTTTTCAGCAAGGTTGTACTGCACAGGAAAGGTAAGGCCGTTATGCTCGGCGGCATGGTCAAGGATAATTTCGTCACCTTTTTTCACCGCGGTATTTTCGTTAAGCATACCAAGGCGAATCTTCGGGCCTTGAAGGTCTTGCAAGATTGCGACTGGTTTTCCGATTGTTTTACTCGCTTCACGAATCCATTCGATTTGTTTGGTACGCTCTTCGTAGTCACCATGGCTAAAGTTAAGGCGTAAGCCATTCACCCCAGCCCGGATAAGACTTTCAAGCATTTCAGGGGTACTGGTGATTGGACCTACTGTTGCTAAGATTTTAGTTCGTTTAAAAATGATTCCCATAATAATAGTGCGCCCTTTTCTTAAATTTAAACCTTTGCTCGGTTCTATTGGTGATCTCACGGAGAATCGAACTCCGATTGCCAGGATGAAAACCTGGTGTCCTAACCGTTAGACGATGAGACCATCAAAAGAACAGGTCAAAGGCGTTTTACTCGTGCCATTATAGCAAAAAAATAACCCCGTGACTAGGGGTAAAGTTTGTTCCCGCCTGAGCGGGGCGCACGCACAGAGTCATAGACTAAGGGGCGCCCCACTCAGGGGTTGGAGTCAGTTCCACGGCTGGGGAAAACCATGGTCGCTGACCCCCGTCATCAAGGTCTGGGGGGACCCTCGATGACGATCTGACCGGTGCGAACGTCTTGAGGAAGACGCTGCTCCGGCGGAATGCTTTCATCCGGCAGGTTCTTCAGAACGAGGGTCGTACCCTGTCGTTCGTTCGGATCCTGCGGGATGATTACACCATGGAGTGTGCTCATCACACCCTCCTCCCCGGAACGCGAACTTTAATCGCGTGCCGACAGAGTCGCTGGTACTCTGACGGTGACAAATCCAACTTCTCGGAAATATACGTCATCTCCTTTGCCGGCAACTTGTAGACGAACAACCCATACAGGTAAAGCTGATAAAGTAACTTCTTATCACCTTCCACCTTCTCGGTTGTTTCGCTCAGCACAGTCGCCCGATGGTCAGCGACCATCTTAGCGAGTCGTGCGTCACGATCTCTTCCGGAACCCTTTACCGAACTCTCGTCCGGCTCAGGACCCTTCGTGAAGGCGACCCCTTTTACCAGGGCGTCCACATACTCGGAGATTACCAAATCCCTGTCCCTGGCGGGGATGGGGATACGGATCTCACTAGTCGTTACCGTACCGGTCATGCGATAGCCATCTCGCGTCCGTAGGCAGAGACCCTTGTCTTGGTCTCCTTGGCTGCCGTCTTGGCGAGATGAGCCTGCACTGCCGAAGCGAGCTTTGTTCGGCTCAGTTCGGCGAGTGCTTCACGAATTGCACTGAGGTGAGTTCGTCTCACCCTATCGACCGCCTCCTTATGGTTGCGGTCCGGAAGCTGAGCAAGCTCAGCGAGGAGCTCCTTCAGCTTCGAAGGGCTGTTGTTGATCTCGGATGCATAGCGGCCATAAATGACCGCTGCCGCGCGCTCACGCGCAGCTTCAGTGGCCACATCGGCCACCAGCGTCTTCCTCTCAGTCTCTCCGTAGGTCTTGTAGATCCAGGCCGCAATGGCCGCGATCTTTGTGTCGCACGACTGGCTCGTTGTCATTGTTCCTCTTGTATTGAACAGCGCAATTTCTTCTTAAACAATCCACCCCGGGTTAGGGCAAAAGGGTTGCTTTTGGGCAACTTGCACTAAGGCGAAAATATACTCCTATTGACAAACAATGTCAATTATTTTCAAATTTAGTGCCTTTTATGTCTACATACCCCCATATGTAGTGTCTATTTATAGCATTAGCGCCTTAGAGCCTCCTGATAGAGCTTGTGCTTTATATGAATATATTGTCTTAAGCATTGACAATATAAGCATTATGTGATACATTAATAACATCATTACGGGTGAGGTATGAAAGCTTCATCAGGGTGAGGAGGACGTTAACAAATCAGATCATTACAGTGCATGTCTTGCACTGATAAAGCTATAGATTTTATCTTACTCTTTCGGGAGTAGCACGTCAGCCTACTATATAGCGGGTTGTCGCGCTGCTCCCGACCACCCCAGGGACAGCAAGCTGCGGAAACGCATATTTATATGCGCATCCGCGCAATCATCCATGGGGAGAACCGGGAGTAAGACAATGACCAGAACCCTTTTCACCGAAGCCAACCTTCGCGCTGGGCTCGACACATTCACGAAGCCGGGAGTTTCCCGCTACGAGAAGGCGCTTGAGCACTACAACACGGCCATCAAGAACGGCATCACGCAGCGTGTCGCTATCGACAAGACGCTCGAGGAAGCCGTTGCCACCGGCCTGAAGGACAAGGAAGCAAAGCTGAAGACTGCACGCACTGCGGCCGGCATCACGCCGATCCAGCGCGTGCAGAACGCAGCCCAGCCCCTCGCCACAGCGGCAACGAAAGTCAGGAACCTCCGCTCGCGGAAGTCCCCGGCTGTCGCGGTAGTTCAGACCGAAGCCACCTCCACTGGGACCATCGTGTCTTATGTGGTAATCGGCGCTCTGTTGGGCTGCCTTGTTGCCCTGATCTTGAACCCAATCATGATCATGCTGTATTCAAACAAGCTGGGGCACAACCCCGGCTCGTTTCTGGAGATTGTTGTCCTCGTGGCAACCATCTGCCTGTTCGCCCTTCTGGCCTACCGGTTTGCTCTGCGAGCCAAGCCTCGGACGACAACCACCATCAGCACCAACCCCGCGGACCTCAACCTTCCGCACAACCAGACGACCTAGGGAGGTCACGAAATGGCTCACACGCAAACTCGCGGTAAGGCTGCTGGCATTCTTGCCATCTGCCTCGCCGCTGTGCTTGTTGTTGTCTTTGCCATCCCCTTCCTGGGAATGGCAAATGGCACAGATGGACAAACGTCCATGAAGAACCCATCGCCGACGGCATCGGCAACTCCCGACTCGACTTCAGAACCGGAGGCTTGCGCCACCACCTGGATGACCGTGGAGTCCGACAACACCAATAATCGTTGGTACTACGAAGGCATCGCGGCAATCCGTGATGCTTCAACCAACGAAGAGGCAGTCGCCGCAGCACACGAATGGCAGATGGAGACCCGTAAGGATCCCGATCTGCTGGCCGGTGCTGCAAAGGTGTTCTTCCAGCGAGACGTTGACCGTTCCACCCTGGTAGACAGCGAAGGCTGTGCAACCCAGGCGGCGGTCGACCTCGACCTCGAAGTTGGCATCGCGATCGCCTCAAGTAAGATCACTCCCGATGATGTTCCTGATAGCGCCCATAACACGGGTGTTGAGAACGGAACCGTTGTCGGTGCGGATCATGCAGGAATTGGCGGCGACCGAAGCGCGATTCAGATCGTTCTTCCTGACGGACGGACAATCTGGATCATGGCTCGGTGCGGCAACCTTGCCACCGAAGGTCCTCCGCCCTTGCCCCCGGGCAAGACGGATACCCCGGACTGCCCCGAAGGTGAGAAGTACAACGAGAACGGCGTTTGTGTCGCTCCGAAGTCCGATGACCCCGCCGACTATCGCCAGCCCGGCGATGGAGGTAAGGGTCAGGATGTCGGTACCGGCACGAAGCCCGTTGTTCCGCAGGTATCAACCCCCGCCGAAACCACTCCGCCTCCGGTGCAAACCGTAGCGCCGGGCGGTAACGGTGTGGTTGACACACCTACCAACACCCCGGGTTCGGAAACAGGAGTGCAAGCTCCTGGTACGACTCCGGCACCGGCTACTCCCTCTGCACCTCCTCCCCCTAACGAGGGTGGAAGCAACGATGGAGAAGTCGGCGGTTTCTAGGGTCCACTGGTGAGTGGGCGCGCTGCCTTAAAACGGCGCGCCCACTCACCTGTTCTACAGCTTTATTGCGAGGAGTCTTATTCCTACTTGAGTGCTTTACCGCACTCGTAGTTGAGTAACGACTCCTCAAGAGTCCATTTTTTGGATTCGGACATGCACATTGTAATGATCTGATTTGTAACGGTTAACAACTCGGCAACAATGTTCAATTAATTAATAACTTTTGATTTTATCTGCGAGATGAATCAAGAAATGGAGAATATTATATGAGTAAGATTAGCTCACTCGTCCGTCGTGCTCCGAAGCGATTTAGCGCTGTTGTTGCAATGATTGCTGCTGCAGTCATTATTCCAGCCGCTGTATTTGCTTGGGGTCCAAGCCGACAAACGTTCACAACAGCTGCACCAGCAGATTATATTACCTTTAACTCGATCACTGACAACCCAGCTCACGGTGACGAACGAAACTTCGTTCAAGTTCGCGAAGCAAGTGCTTCAAACACTACCTACGCTGACGAAATCAGCCTTTCAGCTGGTAAAGAGTACGTAATGTATATGTACTACCACAACAACGCTGCTTCTAACTTAAACTTAGTCGCAACTGGTTCATATGCAAAAGCTGAAATCCCTGCAGTCGTTCCAAACGGCAGCAACGGTACTAAAGCTGTTGGATATGTTGGCGCTACAAACGCTAACCCAACCCAAGTATGGGATGACGTAAGTTTCAAGAACACTACTGGTGGCGACATCGCCCTCCGTTATGTTCCTGGTTCTGCAACCATCCACAACTTCGGCGCAACTGATGGCGCAACTCTTTCTGACAACATCATTACAAGCGGTGCAACACTTGGTTACAACGCCCTTGATGGTAAAATACCTGGTTGTAACGAATTTGCTGGCTATGTTACCTTTCGTATCAAAGCCGACCAACCTAACTTCACTGTTAGCAAGCAAGTTCGCGCAGCCGGTACAACAACTTGGTCTGAAAACGTAGCTACGAAAAATGGCGACACCGTTGATTACCAAATTGAGTACAAGAATACTGGTACTACAGAACAAAACAACGTAGTTCTTAAAGACGTTCTTCCACAAGGTGTTGAATACATCCCAGGTTCAACGTACCTTAAGAACGCGTCTAACTCTGCTGCTAAAAATGTAAGTGATAACCTTGTAACTGCTGGTGGTATTAACATCGGTAACTACACTCCAGGTTCAAACGCTTTCGTTAAATTTAGCGCAAAGGTGAACACTAAAGAAGCTGACTTGAAGTGTGGCGACAACGTTCTTAAGAACGTTGCCTCAGCCAACACAAACAACGGGAGCAAAAGCGATGACGCTAATGTTACTGTTAACAAGAAATGTGAACCAGGTAAGATAACTGTATGTGAACTTGCTACCAAGAAGATTATTACAATCAAGGAAAGCGAATTCGATACAGCGAAGTACACAAAGGACCTCAGCAAGTGTGCTGACACTCCTGTGACTCCACCTGTTACACCACCAACTCCACCTGAACTACCACAAACTGGTGTAGGTGAAAACATTGTTGCCGTATTAGGACTTGGTGCATTGATTGCAAGCGTTGGTTACTACATCGCAAGCCGCCGTGCACTTGGCCTCTAGAGTCTGACCGCTCACTCTGCGTAATTGCACTGAAGCGATTCAGAACAACCATAACCCCGCTCCCTTTCGAGCGGGGTTTTTGGTATACTAAAAATATATATGGCAAATAAGCAAAAAAAGAAGCGCAATAAACAATACACCGGCATCGATGCGGCTATTACGAAACCAGTAGTCACTCGTATTTCTGCCGCCAACCGAACCAAGGTGGGTCAATGGTGGTTTGATCATAAGCGAATCGCAAAACCTATTCTTATTGCAGTGTTGATCGTTGCGGTGATTGGTTGGCTTATTTACGAACTTATTCGTATTTCAACTGGCGCTTAGGATTTCGCCTTTTTCTTTATAGGTAACGGCAACCTAAACCCAAAAGTGCTTCCCTTACCTTCAATTGATTCAAAAATAACCCCGCCACCATGGTCAGTAATAACTTTTTTTGCTAAAAATAATCCCACACCAGTGCCATCGGGTCGTACGCGCCGCGCATTAGTCGCCCTAAAGAATTTATTAAATAATTTCGCCTGTTCTTCTTCGGGCACTCCGATGCCGTTGTCTTTTACCGTAAACTCTACTTCATCACCAACTTTTTTAAGTGTTACGATAATCTTCGTTTTTTCTTTCGAGTAAAAAATAGCATTATCGGCAAAATTCATCACCACCTGCTGGATCTTATTTTCATCAAGCTCTAAATCAGGGATATTTTTTGGCGATTTGTATGAGAAAGTAATACCTCGTGCCGATGCATTTGTTTCTAAGCCATCGATTTCGTGCTGCACAAGCCGCGCTAAATTCACCGGCCGTTTATCAATCACAAATTTACCTGTTTGCAATCGCGATACATTTAAAAAGTCCCCAATTAACCGAACCATTCGCTCGCTACTGACAAACGCTTCACTTAATAGGTGTTTTTGATCAGGCGTCACCTTACCCACGTCACCTTCCATCAACATACTAATGTAGCCTTTTATACTGGTGAGTGGCGTACGGAGTTGGTGGCTCGCCATACTAATAAATTCATCTTTGGCTTCATCAAGTTTTTGCAGCTGGGCGTTACTTTTACGCAACTCTTTCGTTGCTGCATCTACCCGTTGCTCTAAGCGAGCATTGAGTTCTTTAATCTTTTCGACCGATAGCGCATTTTCAATCGCAATAACCAGCTCATCAGCAATAGAGCCAATGACGCGAATATCCCTGGCCGAATAGCCTTTGCGTTTGTGCTCTCCTAAAAATAAATAGCCGGCCAAGTTACCTTGGTGCACCAATGGCAAGATAATTGCCACGCGGTGACTCACCATCAATCGCCGGATAAGCTCATCTTCAGAACGTAAAGCGTCACGAACAATTGTTTCGCTCGTCAGCGTTTTAATTTCGGTATCAAGCCACCGAGCCTCACGATACGAAACATGACCATATCGCCCACAGCCAACTTGCTCTGCAGTCGCTTCGCTGGTATACACGACAAACGAAGCATCGGCTGCGTTAAAAGTTTGGGCTATCAGTGTAGCCGAACGCGACAACAGCTCACGTAAATCAACGGTGCTTTTTAATTCATCGCCTAGCTCAGCGAAAAAAACATTCACATTATACCTGTTAAGGGTCCGTTTTTTCGAGGTGTGTGTTTCGCGTTTCATCAGTACTTGCTATTATAGTACATAACCATGACCAAGATAGCGATTATTGAAGACGACCCAGTTATTAGCCAAATGTACCGAATGAAATTCGAGACGGACGGTTTTGATGTAGCCTTAGCTGACACTGGCGAACGGGGCGTTGCCCTCGTTGAGCAGTTTGCGCCTGATATTATTTTGCTTGACCTGCAAATGCCAGAAATGAGCGGCGATGAGGCATTAACGATCATTCGCAAAGAGCCTTGGGGTAAAGATATTCCCGTTATTATTTTGACCAACCTTGGCGAAGAAGAAGCTCCAAAGGGCATTCGCGGGCTCGGTATTCATAGTTATATCGTAAAAGCCGAACTCACCCCTCGACAAGTGGTGCAACGCGTTAAAGAAGCATTGGGCGTTTAAGCGTGTTTAATCGCGCTGCTTTTGAGCTGCCTCGATCACGTTATCAAATAGCGCAGCAATAGTCAGCGGTCCTACTCCCCCTTTTTCAGGGGTAATCGTTAAGTCTTGGCGTTCTCGTACTTCCGGCGCAACATCGCCTAATATAACGCCGCCTTCCGAAGCTGTACCTGCATCAATGACGACTGCTCCAGGTGAGATCATATGTTCAGTAATAAGCCCAGGTACTCCCGTAGCGGTCACGATCACATCAGCTTTACGAAGCTCAGTCGTTAAATCGCCCGTAGTTTCATCATACGTTGTTATAGTTAACCCGTTATTTCGCCATAAGCGCGCTAGTGGCGCACCCACTAACCGACCTTGGCCAACAATAGCTATTTCTTTGTCACGTAAGGTTACGTTATACCCAGCCGCCAACCAGTCGATCGCCATAGCAGTGGCAGAAATATACTTCGCATCTGGACCAAGCCCATCAACATCTTTTTCGGGTGCAATTAGCGCAACAAGGGCATCGGTTTCAGAAGGATCGTCTAAAGGTAGTTGCAATATAATCCCATGAACAGTAGGGTCGTCATTCAACTGTTTTATTGTATCTTCAACTTCAGCCTGAGCAGTGTGTACTATCTTCACTTCAATCCAAATATCAGCCCCGTATGCCTCTTTAAGACGTACATACGTTGCTATTACTGGGTCATTATTTGTAACAATAATCGCTAGTGTTGGGATAATTCGCTGCGCTTGTCGCAGTGCACGCACCTGCCTTGCTTGGCGCTCTTTCACAAAATCAGCCAATTCACGTCCATCTAAAATTCTCATACCCTTTAGCGTAGCAAATGCCGTGCTACAATGGAAACTATTATGAATATTCTTAGCCAACTCGTTCAAACAGCCTCGTACTCATCGTCAAACATAACGCTCACCGAAAATGACGTTACCGCTTTTGCGTTGTTTATCGTTATCGCTTACGTATTCACCCTTATATTCGGTATTTTTGTTTATGCTGTCGTTTCTATAAGTTTAATGGGTATATTCAAAAAGGCTGGCGTCAAACCATGGATCGCTTGGGTTCCGTTTTACAACACCTGGAAATTGCTTGAAATCGGTGGCCAGCAAGGCTACTGGGCAATCCTCACACTCGTTCCTATCGTAAACATTGCCAGCTCTGTGTTTATATTCATTGCTCAATATCACATCGGCAAAAAACTTGGTAAAGACGGTACCTTCGTACTGTGGGCTATTTTCCTCCCACTCGTATGGTTCATTTGGCTGGCAATTGATAAATCTAAGTGGCACGATAACGCGGCCACAGCCCCCTCTTTACATAGAGCATAAAAGGAATTATGGCGCGCAAGGCATCACGCACCACTTTCACCCAGCAAACAACACTGCATCGTAGTGGTTTTACTATCGTGGAACTTTTGATTGTGGTTGTTGTCATCGCAATCCTGGCAGCTATTACTATCGTAGCCTATAACGGTATTCAAAATCGAGCAAAAGCTTCGGCAGCTCAGGCAACGGCCAAACAAGCGTACACAAAAATTCAATCCTTTGCGATTCAAAATGCCGAAATCTTTCCAACCGAAGCAGAACTCGAAGCTATTGGCTTAAAAAATGAAAATGGCGTTAGCTACCAGTACCGCTTCGATAACTCATCGAACCCAAAGACATTCTGTATTACCGCAACGACAAACAGTGTCAGCTATTTCGTCTCAAACTCCAAAAGCTCGCCAACGCTGGGTGGATGCGATGGGCATGGCACAAATGGGCAGCCAGCTATTACAAACCTTCACATTAACCCACAAGTTGCGTTAAATGGCTCACAATTTGGGGCGCAAACTCCCAGTGGTAACATTACCTCTCGTTCTCCAAACGGTGGTCCAGACGGTCAGGCAACGTATGATGTTACTACGACAGTCAATGGACAGTTACGTATCGCTTTTAAGTCAGGCGCTATGTCAATGCCCGTCACGGCTGGCGAACAATACAATTTCTCGTTCTATCTCTACTCTTCTATATCGATACCCGGCACAAATATTGAAGTAAATTTTTCAAGCCCAACAACCTATGTACTATTCCCGATAGGAAACGTTGATATCGGGTGGAAGCGTTACAATGCCGTTGTGACAGTACCTACTGGTATAACTAATTTATCGAGCGCACAGCTCATGTCTCCCGGCAGCATATCATCTTCCAGTGCGAACTTTAAAATCACTAAAGTACAAATTACCAAAGGCTCGACACTGTATGAATTTGCCGATGGCTACTCCCCGGGGTGGATATGGAATGGAACACCGGGCGCTTCTAGTTCCACGGGCCCTCCCCTACAGCCATAGAAAAACCGCCTTATGACAAGGCGGTTTTTCTATGGAGGGTCAGGTGGGACTTGAACCCACGACATTCTGCTTAAGAGGCAGACGCTCTAACCAGCTGAGCTACTGACCCAT
>CAZFYB010000003.1:0-96811 GCA_964523145.1 uncultured Candidatus Saccharibacteria bacterium | reverse complement strand
TAAGCTGACTATGGCGGGGCTGGAGGTTGTTTCTTTGGAAGAATTTGAGGGCGAAGTTGTTGCCGGTGCTTATGCAATGACATTCGGCAAAAAAAGTACCTATAAGGATGGAGCTTCGGTACGTAAACGCACCGCATATGGCGCAAGTCACCTTTTACAGTGGCGCATTATTGAGTGGGCGAAATCGCGTGGCGTAGTTATACATGATTTTTGCGGCTCCCCTCCTTCAGAAGAAATCAACAATCCCGAACATCCACACCACGGTGTAGGTATGTTCAAGACAGCCTTTAATAAAGAGGTCACCGATTTTATTGGATGCTATGACTATGTCATCTCAAAACCCAAGCATGCCGCCTGGAAAAAAATTGGCGAACGCATTCACCGTAAGCTATACTACACACGAACCAAAGATTACTACTACTAGACTGGAAGACCATGATTAACCGTACCGTACTGATGTCTGACGCCCTGCATTTTAGCGCCCTTGAAGCAATTAACCCTTATTATGGTGATCCTGAAACCAATACTGTCACAGCTCAGGCGGAGCACATTTCAATTCGTGCCGCTCTTGGGGCTGCCGGGGTGAAAGTACTTTCTATCGACTCACCTATTGATAGCCAAGATGGCGTATACACCGCAAACTGGGCTTTAGTGAGGGGTGAACAGGCTATTCTTGCTCGCTTACCGAATGTACGAAGGGCCGAAGAACAAGTCGCTAAGGAAACTCTATTAAAACTTGGCAAAAAAGTTCTTGAAGTTCCCGAAGGCTTACGTTTTAGCGGCCAAGGTGATGCTCTAGCTTGCGGTGATTACTTATTTTGTGGCAAAGGGTATCGAAGTGATGAAGCCGCCCAAGAGTTCGCTGCTGACACACTAGGTTACACTCGCATTCAATTAGAGACTATCCCTCAACGCGATGAGCAAGGAAAACCAGTTATTAACCCTGTATCTGGCTGGGAAGATAGTTTCTTTTATGACATTGACCTGGCGCTATCAGTCATCAAAGGCCCAACGGAGCATTCAAAAGGCTTAATTGCTTATTGCCCCGAGGCTTTTACCGAACAAAGCCAAGAAACGTTAGCGCAGTTTAACGAAGTTGATAAAATCACCCTCTCGCTTGATGAGGCTCAGCACGCTTTTGCCGCAAACCTCGTTTCAACTGGTGAAACAGTTATTATGAGTGCACATGCACCACAGTTCACTGCAAAACTCGAGGCTAAAGGCTTGAAAGTTATCACTCCCGAAATCGCTGAACTAGCGAAAGGTGGCGGATATATTCGCTGCACCACCCTAACGCTTGACTGATTTTTTCGCAGCTTTGTTTCGCTTAGCTCGTTCTGATAAGGTTTCTAATGCGGCCCTTGCGACATCAGCTTCATTCCACGGATAAACGCCATCGGCTCGTTCGATGGTTTTTTCGTGCCCTTTTCCCAGTAGCACTACGACATCATCAGGGCTCGTTATGAGTGTCATCGCAAAACCAATTGCTTCTTCACGATCTTGTACTAAAAACATGTCGGACTTTTCGGTTTTACCTTGTTTTTGTGCACCAGCGGCAATCTCGGCTAAAATAGCAGCGCCGTCCTCATCACGATCATCCTCTTCGGTAAGTACAAGCGTATCCGCATATTTCGCTGCAATCGCACCCTGCTCTGATCGTTTCGAAGCATCGCGGCGCCCAGCTGAACCAAATACGGCAATAAGCTTACCTTTCACTAATGGCCGCATACTGGTAAAGAATTTTTCAAAACCATCCGGGGTGCTAGCGAAATCAACAATAACCTTAAACTTTTGGCCGGCATCAATAATATTCATACGACCTTCTACTGTTTTCAAAGCTGCTATACCCTTTTCAATCTCGGTTTTTGATAAGCCCATTTTTCGTCCTACCGAAACGGCTGCTAATGCATTGCTCACGTTAAATTCGCCGGGGATATTCACCTTAATCTTGTAAGTATCATCTCCAACTACCGCATCAAAAGTAGAGTGATCCGACTTAAGTTCAATATTTTTTGCGCGTAACTCACCTTTTTTTATGCCGTATGTTGCTTTATTTGCAACATACTTTAGAAATGCCTGAGCGTTTGGATCATCAGCATTCGCTACCCCAAACCGCATACCATGCTTGTTGGCCAGCTTAAATAAGCGGGTCTTTGCTTCAAGGTATCGCTCAAACGTACGGTGATAATCAAGATGATCATGAGTAATGTTGGTCATTACAGCAATTTCGTATGGTATTCCCCATACTCGATGCTGCGCAAGGCCATGACTCGATGTTTCAATCACTGCCCATTCAGCGCCAGCTTCAACAAAACCTTTTAATCGTTTTTGCAAAACACCTACTTGTGCGGTGGTGATATGCTCCGCCTGAGAAGTTATCTCATTTCCCACACCATAAGCAACTGTTGTAGAAAGTGCAACTTTATAACCTGCTTCGTGGAGCATTTTTTGGATCATCATTGATGTCGTTGTCTTGCCATTCGTTCCCGTCACACCAATAACCCTTAATTTGCGGGCGGGAAATCCATACCTAAAGTTGGCAAGTACAGCTTCGGCAAGATGGCCGGTTGGTTCAATAGCTTCAAATACACCAGTAGGGATCATTTTCTTCACAACACGTCGAATATTCATATACCCCATTATACCTATCCGCTCAACAGGCGGCGTATTTTTATATGATGACGTATAAGTAAGACCACAATTATCAACAATAAGATAAACGACAGTCCTGCGAAAGCGATAACTAGGGGCAATAAGCGCTTATCAATCTTTTCGAGAATAGAGTGTGGCGATGAAAGTACTTCAGGCACCGTATTTTCAACTGCGAACCCCCGTACGTTAGCCTGCGATAAAGGAGTATCGCTCCTATCAATTGAGTTCGCCAGCAAATGATTCGGTGTACTACTTAAAGTAGTATTTTGGCTATGCGTAGCTGGCTCGCTAGTCGCAGGAATCGGCTCAACCCCTTTTGCGACAAAATCATAATAATCAATGAGTTGGCCAGCAAATGAAGTGCCATACACATGCACTGTATGATATCCGTTTTCAAGCTCGCTCGGTACACTCATCTGATCAACTAATAATCCTCCTTGATCGTCTGCAGTATATGTCCCGATAGTTATTGGGGTTGAATGCACCTCTACTCTCACTTCAGAGTGTGGCATAAACGAAACTTTTGGGAGCATAAGCTGTAAAGCTTGTTTGGTTCGCCATGTAACTTGGTCAATAAACCCACCAAAAGACTGTATTGGCCCAGTACTCGTAGTTGAGTTCGACCAATACGAGTTTGGTTGAGGGAGGCCAAGGCTCGAAGCGCACCCCTGACAGTTCTGAATATCTTCGGGGTATACATAGGTAGCTGTAATTACTCTACTCAGTAATTCATGCCCACTAGATTTAGGGTGAAAAGATTCCGCACCAATAATCGATAGTGTGGGTAGGGCTGCTATAGGGCTCATATCATCACCGAAGCGGACACCATTCATCACAGAGGTACCAGTCAGTGAACATAATTCAACCCCTGTAAAGGCATGTTCAACATCAATATACTCAACAGCAGAATCTAGAGCTGCGGCTTTCATCACCTGGTTTAAATAACGGATACCTTCGTAAATAAACTCTCGTTCTGTTGCATCAAGCAATAACCCCACTCCTGACAGGCAAACACTTTGCTTTGAGATAATTTGCGGGTACCCCACTACGAAAATCTTTCCGTCTGTTCTCGCTAACACTTGATCGTAAAATGCCCTTAAAGTTCCGTATAGCGCACCAATCTCGCGAGCCGTTTGAGCTCGAGCTGAACTGCTCGCCGCCCAGCCGCAAGTTCCCGGTGCCACGCAAGTATTGAGCTTCCCCATCAACCCCGCATCATTACCGCCAATACCAACACTTACAAATTGAGGGTTTAAATCCGAGAGCACCGATAACGGCGAATTAACCTCCCCGTTCGACAGTATAGTATTTTTTATAGTCGACCCTGAGCAAGCAACACTTTTTGTATCAAGTTTCCAAACCGCTCCTAGTAAAAATGGATATGATCGCCGACTCACATGACAGGCATTATCACCACCACCGATATACCAACTATCGTCCGTTTCACCTTCACCACTGCTAAATGAATCACCCAAGGCAAGATATTTTCGCACCAAAGCCAATCGGTCGTTTGAAGTAAGCGTCACCTTGCGGTAATAGCCATCAAACGAACTCGTAATAAAACTGAGTCGATCCCCCAAATTACTAAACTTTACATACGATGCCCAATTAAGCCGCGGAGTTATAGCTTCAAGGTCAATAGGGACATATCCACAAGGGGTGACCGCCCCGTAGTAGTAGGTTTGCATGCCATACGAAGGCGAATCACCACACGTTTGATCGACAATGACAAGGCTTATCCCTACCCTACTACCCATGATCGCTACCATATCGCCTTTATTAGATACGGCAAGCTCAACGGCCGGATACGTACCCGGTGAATAAGAAAACCCCGGCGCAATAACCCGTCTGATATGCAAGGTCTCTACCTCGATCAAAAACACCCCATAATATTTAGTCTCAACGGCTAGCCACTGCCCGTTTTCCGAGCTCGCGAGCGCTTCGGCAGGCAGCAAAGTACCGTTTGGGTGTTCTAAGCGCAAATCAGCCATACTACTGAGCCCATAGCGAATACCCCCATTATTGCTATTGATATAGCTGTAAAGATGCAATGATATAGATTTATAAATTTCAGCAGCATAGCCGTTATTTGCTGCCCAGGAATACTGCATTAAGGTGTCGGTTTTATCGCTATAAACACACCCCCACATTCCCCCACAGGCATCAAATCCATAAAATTGTGAATCAAAGGGGAAGCTAATCGCAGCCGCTATACCCGAGCCACTGGCTGCGTAATACATTGCAACTTTGGTGGACTGGCCCATTACACAAGCACGGATACTCCCCTCACCATGAACAAAGATCGTTTGCGTCACCCCTTCACAGGCCATATCTGTCGGCATCTCTGTGCTCTGCCAATCTAAACTTGGATATTCAGAAGCTGACCATGCGTAACTAGACACAGCGTTCAAAAGGGAAAACAACACACTTATGACAATAATTTTCACACACCAAACAAATGCCCACCGCATGTGCCCTCCTTTGCTGAAATTCAGCTTAGCCTTTGCTTAATATTCTAAGCTTCTTCTCAGCAAAGTACAAGTAACATGGTGGCAAATTACAACACATGGTACAATGTAACAGATGAGAATCCTTGGAATTGAGAGTAGTTGTGATGAAACTGCGGCAGCGGTTATTGAAGATGGAAAAAAGATTCTGTCTAACGTTGTTCGCACACAAATTGATATTCACGCCGTGTATGGCGGGGTTGTTCCTGAAGTTGCGGCTCGAAGCCACATTGAAGTCATTAACCCTGTTATTGATCAGGCTCTGAGCGATGCCGACCTTACCTGGGACGATATTGACGCGATCGCCGTAACCTACGCTCCTGGCTTATCTGGTTCGCTTTTAGTAGGAACGTTAGCCGCACGAACCATTGCACTCTTAAAAAACAAACCACTCCTCCCTATTCACCACGTGGAAGCCCACGTATATGCAAACTTTCTTACCGAGCAATCTGAAGGCATTACCCTTACCCTACCCTCAGAACAACCTACATTCCCTATGCTCGCGCTCATCGTCAGTGGCGGTCATTCACAATTAGTCCTTTTCAAAGACCACGGTGATTACGAACTACTAGGGCAAACCCAAGATGATGCCGTTGGTGAAGCATTCGACAAAGTAGCGAAAATTATTGGACTCCCCTACCCTGGTGGCCCTTCTATCGCTGAGGCTGCAAAAACCGGCGACCCTTTTGCATACAAACTGCCTAAGGCAAAAATGCAAGGTACGTACGACTTTAGCTTCTCAGGGCTTAAGACAGCCGTTTTAAGGGCCGTTCAGCGAGAAGTAAATGTCGACACGACTTTTCCATCAACGCAGCTTGCAGGGCTTTTAAATGACGTTCAGCGTGCTAATTTTGCTGCGAGCTTCCAGCAAACAGCAATTGAAACGTTAGTTGATAAAGCAGAAGCTGCATATAAGGCATACTCCCCTGCTTCAATGGTGATCGCAGGTGGCGTGGCAGCGAATCAAGAACTACGCCGACTCCTTCAGGATCGATTACCCCTCCCTATCGAGTACGCCCCTATGCAACTCTGTACCGATAATGCAGCAATGATTGCCACCCTTGGGCATTACTATACTCAGAAGTGCGAGCCCACCTCTCCCCTGTCACTCCCTATTCAACCAAGCCTCTCTATGACAAAAACCGCCTGGGCGTAACCCAGACGGTATTTAAGCTAAATTTAATCTTTATCTCATTTTTTACGGCGAATTGTTTGAACGGTTTTTTTAGCAAACGGTAACCCTTTGCTCCAAAGGGGATAGATAGGGGAGAGAGCTTTATCGAAAGTTCCCGGGAAAAGAGTAGTGTCAACTGACCACCCCTGTTTAAAGGTTGCGACACCCCCGGCAACAATACCGCCGAAGTCATAGCGTTCGAGGCCCCATTCTTTCACTTTTCGAATTGCATGCCACTTTAAGGCGTAATTTGCCCGAAGCTCCTGGCCTTGCTCATCCATACCTCCGTAAAGTTCGTAAGCTGTTGCACCACTAATCGCTAACCACAAGAAAGCAATTGGCCGATCATCTACGTATGCCGCAAAAATAGGGGAGTGGTCCTGCATTTGCAAGAAAACATCCATGTAGTACTGAGATCGGTGCAAGTTAAAGCCCGCTCTTTTCGCAGTCATACGGTATAACTCGAGGCACTTTTCAATTTCTTCACGTGAACGAATTTGTTTAATCGTTACATCAGCTGCTGATTTACGAATATACTGACGTGTTTTCTTCGCCATATCAGCTAAGAGGTCGCTCTCAGATTTTTTAAGATTTAGCATAATAGTTTCAGCCGACAAAATCTTATTAGTTGAGCGCATCCAACCCTTTGGAGCGGCAAAATCAAGATCGTCAGGTTCAACTGAAAGAGTTACTGAATGGTGGTCACGTTTTACTAACTTCGCCAGTGCATTTAAGTATTCTTCTCGGTGTGTTTCATCTACTAAAGGACCGCGGGGAATATACGAAAAACTTCTAAACGGAGAGGGGAGTCGGCGCACTAATACCTGAGCGGCACCTACGATAACATCTTCATCATACGCAAAAATTCGTTCTGCAACCCATCCGTGACCTGTTTTTACTTGGCCCCAACCCCATAATTGCAAAGGATGACCTCCGTTTTCCAGTAAATAATCGTCCCATTGCTCTTTATCGCCACACCTTTGAAGTTCAATCATAAAACCATTATACAGCTATCCACATCTATCAGTGCGACATGGTATAATTACCTCAAGAGAAACGTGAGAATACAGACGGGATTTCATGTGAAATTAGCAAAAACGTACGAACCAAATCAATACGAGCCTAACATTTATGCCATGTGGGAGAAGAGTGGTGCCTTTAATCCAACAGGAAAGGGGACTCCCTTTAGTACCATCATGCCCCCACCAAATGCTAATGGGGACCTGCATATTGGCCACGCCTTAGACTTGGGACTAAAAGATATTCTTGTCCGTTACAAGCGAATGAGCGGTTTTGACACTATCTACATACCCGGCGCGGACCATGCGGGGTTTGAAACCTGGGTAGTATACGAAAAACATCTCCAAAAAGAGGGTAAAAGCCGTTTCGACTTTTCACGTGAACAATTGTATAGCCAAGTATGGAGCTTCGTTGAACAACAGCGGGGGAACATGGAACTTCAAGTACGAGCGCTCGGAGTCAGCGCCTCTTGGGAAAACCTTGTTTTCACCCTTGACCAAAAAGTTATCACAACCGTATACCAAACATTCAAAAAGCTATGGGATGAAGGCCTCATTTACAGAGGTGAGCGAATCGTAAATTACAGTACAAAATACCAAACAAGCTACGCTGACATTGAAGTAGATCACAAGCTCGAAAAAGGTACATTGTGGCACATTGCTTACCCAATGCTTGATAAAATCGGTGAAATTATCATCGCCACCTCACGCCCAGAAACGTTATTCGGTGACGTAGCCGTAGCTGTACACCCGGATGACCCTCGATACAAAGACCTTATTGGAACACGGGTTATGTTGCCCCTAACTGGCCGTGAAATCCCTATTATTGCCGATGAATATGTTGACCCGAAGTTCGGAACCGGAGCGGTAAAAATTACCCCTGCACACGACCCGAACGATTTTGAAGTAGGCAAGCGCCACGACCTTGAACGCATTCAAGTTATCGACTTTGACGGCACAATGATAAACGTACCCTCACAATTCCAAGGGCTTGATGTCGAACATGCCCGTAAGCGTACATTGGCAGCACTTCAAGCCGAAGAACTTATTCGTAAAGAAGAGCCAATCGAGCACACCGTAGGCTACGACTATAAAAGTGGGCTTCCTATTCAGCCGCTCATTAAAGAACAATGGTTCTTAAATATGAAACCACTGGCTGAAGAAGCCCTACAGGCTATAGAAAACGGTGAAATTACCTTTTACCCAGCCGGTCGTCAAAATATACTTACCCAATACTTAAAGGGGATACATGACTGGAATCTATCACGACAAATCCCATGGGGTATTCCTATTCCAGCTTTCCAAAACATTGCTGATGAAAACGACTGGATATTCAACGAAAACGTTGACGAAAAAACAATAGTTGTTGATGGAAAAACCTACAAGCGTGAAGAAGATACCTTCGATACCTGGTTTAGTAGCGGCCAATGGCCATTCATCACTACCGATGCCCTTACGAATAGCGCCCTTTCACGTTTTTACCCGACCGACCTCATGGAAACAGGTACAGATCTGCTCGACCGCTGGATTGCCCGCATGATCATGCTCGGTATCTACACAACTGGTAAAGTTCCTTTTAAGGATGTTTATTTACACGGTATGGTACTCGACCAACACGGCCAAAAAATGAGTAAAAGTAAAGGGAATGTCATTAACCCAATTGAGCTCGTTGCTGAATATGGCTCTGATGCCCTTCGCCTTGGCTTAATCGCGAGTCGCAGCCCTGGTCAAAACCAAGCATTTGGTGTTGATCGCGTCATTGCCGGTCGCAACTTCTGCAATAAACTATGGAACATTGCTCGCTTTATCGAAAATAAGCTCGGTGACAACTACCAACCACAAAAACCAGTCGTTAAAACCCTTGCCGACCACTGGATTGTAAGTGAACTCACCACGGCTAAAGCAGCTATCGAACGCGCACTTGATGGGTATCGCTTTGCAGAAGCGGGTGAGGCGGTCTATCACGCAATCTGGGATAGTGTCGCCGATTGGTATATTGAAGCTTCAAAAGATCAAGATAATCCTGATCTTCTTGCATGGGTACTCGACACTTCACTGAAGTTAGCGCATCCTTTCGCGCCGTTTGTTACCGAAACAATTTGGCAAACACTTCCATGGCACTCAACTGTACTTGTGAGCGAAACTTGGCCTGAAATGATTGAATTTAATGAAATTTCAGCCGCTGAATTCGGACAGGTTCAAAAACTTGTTACCGAAGCTCGTTTTGTCGCCCTTTCACTGCCTGGTAACGAACGGTACGGACTGGTGTATGAAAACGATAGCCTGATCGATGACAACCAACACCTTATTTCACGGCTTGCAAAACTTAAACAGGTGACTAAAACTGATCAGCCACATGGCGTTCGACTCGCGGTGACTGGCCGTGATGCGTGGCTCGAAGTATCGGCTGAAACCCTTGCCGAACATCAAACAAACCTTGAGCAGCGCCTTGCAACAACCCACCAAGAAGCCGAAATATTGAAACAACGCCTTAGTAACGAGAGCTATATTACCAAAGCACCCGCTACGCTAGTTGAAGAAAGCCAACGGCAATTGAACGAAAAACAGGCGCTCATTGAACGCCTGCAACATGAACTTGAAGTGCTCGCTTAAACTGACGGCCAAATATAGTTTTGATCACCACCGTTAAGATATATCTTTTTATTCTGAATATAACGGCGATCATCATCACGTGGTTGAATTTTCGGTAAAGCCGAACGAATAGGGTTGGCGTGGCGTGGCATTGAAGCGCGCTCAATATGCGTGTGATCACCGGATTTTGTCATAACATCAACCGCACCGGCTGTTGCTAATAGAGCCGGTAATGCCAAAGCTGCAGTACTTGCACGATCAACATGGGTATCGTGAAATAACACGCCCAGGGCGACTGCGATGGTAAATATCAGAGGTAATGTGTTAAATGTCTTTTGCATGGTTCGTATGTATTTTTGTTGTGTACTACTACGACTCTAGCATAAGCTTGATGTTTTGTCAATAATCAGTCGTGATGATAAGCACCACCGTGAGCTATTTCTTGGGCACGGTATAACTGCTCGGTCAGAACAAGTCGAACCAACTGATGAGGGAGCACAAGATCAGAGAGTGACCATACAACATCGGCGCGAGCCCGAACCGTATCGTCAACACCATAAGCGCCACCAATAATAAGAACTATTTTCCTCGAATCGGTAAATTGCTGTAAAAGCAGGGTAGCAAAAGCCGGGGAAATGAGTTGTTTGCCTCGTTCATCCAATAGCACCACATAGTCATCAGGTTTCATGCGCGAAAGTATACGCTCAGACTCTTCCTGGCGCGCTCTGTCGCCTTCGAAGCTTGAGTGTGGTAAAAGTACCCATTCACAATTAAAGGGTGCTTTCAAACGCTTCTGATATCGTTCAATGCCTTCACTTACCCAACTTTCGTGCTTTTTACCAACTGCAAAGATCGATACAGCCATTAAAAGCTAATCTTTTCAGCCAGTACTGCAAGTGCCGCGTGGTCAGGCTCGGTTGAATCATTGGTGGTTTTATTTAATTCATCCGGTGTAGCGAAAGGAATGACATGCACATGCGCATGTGGCACATCGACACCGACCACTTTCACGCCAACGTACGGAGTATCAATAACCTCACAAAGGCGCCTACCGACAAGTTGCACAGCTTCCATAAGAGCGGCATACTGCTCGGGGTCGAGGTCCCAAATAAATTCAACGGAGATTTTTGGCACTACCAGTACATGGCCTTCACTTAAAGGATGGATGTCAAGAAATGCAAAGGTGTAATCATCTTCATATACCTTATGTGAAGGAATATCGCCGTTAATGATTTTCGTAAAAAGGGTATCTGTCATAAGTATAGTTTAATCAATTGGCCAACAAGGAGCAACTTGGCGGAGAGAGAGGGATTCGAACCCTCGGAGCCTTGCGGCTCACCGCTTTTCGAGAGCGGCCAGTTCAACCACTCCTGCACCTCTCCAGCATGGGCAATTATAGCAGACGTGCTGTATGATAATTATATATACTTAAGTGAGGAAACCATTATGCCAGACGATGAACAAAAACCAGTTGATACTCCAGTGCCAGAAGCGACACCGGAACCAACACAACCAGCGCCAACACCAGTTGAACAGCCAGCATCAGTTGCACCCGTAGCCGCAGCGCCACCAGCGCCAGTCAACGGACTAGCTGTTGCATCACTTGTCGTTGGCCTTGTCGCCTTCGTCAGTGGCTGGGTACCTTTTTGGGGCCTCCTTACCGGTACTGCTGCGGTAGTATTAGGAATTCTAGCTCTTAAGCGCGTACACGGCAAAGCACTTGCTGTTACCGGAATCATTACTGGTGGCCTTGCCGCATTAACAGGGTTAATCTTTACGGCAGTGCTTGTAGCGGGAATCATCTCAGCTGCAAACTACGAGTCTGAAATGAACGATACTGACAGTAGCGAAAACCGTGGCAACGATGAAGGAACGAGTGATTCTGATAACGCCACAACAAATGCAATTGCGACCGTGCAGATTAATACCGTCACTCGTGATTATCAGCCAAGCGGTAGCTCAGCAAACACTCCAGCAGCTGGTAACGAGTTTATCTTGCTTGATATTAGTGTTACAAACTCTGGAAGCGAAGATATCACCGTAAGCCAATTCGACTTCTCACTACTTGAAGGTGACGATGCTATTGAAACAAGCTTTATTGATAGCTCTGTTGTATTTTCACGTAAGTTAATTGCACCAGGTGAAACCCACACCGGACAAATTGCCTACGAAGTTACTGAAGGTGCTAACAACCTATCATTAGTATTTGAAAAATCATACTTTGATAGCGAAGGTAATAGCCAAGACTTTAAGCTTGAAGTCGATGTTTAATATACAGTAAGTTATAAAGTAAAACCGCCTCGTTACTGGGGCGGTTTTTATATTCACTACAATGGACTGCCGGTGGAGGACGAATTGTTTTGAGCACCGTTCCACTCCCAACCAGCAGAATTTCCATCGGCATAGTTGTAGGTATTCGACCCTTCGGTAATCATGATTGAATCAATAATAACATCGGGGTCGGTTGAGGTACCGTAGTGATTAAGCTGCACCATAATACCTTCGACTCCTGCAGGGATTTGCGCCGTTACCGATAGGCGCGTTGTTCCTGCGCTATTAGGTGCTTGTGGTGAGCATATTCTTGTACCAGGGTTCCAGCGCAAGCAGATTTGCCTTTGTTCACTTTGCGTTACAGCAAATGCGCCAAGCACCGTCATGTCCGCTGAAAGAGTATAGGTAGTTCCTGCCGACAATCCACCAAGTGCACCGAACCCGCCTTGGACAAACCTCATAGCCTCACCGTTACTTGTGCGAGTTGAGTGTAGACGTAATGCGCTCGTCTCAGAAGTAACTCCCTGGTCAGTAACGATAGTAGCTGTCGCGTTGTATATTGAACCGCTCGGCACACCCGATTCAAAACTTGGATTGGTTGAAAGGTTAGTAATAGCAGCCACCCCTCCGCTTCCATGCCCAGCACAGGCACCCTTTGTCGGCTGCGAAGATTGGGTAATATTGTAACTTGTTGTGCCTACGGTTGCGGTAATGCAATAACCAGTCGGGTTGGTAAGTGGCACGGGTTTGTATTGATACGAGGCACTACTCGTAGGAATACCGAGTGCATCGAAAGCAGCTTGGTTCACAGGATATCCCGTTAGCGTGCCGTCATTCATAGCAATCGCAATTTTTTTACTCGCTTGCGAGAGGGCAGAACTGGCGGCACTTTCACGAGCTCGCTCCTGTATACCGTTATAGGAAATGATAGTTATAGTTGCCAAGATAGCAATAACCACTACAACAATGAGAAGTTCAACTATGGTAAAGGCGGTTTGTTTATTTCGCTTAGCCCACATGATAGGTATAAGTATACAGCATACTTTTAATGCTTTTAAACTAGCCGGGCTACTGGTTGTCGTTAATAGCCCAAGAACGTATCTGTTTTAACATTACCTCGAGCAACACCCATTTCGCTCAGCACTTGCTTTGTGCTCGAAACAAAACGAGGACTACCTGATATATAAAATTGTCGATCAGTTGGCTGCATTTTTACTGCATTCTGAAACTCTTCGGGGTTGGTAGGGTAGAGTGCGTTGGTTGCATACTGCCGCGTAAGTGGCTCAAAAGTATGAGCTTTGCTATCAACGTGAATCAGAGTAGTTGTAATAGGCAGCTTTGCGCTCTGTGCATGGACAAGCATTGAGCGAAAAGGGGTAATACCGATCCCCTGGGCCAAAAAGACATAATTTGTTTCATTTTTCTTAAAAGTGAAGTTTAACATTGGGCCAACGAAAAGCATTTTTGCGCCCGGTTCTAGTTTCATTAACTTATTTTTAAAAGCGCTGCCAGTTGCCGTATGAGTGCTAAAAGTAATAAGATCTTCTTCTGGGGATGACGATAGTGAAAAGGGGTGAGGGCGATACAAACCAGGCAACACAAAGAGGCCGTGCTGGCCGGCTTTATGGTTTAGCTTTCGCTTAGAGGTAAACGAAAAAGTGTAAATATCATCTGTTTCAATGTTCTTTTTGACGAAGGTAAGAATAGTTAATAGGCTCATTTTTATATCTTAGCGGGTAGTGGGGGGATTTACTAGCGTATCAGCTTACAAATGATAATTGACATAAATGGCTAATTATGCTAATGTAAATAAAACCATCAACTAAAATACATATGTCAGAATCTTTTTTAATAAAACAGTCTACGGAGCGAACGGAGCGCCAGCTTCGTAACCCTAACGTTCAAGCAAGGCTCGGTAAAGTCGCACATTCTTTGCTAGATATCAATGCAAGCCTTTATACCCCTACCCTCATAAATGGTCACATTAGCTTTAGCGACAGCGGAGTGCCAATTGTCTCAATCAAAGAAGGTGATACCGTCCATCTTTCCGGAGATTCAGCAGGTTTTTCGGAAATACAGCGAAAAGCTATGTTTAATAAGGGAATTAGCCTTAGGGAAATAGACCAAATGGAAGCAACTCTTCAAGATAGGCCATTCACTATGCCTGATTTTGCAGGAGGTGCTGTTATATCAAAACTCGGAAAATACGAAACAAAGGCAGGTACCGTAAATGTATCTGGGACGCCCCTTGTGCTCCTTAACGATTCGAATGAAAAACTTCTTAAACCAAATGTTGTACTCGCGCACGAACTTGTTCACGTTAGTCAAAAATTAAGAAAGCCTTATGGACCATCAATTGGCTACCCAATGGTACAAAGAGAGGCCGAAGCATACAGTGTTGAAGGAATGATCGAGGCAGGCCTCCAACATGGACACGAACCACGAGCTACTAAAGCAAATAAGGTTATGAATGCCTATGAAGAGTATCGTTCTATTGGAGGACAATTAAAAACAAAGGCTGAACAGATTGAATTTGAAAATCTTTTAAGGCAAAGGGGTGTTGGCATACTTTCGCCAAATATCAATCTACCTCCAGCCCATTCTCATTAGCTAAAAGAAAAAAGACGAGAAGTATATCTCGTCTTTTTTCATTGGTACACCTGGCAGGATTCGAACCTACGACCTTCGGCTCCGCAAGCCGACACTCTATCCAGCTGAGCTACAGGTGCATATGATAGAATCCGTTGTCTTAAGAACAACGGGTTCTATCTTTGTAACTAGAAGGTGCTTTCGTTCTGAAAAGTCAGACGAACAAGGGTAATTGTACCATGACTACAGAGAAAAGGCTACAGTCGAAGCTTACGAACAACAACGTCAACTAGGTCGAGTTTTAAGTTTTCCATTGGCAATTGCTGACCAAGAATATCAACAATTCGTTCACCGGCATCGTCAGGGAAGTACACCGAAACTCCTGGGGCAAATCTTTTACGTGGAATAAGCATAATTGAGTGGTGTTCGCCGTCTTGAATCAAGCCAAAAGCACGGAATTCATCAAACGTATACAAACGCTCGCCAACGTACAAGCCCTGAACAGGGCTCAGCGCATACGTAAGGCTGCGTGGTGGCCGGCGAATATAAATAATGAGCGCTACAGCCATAACAATTACCAAAGCGGTAAAGGTATAGGACCGTAGTAAAAAGAAATCAACAGCGATTAACCCAAGCACCACTACAGCAAACAGCACAAACCACATTGGGCTTTTGTCGATATGGACATATTCTTGGGCAGTCCAGGTTATCGGCGGATTATCCGGGGTGTCCTCTGGAGCTAATTCAGTTCCAGATACGTCCTGAAGTTCAGGTGATTCATCTGCATTTGGGCTCCAAGATCGGTTTTGGTCATCTGTTGGCATTACAAATTTAGTATAGCACGAGCGGTACCAAGGGAGGGAAGGTAAAAACCAAATAAAATACGCCACAAACCGTGACGTTATCTTACTTGGCGGAGGAGGGGAGATTCGAACTCCCGCTCCAGGTCTCCCCAGACTAATGATTTAGCAAACCATCCCCTTCAGCCACTTGGGTACTCCTCCATGTTGTGCCAAAGGATGGTTTCCATCCCATGACTCGCGTTCCACGCAGCAGCCCTTTGGGCTCCTCCGTGCAACGTGATTGATTGTAGCATAAAACAGAGAGGGGGACTAGCGTTGAGGCCTATAATTTGCTACCATTGCCCTATAGTTTTATAACTTTTTAAATATATGAAAACATTACTGACATTCCTCACTCTCGGCGTCATTGCAGCTACCATCCTTTTTTCAGGATCATTCGAAACTGTCGGTGCACGAGCAATCCAAGAAGGCGCCGAAGCTGCACGCGGCACTGGTCAACCGGCTGAATTATTTGGTGACGGGGGAGTTATTACCACTGTGACAAATATTCTTTTGTTTATTGTGGGTGCGTTAGCAGTCATTATGATTATTATTGGCGGTATTCGTTATGCCACCTCTGGCGGTAACACTTCGTCAGTCACCGCAGCAAAGAATACTATTCTTTACGCAATCGTAGGCCTTATTATCGCTTTCTTAGCTTTTGCTGCGGTAAACTTTGTCCTTGGCGCTCTTACACCTGGCGGTGGCGCTGGATTTACTAACGTTTAATCTAAAACGATGAACCCGTTGAAGGGGAGTTGTTCTCACTACCCGTCCATAACCAACCTTGGGTATTTCCATCAGCATATGCATAAATCGTGGATGTTTGAGTAATCATGATTGCATCAGCGTAAAAGGTAGAGGCAGAACCAACAGTTGTCCATATACGCAGAGTGGTCTGAGCAGCGGCTGTGGTGTAGGTTCGTGCACTTCTTTGCCATGAACCAATAGTAGAGATAGCCGGCATACCTTGAACGTTCGTATTGTAGTCAGAAGCTCCTACGTTAAAGCTTGGTATTGCACCTGATTCAGAATATACGTAAATAGAGACTGCATAGGTAGTGGATGGCTGAACAGTAACGATAGAGCTCTGAACACCAGCGGCTCCAGAGGCCCATACGAGGCGCGTTGATCTATCACCCGAGAACTTCTGCAAACTCGAAAGTCCTCGAGTTGCCGAACCTCCTCCAGCGTTATTAAATGGGGTTGTTTCAGAACTTGGGTTAGACTCAAGGTTTGTAATTGCCACTGCTCCATTTAGCCCGTGGCCAGCGCAAGCACCAATAGTAGGTGTAGGGGTTGCGTTTGATACAAAATAGCTAATATTTGAAGTTGTCGCAGTAATGCAAAACTGCTTAGGATTAGAGGTGTTATTCACTTGATACTGATAGCTCGTTGAGTCACTATTAGCAATTCCTGCCGCACTTAAAGTATCGGGGTAGGTATCAGCGTTCGTAATGGCATAACTTAATACTTTTTTTCCAGCCTGTGATACAGCAGATTGCGCCGCCGAAGCTTTCGCTCGGTTTTGAATGCCGTTATAAGCAACAATGGTAATTGCCGCGAGGATTGCGATAACGACCACCACAATGAGCAGTTCCACAATCGTAAAACCCTGGCGAGATCGCATGGTCTAGTTTCCTCCTACCCATGGTCGCCATGTACTCGCTTCATAGAACCATATTTGTGCAACTGACGTGGGAATACCCGCATTACTACACAGTGTTGCACTTGGAATATTAAAGGTATCCCATGAAGTTCTCGTAATTGTCTTGATTGATCCCTCTACGAGTTGATAAAGGTTTCCGGAACTAGAAGATGCAATAAGTGCGTATTTTGTAAGATCAGTTGGTTGCGGACGACAGTAAAGTAGATTAAATCTACCCGGAGAAGCCTCTGCAGGCCTTCCAAAAGCACTTTTAGACACTTTAAGACTGATTGCCTCTAACTCGGTTGTGTTTTGTGGGTAGCTACCGTTATCAATATAGTATGCCTGCAGTTTTGTGCTAATTTGACGTAAATCAGCTTGAATAGATGAATCATTAGCACGTCCTTGAATACCGCTATACCCAATGATAGTTATAGCAGCGAGAATCGCGATAACGACCACCACTATAAGCAGTTCCACTATCGTAAAGCCTCGCCCTGAGGTTTGATAATATTCTTTAAGCATGCGTGATACCCTTTGCGCCATTGGCTTTAACTATGAAGCATGAGCGATATCAGGTCAAGAGAGAAGGGGGGGGTGGCAAATTAACTAGCGACCCATGGTTGCCAATTACTCGAATGATAAAACCATACCTGTGAAGCTGAAGTCACCACACCTACAGACGTACAAACCGCTGCACTCGAAACGTTTTCCCAATCCCATCTTTCTCTTGAAACAATTGTCATCGATCCATCCATGAGTTGATAAAGATTACCCGACTTCGATGAGGCGAGTAGTGCATATTTTGTAGGATCAGCTGGTTGCGGACGACAATAGAGTAAATTATACTCCCCTGTAGTTGTCGTGCTCGCGTTTTTGCCGAAAGCACCTCTCGAAATTCTTAAGTTCATCGTCCCGAGCTGCGCTTCACTCTGTGGGTAGCTACCGTTATCAATATAGTATGCCTGCAGCTTAGTGCTTAATTGACGCAAATCTGCCTGAACTGATGAGTCATTAGCTCTGTTTTGAATACCGTTATAGCCGATAATAGTGATCGCTGCGAGGATTGCGATAACAACGACTACAATAAGTAGTTCGACAATCGTAAAACCTCTAGCACTTGAGTTAAATTTATTGCGTGATGCCCATCGCGTCATAATTACCCATAAGTATAGGGGAATGAAGATAGTGCGTCAAAGTATAAGCACAACATAAAACCCCAAAGCATAACGCTTCGGGGCAATAATTACTACTTGGCGGAGAGGGAGAGATTCGAACTCTCGGTGAGTTGCCCCACGACGGTTTTCAAGACCGTTACCTTAAACCACTCGGTCACCTCTCCAATCAGAGTACTTGGCATATTTTAACAGATACACAGCGTTCAGTCGAGAGGTTGATACGCCAGCGCCGCAACAAGTATACCCTTGGCTCCACTTTCCACCAGTGCAGTAGCAGCCGCCGAAACAGTCGAGCCGGTCGTAATAATATCATCCACTACTAAGTAGGGGACATCGCTCTTTACACTTTCCAAAACAGTAAAAGCATTCTTTGCTTCATTTTGTCGTTGCTTTCTATCAAGCCTATGCTGGGTAGCAAACGAGTGTCGCCGTAAAACTCTCTCAATTTGATATCCACGCAAATAAGCGAAATGCCGCGCCAATACATCAATATGATCAAACCCGCGCTCACGAATATGCGCCGCAACCGTAGGAATGGGGACTATAACCGTATCAGCAGGAAACAAAGGTAAGCTTTCATGCAATATTTCAGCTAACTGCTTGGCCGCCGATTTCATGTAATGGAACTTATAAGCGTCAATAATTGACCTTAAAGTATCCTGTCGCTGGCCAACAACCCATGCTTGTGTGATAGCTGTAGTATGAAGGCGACAAATACCACCTCTGTTAGGTTTTCCACAAAGTACACATCCTACGAATGGTTCGCTCGTGATGTTATATTTACAATTCGCACATATTGGGGTGCCTATTTTACCGCATCCAAAACAGGGGTGTGGGGCTACCATTTGCAAGAGGCCCTCAATCATTGTATTTTTTACGTTTACACCACCCATTTAGTTGATTATACCGCATATGCCGGTTATAATACGAAGGACTAATTTGTCAACTGAGCCTAGAGAAAGTGGAGGATATCATGGCCCGCAAACCGAACGAAGACCTACTCATTGAGGACGAGCTCGCCGCAGCTTTCCTAAGTGACGACGACCTAACATCAACCGATACTGCCGTTGCTGCGAGCGACGACACATGGGATGACAGCCAAGAAGAATTCTTGGGTCAACTCGCTGTTGATGTGTATGAAACCGATGAACGATTGGTGGTTAAAGCCCGCACCGCAGGCGTAAACAAAGAAGACCTAGATGTAAGCATCAGTGATGGTATCTTAACAATCAGCGGTACCCTAAGTAGCGGTGACGACACTGCTGCAACAAACTGGCACATTCAAGAATGTTACTGGGGTGAATTCAGCCGTACACTCGCATTGCCGGTCAGCGTAAAAGAAGACGAAGTAGATGCAGTCCTAAAAGACGGCGTCCTTACCGTAAGCTTTGCAAAGATCAAACAAGAGCAAGCAAAGAAAATTCAGATTCAATAATCTGATGCACCTTATAAAAATAGCTCCCAGCAATGGGAGTTATTTTTTTACCTTTACGTTGTACCGCCAAATAAAAACACCCCGGAAAACCCGAGGTGTTTTAAAAGTGAGTCTTAAACTATGCGGTTGGTGTAAGTGCAACCAATACCCAGTTCACAACTGCGAAGGCAAGGAAAGCAATAACAAGGCCGATAAGTGCATACATAATTGTATTCTTAGCAGCAGTTACTGATGCGCTGTTACCACCAGAGGTAGTGTAGCGGATACCACCAAAGATTAGCATAATAACGCTAATTGCACCGATGATGAAGAGCAATACGTTTACGATAGTCGTAAAGATTGACCCTTGACCAAACAGGTCTTGTGGAACGCTATCACCTGGGTTAGCACATTCAACACCCCCAGCGATACCCTGATCAACTGGACAGTTATTTGCAGCGCTCGCTGTTGGTGTCATTGGTGTAAACACTGCTACGAGTGCAAACACTAAAGCAGCAACAACGCCGGTTAGTGATTTCTTAGTTAATAGTTTCATATTGTTATATTTCCTTTCTTATCGAATCTAGGTTAGTTATAGCAGATTTTTTTCAGTTTGTTAACCCCTTATTCACTAGTGACGGGGTTAGGTAATTAAATTATACCAATTACCCAGTTCACAATGGCGAAGGCGATAATTGCTACCACCAAGCCAATAACTGCGTATAAAATAGTATTTTTCGCGGCAGTTATTGAAGAAGTGTTACCCCCGGAAATCGTATACCGGATACCACCAACAATAATCATAATGACTGAAACCGCCCCAACAATAAACAAGAGGGTATTAATAACCACTCCAACAATATCGCCAGTGCTTTGAGTGCTATTGTTACATACCGTGCTATTCACATCAGTATCGTTACATATAGCATCAATAGCGCCCGCACTCACCGGGGTAGTTGGTACAAAAGCAGCTACGCCAAACAGGGCAATCACCCCAGCGACAATAAATCCTTGAAACTTTTTCATTAAAATGCCCCAATAACAAAGTTAGTAATAGCAAAGGCGGCGATAATCACTACAATACCGATAACTGCATATAAGATCATATTCTTCGCCTTACTCACACGGCCAGAATCACCGCCAGATGTAGAATACATAATTCCAGCGACAATAATAACGATCACCGCAATAATGCCCATTAACATATACATAATGTTTAATGCGTTTTGCACTACTTGTTCTGCTGAAATAGTAGGGATGTTTACCTGGCCCGAACCTGAACCTGCTTCGATATCAATTGCTGCTAATTTTATAAGAAAATCTTTCATAATACTTTCTACTGATTAAGTAATCCGAAAATTAAGTTTGTTATACCCACAGCACCAAGGGCAATTGCCAGCCCGATCACCGCATTCAAAATAGTTTTACGGGCTTTTTCGGTCTGTGTTGCGCTGCCACCCCCGGTAAGATACTGAAAACCACCAAACAATATAAAGAACACGGCGATATATCCAATCAGTACGAGGGCAATTTCAATAATATTCAATACAATCGTCCAAATAAACTTCGACAGGCCGCCCTCACCGGATTCAGGTGCCTGAATGCTACAATCAGCATCAGTTAAGCCTCTAAACCAAGGTGGGATACCTAAAAATCGAGATTCGCAGGCTGCAGCTACTGGTTGTGGGGTAGCTACGACCGCAATTGGTGCCGCCACAAAGGCGATGAAGCCAAACCCGAGAATTATTGATTGTAAAAGCTTTTTCATAATTAAGATCCTCCGTTAAATAGCCCGCCAGGGATAAGGAAGTTTAATAGCGAGAACATTAGAGCGTAGGCGATAATACCAACAACCACGTTTGTAATAATGCCCATAGCCTTTTTTACTTGCTCTTGATTACCACCAGCAGAGGTGTAAAGCACAGAGCCATAGATAATTCCTGCAAGCGCCAACACCGCCACGCCCGCTGACAATACATTAATAGTCATTATAAGTATGCTCCATAAACCACTACCTTCAACAGTCCCATCATTATCTGGACATTGGATAAGCGAAGTTGGAACACCGCCACACTCAACTGCTGCACCAACAGAACTAGTAAAGGCGGATGTTGATACAGAAATAGCTAAAACTAACAGTAGTGCAGGTAAGATTCGTTTCATTTTTTGTTTTGTATGCATAATTACCTATAGAGTACGATTTTTCAGGTGGGATTGCAAGTAATACCACACTTTTCACCACAGTAATAGACTTGTATAATACTGAGCTTTCTTGCATAAGCTCTTTACTTTTTTAACCTTTTGTGGTATATTTAGCACATACAGCAATGGCATTATATTGTCAGCTGAGGATACATCGAAGCATATCTATAAAGAAAAGGATCAGCTCACCACCATGGATAAAACGCCTCAAGAAACTCAAAACCTTCCTCACTCTGGCAACTTGCCTGATAGTCTTAGGGAAGCTCCTGTGCGAGATTTCGATAAAACTTCACTACATGAAGCAAACGAGAATAAACTTCTTGTAACCCCAGACTCAGCTGCCGACCTTATAGGCAACAATCCAAACAAGAAAAGTCGTAAAGGCCTTATGATTGGTGTTGGTGCTGCCGGTTTAGCAATCGCCGCTGGTGCAGTCTTTGGCATTAACGCCGCAAATCAAGCACCCGAACAAGCCGCTCCAGCCCCTGCTGCTCCTGCCGAACCAGGTGAACCAGCCGAACCAAATGGTGAAGTTGCGGAACAACCAGCTCAAAACGGGCTTGAAGTTGCCGGTCTTCCTACAGTGAGTGAACTTGAAGTAAGTTCAGAACTTCCGGACGCCGAAGTTGCCGAAGGTTTCGTAAGCTTATTCTCTGAATGGGGTATGGCTGGCGCAAATGAAGAAATGCGCGACTTAAGTTATGAAGGTGATTACCCAAACCTTTCGTTAAGTGAGTATGGTGAACTAGTTGCCGAAACAAGCGCGCCAGTATTTGCAGCTGCTGCTTATGGTGATTACATAAACGACCCTGCTATCCAAGAAAGTATTTCTGAGCAGATTGATTATAACGCCGTTATCATTCAAGGTCACATTCAAACATATGGCCAACAAAGTGATGAGACTTTCTATCAATACGTTAATTTCGTAAGTTTGGATTCTGTTACGGAAAATGCCGATGGCACCGTTACCTATGTATCGACCGTCGAACAAGATTCTAACCGTAGTCAGAACATCATCGAAGGTGATAACGATGGGTATCTAATGAACGCTACGTTCACTGTTGATAAAAGTACTCCAATTGCACACTTAGCAAAAGCAGCCGAGTTCACCCCTAAACAATAGCTTCAACACCTTGTAAAGCATAACCGGTTAGTGTTTAATTATGACTAACCGGTTATGACTTTTTTCATTAAAAATAGGGGCACCAAAGACAACACTTCAAAGCAAGATCGCCGCACCTTGCTCGCGTCTACTTTTAGGCGCTCTTTTCTTTTAGGATTAAGTGGGCTTTTAGCTATAACTTTAATCCTCCCATTCTTATCATTATCAGTTAATGCAAAAATAAACGAAGCGACTCCATATCAAGAAGCGCAATCAACTGCGTATTATCGACTCTTGCGTGACTGCGTTAAGAATAATATGTATAACTCAATCCAGTTAACTGGGGCGGATAGTGGCGTAGCCGTGCCAAGTAAGTGGTTTGATGACAATAGTGCCTATGGATACACCTTCCCAGACGGAAAAACGAGCTGTAAAGATGCGGTAGATCCTGCACTAGAGCTATGGGGTTGGGGGAGTGACTACTCGGCTTTCCTAAGAGATATGGGTTACACCTATGAAGCTTCGGGGCCACGATGGGTAGGTACGAATAACGGCGATACCCGTCAAGCTGGTTTTGATTCGGCCGTACAAAGTAAATACTACACTATGAATTTTGCAGGCGACCCGGTGCAAAGCGGGGCTGCTCGGTATGAAATGTTCCTCAATGCGTTTACGAAAGCATGTAGTGCGGTAGATTTAGGACCGATAAGTTCTATAACGAATAGTTCATATCGTGCATGGCTTGATGAATCAACTGAAGACAAAGGCAAAGAGATTAATTCAAACACCGCTTCAGTACCCGGTTTAGATACAGGACCAAGTAATGATTTTAATGTGTATTTTTCAAAGGTATACGTAGTTGGTGAAAATGCAGATGGTGAGCCGGCTAGAGTTGAGCATGGATTCGCTTACCAAACCGCTTTTATTGGCGGTACACAATGGTACGGTGCGGGTAGCGAACCGTTAGACGGAAAAGTTGAAATGTACGGGTATCACAATAGGGCTGTCGAACGTTCTTGTCATGAGGTTCAAAAAGGTATCACCGAGAATGCTGCCGCATGGCTAGGATGGGTTAGGGAAAACCCAGAAGTTCCTATTGATATTCCAAACACAGATGGAGCAGTAGTAGGGCCAGTAGAGACAAGCACCTGTACAGTTCCGGGTATTGGCTGGATCGTGTGTCCAGTACTAACCTTTACCGGTGGCATTGTTGATGCTGCCTATGGTTTTGTTGCAAACCTCCTTGTCGTCCAACCCTTAATGACCACTGGGGCAAACGGTGAGGCATCGGCTACCTATAATGCCTGGGTTATTATGCGTAATCTTGCAAACATTGCGTTTGTTATTGCGTTCTTAATTATTATCTTCTCGCAACTTACCAGTGTTGGTATTAGTAATTATGGTGTCAAGAAAATGTTGCCGCGACTTGTAGTGGCAGCGATTCTTGTAAATATTTCGTTCTGGGTATGTGCTTTAGCGATCGATGCTTCGAATATTATCGGTTCATCGGTTATGACCATATTCAACTCGGTAGGTAACTCAATTCCATTCGAGGAGTCGGTTGATAGTGGATCGGTATTATTAGCGGGCGGGGGATGGCTTGACTTGGTCGGAACAGTAACGGCAGCAACATTAGTTGGTGGTGCATTATATTATGTTGGGCTTTCGGCACTGATACCAGCATTGATTGCGGCAGTTGTTGCGATTGTTACCGTATTTCTCGTTCTTACCCTTCGACAAGCCCTTATTATTCTACTTATTGTTGTGTCGCCGTTGGCATTCGTTGCATATCTACTACCAAATACTGAAGATCTATTTACTAAATGGCGAAAGTTCTTTACCACACTATTATTAATGTTCCCGGTTATCGCCGGTATATTCGGCGCTTCCGCACTGGCTTCAGTTATCGTTGCTGGATCATCGGATAACGTTGTCGTACAAATTATGGGAGCGGCGATCGCTATTCTTCCTTTAGCGATTACCCCTATTGTTATGAAGACTGCCGGTGGTGTATTGAACCGCTTCGCCGGTATTGTAAATAACACCGAAAAAGGACCTGTGGATCGTTTGCGAAAAGCTGGAGAAGGATATAGGCAAGGTCGATTGAACTTAAGGAATGCGAACGCAATGTCTGTTGAAGATGGTGGAAAGGGAAGTTTCCAGGGTGGTCGTGGTGTCGTAAAAAGATGGCAAGCTCGTAGAGGAGCTATAAATAGTGGACGAGATACAGCTGCGAAAGAAGCACAGCGTGATTATGTTGCTGGTGAACTCGGGCGTAACTCTAATTTTGCTACAGCTGTAGCAGCAGGAGATTCAACCAAAGGTGCTCGACTCGCCGATAAGGCGAAAGCTGCTGCCGAAGCGGAAGATTTGAAAGAAGCACTACAGCCATTACTTCGTCAACTAGCGTCAATGAGTCCGGGTGGTAAAAGTGCTCATCTTGACACAGAAATAGCCGCAGGTGGTTCACGCCAAGCAGCTGCATTACATTATGCGGCTCAAATTGGTGATACTGGCTTTTTGCGAAAGCAAATGTCAGGAATGGATTCAACAGGTACAATGGTTTCTAGAGACCCACAAGAGCAAGCAAATATTGTTCGCCGTGCTCAAGAAGCTATTAATGCCAACCCAGGCGGAGTAATTGGTAAGGCTCCAGACTTAGTTAAAGGAACTAGTGCAGCCTTTGGAAGTATTAAGGGTGAAGAGCTTGTCCAATTCAAACCTGACACGGCAAAGGCTTTTGTTTCGCACTTAACAACGCTCCAGGCCAAAGCTTCAGCCCCAGGAGCAAGTGCTAAAGAGGTTCAAGACTTTGAAGTGGCATTAAATGGATTTAACAGTGCAGTTGAAGACATTACAAAAAGTCCTGAGTTACAAGGTAAATTTAGTGGTGAAGTGGGAACAGCAATAATGACCGAATTATCTGGTAAGAGTTTTGCTAGTCGGGCATATGGCTTAGCAGCTATTCAGCCCGACGGTAAGATTCGTTAACCCTGCTATACTAATAAGCATAAATGGCAACCTATAAAGTACCCCAAGATGTTGAAGCTGATGACAAGCTCATTGGGCCGTTTAGTTTTCGCCAATTCATTTACCTGATTATTGTGGCGTTAGCGGGGGCGGCAGCGTGGGGGTTGGCGCAAATTTTTATTGGGTTAGCGATTATTCCGTTGCCAATTATTGTCTTTTTTGGCGCTCTGGCGTTACCGCTCCGTAAAGATCAGCCGATGGAGATTTATATGGCAGCGATGGTGTCGTTCTACCTAAAACCTCGTTTACGCAAATGGGATCCAGAGGGTGTTGAGTCACTTATTGAAATTACCGCCCCAAAAGTAGTTGAACAACATCTTATTAAAGATTTATCGCAAAATGAAGCAGAGGAACGATTAAGCTACTTAGCAACTATCGTTGACTCGGGTGGATGGGCAATTCGAGGGATGAACGGAACGCCGAGCACTATTATTAATAACGACATATATGTTGAAGCGCAAAGTGCGACTGATGTACTTGATACGAACACACCTGTTGCGCAATCATTTAACCAGATGATGGGGCAGAGTAGCCAACGGGCACGCCAAGAAGCGATTGAGCACATGCGAAGCCCTGCACCAGCACCGGTTCAACCAACACCCGCTCCAATTGCATTTACACCGCCTGTACAACCCGCAGCAGCCCCAACTAACGCACAAACGGTCGCTACACCACATTACAACCCGTATCCAGACTTTCAGCAAACAATCATTCAGCCACTCAATGACACCTCTCACCAGGCAGAACAGACCATTCAGCCAGTAGCTCCGGCGCCGGTTCCGGTACAATCTTCAACAACCACTAGCGATACAGTGGTGTCAGCTGATATAATAAACCTTGCAAACAACCCCGATTTATCTATCGAGACCATTGCTCATGAGGCGAATCGACTGCACAAAAAAGCAGAAGAAGATTCTGAAGAAGTGATAATCTCGTTACGATAACTCGTACTAAAGGAGTGGGACCAGCGTAGGTATGCCGCCAAATAATACCCCTTATCAGCAACCTCCCGTAAATGGGGTTCCTACTAATCCGCAAATGCCGCCAGTAATGCCGGCACCGATTGCTGCTGCGCCAACACCGGTGCAAATACCAACCGCCAGCCCGATTGGTTCACAAGCACCCCCTTCTAAACCGACTCCTAAAAACCCGAATTCAACCCAAAGCACGTTGCAACTCTCAGAAGTGCGTGATGGTATGGTGATTATGGTTGATGGCTCATTCAGGGCTGTCATTGCTTGTAAATCAATTAACTTTGACCTTATGAGTGACCGTGAACGCGAAGGGGTAGAGTATAGTTACCAAAACTTCTTAAACTCGCTTAACTTCCCGGTACAAATTTTAGTTCGCTCACAACGGGTTGATATTGGGCCGTATATTGAAAAGTTAGTTGATATTCGCCGCACCCAAGATAATATGCTTTTAGGGGTCCTTATGGATGATTACCTTGGTTTTATCGATGCTTTAGCGCAAGAAGCAAATATTATGGAGAAAACATTTTATATTGTCGTTCCATATTTCCCACAAGGCGATGCCGCGAATTTAGTCGAGCAGGGAAAAGGTTTCTTTGGTAAGCTGTTCGCTCGGCCACAGAGTAACATTACCCGCATCGATACCGCTACGTATGAAAAAGCAAAAACTGAAATTAAAAACCGTGTTGATGTCGTGATGTCGGGTATGTTTACGATTGGAGTACAAAGTGTCCAGCTCGATACTCGTGCACTGAGTGAGTTATATTATAACGTGTACAACCCCGATACTGCGGTGCGCCAACCCCTCGGGAATTTCGATAACATGGCAACGACTTTTGTGAAAAAAGCACCAACACCCGGAGGAGTTCAATAATGGCAAAGCAACCGACTGCTGTTGATATTGCAGCCCAACAACGAGCTCGCGAACAGGCCGAAGTAGAGCAGGCTTTCTTAAAGGGTGTTTCAACGCTTCGTGATTTAATTGCGCCGAGCAGTATTGAAATTCACGCATCGTACTTTCGGCTTGGTACAAAATATGGCCGTACTTTGTATGTCTATGGGTACCCTCGCCAGATTTACACCGGTTGGTTAAGTTCGCTTATTAATATCGATGAAGTGCTTGATGTCAGTATGTATATTTACCCAGTCGAGAGCCAGATCGTGCTTAATAACCTGCGTAAAAAAGTGACTCAGCTTGAAGCATCGGCATCTATTAGTAATGAGAAGGGTAAAACACGTGACCCTGGACTTGAAGCGGCAATTAATGACGCCGAGGAACTTCGTGATCAAATTCAACTTGGCGCCGAGCGTTTCTTCCGATTTGGACTATATGTAACACTTTACGCCGACAGTTTAGATGAACTTAATTTTGTTCAGCAAAAGGTTGAAACTATTTTTGGCCAGCAAATGGTATTTAGTAAGGTTGCTTCTTCACAGCAAGAGCAAGGGCTTAATAGTACCATTCCACAAATGAGTGACCAGTTACAAATTCGCCGTAACATGAATACTGGGGCTATTAGTACCAGCTTCCCATTCACCAGTGCCGACCTTACTGATAACTCGGGTATTTTGTACGGTATTAATATGCATAATAATGGACTGGTTATTTTTGACCGATTTAAGCTTGAAAATGCTAATATGATTGTGTTCGCGAAATCTGGTGCTGGTAAATCATTTACCGTGAAGCTTGAGGCGTTACGAAGCATGATGTTGGGTAGTGAAATTATTATTATCGACCCTGAAAATGAGTACCAAAAACTTGCCGAAGCAGTAGGGGGTTCATATATTCGTTTGAGCCTTAACTCAAATACTCGTATTAATCCGTTTGATTTACCACGAGTAATTGATTCTGATGAAGCTGATGATGCGCTACGAGCAAACCTTGTTACTTTACATGGACTATTCCGTTTAATGCTTGGTGGTACACAAATCGGTGCGAATGGTGCGCCGATTGGTGCTTTATCACCAGTTGAAGAGGCTGACCTCGACCAAGCACTCATCGACACGTATGCACGGGTAGGTATTACCAGCGACCCATTGACTCACAACTCGCCGCCGCCAACTATTAGTGACCTCTATGACACCTTACTCCACATGGGTGGGAGCGGACCTTCGTTAGCTCAACGTTTACGTAAATATACGACCGGTACTTTTGCGGGTATCTTTAGCCAGCAATCAAACATTGATATTAATAACCCAATGGTTGTATTTAATATTCGTGACCTTGAAGATGAGCTTCGACCAGTGGCGATGTATATCGTTCTAAGCCATATTTGGAACATTACCCGTACAGTACAAAAGAAGCGCATGTTGATCGTTGATGAAGCGTGGCAATTAATGAAGTACGATGACTCGGCCAACTTCTTGTTTAGCCTAGCAAAACGAGCGCGTAAATATTACCTTGGCTTAACGACTATTACTCAAGATGTTGAAGACTTTATGGGCAGCAAGATGGGCCGAGCAATCGTTGCTAACAGTTCAATGCAACTATTATTAAAACAATCTTCGAGTGCGGTTGATGTGCTTTCAGATGTATTTAAATTAACCGAAGAAGAGAAGAAGCGTTTAGCGAATTTCCCGATTGGACAAGGGTTGTTTTTTGCCGGGCAAAGCCACGTGCATATTCAAATCCAAGCCAGCCCCACTGAGCAGCAGCTCATCACTACTAATCCTCAGGCTAATGTACAGCCGCCAAACCCTTCAACTGGAGTATAATAAGGCCTAGTAATGGCGACCGGAACCCTCCCTGATAAAGACGAAGATAAAGGTATCAGCTCTAATGAGTCTGATGAGCTTTTTGACCGTGTGTATGGAAATGATGTCGCTAAGGGTCTAGGTAAGGCTGAGCGTTCAGCAAACTCAAAACCGTCAGATGAAAATGAGGATGAAAAATCACTTCGTGAAAAAGAAACCGAGGGTGATGCAGTTGCCAGTGGTTGGGCGAACCGTGTGAGTGGAGCGAAAAAGAAGTCTAAAGTAAAAGGAACTGCTAAAGTAGCCAGGAAATACTGGCCACTACTTGCCGGTGGTGGTGGACTTGGGTTAGTTGCGGCTATCTTCTTTGCGTTACTACCCTTAAAAATGGAAATGTTTATTCAAAATATTACCCAACTTGCCAGTGAAGTCCCTGGATATGCAGTTGAGCGGCGCACAGAATACGTTGCAACTCGGTTACTTGCAACACACCTGCTTAAATCTGCCAGTGGCATTAGTGGTACCGAAGCTGACATTCAGTCAAAGTTAGTGTTTTGTAAAAACGCCTCAATATCATGTTCGTTAGTGACCACCTATGGGGCGAATTATTTCGATAATATTATTGATATCAGCGTAAACGAACGTACCGGCGGAAATGTACGTATGACCATCACTCCTAAGGGTCAGACTCAATTAGGGGGAAATGCTCGCTCCTGGGAAGTCACTATAGAAGAGGGATTAAATGAGGGGAGTCTTAATCGAACGACCACTCAAGTACTTGCTTCAAATGCCGAAGCGAAAGCCTTAGTAAAAAACCTTGTTAAAGATAATATGAAAACAAAAAGTATTGCGACCAGATTTTTAGCTCGGCAAATTTTAATGAAAAAATACGGTATTACCCAATGGCGGGCGTTTGAAAAAACCAGCAATAATATGGATGAGGCTCGGACGAAAATCAAAGCTTCAGTCTTGGCGAATACTGTCGGAAAAGTATCGAAAAAAATGTCACTGTATTTAGGATGTTTTTCAGATGCTTCGGTGTGTGAATCGCTACGATCAGGCATAAGTGCCTCGGCTATTGATATACAGGGTCAAATCGATGCGCTTGACCAAGATGCGCCCGATTACGAAGCAAGTAAAAAACGTTTAACTGAACAAAAAAATAGCCTCGATAAATTATCTGGATCTCAGCCATTAAGCGATGAAGACCTTGCCGGTGGAACCGCTAAAGATATTATTCTTAAACGACTACTAGCTGTTGCTGGGGCTGCTGGAATTATTAGTACTATCGACCTTGTTTTTGGAGCAGTTGAAGCAGTTGATAAGGGTGCGCTTGAACAAGTTACTGCTGATATGGCAAAGGTGAGTTATATTGGCCTTGCCTATGGTGATGAAACCGGGCTAATTCCAAATAACGATAAGTTAAAAGCTGGTGATAGTGACCTAGAGGTAATAGGCGAACTCACTTCACTACTAGACGGTGCAGAACAAAGCCCGCTTATGCAGTATGAAAATGGATTGATATCAACTGATGATCTTTCAGCGAATTCATATACTCGTACCTGTAATGTTAATGACGTTCAAGAACAGACAACCTTAGCGGCTGGTCAATTAGTATGTCCTGAGCGAATGGTAGCAAAAGATTACACCTCACTACTCACAACAAACCCTGCTTGGGCTTCACTCGCAAGTGTTGCAAGTGTATGGAATGCAACTATCGGGCAAGGGATCGCTTGGCTTGGAGATATTGTCGGTAATGCGCCAATAATTAAACAGGTGAGTGATTGGATCGGTTCTGTTGCTCAACCCGCAATTGAATGGGCAATGAGTTTATTCTTAGTTCCGCCAACAGTAGGCTATGAGACTGACGGTCAAAATAACTACGATGCCTTAAGTGGTGCAATTCGCGTGAGCCAAAATGAACTTATGGAAGAAGGGGTTGATACAGACGGAAGTGCTTATGGTGCTGGCGGACGATTATTAAGTTCTGAAGAAGTTGCGGCAATTTCTGAAGTTGAGCAAACTAATAACCAAGAAGATTTTGCTAATCAATCACTTATTGCTCAAATATTTAATCCAAATTTCACCGGTTCGTTCGCCCAACAGTTTGTATTACGACTTCCTACTGATGTAAGTAGTGTATTATCACTCCCGGTCACAAGTTTAGGGCAAGCTTTAAACACCAGTTCTGCCTCGGCACAATCTGCCCGAGCGTCAGTAAACCCATTCGGTTTACCGATTTATGGATATGCCGTAAATGATGGGGCGCTTGAAACAGATCCTTCAATTTATACAGAACAGTATTGTTCCGAAACAGCAGCAGCACGTGAAGCGAGTTATGGGCGTGATGAATCACGATTCGCTGCATTACCAACCTATGGCGTATCTGACCCTTGTGCACTAGAAAAAATGGTTGTTGGTTCAATGTTACAGGCGCAAGGTGTTACTGATGACCCTTATTCATTAAAAGAACCGGGGGCTACACCGGAAGCTGCCGCTCCAGCGACATCAACAAATACTGGTCGGCCCGACAATGTTATTGACCGTGGTTCAGGTTGGTCATTAAAACCCGGAGCGGATTATAGTAGTACCCCGTGTGATCCTCGAACAGAAGATAGAGGAGTAGTATCAATTAGAAGCGGTATAAAGATTCGTGTCTGTAACATTAACGACCCAGTAAAATATCCTACAAACCAAAGCCAAACTACCGTTTCATCACTCATTTCTACTAACCTTGTTAATATGCTCGAGGCGGCGCATGCGGCTGGGGTAACCATGGGAGTATCATCAGGCTATCGCGGTGGCGACAGCACCCAACACGGTTTAGGAGTGGCCGTAGACCTTGGTGCACCGCGTGGTGGCGCAACTATTTGTTGGCATGGCGGCGGGAATAAAGCACTATTTGACGCCTGTGCGAATGGTACAGTAAGTAATAAGCAGCATACCGCTGCCTATGCATGGCTAAAAGAAAATGCTGGCTCATACGGATTTTATAATTTACTCGCTCCACTCTGGGAGTCCTGGCACTGGGCCACGAGTTAACGCATAATGAATACTATGAAAAGATTACCTCACTACATAACGTACTTCTCACTCTGCTTAGTAGTGGCGCTATCTTCTATTGCCTTAGTTGGTTTTTTACCAGTACAAGTAAATGCAATGAGCGCCGAAGATTGCAAAAACGAAGAGCGCCGAGCGGCTCTTGAAGATTATTTCGCCTCGCAAAACATCTCTTTCTATGACCCTTGTAGTACCGCCTGTGCAAGCCCGGTTGGTGGAGCTATTACCTCACTAAAAGGTGAGCACCTTGAAGATAAAATTTCTGGGTGGTTAATGGAAAAGGGGTTAAATGCTGCAGCTGCATCGGGAATTATGGGAAATATGGCTGCTGAATCAGGGTTAAACCCTTTCCGTTTTCAAGGTGGTGTGACATCAACTGAAGAATTATTAAATGCCGGTAATACTTATGGGAAAGCATGGGGATTAGTGCAGTGGGATGGTGTCCGTAGGGTAAATGTTCTTAAACAATTACTCACTAAATATCCTGACTATAGGCAATATATTAGCCCTACCTACGGCGGAAGTGCCGATGCTTATGGAGCCGCACCAGAAGAAGTGACGAACGACTTTATCTTATTCGAACTTGAATATATCTATATGGAATCGAGTACAGGCGGTAACCGCTCAACAGTTTGGGAAGGATTAAAGAAATACCCTAACAGTGAAGATGGGGCACTTGAAGCAGCGGTATTTTTCCATGACGTGTTTGAGGGTTCCAGCGACTCGCCAGAAAAAGTTCGCGAAGGCACTCGAGGGACTCGGGCGAAAGAATTCTTTACCCAGTTAAGTAGCGCATCTACAGGCAATGAAAAGTGTGACGCTACACCATCAGGCTCTGTGACGTATTATTCACAGGTTGATCCACAATGGGCGGCGAAGGTATATGCCGGCAGTACTATTGCCCGAGTTGGCTGTGGCCCAACCTCAATGGCGATGATACTAGCAACATTAGTAGATAGGAATATTACACCGGTTGACGTTGCAGCTGTAGCTGGTGACCAATCTCAAGGCACCTCGAGCCACATAAACCTTATTAATGGAGTGAATGCCACTTGGGGTACGAACATAAGCTCCGATAGGTTATCAATGGATGAAGCGATTGAGTTTGTGAAATCCGGTAAGGGTTTTGTGTGGATGGGTGGACAGGGGAGCGCACCGTTTACTAGTGTGGGGCATTTAGTGGCGATGGTTGGAGTAAAGGACGATGGAAGTATTACGATTGCCGACCCATATAGCCCGCCTCACGAAAAAATAAAAGACTATTCACGGGCGCATATTGAAGCGACCTCTTTCTCAAGATACGGGGTACCGAAACCATGACGCGACAGCAAAAATTAGTACTTATAATAGTAGGTGTTCTTGCTGTTATTGGAGTTATTATTGGGATTTTTGCCATTAATAGGGGTGATTCAACGGTTATTACCGACCGCGACACTGGCGAAACACTCGATCTTGAACCAGAATTCCGCCAAGAAACTGGTGGTGTACTCGAGGATTCCAGCCCGGTAACACTATTTGGACTTATAAATCTTTCTGAAGAAATTACTCGTATAAATAATAGTTCAACGGGGCCGTATTTCGACACTATTAAATTAGCGTTGTGGGATTATAGTGAAAATCGTTTAGATGATTCTTATACCACCCTTACAATCCGGCCACAGGATTTGCAGATTTCCGGTACAACCATTACAACAAGTGTTCGGTTGGGGCAGACTGATGAAATTCTCCCGATTTCTATTACCGTAAGTGATGATAAATCAAACGCCATCACTACTATTAATGAAGGTGGAGATGAAACTCAACACGGTGGTAAATATATATATGTAAGTGGTTTTGAAGATCCGCAGCTACTATTTACTATTCAGCAAAAAGACGACTCTACTTCAGATTTAGTTATTAACGCATATAGTGGATATAAAGAATCTGCACTGAAATACATTGAAAGCCTTGGGTATAATGTTCCTGATTTTACAATAACTTTTGAAGAATACGAGAATCCCTTTATATGAAAAAAACTATAATTATCGGTGTTATTTCATTACTGGTTATTATTGCCGGAATAATTACTATTATTGAGTTGAGCTCATACCGCACCGTAAATGTATCGGTAAAAGGTGAGGGGTATTCAGTTGAAATACTGAACAATGAAGATGCCGTTATTAACACTCTTACAGAAACAGGCTCACTTCGCTTGAAAGAAGGTTCGTACGGATATAAAACAATTGGTGAGCAGTATTCTGATACTGTTACTTATTTTACGGTAGACCGAAATAATACCTCTATTCTTATCGACCCTTCGTATTCTGATGAATATTTTGAAAGAGTATTACAAGAAGAGTCACCACAAATACAACAAATTATCACTACGAGCTATCCCTTTGTAAATGGAAGTTATATTATTAACAACCTTACGCTGCATAAAAAAGGTGAGTGGTTAACGGGTGAGCTTATTACTGTCGTTGATAGGCGAGATGATCCAGATATTTACCGTTTTGTGATGAAAAAAGAAAATAATGTGTGGAACTTTATTGTCTCACCACGCATCGCTATTGATAAGAATAGCGCTGCTAGTGTTCCTGAAGATATTCTTTATAGCTTATATAGTGCAGATTAGCTTAGCGTAATATGATGTAAATAGTCTCCAGCATGGCTCGTTGCTGAGGTAATTATAATTTGATACCCGGTGAGCCGGCTGGTTAAAAGTTTTTGGCGATTTGCATCGAGTTCAGAAAAAACATCATCAAACAGTACGATTGGTTTTTTATCTGTTAAGCTTTGGATGATATCAACCTCGAGAAACTTTAATGCCAGGACAATCGTCCGCGCCTCACCCCGAGAAGCCGTAGCAAGGGCAGGGTAGTTATTAATTTTAAATATAACATCGTGGCGGTGTGGCCCAACGGATGTATTCCCTAAATAACTATCACGGGTTACGTTGGCGTGGAGTTCATTTAAAATCTTTTGTTTAATATCGCCCACAAAAGTATGTGAATAATGTACCGATACATCATCGTGCGTACCGGCAATTTCTTGATATACCGCTGTAAGGTTATTATTTATATGTTCAATAAAGGCGATTCGTTGCTCGATAATATACGCACCGTGCTCAGCTAAAGCAATATTCCAAGCAAATAATTCATCGTTAGCGATATGCGCTTGTTTAAGCAAGTTATTTCGTTGCTTGAGTGCACGTTCGTATTTGCGGAGCGAAGGCCCATAGAGAGGGTTTAACTGGCTAATAAAACGGTCTATGAACTGTCGGCGGCGAGTTGGTGAACCGTGAAGCAATCGTAAATCTTCAGGTTCAAATAATACTATCGGGTGTTTTTGTTTAGCAGGTAAGCGTGCTGTGGTTATATCATCAATAGTAAATTGTTTTCGTTTGAGAATTTTTTCGGGTTCAAACTTCACTGTTCGTACTTGGGTATCATCCAATGTGGTATCAATACGCCACCAAGGGCTGTTGTTGCGAAGTACTTCTTTATCACTCCCTTTAAATGATGTTCCTTGAAGGCTAATATAAATAGCCTCAAGTAAACTTGTTTTTCCACTACCGTTTGCGCCCATAATAATCGTTACTTCTGGTGAAAAATCCACAGAGTACTGGGTGTGTGAGCGAATATTTTGAATTTGGAGTTTTCTGACCGAGGTCATAGTACTTCCTAGCTTTTAAGTGGCATTATCACGTGATAATAATTTGTATCTTTAGCGGTTGATTTAAGAATACAAGGTGAAAGTTTTCCACTAAAGCTGAAGGTGAGTGTTTCGGCATCAAGAACAGTCAGAGCTTCTGCTAGATACCGTGAGTTTAAGGTTACTTGGCCACTACCGGTCACTTCCGCATCAAGCTCGGAGGTGTTTTCACCGAACTCTGAAGCAATAGAGTGGAGTGAAACCGATTTACCATCTTCATCAACTGTTACGGTGACGCTTCCACCAGATTCACGGGCAAAAAGGCCTGAAACTTTAACGACTCGTGAAAATTCTTGTTTATTTAAGGTAGCGGTAATATCTGATTGAGCCGGGATAAGTTGGCGGTAATCAGGGAAGTTTCCATCTACTAAACGGCTAATAACTTCAGCTTCGTTTATTCTAAAGCGAACTTGGCTCTCATCGAATAATACATCAATTGTTTCAGTATCTTCCATAACGGTACGAAGTACTTCTTGAAGTGTTTGGGTTGGGATGATTGCCGCGACTTCACTTTTTGTTTCCACTAGGCGGCGTTCTGAGAGTCGATATCCATCGGTTGCAGCTAAATACACCCAGCCATCGTGTGAGTGCCAGTAAACACCTGTAAGTACCGGGCGAGTCGAGTCAGAACTGGCGGTGATAATTGTTTGTGACACCGCTTGTTTAAACTCTTCAACATTTAAAGAGTAGGTAATAGAGCTATATTCGTTAATTGTAGGAAGTTCTGGGAAATCATCAGCAATAACCCCATTAATGATTGAGTGGTATTTCCCACAAGTGATGTGGATATTTTCACCAACTACTCGTAATTCTATAGTTTCTTTAGGAAGGCTACTAACGAACTCAGAGATGAGTTTTGCGGGTACAGTGATTGACCCAGGTTTCGCTATTTTTGCACCAATATATTGAGTAGTGGCGATTTCAAGGTTTGTAGCTGCAATTAAAAGTCTATTACCATCTGTTCTTAAAAGAATGTTACTAAGTATTGGTAATTGCGTTTTTGTACTTGCTACACGGCCCACAGCTGACAAAGCTCGAGCGAAGTTTTCTTGTGTGACACTGAGTTCCATTGTTATGTGTTCCTTTCCATTTTTTCTTTATTCTTCTTAATAGTAGGTGCTGTGGATAATGGGTATAAGTGGTTACTTAACAGATTAAAAAGTTGGTTTTTTTGAGTGGATAAACGTGCTGATAAGTTGCGTATAGTATGAGTAAAGAAAGGGGTTTGTACACGTTGAGCTGTAGTGTTTTTCGATAAAGAGGGGAGGGGTGTGGATGAATACCCACTCGTTACCCCCTGGGCTATACGCAGGCTGTACACATTTTTTACCCAGGCTGTAGATAGGGTATTAGGCATACAGTTTCTCCCGTATTGAAGCGACTTGCTCACGTATCACAAAATCGAGCTTAATAGCTTTTTCAATCTTTTCAACAGAGTGAATTGCTGTGGTGTGATCTTTACGGCCAAGTTCACCAGCAATTTTAGGGAAACTTAAATGCAGTTCACTACGGAGTAAATACATCGCTATTTGGCGTGGGGTTACGATATGTTTATCACGTTTACTCCCGCATATCTCTTCAACCTTTAATTGGAAATGCTTAGCGGTTCGATCGATAATTTGTTTACTCGTAAGGTGTTGTGGGCGCGAGTGTCGAACACTTCCAAGGAGTCCTTCGGCGGTAGCGACATCTGGTTCAACTCGGTGGAGCTCTGCAAAAGCGAGTAATTGATTTAATGCACCTTCAAGTTCACGAATATTAGTTTTTATGTTTGTTGCTAAAAACTCAACAGTTTCTGGGCTAAGAGTATTTCCCGATAACGCCGCCTTCGCGTTAATAATTGCACAACGGGTTTCGAAATCAGGCATTTGAATATCAATTGCCATACCCATTTCAAACCGGCTCCGTAAACGCTCGGTAAGGGTTGGAATACTGCGTGGTGGTTTATCGCTACTAATAATAATCTGTTTATTATTTTGATGGAGGAAGTTAAACGTGTGAAAAAATTCCTCTTGAGTCTTCTCTTTATTCGCAATGAACTGCATGTCATCAACAATAAGTACATCCACATTACGATATTTATCAGAGAAACCTTTCTTTTTAAAACGAATATAATCAAGGAATTCATTTACGAAAGTTTCGGAGCTTACGTAAAGTACACGCGCCTCAGGGTTGTTACGAACTATTTCATTACCAATAGCTTGCATAAGGTGAGTTTTACCAAGCCCAACACCACCATAGAAATAGATGGGGTTATATTTCGTACCCGGATTAGAAGCTACAGCCTGGCTGGCTGAATGAGCTAGGTCATTACTAGAGCCGACTATAAAGTTATCAAATGTATAGCGTGGGTTTAAATTACCGCGTGATGAAGAATTGGAAGAACTTATTAAAGACGAGCTTCGAGGGGAAGGATTTTGTTGAGCCGCTATATCTTCGTGTGAATCGCTTGTAGTCTCACGGCTAATGCGAGGTTTTTTACCACTACTTGGTAGGGTATACGTAAGATTAGGAGACGTAATACCGTTCTTTGCAAGGATCTCACGCATCGTGGCATCGAACTTTGTTTCAAACTGTCGTTTAATAAAAACATTTGGCACTTCAAAGATAACTTCATTCGCATCGTAACTCAACATTTTAGTTTTAGACCAATACACCACAAAGTTTGCATCAGAAAGAGAGAGTTCTACTTCACCTAAAACACTGTGCCAAAGTGCATGAACATCTTTTTGCATGGATTCCCTCGTCTATTTGAACAATTAACTACCTATTACTATACGGTAGTGCCGGGGTTTTCCACAACCATAAATAAGTTACGAAAAAAGAGGGGAGTAAGGGAGTGAAGTTATCCACAGCACGTAGCTATATCTGTTAATGTGTGGATAAACCAAATAAATGTGGGGATAGTTTTTATATATAACGTCACTAATTAGTATAAAAAGCAAATACAGGCGTTGATTTATAGGGGAGACTGAGGTATAATTATCGGGATATGCCAAAACGAACTTTCCAACCACACACTCGTCACCGTGCTCGAACGCATGGCTTTCGTGCTCGTATTGCGTCTAAATCTGGACGTAACGTATTGAAGCTTCGCCGCCTCAAAGGCCGCGCACGCCTGACGGTTTAACACCAACTTCGCCGCTTATCCAAGCGGCGATTTTATTTACGTTATACTAGGAGTATTATGATCGGTTCTTTATTTCGTTTTCATGGCCACAATAGCCTTCGCTATGTGTATACAAATGGCAAGGCTGTTCGCTCACCTACACTCACTATAAAAGCAACTGAAAATAACCGCCGGCACAACCCACGATTTTCAGTAGTGGTTAGTAAAAAGGTTATTAAAAGTGCTGTTGGGCGAAATCGTATTCGCCGCCGCCTTTATGAATATCTCCGCACGAACATGCACCGGCTTAATGGAGTATATGACGTAGTGATTATCTGTACTTCACCAGAACTACGCACTCTCCCTTACGCGGAAATTACTGAGCAACTCGACACGCTTTTTACGAAAGCTGATCTGTTTAAAACTGCCAAAAACTGATATACTATACGGTAGTTATAACCACCTGCGAGGCCTTTTGTGAACATTTTTGAACTTTTTATTGTGCAACCAATTTTCAACCTACTTCTATGGTTGTATTCGATTATCCCTGGTGGTGATTTTGGTATTGCAGTTATTATCTTTACGATCATTATTCGTTTTGCACTATGGCCGCTGGTTGTTAAACAACTTCACCAAGTAAAGGCAATGCGAAAATTACAACCTGAACTTGCGAAAATTAAAAAAGCAAATAAAGGTAACCGACAAGCTGAAAGTATGCAAATGCTGGAGCTTTATAAAAAACATGGGGTAAAGCCATTCCGCTCTATTTTAATGCTTTTGATCCAGTTACCTATTTTCATCGCATTGTTCCAGGTGATTCAAATCTTCACCTCTCACCGTGATCAAATTGCTGAATTTACCTATGGTTTTATGCAAAACCTGGCGCCGGTTAGAGAGCTTTTAGCAAACCCTGATTCGTTTAACCGAATGTTCCTTGGGTTTGTTGACCTTACTTCACACGCAATCTCATCTAGTGGTATTAACATATTCCTCGTTGGTTTAGCGCTTCTCGCAGCTTACACGCAGTACATTATTTCTAAGCAAACGATGCCTCAAACTTCTACTAAACGGCTCCGTGATGTGCTTTCAGAAGCTGGTGAGGGAAAACAACCAGACCAAGCTGAGTTAAACGCGGTCATGATGAGTAAGATGATTAAATTCTTGCCAATTATGATGTTCTTTATTATGTTAAGCCTGCCTGGTGCATTGGGTATGTACTATGTAACATCGAATATTTTTGCGGCAATTCAACAGTACTTCTTGCTTAAACGGGATGCTGAAGAAATGGATAAACTTGCCGACCAAACCATTAAGAATGAGGGTAAAAAAGCCACTGCTAAAGCCCGCGAAAAAGTTGCTCGTGAAGCAACGGTTACAAACGTAACGCGTATTAAAGCCAAGGATACCGGCCGGCAATAAAAGGAGGACGTATGGACAAAGAAGCTTCAATCGAATTCGCACGCACTTATGTGGCAGATTTACTGACCTTTTTTGGAGTAAACGTAGAAGTTACTGCCTCTGTTGAAGATGAGGTTATTGAGCTATATGTACCATCAACCGAACTGAATAGTTTATTGATTGGCCGAAACGCCGAAACACTCCGCAGCTTACAGTACTTAGTTTCAACCGTTCTTCGTAATAAAAACGCCGACCTTACTCGAGTGAATATTGATATTGCTGATTACAAAAAACTCCGAGCTGAGCGCTTAGCAAAAGAAGCCCGTGGATGGATTGAAGAAGTTCGCCGCACCGGTACAACCTATGTCGCTGATCTAAACGCAGCTGATCGCCGGATTGTGCACCAAGTAGCGACCGAATACTCTGATATTAAAACGTTTTCAGAGGGTGAAGGCCGAGACCGCCGCTTGACTATCGTTCAAGCTAGTTCTTAGCTGTTTAATACTTTCATATAAATTTTATGGGTCTCTTTGGCCATTTTTTTCCACGAATACTTTTTAATTTGTTTGTAGCCAGCTTTTGAAAGCCGGGTACGGAGTGTATCATCACTCAACACTTGGTCGATTGCTTCGGCTATGTCGCTAGTATCGGTTGGGTTAAAGTAGTGTGCCGCTTGCCCATACACCTCTGGTAAACATGTAGCGTTACTACTGACCACTGGTATGCCATATCCCATTGCTTCGAGTCCAGGCAGGCCAAAGCCTTCCATGAGCGAAGGAAATACATATGCCTGGGTGTGGGTGTATAGCCAACTGAGTTCGTTGTCGTTAACAAAATCGGTAAAAAGAATATTTTTATAGTTTCGAGATTCGAAGTAGGCTTCGTTTGTTAAAGCTGAAGCGTTCTTTTTACCCACCAATACCAGGCCAAGGTCAGGATACTTTGCAAGTAATATTTGATGAGCATCACCTAAACGTTTAATGTTTTTGTAATCAGATTGCTGACCAACGTACAAAATATATTGTTTAAACGGTAGGGTGTATTTTTTTGGAGCGATATTTGAGACGTCTGACGCTTCATAAATAACGGTGGTTTTTTTAGCAGCTAGTGGGGCGAAAGTAGTAAGTTCAATTTCGGTAAATTTACTGATAGCGATAAGGTGATTAGCTTTTTCGACAACTTTTTTAAATACTTTTTTACCAACCAATTGTTTTGCATGAAATACGAACCAATTTTTATCGGAATTGTAGGTTTTTATAAGAGTGAGGTCATGAAATGTTGTGACTGTTTTACCGTGATATCCTATTGGTTGTTGCGGCATACAGAAGTGTACAAGGTCGGCGTTGAGCTTTTTTAAATACTTCTTAAACCCAGTTTGTTCGGCAAATGAATAATTATCAAAATCAGCTACTTTTACGGTGAAGTTAGTATTACGCGGTGTCCAAAAATGTTCATCTTTGGCACGAACAAGGATGGTATATTGGTTGGTTGAATCTACTTCTTGTAAGTACGTAACAAGGCGTTCTACATAACGGCCGGTGCTCGAGTTAATAATACGGGCATCAATGGCGATGTGCATTAACTGTCTACCTTTTTAAACACCAGCTTTGAGTAGAGGAGGAAGTTCCAAATAAGTGATGCAATAGTGGCGATTACCTTGGCGATAAATAATATTACCGATTCGTTCATACCTGATCCGTCTAAGAAAGCGGTGCTGATTAAAATAACGATTGGCTGAATAACCCACAGCCCTATGGCAGTGACGATAAGGAAAAGAGCGAATTGTTTCCTAGTAGCTTTACCCTCAACTTTGAATGTAAAATCTTTATTTAAAAAGAAACTAATAACCATGGCGATAGTTGTAGAGATGTAATTAGCGGGGATTTTATCGAGCCCTAGTGCAACTAAGCCAAATAGTAGAGCGAAATCAAGAAGCGTGTTAAAACCGCCGACAAAAAGATAACGAATTTTCTCAGCGTTTTTTCTTAATAATTCCTTCATGATACTCCTCTACGAAATAAAGTGGGCGTTCCTTTACTTCATTAAAAATACGGCCAATATATTCACCAATAATACCTAACGAAAGTAATTGTACACCACCAAGGAAAAGGATGACGGCGAGGGTAGAAGGGTAACCTTCAAGCTCATTGCCGTAAAAGATTGTTTGGAACACGACAACGATGATGTAGATAAAGGCGATGATAGAAATCGCAAACCCAAAATAAGTAGACAGACGAAGTGGTGCGGTGGTAAATGAGGTAATACCATCAATCGCGAAATTAGTGAGTTTATGATAATTCCATTTTGTTTCACCAGCGGCACGGGGGTCACGGTCGTATAGTACTTCTTTTTTATTGAACCCGATCCAACTAAACATTCCTTTGGTGTAACGCTGTGATTCACGAAGTTTTTTGAGGGCCTCAACGGCGCGGCGGTCAAGGAGGCGAAAATCCCCCGTGTCTTCTTGAATTGTAACGTTACTTACTTTTTGAAGTACGTTATAAAAGGCTTTCGAGCTCCATTTTTTAAACCATGACTCACCTTCACGGCTGCGGCGCTTGGCATAGACGTCATCATACCCGTCTTCCCAGTGCTTGATCATCTCTGGGATGAGCTCTGGTGGGTCTTGCAGGTCAGCATCGATAATTACGGTCGCATCGCCGGTAACGTGGTCGAGGCCGGCAATCATCGCAATTTCTTTACCAAAGTTGCGCGAAAGGTTTACGTAACTGACCCGTGAGTCGATTTCGGCAAATTCTTTAATCATTTGGAGAGTTTTATCGCGACTGCCATCGTTTACGAATAAAAATTCGAAATCGTATTTTTTGTTGTCGTTGGCAAGATTGCCAAGACGCGCGAACAACTTATCAAGAACAGCTTGCTCGTTGTAGGCGGGGATGAGGAGGGATATTTTTTTCACTAAAACCTATTATAACCAATTACCGTAATACACGCACTGCTTCAATAACTTTATTAACGTTATCTTCCCAGGAGTAGCGCCGTACGAACTTTTGAAACTCCTTAAGAGTAGGTGGATTTCTTCCTAGTGCTTTAATTATAGCCTCCTTGAAAGCGGCTGGTTTGTTAGGATTTACGTAGTTTGCAAATGATTGGCCAACCTCTCTGAGTACGGGTATATCTGAAGCAATAACAGGGGTACCGCTTGCCATTGCTTCGAGGATTGGCATACCAAAGCCCTCATATAACGATGGCATGATAAATAATGAAGCTGACTGGAATAATGCTGGACTATCTTTCTGATCAATGAAACCAATGTGTTTAATGTCTTCTCCGCTTTCAATAGCAGCTTTAATGGCGTGTTTAGTTGATTCTGTCTTCCAACCGTTTCCACCAGCCAATACAAGACTGTATGTATCTTTAATCTGTTTTGGTAACAGTTGATATGCCTCTACGAGTGTTTTTAAGTTTTTGCGCGGCTCAAGGTTGCCAATGAAATAGATATATTTCTTACTTGGATGAATTCCATATTTTTTACGCACATAAGAGAGCTTTTTTGGTGTTTCGGTTTTAAAAAAAGCCTCGTCTGGTGGAATTGGTGTCACAATGCAGCGGTTTGGTGATATCCCGAATGTATTAATAATCTCTGTTTTAACAGAATCAGAGACAGTAATAATAAAATCAGCCCTTTTAATACTGCGCGGAACAACGCGCTCTAGGTGCGGGAGATTATTCTTTTCAACAACCTCCGGAAAGTGTATGTATGTTAGGTCGTGGACTACTGTGGCGACAAGGCCACTTTTTATAGAAGGCCAGGTTGCAAAGTTAGGGAAGATAGTTAGATCAACGCGCTTTAAATGAACATCATAAACAGGTGCTAACTTGTGGCTCTGAGCTTTTGCGTAGACGCGAAGGGGTATAAGTCTGTTGGCAGAGATGTTTTTTTGAGGAATTCTAGTGATAGGTTTAGGTTGTCGTCCAAGGAAATCAAAGTAATGCCCGTACACTTCAAGCTCTTTTGACTTTGATAGCGCATCGGCGAGTAGTTGTGTGTATTGCGCTACGCCGGAAAGATGTTTAGACGCGAGTGGACTAAGTTCGACTCGTACTTTATACATAATGACCCTCATAAAGGGGGATAAATTTATCACGAATTATTATTTCAAAGTTAAAATTATCCATATATTTTTTACGAGCAGCCCTGCCTAGGTTTTGAGCAATTTCTGGGTTTTGTATAAGTTCTCGCATTGCAAGATAGAGCCGCTCAACGTTTTTTGCAGGTACGAGTAGTCCGTTTTGTTTATCATCAACAATTTCTGGGTTTCCCCCTACATTAGTAGTAACAACAGCTAAACCTTCCATAAAAGCTTCGAGTAAGGCAATACTAAAACCTTCGTGGTATGTCGGTAGTATGAAAATACGTGATTTTTCTAGAAATTCTAAAGGGTTATCCTGATGACCATGAAAAGTTACACCCTTTAGGTTAAGTAATTTAGCTTGATTTTTGAAACTAGCACTTTCAGGTCCATCGCCAACAATCGATAGTGTCACCTCTGGAAAATCCTTGGTTAAGCTTGCGAATGCTTCGAGCAACTCTTTTATACCCTTATCGGTTACGAGCCGAGCAGTACTTATGAAGTCAATGCTTTTTGTATGCTTTTTGTATGAATCGAAAACACCGTTATATATAACCACGAGCCTATCTTTAACAGTGCCGTTTGGTATTAAGCTAGTAACTGTACGGAGATCCTCTTTACTTACAACGACAATTTTTGGAGTAAAGTGGGCTGCAAAATAAACAAGCTTACCTACCGGGTTTTTGTACCAAATAGAATGGTTCATAAAGATGTGTTTTAGGTCTGCATAGTCACTCCAAAAAACGGGGATATTTAAAAGCCTTGCGGCGAAAGTGCCCGCAATAAAGTCATCCTTACTTTGAAGATGAACAACAGTTGGGCGTTCGTTTCGGAAAAGTATTACGTAATAGAAAAACAAGATAAGCTGCCAAACTAGGTATATAGGAAATAAAAAAACTCTAGGGCCACTCCAATTTTGCCTCGCCCACCAAAAACTTCGCTTTGATTGCACATTTTCTTTTTTGGCAAACGCGAGTAACTTAGCTGACCTTGATAGTACTAGGACTTCAAATTTGTGCTTCAATAACTCTTTTGCAATGAAGACAGGGACACGCTCCGCGCCACCGAAATCGGTTGGCGATGCGTTGCGTATAATAAGGGCTTTTTTATTCATCCTGATGGCTAAACTATAGCACAATACAGTGGTCGGGTGGTATACTACCAAGAGCATATGAGGTACTTCAATTCCCGAAACCAAGCCATTTTGCGAGAAATGGTTAGCACAGATTTTAAGATTAGATATCAAGGCTCGGTTCTTGGCTATTTTTGGTCACTTTTGAAACCACTTTTCCTGTTCGCTATTCTATATGTTGTTTTTACCTATATCATTCCTTTAGGTAAGGGTGTTGATCATTTCGCAGTATACTTAATTATTGGTGTAGTTCTTTGGAACTTTTTTAACGAAGCAACAACTATCGGTGCTGGATCAGTAGTAGCGAAGGGTGACCTTATTCGAAAGATTAGCATTCCAAGGTATTTGGTTGTTGTTGCGAGCTCGTTATCTGCTTTCATTAACCTATGGCTTAGTCTGATTGTCGTTTTTGTATTTGCGCTTATAAACGGCATTGTTCCTGGCTGGGATTGGCTCATTATCATACCACTTTCAATTGAGTTGTTTGTATTTGCGATGGGTGTTTCATTTATCTTATCAGCTGCATATGTAAAATACCGTGACATTACTTATATCTGGGAAGTCGTTTTACAGGCTGGATTCTATGCAAGTGCTATTATCTACCCACTTTCACTTGTCCCTCAAGAGTTTCATAAGTGGTTTTTCTTAAACCCAATTGTGCAAATCATTCAAGATGCACGATACATTATCGCAACTGATCAATCTGTTACGATTTGGAATACGGTATCATTCCCTTATGTAATGATACCGTTTGTTATTATTGTAGCGATTGCTCTGTTTGCCTGGCTCTACTTTAAAAAGAAATCACGATATTTCGCGGAGGATATATAAAGTGGACGACAACCAACCTGCAGTTATTGTTAAAGGCGTAAAAAAGAGCTTTATTTTACCTCACCTAAAAAACACCTCTTTTAAACACACGCTTGTTAACGCATTTAGAAAAAACAACAAAACTACTCAACATGTTTTGAATGGTATTAGTTTTGAAGTAAATAAAGGTGACTTCTTTGGTATTGTTGGCCGAAACGGAAGTGGAAAAAGTACATTGCTTAAACTTTTAGCGGGTGTGTATACACCCAACGAAGGCTCGGTTTGGTTGAACGGTAGTCTTACGCCGTTTATTGAACTTGGTGTCGGCTTTAACCCAGAATTATCAGGCCGTGATAATGTTTTTCTAAACGGTGCATTACTTGGATATAACCGAAAGCAAATGGAATCAATGTACGATGAAATCGTTAAATTTGCCGAACTTGAACGATTCATGGATCAAAAACTAAAAAACTACTCATCTGGTATGCAGGTGCGTTTAGCTTTTTCGATCGCCATTAAGGCAAAAAATGATATTTTGATTTTCGATGAAGTGTTAGCTGTAGGTGATGAGGCTTTCCAGCGTAAATGTCTTGATACGTTTGAAAAATACAAAGCGGATGGACAAACGGTTATTTTGGTTACTCACGATATGGGTACAGTTCGTAAATTCTGTAACCGTGCACTCCTTCTTAATAAAGGTGAAATTATTGAAATTGGGAACCCTGAAAAGGTTGCCGATCAGTACAGCCGTTTAAATCAAGACAAAATTGATTCAGAAACCGAAGAGGGTAACCTAAAGAAGTTAAACGGTGCTGAATTTCTTAAAGTTAAAATTACAAACAATGCTTCAGTAGTAAAGCAAAGCTTCAATCAGGGTGAGGTGATGCGTGCGGCAATTTCATGGAGAGGGCTTCCTGTTGAAGATATTGAAAGTATCGGCGTTAATATCTTTAAAACGAGTGGTGAACATATTACGGGTATAAATAGCCGTTTCTCAAAACACGAAAAAAATTGGAAAGCAGCCGGTTCGATCTCACTTGATTTCAACCTTGATATCGCCGCTGGTACCTATTACTTACTTGTCGAAGCATTTAAAGTTGAAGGCCAACGAGTTGATGCAATTATAGACGGCCCTCGATTTACTGTTAAAGGCACGGGACAGTGGAGTGGACTAGTCGAACTACCACATAAATGGACTGAAAATGCCTGATAGTAAAGTCGAAAAATGTCTTTATTGTAATAGTTCCCTGCTGAATGTCGTAAGTCATAGGTCTGACCAGAAAAACATTTTAGAATGTGAAAACTGCCAACTTATGATGGTTGATGAAGTTTTTACGCATCTTGAAGATGTGTACAATAAAAATTATTTTGAAAACTCTCATGACACCACTGAAGTTGGATATAAAAACTACACGTCAAACCCTGCCGCTGAAGTAATCGGTAAATACGCTTTTGCCAGGTTGTTCCAACAGGATGTGTCGAGTCACCTTGATTTAGGGAGTGCTGACGGCTCACTGCTTGAAATGTTCTCATCAAGCGGGTTTGATTCAATGGGCCTTGAGGTTTCTAGCGATGCGGTTGAAATCGCAAATTCAAAAGGATTAAATGCGGTAACTTCAGATTTAAACCCTTTTCCAAGCAAGGCAAAAAACAAAGCTGTCGTTACCGCCTTTGATGTTTTAGAGCACGTAGCGTATCCAGGAAGGGTACTCGAGTCGAGTTATAAAGCACTAGATGAGAATGGGTATTTTGTATTCTCGACAGTATCGGTTAAATCTACGCGCCCAACCGAGTATTGGTTTAATCATTCACTTGAACATTTCGTGTATTACAACCGTGCGAACCTCAGTAGACAGTTATCAGATGTATTTGGGAAGAAGAATTTCTTACTCCAAGAAATTACAACAAATGGAGTGTCACAGTTTTGGGGTGTTGCCAAAAAAGGGTCTTTAACAAAAAAAGACGCTAGGATATTTGAAGCTCTAACTGACACTGCGATTACAGTGAGCTCCGATGAAGCATATTGGTTATCGCTTTTTTACGATCAAACGGCTCAGTTTAACAATTCAGAAAAATGTATCGAGAAACATAGTATTTCGTGGCTTCCGGGTCGTATGGCCAAGGCTCGCTTTTTCTTATATTACTTCCAAGGTAAATTCGAGCAGGCACTTCATGAAGTTACGACTAATGGAAAGTTTATCGAAGCCGATACGGTATTTTGGCAAGCTGCCTTTAGGGCTAAGGAACAACTAACGGAGCTAGAAAAGCAAACACTCAAAGATGAATCTTCCGATGAGATTATTGCACTTCGAGGACAGCTTTTTAAAGCCAAGGATGAAATTAATTCGCTTCGAAATTCGCGAGTACTTGGACGTATTATTAAAACGCGAGATTTTTTGACAGGCACGTTGTTTCCAGGTGTGTATCATTTTCCAATGCGTGCAATCCGTGGGGTAAAAATACGAGTTGCCCGCCATTTACCAGATTGGTTCCGCAAGCCATTTATGAAAGTCATTCGGTTCCGACCGCGCCATATGCTAAAAAAGGTTAGGGTAGTAACGAATAAACCCTGGACTCCAAAAACACCGCTGGTGAGTGTCGTTATTCCTTACTACAATCGTGCAGATACTATCGATGACACGCTTTATTCGTTGAAACGGCAAACCTTCCTTAATTTTGAAGTCATTATTGTTGATGATGGATCGCCAGAAGAAGTAAGTCAGCGTAAACTAAAAGCGATTGAAAAAGAAGGCTACAGGGCCACATTTATATATCAGCAGAATCAAGGCGTGGCAAAAGCTCGTAACAATGGGATTGCCGCTGCTAAAGGCAAATATATTGTATGTTTGGATTCTGATGACATGATTGAATCAACATATATTGAAAAAATGGTAACCGTCCTTGAAACAAATCCTGATATTTCAATAGCTACTAGTTACATGAGTGTGTTTGGAGTGACTGCGGAAGATTTTCAGCACGTTGAATTTGACCCACTATTGCTGTACAGGAATAATAGCGTTATCACTGCTGCAATGTTCCGAAAAGAGGCCTGGAAAGCTACTACTGGATACAAAACAGGTATAGGTTATGAGGATTGGGAATTTTGGATTAGTTTAGCCGAAAAAGGATTCTGGGGAAAGCTTGTGCCCGAACCTTTATTCCGATACAGAACTTCCATGCAATCCCGATATGTCGAAGATAAAGAAATCCACTGGAATAATCTAAGGACGATACGTTCATTACACCCTAATTACAAAAAGAAGATAAAGACTTTATTAAAGAAACGTGAACTTATAAAACACGAGGTGTCTGTTTCTAGCTCAATGATTAACTTACAAGATCCGGTTGTAACAAGGAAGTCTAAATCGAACATACTTATTACAATTCCGTGGATGACTTTTGGTGGTGCAGAAACGTTAATATATAACTTCTGTCGTGAAATAAAAGACGATTATGCAATCACGTTCGTAACGGGTTTGCCATCAAAGCACGAATGGCAATATAAATTTGAAGAAATATCAAATGATATTTTTCACCTTGCAAATCTTTTTACACAAGAAGACTTATATGTTGAATATGTATCTAGGCTTATAACCGTTCGCTCGATTGATACACTGCATATTATTCACAACGGCTTTACGTTCGAGATGCTTGAAACGCTTAAGCAGCGTCATCCGAACCTTAGGGTTATTGTTACTCTGTTCAATGATCGAACCGCTTACTTTGAACAATCAATTCAAACGGTGCAATATATCGATACTTTTACGAGTGACAACCAGTCGGTGGTTGATAGGTTCAATCGCGAGGCAAAACTAAACAGCGGTGATGTTAGATGTATACCAAACGGAATCAACTGTATTAATGAATTTAATCCCGAGCTATTTAACCGTGAAGCCATTCGTAGTGAACTTGGGATACCAAAAAATGACATCGCAGTTTTCTTTGTAGGTCGACTTTCAGAAGAGAAGAACCCAGATGTTTTCGTTGAAACGGGCGCACGAGTAATAGGCTCTAAAGACTCACAAAACGTTCACTTCTTTGTTATTGGAGACGGCGGTATGCGCAAGAAGATTAAAGATCGGATAGATGATATCGGAAATTCAAAGTTGACGTATCTGGGATATCAATCGGAGGTTGCTCGGTACCTTGCTGCTGCCGATGTGTTTGTATTGCCGTCATCAATCGAGGGCTTTCCTTTATCAATTTTAGAAGCAATGGCTATGAAGGTTGTTACGATTGCATCGGATGTTGGGGCGGTTTCGCAGGTACTTGAAAATGGCGTTGATGGCTATGTTGTTTCACCTGGATCGGTCGATGAAATTGTTAAAGCAATTACCGTTTTAAACAAGGATCGTAAAAAGCTAGATATAATGAAGCAATTGTCGCGAGATAAGATAGAGAAGTTGTATTCGAACCCTGTTCTAGGGCGAAACTATCGAAAATTATATGGAGAATCGAAATAATGAAGGTAATTATTTTTGGAGCAACTGGCTTTTTAGGGTCGGCTCTTGCCACATCACTCGCTCAAGATCACGAAGTTGTTACCACTACTCGGAAAATAGACGAAGTGAAAGGGCTTGTGCATTATGTCGATCTTCTCGACATCACTTCGATACGTGCCGTACTGGATAACACAAAACCGGAAGTTGTAATTAGTTGTGCCGGCGTTGTTGATACTACTCAAGATGTAACTCTTAATAAAATATATACCGAAAATATCCTGAATGCCGTTGTTGAAGGCGAGCACCAATTACGCCGAATTGTTATTTCGGGTTCTGCGGCTGAATATGGAGAGGTGGACTCATCTGTGTCGGCCGTTCTTGAAGACCAATCGCTTACCCCGGCTTCTGCATATGGCGAAGCAAAAAAGGCCGAAGAGCAAATTGCACTGGAGTATGTGAATAAGTATCAATTGCCAGTGGTGGTTGTGCGCGTGTTTAACCCAGTTGGCTACCCAATGGCAGAAAAGTTTTTCATAATGAGGTTGAAAAAGCAGATTAATGAATATATTGCTGGTACCAGAGAAAACCTAGAAGTTTCAAGAAGGGATTCGCTGCGTGATTATATAGCCGTGAGCGATGTAGTAAGTGCATACAGGGCAATTATAGAGGGTGAGCCTCGCCATCTTGTGTATAATATTGGGTCTGGCATAGCAACCTCTAATGAAGAACTACTTAAATTAATGATAGAACATAGTAAAATAGAAGATAATCCAGTAATAGTTGAAACACTTCCAAATCCTGAACCGGTGTATGCAAATAAGGCTGATATATCAAGGATGAAAGCTGATTTTAACTGGACACCGCAAGAGACTTTAAGCGAGACGATAAGGAATGTAATGTATGAGTAAACAAGTAGAGAATTTAATCGATGTATTTATTATTGGAGCTGGTAAAGCAGGTGAGCTTTTAGCAGAAGATCTTCAAAAAAGAGAAGACAATACCTTTAATATTATAGGCTTCATCGATGACGATGCTGAAAAGCAGGGACGAGCAATACAAGGCGTTTCTGTATTAGGTACTACTAAAGAACTACCAGAACTTGTGAAGGAACATAGTGTAGAAGAACTTATTTTTGCACTTCCATCTGAACGTGGTAAGGTGGTGCGCGATATCGTTGAATCAACTGTTGGCTTAAAACTAGGCTATAAAATTCTCCCCCGTATTTCTGAGGTGTTAATTCAAGATTTTGACGAAGATTATATTCGTCACATTAGGAATGTTCGTGCTGAGGATCTGCTTGGTGGCGAAATTCTAAAATCTGATCAAGAAGAAATTAGTAACTATGCAAATGAGCAAACAGTTCTTGTTACGGGTGCAGCTGGGTCTATTGGTTCTGAGTTGAGTCGTCAGATTGTTGCCCACGGTGCGAAGAAAGTTGTTTTATTTGATTGGTGGGAAAACGGTATCTTTGAGCTTGGAAATCAACTTAAAGAAGATTACCCGGGCGCTGACATTACCTATGTAATTGGTGATATTAAAGATAGCCAAAAAGTAGAAGCTATATTCGGCCTTTACAAGCCCAGTACGGTCTTTCATGCTGCTGCATATAAACATGTGCCACTTATGGAAGCAAACCCAGCTGAGGCAATTAAAAACAACGTATTTGGTACAAAAAACGTTGCTGAAACTGCAATTCGTCACGGCGTAAAAAAGTTTATCCTTGTTTCGACTGACAAAGCGGTAAATCCAACTAACATTATGGGTGCAACAAAACGCGCAGCTGAGAAGATTATTCACATCTTGTCTCAGTCACAATCGACAACGACTTTTTGTGCGGTTCGTTTCGGTAATGTTATTAATAGTAACGGAAGTGCGATTCCTTTCTTTGAAAAACAAATTGAAAAAGGGGGTCCAGTTACTGTTACCCATAAAGATGTAACTCGCTTCTTTATGACAATTCCTGAAGCAGTACATCTTATTTTACAAGCTTGGGTAATGGGCCAGAATAACGACTTATTTGTTCTTGATATGGGTGAGTCGATTAAGATTTACGACTTAGCACGACTTCTTATTACTATCCACGGCTATATACCAGAAGAGGAAATTAAAGTTAAGATTATTGGGTTGCGACCTGGTGAAAAACTATATGAAGAAGTGCTCGTTGATGAAGAAGAAGTAAGCGCAACATCAGTAAAGAAAATATTTAGGACTCAAAACTTTATGAGCTTTGATAAAGATCGCTTTGAAGCAAACCTGGACGTTCTCGCTGAAGAAATTCTTCATAACTACTATGAACCATTCCCAGCTCGTGAACGTATGTTAGCGCTCATCTCTACATATAAACCAGTCGACTAATTTATAAAGAGATTACAAATTGGTTACTAGGGGCAGTACCTTGGTTGTATTTATACCAGGTACTGTTTTGCATAAAGTAGGGAACGAATATATGCGAACCACTCCCGGTGATCGAAATTGTGTGAGTGAATACTTTCGAGTCACCAGGAGCGATAGTGAACACTCCGCTATAGGTTGAATCGCAGTTTATAGTTGTATTGCGGCGACATTGTAATACCGAATCTTGGTAAATAGCAGGAAGTGTTCCAAAGTTACGTACAGTGTAGGTCACGGTTGAAGATTGGCCAACTGTTGGTTGAGCTGGCGAAATGCTGATTGGTGTTGTGAGCCGGAGATCGGCTACGTACGCATCGACAGTGAGTATCTTTTGATTGACGAATTGGCTCGCATTATAGAGGTGCCATTCATCATTTTGCATGAAAAATGGCTTAAATACATAACTGCCTGATGTTGGGATTTCGATAGATTCGGTGAATGTTCGTGAATCACCAGCTGGAATTGTGACTGCACCAAGGTAGATACCATCACAGTTTACAGATGTGTTTTTACGACATTGTAATATGGATTCTTGGTAAATCGCTGGTGATGTGCCAAAGTTTTTAACGGTATAGCTAACGCTTGCTGCTTGACCAGGTATTGGATTTACAGGGTTTGTTGTTATTGCGGAGGTAAGGCGTAAATCAGCCACGTATTTTGGTACTGAAACAGACAGTTCATTAGTGGTAGCAACTCCATTACTGTATTTATACCAAGAACCTGTTTTTAGTGCATAAGGAACAAATTTATATTCACCCGCCTTACTTGTAGTAACGCTATGATTGAAAGTCCGCTGTTCGCCAACTTGCAGGGTAACGGGTGCGCTGAATGGAGTGTCACAAACAGTGTGGGTATTAAAACGACACTGAAGTAATGTACCTTCGTATACAACGGGTGATGTGCCAAAGTTTCGCACTGTGTAACTAATAGTAGTTGCTTGATCCGGAATTGGGTTTGACGGTGATGCGGTAATCTGACCAGTTAAACGAACATCTGGTGTATCGATGGTAGTTGAGGTTGAAATAGATTCAAAGGTGTTGTAACGATACCAATTACCACCTTCCATATAAAAAGGAATGAGAGTTTGCACTCCGCCGCCTGCAGGTGTAAACCCATATGAAACAGGCAGTGATGCGCCTGATGGTAATGCAACACTTCCGCCATTAGCTGAATCACAATTTATAGACGTATCGTAGCGACACTGTAAAACAGATGTTTGTAGATTTACTGTATTTGAACCAAAGTTTTTGATTACAAAGCTTGCAACTGTAAATTCACCAGCTCGAGGTTTTGTTGGGTTGAAGGTAATTGGAGAAGTAATTCGCATATCAGACACGGTTGTTTTTAGCGAATTTGTACCACTATCTTGAGTCCCAAAACGATTCCAAATACCACCTCTTAGGAAGAATGGTGTAAGAGAATAGTTTCCACCTGCTGGTAGTGTAATGGTTTGGTTGAATACGCGCGACTCACCCGATGTAAGTGTTGCCGGAGCAGTATATGGCGAATCGCAGTTAGAAGTGACGTTGAGTCGACATTGAATGAGAGAAGTTTCATACGTTATAGGTTGTGTTGAGAAGTTTCTAACCGTATAGCTAATAGTTGTCGGCTGACCAGGTATTGGTTGCGTGGGCGACATAGTAATAGGAGATGTAATTCTTAATTCTGTTGATACCGGGTCGCCACCAAACGTAGAACCGAACCAGTCGGTGAAATACATAAAGAAGTTGCGGTTTCCGTATGCACTACAGCCGTCTCCGGTCCCGTATTGAGCATTTTTAGCAGCTTCGTTTGGTTGGTAGGGCGTGTAACTATAAAGGGCAACTGTTGCACGGTTTTGGATATTTACTACAGAACTTCCACAGGCGGTATTAGGGCTCCATCTGATTGTATTGTTGCCTGTCGTAAAAGGAACCCACCAACCTGGAGCGTTATTTATATATCCCCGGAAATGCCGTGCAGCCTGGTAAAGCTGTGCAGAAAAACTCCCGTAAGAAGGGTTACATGCTGGCGCTCCAGGTGCAACATTGTCAGGGCAGCCAAAGCCCATAGATTCGCTATATTGTTTTGGGGTCGGCCACTCATCGGTAATAAGCCCATTTTCCTTTTGAAGTGTAACAATAAGTACTTGTGGGTTTATGCTGAATTGGCGTGAGTAATTATAAATAAGTTGCGCCGCACTTAAGCCGCCAGCTGGAATAGCTTTGCCGTAGTTATTTTCACCAGTTGAAGGGTTCTCGTGGTAGTCCTTTAAACAAGTGATTGGAACTGATATACCTCGTGATGCTAAGAACTGCGCACGAGTACCGCCGCCGAGTTCAGACATTTTTGTACCGTAAGTATCGCAATTGGGGACTTTACTATTTAAAAAGCTTTGAATATTCGCAACAGACATAGAGTCTGAGTTTGTAAATACACCATCATCAATAATGCGGCCTGCGTTAAACGTACGAGCATCTGCTGCTTCTGCTGAATTAACGGGTATCAAATTTAACACCGAAGATAGAGCGATGACAAAAGCTAAGGATGTAATAATTAGTTTTTTCATTATTGAACCTGGATTTGTTGAGTCGCTGTCGACGTAACTCCATTACTAATATAGTTAATTTTAAGAGACCAAGCGCCCGGACTGAGTTCGGAAACAGGAATGTCGAAACCTTTACAAACAGAATATGATCCAAGGGGTTGAGTGCCCGCTTCGGCTGTGTATGTGTTTGAACCAGAAGTTAGTGAAAGGGAACAGGTGCTTTCGGCATCGATAGTTGTAATGGTTGTTCGAATTTGTAACATGTCGTCATTCTGGTTAACAGACGAGATAGTAAGGCTTGCAGTGTTCGATACCGGCTCTTCGGTAAGAGCATCTTCCTTTGCATCGTTCCCGGCCTCTATTTGTTCGTTGGTAGGTTCATTGTAGTCAACGCCATCTTCAACTTTAGAGTCTGACTGCTCGTTATTGGATTGATTAACGTTATAGGCGTATACAACACCGGTGATGAGCGAGAGTGCTAAAACACCAATGATAATACCAGAGACTAGACGAGAATTTGAATTTTTATTTTGTAATAATTTCATGCATAACCTTTTTAACTATCATATCATTTAGTTGTGTTATTTTAAAGCCCAATGACAGAAGTGAAGATGATATAATAACTAGCAGTGTTAAGGGATATAAAGAAAAATAAGTTGTTTTTTTGGTTGGTGACTTCCATTCTATTTTTTTCATTTGCATTTAATATCTTTGGAGCAGTTTCACTAGAAGATTTTAAATCGAATTATAAAGATTCGGAAGCCTTGGTAAGTAACCAGATAATTTGCCAAAGTAGTTTATTTGCTGGACAGCTGATCGCTCAAAAAACAGACGATAATCAAGGGTCTTCAGGTTTAGTCGACAACTGTGATGCTTCAAAGTTGGTTCCGTACTCTTCTCACTTCGGAATACAGGGAAAGTTCTTAAGTATTGGATATACCGCGGTTGAAACTGTCTTTCAGAGCTTTAGTCCTAAAGTATTCATTGCTTTGTCTCAATTCTTAACGGCTCTTGCTTCTGCTGTGTTATTCACTATCTTCGCATTGTGGGTTAAGAAAAAGTACGGTCTGTATGTAGCTATCTTTACGGTTGCCGGTATAGCGATTGCACCGATGCTTGTTGGCTTTGGGCGAAACCTGTATTGGGCCTTACCTTTAATGATTGCGCCATTTGTGTATAGTCTGTATTACTACCGGGTTGGTCAACCAACGAAGGCAACAGTTGTGTTTTGGAGCGTTATTGGGGTACTTTTGTACCTACGATACTTAGCTGGGTATGAATACATTACGACACTTACTCTTATGGTATTTGCGGCCATGGCGTATGTGTTGTATCTGAATAAAGCGAAGCTTAAAGCATATGCAAAAACAGCAGCCCTTACAATTGGCGTGTCTTTAATTGCATTGATAGCAGCTATGGGGACACATATAGGTGCACTTACTGTGTATACGGGAAGTGTGAACGCATCGGTCCAAAAGATAGCACAGCGTGCCGAAGAACGTACCGTAACAGGAGATAAGTATACTGCTTATCCATATATGAACCTGAAGTCAATTGCACCTGCTTTTTATGAAGCAACCGATGGCTATGCTAATTACGAAAAGCGTGCAGAGTCTGGTTCGCTCGCTGCTGCGATTTTAGTAAATACAGCAACGTACCTACTTATTCCCGTTATACATATTCCAGTCAAATTTTCCGAGCCATTCGGTTTATACATTCAATCAACAGCTGTCTTCTTGATTATTCTTGGTGCGCTGTTCGTGACTCGTAAGATGTGGATGACAAAAAAGCAAATTCGCGAAACAGAGGCGCTATATGTCGGCTTAGTTTTGGGACTTGCTGGATATTTGAGCTGGCTCATCTTCGGATTCTCTCACTCGTTAGTACACGCACATATTAATGGTATTCTTTTATATTTACCGTCTGCACTATTTGGATTTATTATTTTAGGGTTGTTTACTCAATGGGGTTGGGGAAAGTTTAAAAAGACACTGAAGTGATAAATAGGTACGACACCATAATTATTGGTGGTGGGTTTTACGGTTTAAGTGTAGCGTTATTTTTACGCGATGAATTAGGGCTTCAAAATATTCTTGTAATTGAAAAAGAGTCAGTTATGATGTCGCGTGCTTCATATGTAAATCAAGCTCGTGTTCATAACGGATATCATTATCCGAGGAGTCTGCTTACGGCTCACCGTTCAAGTGTTAATTTCCCGCGTTTCGTGAAAGAGCATGAGAGTGCAGTAAAAAGTGATTTTCCAAAATATTATGCAATTGCTAAACACCTTTCAAAAGTGAATGCAGGGCAATTTGAAGGCCTTGCAAAAAAGATAGGTGCGCGAATTGAACCAGTGCCAGCTAATATCCGTTCATTGTTTAATCCGCGTCTTGTTGAGAAAGCTTATGAGGTGCAAGAGTATGCCTTTGATTCGTATAAGTTACGCGATGAATTACTAGAAAAAATATCTGAAGATTCGCGTATAACTATTGTTACTAATGAAGAAGTTCTTACAATCGGTGAAGAGAACGAGAATATTATTAAGCTTGTTAGTGATAAACATTCGTACAATACACCCCGTGTTTTTAACTGCACGTATTCACAAATTAACGTACTCCATAGAAGATCAAAACTTCCAACGGTTGCGCTGAAACATGAAATTGCAGAAATGTGTTTAGTGGAGCTTCCGAAAAACATGGAAAACTTTAGCGTTACGTTAATGGACGGGCCGTTTTTCTCTATAATGCCATTTCCGACAACGCCATATCATACACTTTCTCATGTTAGGTATACCCCTCATATGTCATGGGTTGATTCTGATAACTATCCAGAAATTACTAACCCGCATGAATACTTTGCGAGCCTTACTCTAAAAAGCAACTTTCGTCAGATGCTAGCGGATGTAAGTCGATACATCCCTGCCTTAAAGGATATTACCTACGCTACATCGGTATGGGAAGTGAAAACGGTGCTTATGAAAAGTGAGAATGATGACAGTAGACCCATTCTTTTTAGATCAGATTTTGGTCTTAAGGGGTACACTTGTATAATGGGGGGAAAGCTGGACAATATTTATGATGTTTTTGAAGGATTGACCGATATATATGCCGAAAAGTAGTAAAAACTCAAAGACCGTAGAGGTGCAATGGTACGTACAGGATATATTCGTATCCGCTGTTGTAATATTAAGACCACAAAGTACACTTGTTGCTGCGTATCTAAGACGCCTTGCATCAACGCTTCGCGCAAATTATGCAAACTATGAAATTATTGTTGCATCTAATGATGTTGCAGAATCTGAGCTAAGCGAAGTTCGTGAACTTCTCGGAGAACTGCCTGCAATTCGCTTAATAGTATTTTCAAAGCAATATGAAATTGATACAGCTATTTTTGCCGGGCTTGATGCAGCGATTGGTGATTACGTATGTACTCTCGACCAAACACTTGATCCGTCAGAGATATTACCGGATATGATTACTCAAGCTCAGGAAGTAGATATTGTACAAGGTGTGAGTAGTGTTCGCATGAAGGGCAATGGCCTAGGGCGACGTATTTTCTATTGGTACAACCGAAAATACATGAATATCAGCATTCCGCTTAATGCAACCTATCTTATGGCGTTTAACCGCAAGGCAATTACCGCTATTACTAATAGCAGCCGTGACCACCGCCATATTAGGCACCTTGCTCGAGTTGTTGGATTTAAGTTATCGCAACTTACCTACACTCCAATTGTTAGCCCAGACAAGCGACACGGGCTTCGTAGTGGTACCGTCCAGGCGCTCGAGACTATTACGAGTTATTCAACGCATCCGCTAAGAGTCATTAGTTGGCTTGGCGCTATAGCTGGTTTCTTGAACCTGGCATATGCATTGTACGTAGTTGTTATTAACCTTGTACGGCACAGCGTTGCCGAAGGTTGGACGACCACTTCATTACAGCTATCGTTTATGTTCTTCCTATTATTTGCGGCTATTGTCATTATTAGCGAATATATTGGACGCATCTTAAGCGAACAGCGAAACGATCAAAAGTATATTGTTGACGATGAATTTAGTAGTACGGTTTCAATCGCTGACTTCGAACGCAAGAATGTTACTAAATAACAACTAACTATAAAACAGCTTATCTACAGAAATTACTTAGTTGATTCGCGTCTGATTTTATATAGCAGAAGCCATCGATAATCGGTGCTAGATTCTTTTGTGCTATCGGTGTTTGGTTATACGTGGCTTTACTCAGCACTAAACCTGATGGGAAGACGCCGCTTGTACGAGCTTTTATAGTTATCTCTTTTTCGCTGGGCATTACTATAATTGGGATAGTCCAGGTTGTTCGATGATTCGGGAGAGAGATACTATATTGCTGGGCTATGTAGGTACTCTCGATATCAAGTAAGTATCGAGATAATTTTTTAGTACCTGGAATAATTGATTCTGCGGAATAGTTAATATCCAGTGAATAGACTATAGGCTGATTAGTTGTGTTGCCTGGTAGGGTGATAGTATTGTTTTTGATATCAATCGTCTTTTTTTGTGGACTTGTTTCTGGATTGTCTTTTAACTTCCATAAATAATGAGAATCATTTTCTGTTACTAGTTCGTAGTGAGTGAATAAGTGTTGATAGAAGTTCCAATGGCTCGACCATAGCCATTCTTCGAAGACGAAGTAGCTCGGTTTTAAGGTTATTGCATAGTATGGTTTTGTTTCAATAAATTGCTGTTCGTAGGCATCACGACGGGTATCTCCAAGTGCATGGATGATGTAGTCTTCACCGCCTTTTGATGGGTTAAATTTTTGGCCAGATAAGATTGTCTCATAAATGCTTGTATATGTTGACCAGACGGTTTTGTCTGGATCGATGTAGGGCCTAAATGAATCTACACTTGCTTTCCAGCCGTCTGATGCGACAAAGTAGTCACTTTCGTTTACTGCCTTTTTAGCCATTTTTAACACCGGGATAGTTCTAAAATCCTGCACAGTAGTTTGAGCTGTTTTTGTACCATTTATAGCAAGTATAATTACGATTCCAGAAAGTACAGCATAAAGAGCTATTTTCTTGTATCGGCTAGAAGTTTCCTTGCGTTGGACTACACTCCAGGTATCGGTATCGAATAATAATAATACCGCGGTAGCAATCGAGATAAGCGCCGCCATTCTTTGGAAAGAAATGAGTTGAGCTGTCGGTTGATAGTATCCACCGATTGTTAGAACAAAGGCGAGAAATCCGTAGATATACATAAACGCGAGTGTGTGGCGATATCGCTGAAGTTTTGGAGACTTAATTATGATACATAATGTAACGGCACCTAAGCTTAGTACCGACCAGATCGGTATCATGAGTGGCTCAAAAAGAAGTGGCAGCAGGTTACCCCAGTTTAAGTTGTTTTGTGGTTCGGCGCCAAAGTACCAGCCTTGATCTGACGGAACATCGAAAAAGGCGTATTGAATTGCCGCTAGTGGATGGCCTTGAGTGAAGAGTGTAAAGATTAACATAGCAATACTTACTATTGCTAAGCCTTTCAATGCTAGAAATAGTATTGGTTTTATGACATTAGCTAACGAATTGTTTCTTAATATAATAATGAACTGAGTAATTGCATAGGCTAGGATTGCCGCTGCGCCTTGCTCGGTTCCAAACAGTAGCGATGCGCTTAAGAGTAGAATCGCAATGACTTCGTTTGCATTTATTTCAAAGCTTTTGATTTTAAGCTTTCTTGGCGTTTCCCACAATAAAGCTGCCGCAATTAAAATCGGGAAAGTTCCTCGTAGACCAAGGAGCGAATTGCCTGGCCAAAATACCGCGCTAATAAGACTTATTGTAATAAGCGTAAATATTGCCAGCGCAATAATAGACTTTTTAAGGTTACGGAAAAACGCATAAAAAAATACAAACGAACTAATAAGAAAAATTGCTGGTGAGACAAGCCATTTGGCAACCTCGGCAGCAAAAACACCCTGACCTAAAAGGCTAAATAAAGGTAGGTGCAGAAGAGGAATACCAACTCCATGAAAGAAAGGGAAATCAAGGCCAATTATCTGACCGTCTGTGATACGTCTTAGGGGGTTGTAAAGTTGAAACGTTCCATTGGCTGCGTAGGTGGTCATCGCAACTCCATTAAATAAAGCTACGTGAACAAGCCAGATTATAAGAATAGCTATAAATAGCAGTGAACAGACGAAGATAAGTGCAAGCCAAAATTTCTGGCTTAAAAGTATTTCCTTAAATCTCATTCTATCTATGATAGCAGAAGCTTTAACGTTGACTTCTGTAATTGGGGGTAAATCTGTTAAACTATTAACTAATATGAAGAATACATTGAAGCAAACTGACATCCGAAAGCAAAACCCAACCTGGGATTTTCCTGACTTTGACGCTCAAGAATTTAGCAAGAAAAACAATAACTATTGTGTCTGTGTTTTTGTAATTAATGAAGGTAAGCGTATTCAAAAACAACTTACGCAAATGAAGAAATTTTCAAAGAATATCGACATCGTGGTTGCTGATGGCGGTAGTACTGATGGTTCACTTGAGCCTGAATTTCTAAAAAAACAAAATGTACGGGCTGTGCTTACTAAAAAGGGCCCGGGTAAGCTAAGTGCGCAAATGCGTATGGCATTTGCATGGGCGCTTGACCAGGGATATGAAGGTGTTGTCGTTGTGGATGGTAATGGTAAAGATGACATTACAGCAATCCCTAACTTTGTTAAGCTTCTTGACGAAGGGTACGACCACGTTCAAGGCTCTCGTTTTATTCCAGGCGGTAAGGCAATTAATACGCCGTTATTACGTGAGGTTGGGCTTCACTTTATTCACGCCCCGCTTATTAGTATTGCTTCTCGACATCGTCACACTGACACTACCAACGGCTTCCGAGCGTACAGTGCAAAACTGCTCCGTGACGAAGACATTGCTGTATTTAGGGATATCTTCCAAACATACGAACTGCACTATTTTCTCGCTATTGAAAGCTCACGCCGTGGGTACAAGCTAAAAGAGACCCCCGTAACACGCGAATATCCAAATAAGGGTAAAACCCCTACAAAGATTAGCCCAGTAAAAGGAAATCTTCATGTACTAAAAGTTTTATTTAGTGCTGCCGCCGGGAAGTATGCTAAAAAATAAGCAACGTAAAAAACCATTTAATGCAGTAACCCTCTGGGTTCGTAATCACTGGGTATTGGCCCTTGGACTGATCGGCTTTATTGGCTTAGTCGCAAACGTCTTTGTATTCTATCCGGGTTATATGAGTAACGACAGCATGAATCAGTATATGCAAGCCAGTGGACAAACACCTCTGGGTGATTGGCATCCGCCGGTTATGGTATTTGTTTGGTCGTTACTTATGAAGGTGACTGGCATGGTAGGCTCGCTACTTATTGTTCAATTGCTCATGCTGTGGACTTCGGTATTTATATTTGCAGCGATCGTTTACTCAAAAACGCGTTTGCGAAAGTTGTCGTTACTTCCATTTTTGCTTCCTTTTATTCCATTTATCTTCAATATATCAGGGGTTTTATGGAAAGATGTCCAGATGGCGTATGCTTTGCTGTTGGCCGTTGCGCTGATTGTTGCGATTATGTGCTACAAAAAATCGCTTAGTACATTAATCAGAATAGTCTGTGTAGTGCTTATTGTATTGCTCATACTTTACGCTGCCTTATTGAGATATAACGCTTTATTTGCGGCTGTGCCTATATTGGTAGTTGCAGTTGCAGTACTTGGATGTAGCCGAAAAGTAATTCTATTTAGTGTCGTTGCATTTCTTGTTTTGTTCGCTGGGACGCAAGCAATAATTGAGAGATTTGTTAAAGCGGAAAATCCACTAAGTTCGGTAATGCTTGATGATATTGTGACAGTAAATTCATATGATGACATCTTAGGTATGGATATAAATGATGAGTTAAAAAACTCCCTACTTAACGTGCAGGGTTGTATTGATGACTCACGATTCGTAAATTTATACTGGAGTTGTGCAACAGATAACGACAGAAAGAATGTATCCGAAGTTTATTACGATGATCTGAAAACTGAATGGGTTCCAAGTGTTGTTGGAAACCTCCCACAATATATTTCTTATCGATTCCAATCATTTTCATGGTTTGTTTTTTCACAAGGTGATCCATATATTTGGCACCCGGGTATTAATGAAAACGAACAAGGTTTAGAGGTGGTGAATGCTAGGCTTGGAAAATCTGCCCAATATTACGTTAAAGCATCATACGATGTTTTCTCGATATTTTACAAAGTGTGGTTTTGGCTGATCTTTTCGATTGGGCTATTAATATATGCTGTAAGAAGTAAGCTTCAATATAAAGGAATTGTCATAGCTCTTGCGCTGTCCTCTATTATTTACATAGCTGCATATATTCCAGTGGTTGTTGCGACCGACTATAGGTATATTTACTGGCCAGTTATTGCATGTGTTATTGCTCTAAGTTTTGTATTTTACGAAAAACGTGTTCATACATGAGATGATAGATGTAGAGTTCGCTAAGATAGTGAAGGAAGCTAAAGACGAATAGGAGTATGAATATGAAGACGGCATTAATTGGATATACAGGATTTGTTGGTGGTAATATTGCTGAACAACACAAGTTTGATGACGTATATAACAGCTCGAACATTGCTGAAATTGAAGGTAAAGAATATGATCTTGTAGTTAGTGCGGCAAACCGTGCTGAAATGTGGCGTATTAACCAAGAACCAGAGAAAGACTTGGCTGAAATTAATGATTATATTAATCATATTAAGAACGTCAAGATTGGTAAATTAGTACTTATTTCTACAGTGGGAGTTTACAAGAACCCCAATGGTGCGAACGAAGATACCACTATTGAAACTGACGGGCTAACTCCCTACGGATTAAACCGATACTACTTGGAGCAATTCTGCCGCGAAGCCTTTGATACAACTATTGTGCGTCTTCCTGGCCTTTTCGGTAAGGGACTTAAGAAAAATGTTATTTTTGATTTACTAAACAACAATAACGTAGAGAAGATTCATAAGGACGGGGTATACCAGTACTACAACCTTGATAACATCTGGAAAGATATCAACGTTGCACTGGATAATGGTTTAGAGGTTGTAAACCTTGCAACGCCGCCCGTAAGTACCGAAGAGGTGGCTCGTGAAGCATTCGGTGTCGAATTTACGAATGCCCCTCAAGATGTGAAGCCAGCGTTTTGGGACATGCACAGTAAATATGCTGACGTGTATAGCGGTGAAGGCACTTACCTTTACACGAAACAACAAGTACTTGCTGATATAAAAGCATTTGTTGACCGTGAAAAAGCGGCTTAGTTATGAATATTGCTGTATCAAATATCGCCTGGACTAATGAAGAAGAAGCAGAAATTGCCGATAAATTAGCTGAACTCGGTGTGAAGCACATAGAAATTGCACCAACGAAACGTTGGGATGATCCAACTACGATATCTGATGAAGAGGCGCTCGAATATGTAAAGTGGTGGGCGGGCAAAGGTATTACGGTTTCGGCATTTCAGTCGATGCTGTTCGCACGGCCTGATTTAAAAATCTTTGAAAGCCAAGAAAACCGTCAAGAAACAATTACTTATATGTCAGAGTTCTTACGGCTCGCCGGTGTAATGGGTGCAAAAAAGTTAGTGTTTGGTTCACCAAAGAACCGTCAAAAAGGTGATATGTCTATAGACGAAGCTAATACCATTGCTGCAGATTTCTTTGCTGAATTGGCTGAGGTTGCTGAAAAGCACAGTGTAGTTTTGTGCTTAGAACCGAATGCACCGCAGTATAGCTGTGATTTTGTTACTAATGCTGCCGAAGGTACTGCACTTGTTAACAATATTAATAAAGATGGCTTTGGATTACACCTTGATACAGCGTGTATGTCACTTGCTGGTGATGATATTAGTGAATCTATAAAAAACGCCGCTGCTGTATTAAAACACTATCACGTAAGTGCCCCGATGCTAGGTATGGTTGAGCCAGGTGGGGTTATACCACACGAGGCAGCAGCCGAAGCATTAAAAGAAATTAACTACGATGGGCTAGTGTCTATTGAAATGCGCCCAGGAGACGTTGGGGAAAACCTTCAGCGCGTTGAGACTGCTGTTAAGTTTGTTCAAGATATCTATGGTCGATAAAGATCGTAATATTGAACTCGTAGGTCTTTTGAATGAATGTACTCCTGGGTATTTGTCAAAAGAGGTCTTTGATGCTGTGGCCCGAGTCTCGGTATATCCTGCCATTGAAATGATCCCATATCGTTTTATAGAAGGAATCATCACTGTGGGTCTATTGCAAAGACCGCCAGATGATACGTTTTGGCCAAATCAATGGCATATCCCGGGTACGGTTCTGCGACCTATCGATCAAAAACTTGAAGATGCTTTTGATAGGTTGTTTGCTAATGAGTTTAAGAAACCAAAAGGTGCTACACCAGAATTGTTTAGCGTGAACATCGTCCCATACAAAAGAGGTAATGGCCTAACGCTTGAACATATGCTTAATTTTAGTAACATTCAAGAAAATGGTGATCTAAGCTTTTTTAGTATTGATGAACTACCTAGTAATTTTATAGAAGAACAAAAGCCGATCATTGATAGGTTTAAAATGGCTGTCTTGAAAATAACAAGCTAACAGCTACTCATGAGTAATTCAGTGGTAATTTGATATAGCTGAATGGGTTATAATGAAGATAGATATTTTATCTTGGAATATACGACAGTAAATCTACAGAAGGGGTATAAAATATGTGCGGAATCGTTGGATATATAGGAGGCAGAAATGCCCAAAGCATATTGACAGGAGGTTTGCGCCGTCTTGAGTACCGAGGATACGATTCATCGGGTATTATTACGCTAGATACCACAGGAGCACCAACCTTATTACGCGCTAAAGGTAAGGTAGCTGAGCTAGATGCACTTGTTGAAACGAATAAGCATGAGGATGGAATTGGTATAGGTCACACTCGCTGGGCAACACATGGCATTCCATCTGAGAGAAATGCACACCCACACAAAGCTGGGGATATTTACCTTGTTCACAATGGCATTATTGAAAACTATAAGGAGTTAAAAGCCGAGCTGAAAGACCACGAGTTTGTTAGTGACACAGATACCGAGGTACTGGCTGCACTTATTAATTCATTGTACGATGAAAAAACTGAGCTAATTGATGCGGTCGCTCAGGCGCTTAAATTAGTTGCTGGTACGTATGGTATTGCAGTTATTTCTACTCGAAAGCCAGACGAAGTGGTGGTAGCTCGAGCAGGTAGCCCGTTGATTATTGGTGTTGGTGATGACGAAACACTTATCGCCAGCGATGCATCCGCGCTTGTAGGGCACACAACTCGGGCAATTTACTTAAATGATGGCGAATTAGCAGTTTGCCGCGCCGGTGATATTGAACTTCGTGACCTAGCGGCACAGCCAATTTCAGCGAAGGTCGAGACGATTGAAGTTGATATGCAGGCAATTCAAAAGCAAGGCTATGACCACTTCTTGTTGAAAGAAATTAACGACCAACCAGCTTCATTACGATCAACTCTTAATGGTCGTTTAGTACTTGGGGAGAAAAAAGTGAGACTCGGTGGCTTAAATCTTAGTACAGAAGAGTTGCGTGAAATTGAACACGTCACTATTGTTGGGTGTGGGACAGCTTACTATGCTGGCCTATTAGCTTCATATTATCTTGAGAAGCTTGTTGATGGCTTGACCGTTGATGTTGTGGTCGCATCTGAATTTAGGTATCGCTCTTTCCATTTACCTAAGAATACTGTTGCCTTAGTTGTGTCTCAATCTGGTGAAACAGCTGATACATTGGCATGTCTACGTGAGATTAAACAAAGGGGTGTAAAGACGCTTGGTATTATAAATGCAGTCGGCTCAACGATCGCTCGTGAAGTTGACGGTGGTATTTATGTGCACGCAGGTCCAGAGATTTCCGTCGCAAGCACAAAGGCATTTACTTCACAGGTTTCGGCTATGGTTATGTTTGGTATTCAGGTGGCTCAAGCTAAGGGCGCAGGGCTTGAAACAACCGCTAAGTATGTTGATGAACTTTCACGATTACCAGAAGCGATTGAATTTGTTTTAGCAAACTACAATGAAGAAGCTAAGGAAGTTGCAACAAAGTATGCCCAATACGACCACGCACTTTATTTGGGACGTGACACTGCGTATCCAACAGCACTTGAAGGCTCATTGAAACTTAAAGAAATATCATACATTCACTCTGATGGCTACCCAACCGGTGAGCTAAAGCATGGTACTCTTGCGCTTGTTGATGATCGTTTTTTTGAAGTCTTCTTAGTACTGAATGACTGGTTATTTGATAAATCTGTGAGCGGGTTAGCAGAGGTTAATGCGCGCGGCGGACATATACTTGCTATAACGGATAGTCCTAAAGAAGTTGACGCAGAAACAGTGGTCCGGATTGAATCTGGACTCGAATTACTTGCACCACTTGTACTAAACGTGTTCCAGCAATTATTTGCATATTATGTTGCAGTAGCTAAGGGTAATAACGTTGACCAGCCACGTAACTTGGCTAAAAGTGTAACGGTAGAATAAGGAGTTGTATGAAAACTGTAATTGTAAGTGGATTTTTTAATCCTTTGCATGGTGGGCATCTTGATATGATCGAGGGGGCAAGGAATTTAGGCGATAGGCTTGTAGTAATTGTGAATAACGATATTCAGCAAGTGATGAAGAAAGATCAAATAATTTTGCCAGAAGATAATCGGGCGCGGGTAATAGCGGCACTTCGGCATGTTGATGAGGTTATTGTTGCACTTGATGATGACCCTACGGTGATTAAATCACTTGAAGCATTAGCGAATAAATATCCTGAGGATGACTTAATTTTTGCCAATGGTGGTGATCGAGATTCTGAAAAGGCAATTCCTGAAGGGGTGATTTGCCGCAAACATAATATCGAAATGGTATTTGGTGTAGGGGGTGATAACAAGGCTGACTCATCTACCCGAATTAACCAAGCACTTGGGCATGCAAAATAAAGAGGTAATAATGAAAAAAGTTTTAGCGTTTGATTTAGACGATACTTTAGCAGTGACCAAATCACCGATTAGTGATGAGATGGTCGAGGTATTGTCAAAGATTCTTGATTTTTACGATGTGTGCGTTATTTCCGGGGGGAAGTTTGAGCAGTTTAAACTTCAAATTACCGATCGTTTACAACTGAATGGTTCACAACTACGCCGGCTTCATCTAATGCCTACCTGTGGCACACGTTACTACCGTTACGATGAGGAATTAAATGATTGGCAACTGCAGTATGCCGAGGACCTTACGGCTGAACAGAAAGCTCTTATTACTCAAGTACTTGAAGTATCGGCAAAACAGCTTGGATATTGGGAAGAAAGCCCGGCCGGTGAAATTATTGAAGATCGTGATAGTCAGATTACCTATTCGGCTTTAGGGCAACAAGCTACGCCTGAAGATAAATATGCCTGGGACGCTGATGGTAAAAAGAAAATTGCCATTAGGGACTTAGCGGCGAAAAGCCTGCCAGGATTGGAAGTTCGCGCTGGCGGAACGACCTCAATTGATGTAACGAAAGTAGGTATTGATAAGGCCTACGGAATGCGAAAGTTAATTGAGGCGCTTGATATACAAAAAGAAGATATTCTGTTTTTTGGGGATAAGCTGCAAGAGGGCGGTAATGACTATCCAGTAAAGGCGATGGGGATTGATAGTATTGAGGTTACGAGGTGGGAAGATACCGTTCAAGAACTTAAAAATATTATTGCCGCAACTACTTAAATAATAATTAGAACAACTAATTAGAAAAAGTCAAACTACAAACGAGGGCGAGGGGAGTGATCGGCAACGATCTTCGCAATCTTCGTTGCGAAAAATCCCTTATCAAACTTCTTAGCTTTTCGATGCAACGTTGCTGGTAAAAAGTTCATTGTTTCAAATCGTTGCATTGCCTTTACTAAACTATCAATGGATTGTTCTTTAAACAACACACCGGTTTCGCCGTCTTGTACGATGTCTAAGGCGCCACCTTTTGCATAGGCAATGACCGGTGTTCCGGCGGCTAAGGCTTCAACGGCTGAAATACCGAAATCTTCTTCGTTAGGGAATAAGAATGCTTTGGCCGATTGAGCCAGACGAACTAATTCATCATCACTCACCCGCCCAGTAAACTGCACGGTGGGGCCAGCAAGCTTTTTTAATCGAGGCGTATCAGGCCCGGTACCTACAACAGTTAAAGGTACACCTAAAGTATTAGCGGCTTCTATTGCTAAACCAAATCGCTTATACGGTACATGGCGGCCCCATAAAATGTAGCCGCTACGCTCACCTTTTGGTGGTGGCGTAAAACGGTCAACATCAACCGGTGGGTAAATAACGGTGCTTGGTTTGTTGTAATACTTTTTAATACGCTCTTGAGTAACAGTTGAATTGGCGATAAAAACATCAATGTCTTGCACTGATTCAAGGTCGAGCTTGCGCATGCGCTTTACAAAAAAAGGAATAAACGGCCGGATCAAAAATGTTAAGGGGCCAAAGTTAAATTCTTTACGGAATTCTTCGTAGTGGCTCCAGTAATAGCGCGGCGGGGTATGAATGTAGGCAATATGTACTTGGCCAGGGCGGGTTTTACGAACCGATTTTGCTTCGGCGCTTGAGCTACTGATAATAATATCAAATGCCGATAGATCGAGGCTACGGAAGGCTTTGGCGCGCATAACCGGCCACAGCACGTGTTTGTAGCGTAATGACTTCGGCAGGGCTTCCTGGAGGTCGGTAGTGCGTACATCAATACCTTTAAAGGCGGGCATGTGCTTGGCATCGTATACAGAAGTATAAATCGGAGCTTTGGGGAATAGTTTGTGGATTTCTAGTACTAACGGCTCTGCCCCACCCATATTAGTAAGCCAGTCGTGCACTATAACGATTTTAGGAGCTTTAGTTGCCACGCTTATTTTGCCCCTCGGCCTCGGACCACTACCCAGAAGGTTTTAAACAAGATTTTAATATCTAACCAGAAGGTCCAGTTTTGGGCGTAAAATAGTTCAAGTTCAATACGGTCTTCAAAACTCAATTCGCTACGACCTGATACTTGCCATAAGCCTGTCATACCTGATTTAACGCTGTGTAGTAGTGCGGTTCGGCCACGAGCCATATGAACTTCTTGCGGAAGGATAGGGCGAGGGCCCACTAAGCTAATGTCGCCACGGAGTACGTTTATGAGCTGAGGCAATTCATCGATAGAGGTTCGGCGAAGGAATGTACCAAACTTGGTAATGCGAGGGTCGTTTTCAACTTTACGGTTGAGCTCGTACTCTTTCGCGAGATCTTCGCGGCCCATAGTGCGAAAGTCTTCGGCAGCATCTTTACTGCCATACTGAGCGCCCATGCTACGGAATTTAATCAGTCCAATTGGTTCAGAGAAACGACTTAAGCGGCGGCTAATGTAAAACGCCGGGCCTCGGTCTGCGAGTTTTTTGATGACCCAGATGATCAAAAAGAACGGCGATAGGATAATGATAAGTAAAAGGCTAACGATAAAGTCGAATATGCGTTTTACAATTGCACCCCAGCCAACAAGGGGTGTTTGGTATACCGTAATCATTGGGTAGCCCAAGAATACATCAACGGTATTTTTACCGGAGTAGAATTCTGATTCGCCTGGTATAAAGCTGTAATCAATATGGTGCGTTTGACAAGCTGAAAGGATTTTTTGATTACGTTCAGGGTTTTCGTAAAGGTCAGTTTGAATAATAGCAGTGACGCCCAGTTCGTTAATCTGTTTCAAGGCGAGCTCGGGTGTTGAGTAGTGTATGGCGTTTGAACGAAGCGGGATGAACTTTTTAGGTCCAGCAATTGCTACGACTTCATAGCCACTGCGACGTGTATCGTTAAGGCTGAAGGCGATGTCACTGGTTGCATCTGAAGCACCAATTAACAGCACGCGCTTAATCCCCTTGCCGTAACGGTAACTGATAGTACGAATCAGGCGCATGATTTCACGCACAAATACGATCAGTAGGAACGAAGCAACTAAGGCGTATACCGCGACCAGGCGAGCAGGTAAGATATTCTTTTCGCTGATGTATTCCCAGCCGATAATAAGGAGGATTCCGATAAACGAACCAACGGCAATTTTACTCCACTCAACTAAGCGGCGGTTGTAGGTTTTTGGTTGGTATAAGCCAATGAGGGCAAATACCCCGATCCATAGCGGAATAATGAGTAGGAACGCGAACAGGTAATCATAGGCGTAAATATTATGTAAAAGTGGGCGAGGGTCGTATTGCACGCGGGCTACGTATGCAATGACGAAGGCCGCAATTAATACTAGTGCATCAACAAGGATTAAGATGAGGCTATAGAGTTTAGAATTACGACGTGACATTGGTGGTGCTATTATACCATTTTCTAAGGTACACTAGGAGTAGGATGATAAAGAAAGCACTAGGGTTAGGGGTTCTTGATAAAGTGTATATCGGTATATTGCTGACTGTTTTTGGTGGTATTGTACTGCATGCCCCTTTGGCGGTTGGTCTTGGAACGCTTTTTCCTGACTATGATATGTGGATTAAATCGTGGAAAGAGCTGCTGCTCGGCGTAGCATTGGTGCTCGCGATCGTACTCTTAAGCTTGAAAAAACGTTGGGATATCGTAAAAATACCACTATTTTGGTTAATTGGCGCCTTTGCTGCCTTAAATTTGTTACTTATTCCGGTGTATTTTACAGGGGTTGAAGCGACATTAGCCGGTTTATTAATTAATCTGCGATATTTGCTGCTGTTTGTGCTGATATATGTAGCGCTGATGTTGTATCCGCAGTTGTCACGGTTATTTATTGGGGTGTTTGTAGCCGGCGCATTAATTGTGCTGGGGTTTGCCTTTTTGCAAGTGACCGTGTTGCCGCATGATATTTTGAAATACCTTGGGTATGGTGAATCGACTATTATGCCCTTCTTAACGGTTGACCAGAATATGGAGTATATACGGATTAATAGTACTTTGCGGGGTCCAAACCCCTTAGGTGCTTATGCGATGGTGGTCCTTTCGTTGCTGCTTGCCTTTTGGCTGCGCGGCGATTTTCGGCGTATCCGCAATAAAAAAGCGGTAGGTATTGTGTTAGCCGTTGGTGGAGTAGTGGCGCTATGGGCGAGTTATTCGCGGAGCGCTGTTTTAGGTGCGATGGTGGCGATTGGGTTATTGTTATTTGTCACTATAGGGCGCAAGATCCCTAAAATGTTGTGGGTAGGGTTGGTTATAACCGCCTTGTTGGTAGGCGGAAGTTTAGTGGCCTTTCGAGAGTCTGATTTTGTATCGCATGTGATTTTGCACGAAGATCCGAACGAAGGGAACAATGTAAATTCAAACGATGGGCACGCTGAATCGTTGGTTGACGGTACAACCCGTATGCTACAGCAACCACTTGGCGGGGGAATTGGCAGCACAGGGTCGGCTTCGTTGTACAGCGATACACCGCTTATCATTGAAAACCAATACTTGTTTATTGCTCATGAAACCGGGTGGATTGGGCTGGCACTATTTATTGCGATTTTTGTCGTTATAACCCGAGAGTTGTGGCGACTGCGCCGTGATTGGTTTGCACTTGGGGTATTTTCAAGCGGCATTGGACTCGCGTTTATTGGGTTGATACAGCCGGTATGGGTAGACGAAACAGTGGCGTTGGTGTGGTGGGGCTTGGCGGCTATTGCCTTGGCTCGCGGCCGAGGTTCTGGTATACTTTTAACACAAGCTAAAAGTGCATCTAAGCCTAAAAAACAAACACTATGAAAGACGATATTATTGCCCGAAGAGTACTCCCACCGCAGCAGCGCGTGGTAAATTATCGTGTTGGTCAAGATTTACGCCCCCATGCACCTGATATTAAGCAGTTAAGTCCAGCGGCCGCTCGTGCCCATGCACTTAATGTACAAGTGAAAAAGGTTGCACCGAAGCCTGTGGTCGCGCCAGCGCCTCAGCCGGTAAAACCGACACCGGCACCTACTCCTCCAAAACCACACACCCCACCACCCGTACCTACTGCTCGCGTGAAACGCCCCTCGCCTTTTATGGATTATCGAACCAAGCCAGTTGAAGAAGTATTGCTCGAGATTTCGTCAATTGAAGCTGAAGAATCAACCGATCCTACGCATTTACGTAAAGACGAAGATGAGCCTGTAGTTGCTGGGCAAGGTTTAGCTCCACCGATTGCGCCTGCCAAAAAATTGAAAGTGAAGCGCCGTTTTCCTGGCCGCTTAGTTGTAGGGATTGCTGTAGCGCTGGTGGTGCTTGGGATTACCGGTTACGTGAGTGTTGATACATGGCTTACGAATAAGCAGGTGATTGAAGTGGTGAATCGCGATACTTCTGCAAATAGCTCTGCCGCGGTATTAGGTGAGGGAAGTGATGAAAGCGAAGTTGAGCCGAATGTTATGGATAATTACACTGTGGCCGCTGATTTACCTCGCGTGCTAACCATTGATAAGATCGGTATTGCGGCTCGTATTTTACCAATGGGTATCAATGCTGATGGTGCCGTTCAAGCACCGGTGAATATTTTCGATAGCGGTTGGTATACTGGCAGCGCAAAGCCGGGCGAACCAGGCGCAGCCTTGATTGATGCTCATGCCAGTGGCGCCACGCGCGAGGGTTTGTTTGCGTATCTTGATACGCTCGTAAACGGCGACATTATCAGTGTTGAGCGCGGTGATGGCACTGAGTTGAATTATAAAGTAGTGCTGGTTGAGACTGTTGATTTGGATAAAGTTGATATGCGCAAGCTATTGCAGTCCTACAACGGCGCATCTGAAGGGCTAAATTTAATTACCTGTACCGGTAAGTGGATCGAAAACGAAAAAACCTATAACCAGCGCGTAACAGTGTATACGGAGCGAGTGTAATATGGCCGAACGCTCAACCCGCCGGCAAAAAGAAATGCTTGATTATGTTGATGCGTTTATTAAAGAACATGGCTATGGCCCAAGTTACCGTGAAGTGATGACTGCCCTGGGCTATAAATCAGTCTCGACTGTTGCGATCCATATTAATGGGCTGATCAGTAAAGGCTATTTGCGTAAACGTGATAACTCGGCCCGTTCACTCGAGGTGGTATCGGCAGAATACGGCTCGGTTAAAAGTGCCGCCGCATCAAAAGATGCTGGCGGATCGAAAGAGAAATGGCTGGTTGAAGCAGTTACGCAGCGATTTGCGCAATACGAGCAATCTGGCAGCCCGGCATTGCTCGATGAGTTGTATGTGTTGGTCGGATCATTGAAAGTACTGGGATTCGAAAGCGCCTACGAATCTATGCGCACCCGTTTAGCTGACGTATTAAAACGCTAACCCGCCCACCAGACTACCGTTGACTCACCCCAAGGGTTGAGGGTATAATAGCCCTTGTATTCCGACGTAGCTCAATGGTGGAGCAAGAAGCTGTTAACTTCGAGGTTGCTGGTTCGAGTCCAGCCGTCGGAGCCAAGGAAACACTCTCAAGCCTTATGGTTTGGGAGTTTTTCTATTTATGATGATTTTGTATCTGTCATCCCGAAATAACATAATTACAATATAAAAAACGCTAAATTTCAAGAAAAGTGTTAATTTTGTTATAATAGAATGACGCAATGTGCAAATTACCTATAAATAGACAAGCAGCACGATGATTTCTTTCGTCTGGTCCGATAATCTTCCTCTCTTTGCTGGCCGAGGAGGCACCGAGTCGTTCACTATTGGTCATATCCGTGAACTAATGAGTCGAGGCATCCCTGCCAGGGTGGTTTCTTTGGGACTTGGCGAAGAAGACGGCCGAGAGTTTTATAATGACATTGAATTTATGAATGTTGAGTCGCCGGAAGATTTATCAGAGCTGGATGATATTTTAGTATATGTTAATTTTCCGTTCGATGTACCAACTAAAAACCGATCATTTGTTTTCTACCATATTCCACCTCTCGATCGACGTACCCGAGTAGTCGACTACAAAGCGCTTCAAGGCGATCAGATTATACTGACAAATAGCCGATATCTAAGAAGTGTATGGGCTGAGCAACTTGATATCAATCCAAATAAGATACATATTGTCTATCCATTTGCAGATCCGGTATATGCGAGCGTAAGTCGCACGGCAGAATTCCAGTCGGATAAAACCCGTGTTTTGTTTGCTGGCCGGTTAGTACCCGAAAAAGGAATTTATTTGTTAATGGAAGCCATTCATCATAGCGCGTTAAATGAGGATGATTTTTCATTTACCGTTACTAATGCAGGTAATCAAAACTCTCCAGGTGACGCTATTGAAACTCTGCTTCGTGCGCATCCTTCAATCCGTGTCATTAATGCTCGCACAACGCCTTTGGAAATGGCACGCCTTTATGCGCGCTACGACATCGTGGTTGTTCCAAGTAACCATAAATATTGGCATGAAGCGTTTGGAATGGTATCTGTTGAGGCGCAACACAGTGGGTGTAAGGTTGTGGCGAGTAACGCTGATGGGCTCCTTGAAACAAACTGTGGAGAACTTATCTATTTTGAAGCAGGGAATTCTTATGATATGGCACGTAAAATTGCGCGTGCAGCAAAAGCCGGTCCAATGTTGGATGAAGAGCGAGCCAGTACGGTGAAGCACTTTACCCGTGAAGCATCAGTTAACTCATTACTCGATACTATCGATCGATACTGTAAGACTGAACTTCGACATTATGACGAAAAAAATGAATCAGCTGCTTTGATATACTAGTTTAATAAGCCTACAACCTGAAAAAGCCGTTAGAGCCAAAACAGAAATCAATACCCAAAATCCTCCTCGCAGTCTATTTCACCCCCACCCATATCGCACTTCTTGGATATTCGCTATAATAAACCCCAGACTATGTCAAAATACACCCACCCTAAGTACTACACCCCTGAGCCTAAGCAGGCGGTTAAAAACATGCCTACAAAGCGAGTGAGGCCTCCCAAGTCAACCAAACCGACTAAGCCCGCTAAATCACACGGCCCCGTTCCAACCTTCTTTATAAACCGCTGGAAATGGTTTCAAGGTTTAAGCAAAAAGAAAAAAGCCCTGGTTATTGGTACGCCAATCTTAGCTTTTCTGATTTTGACGCCAATCTTTACCTATATTTATTTCTGGAATGCCATTTCTGATCCGGATCGGCTGATGAACTACAACAATACCGGTGTTGTGTTGCTCGATAAAAACGGCGAGACTTTTTATAGTTTCGGTACCGCCGATAGGGGCGACCGGTTGGGGCTTGATCAGATTTCCGATTACGCCGAACAGGCTCTTATCTCAGCTGAAGATAAGAACTTTTACGAGCATAGTGGATTTTCGTTAATTAGTATTCTCGGTGCATTGTACGCTAACGTGTTGAGCGGCGATGCAACGGCTTACGGTGGCTCAACATTGACTCAGCAATTAGCTAAAAATACGCTCCTTTCGAATAATCAGACCATTTTTCGAAAATACCAAGAGCTGACAGTTGCGCTCGCTATTGAACAGAACTATAGCAAGGATGAAATCCTTGACCTCTACCTTAACTCGGTCTATTACGGTGAAGGAGCTTTTGGTATTGAAGCGGCTGCGAAAACATACTTTAATAAATCAGCTGCAGATTTGACGCTTGCCGAAAGTAGCATGCTTATTGGTGTATTGCCCGCGCCATCGGCCTACTCGCCAATATCAGGTAACGCAGAATATGCCAAAGAGCGCCAAGCAACTGTACTAAGCCGCATGGTTGATAACAATGCAATTTCGCAAGCCGAGGCCGATGCCGCAAAAGCAGAACAGCTTGCCTACGTACCACAAGGCGAAGGGCTCAACAGTACAGCCCCTCATTTTGCTGAAATGGTGCTAGAAGAACTATATGAAGAGTATGGGGAAGAGCAGGCAACCCGTTCTGGGTACAAAGTTTCAACGACACTTGATATGAACTTGCAAAATGCTGCTAACCAAGCAGTCGACAGTAACATTGGATTTATTAATCGAAACGGTGGTTCGAACGCTTCGGTAGTGGCGATCGACCCAACAACCGGTGAAATTCGAGCCTTAGTGGGAAGTGCCGATTACGATAATACTGATTTCGGTAAAGTGAATATGGCGGTAACTCCTCGGCAGCCTGGTTCAAGCATTAAACCGCTTTATTACACCGAGGCCATGCAACGTCAACTTATTACCCCTGCAACTATTTTAAAAGATGAACCTACAGATTTTGGTGGCTATCGCCCGTTGAACGCCGATCGTCAATTTAGAGGCGATGTAAGTGTACGAAGTGCCCTTTCGCAATCACTCAATATTCCGGCAGTTGAGGTTATGCAGAAGTTGGGCGTGAGTAATTCGGTAGATGCATTGAAGCGACTTGGGCTGAGTACTATAGATGATTCAACCGATTATGGGTTGTCACTTGCTTTAGGTACAGGTGAGGTGCGTCTGACGGAAATGACCAATGCCTATGCAGCTTTTGCAAATGCTGGGAGGCAGTACGAAACGGCAATCATTACGCAAATTGAGGATAAGTTCGACAAAGAAGTCTACAAAAAAAGTAACAACACACCCGAACAAGTGATGGGCGAGGATGCCTCGTTCTTGATTTCAAATATTCTTGATGATGAAAACGCCCGGGCACCAATATTCGGAAGTAGCCTAAACACTAATGGATATGACGTAGCTGTCAAAACTGGTACTACCGATGAAGCCCGTGATGCCTGGACGATTGGGTATGCCAAGCAGCTTGCAGTCGGCGTATGGGTGGGAAATAACGACAATGAACCCATGAACAACGGTGGCTCAAGTATGGCAGGGCCAATTTGGCGAGCAACCATGCTGGCGGGCTTATCTGGCCAGACAAACCAACGCTTTACTGCTCCTTCAAATGTTGAATCCATTACAGTGTGCCGTAGTAATGGACTTCGAGCGGTTGGTGGCGGTACGGATGGAACGTACCAGGAATTCTTTATAAGAGGCAGCGTTCCTTCGGGCACGTGTGATGTTCCGAAACCACCAGAAGATACCGACAAAGACGGAGTATTCGATCCTGATGATCAGTGTGCTAATACGCCAGCGGGTACTGAAGTCGATGCGACCGGATGTCCAGTAGAGGATGATGAGGAACTGTTGATAGATACTGACGGTGACGGGGTAGTTGATGATGAGGATATTTGTGCTGATACACCTGATGGAAGCGATGTTGATGATACGGGATGTATTATAGAAGGGGATGACGATACTAACCCAGTTGGAACTCCAACCCAACCTTCTAATAGGCGCCAAAACTAGCTGAAGTTACCTTCGTTTAATCGTTTAACTTGCGTCGTGGTAATGCATTATGCGCGCGAATCAAGGTGCGCCGAACGGGACGAGCAACAAGGTTTCCAAAGCTTGCTCCAGCCGCGATTGCCAGTGCAAGTACGAGTGCATTAAGCAATATTAGCACTCCTGAATCGAGCGATGTCCCGGCCTTGTCGGCACCAATAATTAAGACCATGAGTCCATTGAAAAGTGACAATCCGGGAACGAGTGAGACGATACCAGCGGTAATAAGTGTTGATGCGGGAGTGCGTAGCCAGCGTGCCAGAAGCGCAGCTCCGGCACCAATCGCGGTTGCGGCTATGAAGCTCCCAACGATAGGTGTAAATAAGGGCGCGGTAAAACTATAAATTGCCCAACCGCCTGCTCCTATAAGCCCAGCTAAAATAATCCCACTGATACGAGTATTTACACTAAGGGCATAACCAGCAGCAATCATGATGGCACCAACATATTGCCAACCTATAGTATCGTAGAGGAGCCCACGGTCATTGTTAATAACCATGTTTACCCCGAGATTTTTTGCTATGTATAAGCCAGCAACAACGCCAAATATTATTCCAGCGGTCAGCATAACAACCCGTAGGATTCGCGCGTTGGCCGTAATATAAAATTCATCGATGGCGTCTTCGACTGCACTGACAATAGCAAGCCCGGCCACTAACATAATGATGCCGCCAATGATAATAAGGTTTGGGTCAAGCCCATCGAGTTGTGTTACTCCGTGGTTTCCGAGCCATGTTACAAGCGCGGCGACTAGCGTTGCAGTGGCGGCGGCAATAACCTGAATAAAGAAGGCAGGCATGTGTAATTTAGTCAGAAAAATGAGCATGTACGAGATAAAGCCACCAACGATAAATGACAAGGTGATAATGAGTGGTGATCCAGAGAGAAGAGCTCCGATTCCGGCGCTAATTGAAGCGCTTCCAACACTCAATGCCCATTGCGGATATACTCTCGGCTTTTCAAGTAACTTTTCAAGTCGCTCTTCTGCCTCGTCAAGCGCTAATTTTCCTTCATGAATTTCGTTGACGACATCTTCTATGTCTTGAATAAGTGCACTGTTTACTTGACGGGCGTGAACAGATCGAATGAGTGTAAGGGGCTCGCGTTCGTTACCGCGGTCTTGTGAAAACATCAGAACGGTTGCAATAATTTCGATAGAAACTTTTCGTTTACAGTAGCGGTCGGTGATATTGAGACAGCTGTCGGTGACGTCACTCGCAGCAACCCCCATTGCAATAAGATAGTCGGCAACTGTCATTGCGAGCCTGAGTGCACGCATATTTGGTGTAATAGTTTCACCAAAGCGCTCGGCTGCAAGTTCTTCAATTTCTTCTTTTGGGAGAAGTATTCTTTGGTACATATTATGTAGGCGGGAGAGTAAGGTCATAAGGACGAGTATAGCATTAGTGTGATGACTATGTGTTGAAGGGGGGCATAGCATATTCATGTTAATGAGTCTAAATAAATAATCCCCCTGCGAACCCCCTCCATCAAATGTGGAAGGGGTCCGCAAGGGGTAGCGCACCTGCTTAGTCGGTACGGCGGGTGTAGGTTCCGCCTGATCGAGCAGGTCGGCCGCGATTCGCTAAGCCGCCGGGCCAATTGATCTCACCGACAGGCGAGTCGAACACTTCGGCAATTGCTGTGGCTGAAGTAGTATTCAGCCGGGCCTGATCGTCACCACGCACCGCACGTTTCACGGTGGGTTTAGATAGGCCACTCTTATCAGCTAGACCGCCGATGGTGAGGCCAGCCTCGTTCATCAGCTGCGTCAAGCTGCGTTTTGGTGCCATGAGGCACTCCTCTCGTAACCGCGTGTCGGGGATGACACGGTTTATATTTAAACACTTTTTTGTAATATTTGCAATAATCCGAGACTTTAGCAAGGAGCTGTACGGTTAATCGAGTGTTAATTTGTTATACTAAACCAATGAACCAGACCGATTGGGAAGTATCAATTCAAAAAGTAGGCGTTGTTGTTGGTTGCCTTGTAAAGCAAGACGGTAAGTACCTTTTGGTAAAAGAAAATCCCGAAGGCAAAGAAGTCTATAACCTTCCGGCCGGACATGTCGATAATGGTGAGCAACTTGAAGTTGCGGCCATTCGTGAAGCAAAAGAAGAAACTGGCTACGATGTACGGCTTATTGAGCAATTTGCGCTATATCATGAGACCGCTTCTCAGTCGGTAAAACATATTTATTTAGCTGAAATTATAGGTGGCGAAGAGCATCCTCAAGATGGCGAAATTCTCGAAGTAGTATGGTTTACTTTCGAGGAGCTAATGCAACTAGAAAAAGACGGCCTAATGCGCAAACCATGGGTGTTTGATGTAATTAGTAAGTTTGAACAACTGTGAAAGTATGAAAATATTCCTTATTTGTAGCAAAGTGTTCTACGGCAAAATTCCACCCATTCAAGAAGCGCTTGGAAAAGCAGGACATGTCATAACCCTTCCTAATGCCTATGATGATCCGGGAACTGAAGCTCGGTATAAAACAATAGGTGATAAGCAACACGCCGAGTGGAAGGCGAGTATGCTCAGACACAGCGAAAGTGTCATTACTACTATAGATGCGGTGTTGGTATTGAATTTCGAGAAGAATAGCCAACAAAACTATATAGGTGGGGCAACGTTTTTAGAGATGTATGACGCTTTCCGCTTGGGTAAGCAAATATATTTATATAACGATATACCTAGTGGTATGCTTGAGGACGAAATAAAGGGATTTCAGCCAGTAATTCTAAAGCAAAATCTTGATACTTTAACTAACCTATAATTAGCACTCTTGACACCCGAGTGCTAATTTTCTAAAATGTATATAGAAGCTTTTATGCTTCTCTAGAAACCATTATTACTAATGATGAAAGGAGAATTATATGAGTAATCTTATAAAATGGGATCCGTTTGCAGAGCTTTCTGCATTACAAAAACAATTTTTCGGCGATGATTGGATGTCACCAATTAAAGGAGTGAATATCCCTACAACCGATGTATATACCAAAAAAGACGAGCTTGTTGTTGAAGCGCATTTGCCAAACTTTGAGCAAGCTGACGTTAATATCCAAGTCGAAGACAATGCGCTCATTATTAGTGCTGAACGTCACGAGAAGCAAGAAGATAAAGATAAAAAGTATGTCGTACGTGAAAGCTCAAGTAGCTTCTATCGTCGGATTGCGCTACCAAAACGCGCTGATGCCGACAAAATTGACGCTCACTTAGATGATGGTGTATTAAAAGTAAAAGTACCTCTTACACCATTGCCAGAGCCGAAAAAAATCGCTATTACTTCGTCTAAAAAGTAGCAACGTAGAATTAAATGAAAAAGCCTCCACTATGGGGGCTTTTGAATAGTGCTATTATATTAATCACTATGTCAAAACAAGCAAAAAAGAAAACAAAGGCACAAAAACACCAAACACTTTTCGAATTCATTCGTTATAACCTTGCTGGAGGTATTCAATTTGGGTGGCAATATCTTCTGTTCTTTCTCTTAGGGCCAGGTGCTGCTGATTTAACATTGCTTGAAACAGCAATTACCATTGGTTCAAGTTATGTTATCTATTTCGCGCTTAATAAACAGTGGGTATTTGCTGATAATGGCAAGCGTAAAACGAGCGGCGAGCTAATTCGCTTTTCAATCCTTATGGTGACCAATATTGTTATGAATATATTTGTACTGAACTGGCTTAATAGCCTCGGTTTCTTACCATATATTTCACAGTTGGTTATTTCGCTTTTCTTAACTGCTTGGAATTACGTCTGGTTGAAGTTTTGGGTGTTCCCGAAGGTGAAGGTAAAATAAGGCCATAAACAGTTTGCTTAATGGTAGTCAAACTGCTACTATTACCATAGACACGATAAAATATCAGTCAACCCCTTATAAGTTTCAGGTTGGATTTGATGAACAGAACGTTCAGATAATAAACTAATTATTAAAAGGTTGACATGAAAAAGACCCATATCCAAACTTTCTCGCTACTCGCAGTTATTGCAGTTTTTGCTGTATTTACCGTAGCAATTATTAATAGTTATCCAGCGCGAGCTGCTCAAGCAACGGTAGATCTTGGGTCAGCAGCTCCTTTTGCCATTCTTGCCGGCACACCAAATATTACCGATGCTGGCAACTTCTCTGATATTAACGGTAATGTTGGACTGAGCCCTGCAAGTGGTTCTGGTATTGGACTACTTTGTAACCAAGTAGTAGGTACTATTTATGCAGTCGATGGTGCTGGGCCACTATGTGCGGTAAATAACGGCCCCTTAATGGTAACAGCGAAAAATGATTTGACTGCAGCCTATACCGATGCTGCTGGTCGTACACCGCTAACAACTGTCCCCACTGAACTGGGTGGTGAAACTTTCGTAGCTGGTGTATATGACTCATCTTCAACTACCTTTGATATCACAGCCGGAGCTGGCGCAATGGTACTTGATGGTCAAGGCGACCCTTCATCAGTATTTATTTTCCAAGCTCCTTTTAGTGGCACTGGACTCGAAGTTGGTGCTGCGAGCACAGTTACGCTTATAAATGGTGCACAAGCTTGTAACGTATTTTGGCGCGTAGACACTGCTGAAATTAACACCACTGCAACGTTTGTTGGTACTATCCTGGCGCTTAACTCTATCACAGTTGCGAACGGTGCAACCATCGAAGGTCGTCTCCTTGCCCGTGATGGAAACGTCACCCTTATTAACGACACAATCACTGTTCCTACCTGCGCGACAACAAGTACTGGCACCGGAACTGGTACCGATGGTACCATTCCTGGTTTCCCAAACACCGGTGGTACCGGTAGTCAATATGCCCTTTGGGTAGTAATTGCAACGCTTATTGGTTCAGTCGGCCTTGTTATCGGATACGCTGTTCATAAAAAACAAACTCGCTAGAAGGTAGTGGTGCGATCTACTACCCTTAGTACCTCTCAGAAAATACTGATTGGCACTACTGTTCCACTTATTTCACTCTGCATTACATTTCTTCTGCTTTATTTTATTACTCCTCAAAATGATGTACCCGTAAGGAGTGAGACGCCTTTAGCGGTACAAAATGCTACATCACAACCTGATACTATTGCCGCACCAACGACACTTAAAATAGAAAGTATTACTGTTGCGGCCCCTATATACCCTGTAGGGCTGACTCCTGAGGGTGACATGGATATTACCGAAGACCCAATGCAAACCGCCTGGTATGAACCAGGTCCAAAACCGGGCGAGGTAGGCAGTGCGGTTATTGCTGGACATTATGGATGGAAAAACGGGGTACCCTCGCTATTCAATGAGTTAAACACTTTGAAACCGGGTGCAGAGATTAAGATTGTAGCCGAAGATGACAAAGAGCTTACCTTTGCGGTTACCCATATCGAAAACTATTCATATAAAGATGATGCGACCGAAGTGTTTAGGTCAAACGATGGCAAAGCGCACCTGAATCTTATAACTTGCCAGGGTGAATGGAATAAAGGCCTCAGTACATACAGTGAGCGTTATGTGGTGTTTACAGAGCTTGTGACGAAAATGTAAGCATAAGGTATACTGTTAATAGATGTGGGTTAAAAATAAACAACCTGGCTTCACGATTGTCGAACTTTTAATTGTGGTTGTGGTGATCGCAATTTTAGCGGCAATTACGATTGTTGCCTATGCGGGCATTCAGCAGCGAGCGCGTGAATCGGCGGTTAGCAGTTCTGTATCCCAGGCTAAAAAGAAGTTAGAAGTATATAAAGTTGAAAAAGGTTCGTACCCTTTAACGAATGATTTTTCATTGGCAGGTATTACTGATCCAAGTGTCAACTATCAGTATACGAGTAGTGACGGGCTTTCTTTTTGCGTTACTGGAACTATTGCAAACACCTCATATAAAGTTAGTAACACGAGTCCACTTTCAAAGGGTGGTTGCCCTGGACATAATCAGAGTGGAATAGTGGCGATTACCAACAAAGTCGCTAACCCTAGTTTTGAAACAGTCTCTGGATCAACTGTCGTGGGAATCCAATCAGTTCCCGATCGAGGTTTGGCTGAAGCATCAACTATTGGTGTGCAAAGTGGGATACGATCTTTAAAGATTACTCCATTACATACTTCAACTGATTCATTCGTTACAATATCAAACCCTGGAATTCAGGCTAACACTACCTATACTGCACTACTAACCTACACCCTCGTTGATCAACTCAATTCTCCAGGGAGTCCGCGTTTCCGTTTTAATATAGGGGGCGCTGACATGGCCTCAAGTACTTCGTATCCAAAAACTCCTGGCACTCACCAGATTAGATGGACGTTTAGTGTTGGTGAATCTAATGCCATTAACTTCTTACGTATTATGCCAGGGGGGACTCTGAACGAAGTTCCGGTTTATTTTGATAATCTTATGATCGTTGAAGGTGACTATTCCGGAGGGTATTACGATGGAAACTCACCAAACTGGATATGGGTAGGCGCTCCAAATAATTCAACCTCTATCGGTCCACCATTGTAGGGTATAATAACCGTATACATATAATATAGAGGGTGATGTGGATAAGTCTAAATCGGTCATCGGTAAGCTAACGACCCTCCGTTCTCAGCACGAAGAAACGCTTGAGGAATTGCAGCGGTATAAGGTCTTAGTTAACAGCGTACAAGATTACGCCATCTTCTTCATGGACAAAGATGGCTACATTCAAACTTGGAACAAAGGTGCCCAAAACAACAAAGGGTATACAGCCGATGAAATTATTGGTCAACATTTTTCGATATTTTACCCGGAGAAAGATAAAAAGAACAATAAACCGGCGCGACAATTAGAAATTGCCTGCCGAGATGGCCGGGTTGAAGATGAAGGCTGGCGTTTACGAAAAGATGGCTCGAAGTTTTGGGCGAATGTCGTTGTTACTGCCCTTTACGACAAAGAGGGCGAGCTAATAGGTTTTGCAAAAGTAACTCGCAACCTTACTGAACGAAAAAAACAGGAAGACAAGCTACGAAAAGCAAATGCTGAACTTATAAAACAACAAGCTGAACTGCGCTCACTGAGTGCGTCAAAAGATGAATTTATTTCACTCGCATCACATCAACTGCGAACGCCGGCAACAGCGGTTAAACAGTTATTAGGGATACTTGTTGAGGGAATAATGGGTGAAGTGCCGAAATCTCAGCTCGATCTTATTAAAAAAGCCTACGATAGTAACGAGCGTCAGCTTGCCATTGTAAATAGCTTGTTGAATGTGGCCCAAATCGACTCAGGTAAGGTGGTGATACATAAAGAATGGGTAGAGGTAAACGCCTTACTTCGTGAAGTAATAGACGAGCAAAAAGAAAGCATTATGGGGCGAAAGCAAACGGTGACATTTTCTGCACTTAACCCACCTCAAGAAATATTTGTTGACCCGCAGTATATTAGTATGGCAATGGGGAACATGCTTGATAATGCTTCAAAATATAGCCATGATAAAGCTAAGATCGTTGTTTCGGTTGAGCATAATGGTGACTATGTAAAAATTGCCATCCACGATGAAGGTATTGGAATTGCCGAGAATGATATAAAGGGATTATTCGAAAAGTTTAAACGTATATCAAATGAGTTTTCGCAAACGAGTTCAGGCAGTGGACTGGGGCTTTACTGGGTTGAAAAAGTTATTGAGCTTCATAAGGGAAAGATCGAAGTTGAATCAACAGTTGGTAAAGGTACCACATTCTTTATTACACTTCCGATAGGGAGTGAAGATGACTAAAATACTGCTTGTCGAAGACGAGGATGTTCTAAGAGATGCGTTTTCGTTGATTTTGGCAACATTGCCCTATGAATTTGACACCGCCGAGAACGGTGAAGTTGCTTTACGAAAATGCCAAGAGTCCCCATATGATATAATTTTTCTTGATTTAATGATGCCCGTGGTGGATGGGTTGGATTTCTTGCGAGAATTTAACAGTACCTCTCAACCAACTAAGATCATTATTATGAGTAATCTTTCTACCGGTACGGTGCTTGATAGTGCTTTAGAGCTAGGAGCATATCGGGTTTTACTGAAATCCGATATATCACCAACACGGCTCGTAACAATTATTCATGAAGAACTTTCACCTACTTCTTTGCAAAAATAGTAATAATTGTCACAGACCAGAACCGTTAAGCACTTTATGATAAGAGCACAATAAACGAAGGAGAAAACACTATGTTACTTGATATTTTACTATGGATTATCTTCGGAGCATTAGCAGGGTGGATTGCTTCAATGATTATGAAGACTGATGGCCAAATGGGTGCCATGGCTAATATTGCCGTAGGTATTATTGGTGCATTCATTGGTGGTTTCGTTGTACGACTATTAACAGGAGTTGATGTTGAAGGATTTACCATTACAAGCTTTGTTGTTGCCATTCTTGGTGCAATTATCTTACTTGCAATTGTAAAATGGGTGACTAAAGCCACTTCATCACGCCGCGCTTAGTAAGAGAGTATTATGCCAAAAAAGCACCCTACAGTCTTGATTGTCGAAGATGATAATGGGCTTAATGATGCCTATAAGATTATCCTAGAATCTGCTGGTTATAACGTTCAAACGACACACGATGGAAAGGAAGCATTGGATTATCTCGCTGAAGCGGGTGATCCAATGGCTATTTTCCTTGATTTAAAAATGTCTGGAATGGATGGGATTGAGTTTTTAAAACAGTACAACCCACCAGCTCATAAAGATACAACGGTTATTTTGTTTAGCAACTATGATAATCAAAAAGAAGTTGATGAAGCTTTTGCGTTAGGTGCCGAGAGGTATATATTAAAGGCTCGTGCTACGCCTGGTGAATTGATTCGGATCGTAAAGAATATTCAGGCTGAAAAGCGTTAAAGACTAAGCTCGCGAAAACTATCTTCACCGATAAAGTTCTCGAGCTTTTTCTTATGGACTGTATATTTAGAATGATGATACGAAATCACCCCTTTTCGTTTGAGCTGGCCAATGTTACGTGTAGTACTTTCACGCGTGAGCCCTACGAGGTTAGCCACCATTGCTTGGCTTAGTTTCATATCAACAAAATAACAATCAGGTTTCTTTTCGATACCGTAGCGGAACATTAAGTAGTAAAAGGTGAAGGCGATTTTTTCAATGGCACGACTTTGCTCGAGACCAGTGATACGTAAAAGCAAAGAAGTATACTGCTTATTTTGGAATTCAAGCATAGCCTGCATATATTCAGCTTTACTACGTAATACAGTATGAAAATCTTCCTTAGAAACAGCTAACACTCTTACATCACCAATTGCATCGTAATAAAAGAGGGTGTTGCTGGTTGTATTAAATAGCCATGGTAAGGGTAAGATATCGCCTTTACAGAAGAAAGCGACAACGAGTTCTTCGCCACTAGAATTGATAGAATATGCTCTTACGAAACCACTCAAGACAACATAACTTTTTCGTGGAACTTCACCTTGAAAAAGAAGAGTAGAGCCTTTTTTGAAAAGTCTCACCTGACCAAAAGGCTGAAGTGCGCGTATGAGGTGTTCTATAGCCACAATTATATTATATAGGTAGGAGTACAATAGTGTGACATTTATTACACAGATTTCGTAAAGTCTTGCACATAAATAAACACAGAATCTTTTTATACTAGTGGTACAAGTTAAGGTGAATGTAATAGTCAAAGGGAGGTGTATATGAAAAAGTATACTGAACAAGAATTAGACGCAAGAATAGATTCGTTCCTTAATCGAATGACTGCCAAGTTTCCTGAACTTCAGTCAAATGAAGAGTTAAAAAATAGTGACAAGTATGAAGGCCAGTTTGGCGTGCAGGTAAATAAAGCTGTATCATTCTGGACTAAGTACATTCACGCATAGTGGAATATACCACTGTAAGGTATCTTGCAGACATTCTGTCGGATACCTTTTGCAATTTTGATCAATTTGAATTACCGTGCGAAGGAGTGCAATTATGAAAACATTATTAGCACCACAGACAAAACGTCTTAAACAACTTAAGCAGCTCAGGAGAGTACTCGTTACTTTTACCCTAACCTCTGTCCTTGTGACAGCACTTTTGGTGCCAATTACACAGACAGATGCGCAATCAAGGTATGGTAACGGCTGGTGGTATTCAAATGGTAATAATCGGCAAAGTGAGGGTCGTAACCAGCAATCGCGAAATCAGGAACGTTCATCTGAAACACCGGCAACAACACAACGACAAGCTCCTGCAGAAAATACACCTACGCCAGTTGCACAAACTCCTCCAGTGGCTCAACCGACTCAGTCAGCGCCTGTTGCTCCGGTAGAGCCAGTTGTACAAGCTTCTCCCCCGGCGGCAGCACCGGTTGTCGTTACTCATTCTGTTGAAGAGGTTGATACCTCAGCAGCAGTAGTGACGACCGCCCAAAGCCAAACAAAAACACCAACCCTAGACGGTACGGTATATACTACTAATCGCCTTGACCCTGCTATAGCTCAAACAATCGCCCTGGCTGGCACTGTGCTTGTAGGCTTGGGCATGGTTGCTTATAGCCTTACCTTTATACCAACCCGTAAGGTAGTTCGCCACATTCCTGTGCGCGTATTGTCATAGAAGTAGAAATAAAGGATTCAAATGAAGTTTAAACGCCCTTTACGGATTATAGGTATCACTGTGCTTGTTGCTGGACTTGGGCTTATGGTGTATGCAATGGTTTCAAGTAGTGAAAAAGCCGATGAAACAAAGGTGTTTGCCCAAAGCACTATGCTTTCGGGTTTGTGGAATGCCTACAAGCTAGAATATTGGGAAGATGAAACCGGTCGAACGCTTGATAAACAACAGAACAGTATTACTACTTCTGAAGGACAAAGCTATACTATGCTTCGTGCTGTTTGGCAGAGCGACAAAGAAACATTTGATTCAGCGTGGGCGTGGACTCAAGAGCAGCTGCAACGAGAAGATAAATTGTTTAGTTGGAAGTGGGGTCAGCTGGCCGATGGGAGTTATGGGCTGCTGACAGACCAAGGTGGTCAAAACACCGCGTCTGATGCCGATTCTGATATTGCTTTAGCGCTTGTAATGGCAGCTTCAAGGTGGCAACAAAGTTCGTATCTTGATCAGGCGAAAGAAATAATTACGGCAATGTGGGACGAAGAAGTGATCACTGTTCAAGGAGTACCGTATCTTGCTTCAAACAACCTTGAAAAAGATTCAGCTCAAGATGCCGTTATGAACCCTTCATATCTATCACCTTACGCATTTCGAATTTTTGCCGAAGTTGACAAAGAACACGACTGGATGGCGCTGGTTGATTCATCGTACGAATTAATTAATAAAGCAATGGATAGCAACCTTGATACCGGCACTACTGCTCAGCTTGTTCCTGATTGGGTGCTTCTGAATAAAGAAACCGGCGAAATACGGGCGCCAGATGGTCAAGCATCGAACTTAACAACGCGGTTTAGCTATGATGCAATGCGAACAACGTGGCGGCTAGCGCTTGATTATGAGTGGAACAATGAGCCACGGGCTAAAGAAACGCTTGAGAAAATGTCTCTGCTTTCGGAGCTATGGGAAAATAACCAAACGATTTATGCAACCTATTCACATAGCGGCGAGCAACTCACTACCGATGAACCCTCAGAGGTGTACGGTACCTCAATTGGTTACTTTATGGTTGCCGATGAAGCACTTGCAGATGAAGTATATAAAGCAAAGCTTGAAAGCTTGTATGATCCTAATGATAATAAATGGTCGGTACCGATGAGCTACTATAGTGATAACTGGACATGGTTTGGTATGGCGCTGTACGAAGATAAATTGCCAAACTTAGCAGAGGATCTAAAATAAGGCTTCACTCATGAATTTCCTGAAAACGACTGCCGCTCATCCGTTATTTCTGCTCGCAAACATTGCTTTATCGATCGCTTACTTTGTATTCATCGCCTTCTTGTTTCCGATTGGAAACCCAGTGCTTTTCGGTTTACTTATACTGGGTGAGGTATTCCATTTGTGGCAAGTATTTGGGTATATCCATGCTGTTTGGCCACGGAAACGTATCAAGCAATTCGATGACTCTTATACACCGACCGTAGCGGTATATATCACCGTATGTGGTGAACCGGCCGATATCGTTGAACAAACAGTTAAAGCCGCAGTCGGTATGCAGTACCCATATTTCAACGTGTACATTTTAAATGATGGTTTGGTTGCTAAACGTGATAATTGGAAAGAAGCTGAGTCCATTGCTAAAAAATACGATATTACTTGTTTTACTCGCACCGAACCAGGCGGAGCGAAGGCGGGTAACATCAACCATGCATTAAGTAAGTCTAAAGAGCCTTTTGTTGTGGTGTTTGATGCTGATCATGTACCGGTACCTTCGTTCTTGCAAAAAATGATGGGGTATTTTGTTGATGAAAAAGTGGGCTTCGTGCAATCGCCACAGTATTACAAAAACTTTGAAGAGAACCTTGTAACCGGTGGTGCGTGGGAGCAACAAGAGCTATTTTTCGGGTCTATTTCAAAAGGAAAAGACACAACTAACAGCGCATTTATGTGCGGAACAAACATGGCCATACGGCGCACTGCGCTTGAGCAAGTTGGGGGTATGAGCGAGTTTAGTATCGCCGAAGATTTCCTGACTTCGCTGCTAGTGCACCAAAAGAAATGGAAATCAGTGTATGTTGACGAAGTGTTGGCGGCTGGTTTAGCGCCTGAAGATTTTTTATCGTATTATAAACAGCAATTTCGTTGGACTCGTGGAAGCCTTGAGGTAGTGTTTAAGTATAATCCACTTTTTCGTAAAGGTTTAACCTTTTCGCAGCGAGTGCAGTACCTCTCATCGGCAAGTTTTTATTTGTCGGGTGTTATCGTCTTCTTGAACGCTATATTGCCTTTGATTTATTTTTACGCCGGCATCGAACCGCTCGCTATTGGAACAATGACTTTAGCATTAATCTTTATCCCATACATTTTTCTGGTGCTTTATACGATTCAACTCACCAGCAACTTCTCTTATACGTTTAGGGCGTTGTCGTTTAGCTTAAGTTCGTTTCCGATTCATTTAAAGGCTCTATGGCAAATTATTACCAGGAAAAAAGCCGGCTTTGTAGTTACTTCAAAAAAAGCAGTCAAAGGTAATCACGGATACCTCGTGACACCTCACTTGGTCTACATTGCCTTAGTAGTATTTGGAATTCTTGTTGGTTATTTACGAGAAGGCTTTACAGCTTCAATACTTTCTAACATAGCGTGGTCACTGGTATATGTAGCAGTATTCATACCTTTTATATCGGCAGCCTTCCAGAAGACTGGTACTGATGAAGCAATTCCGATCACTCAGCCACAAAAGGGGAACGGCTGATGAAGCGGTTTCAGACGATTATATTGATCGGCCTCATGATGGCCGTAGCTACAGCACTCAGCCTATTAGTGTTCACAAAAACAAGCCTTCGCCTTGACGAGGCTCAAAGCCTTTTTCAGGTAAGTCGTGATTTTGGAGGAACGTTGTTTTTAGTAGCCCAAGATGTGCATGTTCCCGGGTACCATATTCTTTTACAAGTATGGACGTACCTGTTTGGTAATGACATTTTTGCCGCCCGGCTATTATCGCTAGGGTTCTTACTCGCAACTATACCAATGGTGTATGCCTTAGGTAAATTGGTATTTAATCGAAATGTTGGATTATTCGCTGCCTTGCTGGTGACTATCTCACCCTTTATGGAATGGTACGGTTCAGAAGCACGTATGTATTCAATGCTCGCCTTTATGACGGTGCTGCATTACTACCTGTTTATTAAAGTGTATGAAGAGGGAAGGGCAAAGCATTGGATTGGGTATGCTATTGTTGCAATTCTTGGGTTGTATACACATTACTTCTTCGCATTTGTTCTGCTAACCGAGGCGCTATTCTACTTACTCTATCATCGATCGTTCCCGAAGGGATCTTTGAAGAAGTTTATTATAACGGCTGGGGTGACGCTCGTTGCGTTTATGCCGTGGCTTTTGTATGTGTATCAATTAGGAACAGCAAGCAATACGCAACCAAGTTTAACAACTCCTTCAAGTGGCGACTTATTTAATACCTATGCGCAATTTTTGTTTGGCTTCCAGGTTGATGCGCTCAATACGATCATTGTGTCGCTGTGGCCAGCAGTAGTATTGTTGGCATTCTTTGCCTTACAGAAAAACAAAAAGATTACTCAACAGGCAATGTTTTTTGTGCTCGCTGCGATAGTACCAGTGCTCGCCGCATTTATTATTAGTGTTACGATTCGGCCATTCTACCTTAGCCGGTATTTAATTGTGGCGCTACCACCACTGCTTATTCTTTTGGCGTGGATATTTTCAATCTACCCTAAAAAAGTTAGGAGGTGGCTACAGGTTGGGTTAGTTGCACTTATATTAGGGCTTTTGACGATTCAAATTATGAACCCACAAACGCCGGTAAAAGAAGACTATAGCGCGGCGGTCTCTTATTTAAATGAAAATGCGACTGCACAGGACGTGATTGTGGTCGCCGCACCGTTTACGATTTACCCAACAGAATATTACTATGATGGTCCGGCAAAACTAACCACACAACCAATTTGGAATAGGTTTGAAGGCGGGGCAGTGCCGGCATACAACCCTGACACCGTTGAACAAGAAACTGACGAAAATGTACTTTCGTATCAGTATGCTTATGTAATGTTAAGTTATGATCAGGGTTACAATGAAGATTTGAAAACCTACTATAATAGCCGGTTCGAACAAGTTTCAAAGAAGGAGTTTTCGCAAGATTTAGTAGTGTATCGCTATAAGATTCGTTATGATCCAGCTGTCACGATTGATGACGGATCTCCTTAAGCTGGTACAGTCGCTTATGTTATAATAGCGACAATTAAGGGTACCTATCGTGCTTAAACACCAAACAATTATCGATCAGTTAACAATAGAAGAAAAAGCATCACTTTTATCAGGAAGTAACTTTTGGAATTCAAAGGCAGTGAAAAGGCTCGGTATTCCTTCGATTATGCTGACCGATGGTCCTCATGGGTTAAGGAAACAGGGTGGAAACGCTGACGCTATCGGCTTAAACAAAAGCATACCCGCGACCTGTTTTCCGACTGCCGCGGCATTAGCTCATAGTTGGAACCCTAAGCTGCTGTATGAGGTAGGTGAGTATATTGGAAGAGAAGCGGTTGCTCAAGATGTTGCAGTGGTACTAGGCCCGGGATTGAATATTATTCGTAATCCGCTTGGTGGTCGTAATTTTGAATATTATTCAGAAGACCCTTACTTGGCCGGCGAGCTTGCTGTTGGTATGGTAAAAGGTATTCAGTCAAATGGTATTGCTGCAACGCCTAAGCACTACGCCGTTAATAGCCAAGAGCAAGTGCGTATGTCGGTTGATGAAATTGTTGATGAGCGTAGTTTACGCGAAATATATCTTGAAGGCTTTCGCCGCGTTGTTGAAGAAGCTAAGCCAAAGGTCATAATGAGCTCTTATAACAAAGTGAACGGGCAGTATGCAAGTGAAAACACCCATCTGCTCAAAGATATTCTTTATGGAGAATGGGGATTTGACGGAGTTGTTGTCACTGACTGGGGAGCGAATAATGATCGAGTTTCTGGATTAAAAGCCGGTAATCAACTCGAAATGCCTTCAACAAACGGCATTACTGATAAAGAAGTAGTAGTTGCAGTAGCCAGTGGTAACTTGGCAGAAAAGAAAGTTGATCAAAGTGTTGATTCAGTTCTGGATTTGGTACTTTCAACGACTGAGGCACTTAAAAAGAAACCACACATCGATTATACAAAGCACCACCAAAAAGCAGTAGAAGCTGCTCGTCAATCGATGGTGCTTTTGAAAAATGATGATGCTGTATTACCACTGAAACAGGAAGCAAAAGTTGCTATTATTGGTGACTTTGCTAAAATCCCACGATTCCAAGGTGCTGGTAGTTCACTCGTTAACCCAACCCAGCTTGATGGCGCGTATGAAGCTTTAGAACAGGCTAAGGTACGGATTGTTGGGTATGGCGAAGGGTACAAGCGATTTGGTGGGAAAAGTAAAAGCCGCATTCAAAGTTCGATTCGTTTGGCGAAAGAAGCAGACGTGGTACTACTGTTTCTTGGACTGAATGAAGCAGCTGAAGCCGAAGGGTTTGATAGGCCGCATATGCGCTTGCCGGATAATCAACTAAAACTTGTGGATGAGCTTGCAAAGATTCACCAAAATATTATTGTTGTACTGTGCGGGGGTGCGCCAGCCGAGTTACCTTTTATTAAGAATGTTAAAGCACTGCTGCATAGTTCATTAGGTGGTCAGGGGAGCGGACAGGCCGTTTCAGATATACTGACAGGCACGTATACCCCATCAGGAAAGCTGGCAGTTACCTATCCGCTAAAATATGAAGATGTGCCGTCTGCAGGCTACTACCCTGGCTTAGAGGCTACTGCCGAGCATCGTGAGGGAATTTTTGTTGGGTATAGGTATTATGATACAAAAAATGTTCCGGTGTTATTTCCATTTGGTCATGGATTATCTTATACATCATTTAGTTATGCTGATTTGAAGGTTGAGAACGAAGTGGTATCGTTTACTCTTACTAACACGGGCAAAGTCGCCGGTGAAGAAATTGCACAGCTGTATGTTAAGCCACTGACAAAAGGGGTGTTTAAAGCACGTAGGCAACTAAAAGGGTTTACGAAAGTACAGCTTGATCCTGGTGAGACAAAACAAGTTGAAATCCAACTTGATGATAAAGCTTTCGCTTACTTTAACGTTGAAGTAGACCGATGGGTTATCGAGGCCGGCGAGTACGAAATTGAAGTCGGTAGCTCGATCGATACGATTCATTTGGTCCACACCTTGCAGGTAAAGGGCGAAAAGGTTTCGAACCCTTATTCGCATACGAAATTCGCTTCATACTACGCCGCTGAAGTGACTGATGTTCATGATGAAGAATTTACGGCACTTATAAACAGAGAATTACCACCACATCTATGGAATAGAACTCGAAAACTAACGCTTGAAGATACTTTCGTTCAGTTACAGTATACGAATTTGTTTGGCAA
>CAZFYB010000002.1:0-122662 GCA_964523145.1 uncultured Candidatus Saccharibacteria bacterium | reverse complement strand
GGTTGTTTTATTTGCAGATTATTCAACATGATCACTATGTTGCCTTAGCGCAACAAGAGCAGATGACCCGTGAGCGTATTCCGGCTACTCGTGGTGAGATTTATGCCATGAATGGTGACGAACCGGTTAAACTTGTACTAAACGAAACAGTCTATACTGTGTTCGCTGACCCAGCGGTGATTGCTGATACGAGTAAAATTGAGAAGGTAATGAAAGAGATTGCCGGTGGTAATCTTCGAAAAAACTATAAAGAATTATTAGAGCGCAAAGAAACGCGCTATCAGATTATTGCTACGAAGGTGACTCGGTTACAGGCAAATAAGATTAAAGAAGCGGGCTTGCGTGGAATTGGGTTTCAGGCGGTATCGCAGCGGGTATACCCTGAAGAGCAGCTGGCTGCGCAAACTCTTGGTTATGTTGATACTGAGGGTGATGGTAAATATGGTATCGAGAGCTACTTGGATGAAGAGCTAAAGGGTGTTGATGGCCGACTCGAAACCGTCACCGATGTGAGTGACGTGCCTTTAACAGTGGGGGATCGAAATATCCGCGAGCCTGCTCAAGATGGTAAAGATATCGTTATGACCATCGATCGCAATGTACAGTCATATACCGAAAAAGCTTTGGCTGATGGATTAGAGCGAACAGGGGCAACCAACGGGAGCGTTCTTGTTATGGATCCGCGTTCGGGCAAGGTGCTAGCGATGGCCAACCTTCCTACGTATAACCCTGGCAAATATAATGAAGTCCAAGATGCCGCCGCTTTTAATAACGGGACTATTTCAGCGCCGTATGAGCCAGGGTCGGATGTAAAAACACTGACTATGGCAACAGGTATAGATAAAGGTGTCGTAAAGCCAAATGATACATTTTTAAATACTGATTATATTAAGGTTGAAGATCGTACTATTAGTAACGCGACAAAGGGCCAAACAGGATTAATCACATTTCAAACTGCCTTAACTTGGTCACTTAACACAGGCTTCGTGACAGTGGCGCAGCGGCTTGGTGACGGGAAGAATATTACTCTCGGTGCTCGGCAAACAATGTACGAATATTTCCACGATCGCTTCAGACTCGGGCAATTAACTGGTGTAGAGTTAGCGAACGAGGCGAAAGGTACGATCTACTCACCTGACCAAGAGCAGGGTAATGCTGTTCGTTATTCAAACATGGCATTCGGTCAAGGACTCGATGCAACATTAGTACAAGTAACGAGTGGGTTTAATGCGTTGGTAAATGGCGGTGATTACTACAAACCAACTGTTGTTGCTGGTGAAATGGTTGAGGGTAAGTATGTACCAGCGCCGCAACCCGAGCCACTTGAAGCCGGTATTATTGCGAAGTCTACTTCTGACCAAATGATTGCAATGATGTATCAGGCACGTGCTGGATCATTTGGGCACACCGATAAGCCAGGCTACACTATTGGGGGGAAAACCGGAACCTCGCAGGTCGTAAAGAACGGTGTGTATAGTGATAGTGAAACAATCGCCACCTACCTTGGATTTGGTGGTGCGGTTACCCCAGAGTATGTAATAATGGTATCAATATCTGGTGATAATAAAATTCTGCAAGGCGCACGAGATGCATTACCGATTTTCACCGATATTTCAAACTGGATGCTCGATTACCTAAAGATACAACCAAAAGGATAAACATATGCAATTAGTAAACCAAGCCCTGAATGATGCACTTCTACAAACGTTTATATTAAGTGTCGGTGCCTTTTTGCTGGCGATGTTCTTAACACCGGTCTACACCTTTATTGCGTACCGATTTAAGTTTTGGAAACGGCAGCGGACGGCTAGTACGACCGGTGAAGCGGCGAGTGTGTTTACGAAACTTCACGCCAATAAATTTAAACGAAACATTCCGACTATGGCCGGTATGGTGTTTGTTTTGGCAATCGTTATCGTGACATTCTTGTTTAACCTTGATCGGCGTGAAACGTGGCTTCCACTTGCCGCCCTAGCTGGTGGTGCACTTGTTGGACTTATCGATGACATTATTAACATCCGCGGCAAAGGTAAAGGTGTTGCCGGCCTTCGCTCACAACTGAAATTTTTGATGATTGCCGGTATCGGTGCAGCACTGGGCTGGTACTTCTTTGAAAAGCTCGGCGTGAGTGCCGTTCATGTACCGTTTATTGGTGAATGGGAACTTGGTTGGTTGATTATTCCACTGTTTGCCTTTGTGGTTGTTGCGACCGGTAACGCGGTAAACATTAGCGATGGTCTCGATGGGTTAGCGGGTGGCTTGGCTGCCATAGCGTTTGGTAGCTTTGGAGTTATCGCCCTAATGCAAGGCAATGGTATGTTAGCGGCATTTTGTTTCACCGTTGTAGGAGCACTGCTGAGTTATCTGTGGTTTAATATTTATCCGGCACGCTTCTTTATGGGTGACGTGGGAAGTTTCGCGCTCGGTACCTCATTAGGTGTTGTGGCAATGCTGACCGATTCACTCTTTATCCTTCCTATTATTGGCTTAGTATTCGTTATTGAAGCTGGGTCAAGCCTGATTCAGATATTTAGTAAGAAAGTCTTCAAGCGAAAGATATTTATTTCAGCACCGATTCACCACCATCTTGAAGCCACTGGTTGGCCTGAAACAAAAATTACTATGCGTTTTTGGGTTATTGCAGCGGTTTGTTCGTTCGTAGGGGTAATGATTGCACTTGCAGGGGGCAACATCTAACATGCCACAAGGGTGGAACGGGCGAAAGCCTAACGCTGATGGGGTGGTGCGAAAACACCACCCTGATCGGCTGATCGTTGTTTTCACCCTCATTTTAATGCTCATAGGCCTTCTGATGATGTATGCCATTGGGCCACAGCGGGCTAATTTGCTGAACTCGGTATTTGGGTATGAGTACTCTGACACGTATTTCTTTGTTAAGCAGTTTATTAGCTTTTTGCTGGCCGGAGCGGCCTTCGCCCTAATGGCAACCATTCCGTATAACTGGATATTAAAACATGGATCAAAAATGTTGATCGCTGGGCTGATTGCTTGTGTACTGTTGGCTATTGCCGGAGCGGCAGACTTAGCGATTGCGCAATCAGTGAATGGGGCAACCCGTTGGTTTTTGCTTGGGCCACTTGGCAGTATTCAGCCGGCTGAAATTCTTAAACTTGGTCTTTTGCTGTACCTCGCAGTCTATTTAGGTATTCGAGCTAAAGAGGGTAAAATTAACGATTTAAAGCAAACTTTACTACCAGTAGGGGCTATTGCGGCGGCCTCACTATTTTTAGTAATTGTGATTCAAAGAGACCTTGGTACTGGTATTGCTATAACGGCTATTATCGCTGCCATGCTATTTGCGGCAGGAATTAATAAAAAAATTATATTTGGAGTGATGGGGATACTACTCGTTTCGGGGCTGTTTTTAATTGTTACCTCACCACATCGTATGGATCGAGTCGCGACGTATCTTGATTTCGACAATACTAGTACGTCAGACGCCGGTGGGTACCATATCCAACACGCTAAAATTGCCATTGGCTCAGGTGGATTGTTCGGGGTGGGTATTGGCGAGAGCGTACAAGCATCGGGTTATTTGCCCGAGGCCATCAATGACTCGATATTCGCGGTCATGGGTGAGATGTTTGGCTTTGTTGGGCTTATTGCGATCCTGGCGCTATTTGTAGCTCTTCTGATGCGTATATTAGGCGTAATGGATTACTTGATTGATATTCGCTTGAAGTTGCTCGCAGCTGGTGTATTTGGCTGGTTAGGGGCGCATGTTATTCTGAATGTAGCGGCGATGATTGGGATTTTCCCACTGACCGGTATTACTCTTCCGTTACTAAGCTATGGTGGAACGAGTATGATATTCATTACCGCAGCGCTCGGTTTGGTGTATCAGCTGTCGCGTTATACGGTTCATCCATCACGATTAAAGGAGGAAAGCAATGAGAATTCTCGCAGTGGGCGGGGGCTCGGGCGGCCACGTCACGCCAGTCGTCGCAGTTCTTAAGGAGCTACGTGCCATTCACCCAAGGGTAGAACTCCGTTTTTGGGTTGATACTCAATTTGCGCCTCAGGCGCGCGGCATTGTGGGCACTTTTGACCATGCAATACCGGTACAAACTGTTGTTTCAGGTAAGTTGCGGCGCTATCATCACCTTAGCCTTATGCAGCATATTTTATGGCCTTCGCTTATGTGGAAGAATTTAGGCGATGCCTTTAAGGTAGGGGTCGGATTTATTCAAAGTATTGTTAAACTGATCGTTTGGCGGCCTGACGTTATTTTTACCAAAGGTGGTTTTGTATGTTTACCCGTGGGAATGGCGGCGCATGTGCTGCGTATCCCTTTGGTGATTCACGATTCTGATGCACACCCAGGGCTCACTAACCGGATTCTTTCACGGTGGGCGACCTCTATTGCGACTGGTGCTCCCCTTGAGTACTATCCGTATCTGCGGAGTAAATCGAAGTATGTAGGTATCCCGATTAGTGCAGAATTTCAGCCGTACACTGCCAGCCAGCAATGGGATGCTAAACGAGAGTGGGGGATTAATCCTGATAAGCCACTTCTGGTTATTACTGGTGGGGGACTAGGGGCAAGAAGGCTGAACGATACCGTTGTGAAAGTGTTAAAAAAGTTACAACAATCTACCTCTGTTATTTTGGTTTCAGGAGTAGGGAAGTATGACGATTTGAGAAAAGTAGTACCAAAAAATAATGAGAACTTTCAGCTACACGGGTTTGTGAACAATATGCCCACTCTTCTAGGAGCAGCCGATGTAGTCGTTACACGCGCAGGTGCAACGACTATTCTTGAGCTCGCGGCGATACAAAAGCCAGTTATCCTTGTGCCTAATGCCGCCTTAACCGGTGGGCATCAAATAAAAAACGCGAAGGTATACGAAGACGCCAAAGCGGCACTCGTATTAAATGAGGATGAAATGGTAGCAAAACCACAAATGCTCGTCAAAGCAGTAAACGATTTGATCGAAAACCCTAAGGTAGCCAAAGCTATGGCGCGGCGGTTTGCGGCCTTTTCGAAGCCAAATGCTGCAAAAGATATGGCTCGAATGATCTTAGCTGCTCGTAAGTAAGTTATAATAAAGCGTAATCATGATATCATTTAAAACAAAAAAAGATACCGGCGATGTGCCGCGCCGCCGCCGCGCAGATACTCCCGAGGAAACCCCGCAAACGGTACGTTCTGGAACACAGTTTCGCCGTGGACAAACATTGAGCGGTTTACGTCAAAGTACGACTATGGCTGAGTCACCTCGCGGTAAGGCGCATCACCTAACGATTCAACGCCGCAAGATTGGTGGGCTGTTTGTTGTTGCGCTAGTGGCTGCGCTTCTGCTGACGCTTTTATTGACACAACTTATGGCTCAAGTAACTGTTTCGAGCTCGACTCAGCAATTATCGGCTGCGTTTGAGGGTACCGAATATGAAAAAGCCATTAATGATTATCTTGGCCTTAACCCCGGTGAACGACTTCGTTTTGCATTGAATGAGCAAGCTTTAAGCGAGTTCGTTGGTGACCAATTACCAGAGGTTGATAGCGTAGAAGTCAGTGGTGTTCGGGGAATGGTTGAGACGCAATTTGCTATCACCTTCCGCAAGCCAGTTGCTGGATGGCAGATCAATGGCAACCAGTACTACGTTGATAGTGTTGGAGTAGTGTTTGATCGTAATTATTATGAAACACCCGGCGTTCAGATCATTGATGAAAGTGGCATTAGCCCCGAGGAAGGTGCTACGGTTGCCGGTAGTCGCCTGCTGGGATTTTTAGGGAGAGTTGTCGCTGAGGCGCAGGGGAGGGGATACGTCGTTACCAGGGCTACCCTACCGGTAGGGGCAACTCGACAGATTGATATTTCACTCGAAAATACGACAACCCGCGTGAAACTTTCAACCGACAGGGGAGCAGGGGAGCAGGTTGAGGATATGACTCGCTCGTTAACGTTCTTAAATAATAATGGCATTGGTGCTGAGTATATCGATGTCCGTATTGCTGGCAGAGCAGCGTACCGCTAGGAAGCGTTTGGCAGTCTGATGCGCTGGCTGCTGATAAGCACTCCTCCGCTCCCCCCGCCTCCCTACTACAATGTTCTATTTTTGTTCCATTCATTGTTGGAATATAAAAAAACTATATTTTAATATCAAAAATGCAAAACGTCAAATAGTGGGGAAGTGAGGGAGTGGGAGAGTAGTAAAATCATTTCACGGAAAATGCAAATGTTGTTACGCTGGTGTGGATAACTCAGCAATACAACGTTATTTACAACAATCGTACTATATACGTAGTAGCCATGTCAGATAGAACGGAACTATATAATAGTATTAGGTATAAACGTGGCGTAAATAGTATAGCTATGACAAATAAGGCATAGCTACCCCTATTGGTGTGTGATATAGACGTATACACAATCATCTTATTAATAATAGATGCGTGACGTAAAAGATATATTTTCAGACGTTAAGTCTATATTTGAGTTGTGAGTTGTAGTGCTCTTCTTTGTTGTTTGTGTGGCTTACTTTTTTGTTATGTATGCCCTGCTTTTTCTGCCTTACCTATTCGTTTCATCAACATACCGGTTTTGTATGGTTTACGTACATAATTTGTATATCTCAATAATTTTTCTTTATAACTATGATGTTCTATCTTTGTTCTATATTGTTTTAGTCGGCGAAATAGGGATTTAAGACCACTCCCCTGCAGCGGAGTATAATAAGTACATAAGCATAGGAGGGTGTATGAGTGAGAGTATAACCAACCAAGTATCTAAGAAGCAGCCGATTATTCCAAACCTTTGGTTTAACGACAATGGTTCTGAAGCTATTGAACTGTATAAGCGAGTATTTGCTCATGTAGAAATACATAGAACAGAGTATTATACCAAAGCGGGAAAAGAAGAGCATGGCCACAATGCCGGCGATACATTAACTATACTATTTAGTATTGAAGGTTTTTATTTTGTAGCATTAAATGGTGGCGCGCCATTTCGCCCAAATCCTTCTATTTCATTTATGGTGACCGTTAACTCAAAAGAAGAGGTTGATCGTATATGGAACATACTCTCGGAGGGCGGAGAAACACTCATGCCACTTGACTCCTACCCTTTCAATGAGCATTACGGCTGGTTGAATGATCAATACGGAGTAAGCTGGCAAATTGGGTATGACGAAACAGCGGAATCGGCACGTATTACCCCTTCTCTTCTCTTTGTTAAAGAGCAGGCGGGTAATGCAAAACCGGCACTCGAGTACTACACTTCCCTATTCCCGGATTCAAAAATAGAAATGACAAGCGAATATGGCGAAGGTGCTGAACCGAATCAACCAGATTGGATTAACTACGGTGTCGCATCAGTTATAGGGCAGCACATTATCGCTATGGATAGTGCATTAGAGCATACATTCCATTTCGATGAAGGAGTATCTTTAATGGTAACGTTTGATACTCAAGAGGAAGTTGATCACTATTGGGATGAACTTACGAAAGATGGTGAAGAAAGCGTGTGTGGTTGGCTGAAAGATAAATTTGGGGTTAACTGGCAGATTGTTCCGGCGGAGTTTAACGAGATGTATGAAACCGGTACGCCGGCTCAAGTTGAAGCACTTACTGTCGCTTTTATGAAAATGCGTAAACTTGATGCTCGTGAACTTCGAAAGGTTTTTAACGAGAATTAGAAGAGCCCCGCTACCCGGGGAGAGCAGTGGTGCTCTTCTACCGCAGGTGCGGGGCTATTGAGTTGTTAGAAGCCGAGCATGGTCAAACCCGCTTGGAGAAAATAGACCGCGAGTATGACCGATGCTAGCACGAAGGTGCCTTTATTGATAAGGCTCCATCGCTTCTGAGCGTCATAATTGCGCCCGACCCTCGAGAACTCCGGTTCATATGCCCGAAGTTTTTTCCTGTCACTTTTTGAAGTGTCCATCTGCGTTCCTCTCAGTTGAGAATATCGAAAAAGAAGCTTGCGACCAACAACAGTGTCAGCGGCGCGAGCCATGATGAAACGGTGGCGATTACCACGGCAAAAATGACGACTATCCAAAGGAACACTTTTTCAATCTTTGAGCGCATGGCACTCACCTCCTCGAGGTATCGGACTAAATCAGTGTTTTGTATTATACTACAATTTTATTAAAAATCAATAGTGACCATAAGCAGCACGGGCTTCGTAAGTGGGCTTTAGGAGATCGAGCGCTGCTATAATTCCTGCGGGCGTGAGGTCATACCCTTCTACCCTCTCTTGCACCCCATCTATAATAACGGTTGCCTCAACCGGGTATGGGTAGCCTATGGCATACGCTAGGTAGACATATACCTCTTTAGCAGTATGCTTTTGTAAATAATCTACGGCAATTTTACGGGCCATATACGCACCTGATCGGTCTACTTTTGAAGGGTCTTTACCGCTGTACGCTCCCCCGCCTAAGGGAACACGAGGTCCATAATTATCAACTGCGAGCTTGCGGCCAGTGAGGCCTGCATCGGCCTCAAAGCCCCCGATATCCCAATCGCCGGCCGGATTGGCGTGAATAGTCGGATTAACAGAGGTAGCAAGGGGTTCATCTGAGAGCCAGCTCACAATAGCCTTTTTAAGCGCTTCCTGAGGTGCATGCTGAAAACTCGCTACTATTACGGTTACAATGCCATCGGCCGTTGTGACCTGTGTCTTGCCGTCATAGGGCCATAGTTTGTAGAGGTATTGGTTTAACTTGCGGGCTAATACGTATTCAAGCGGAAGAAGTTCAGGTGTTTCGTTTGTAGCATACCCTACCATGATACCTTGGTCACCTGCTCCGCCGGTATCAACACCACTGGCAATTTCAGGGCTTTGGGCGCTAATACGTTCTATAATTTCTACTTCACCGGCGAGCCTTTTAACGATAGCCGCGATATCGATGTGCTCAGCTTTTGAACTTACCTCACCAGTAATAAACACTGCTCCATGGCCCCCGGCTACATCAATCGCTACTCGTGCGTGAGGGTCTTGCCGAAGGTGGGCATCGAGGATGGCATCAGATATTTGATCACAGATTTTGTCAGGGTGTTTAGGTGATACGCACTCTGCGGTACGGTAATTTTGCATAAAAATACTCCTTTATGCGTATCTATCTGCCCGGCAGAAAAGAAAAAGGAGTGAAGAATCTTTTATCTTTCCCCTATTTCTACGGGGCTAGAAGGGGCACCGGTCTTTTTTTTAAAAAAGATGGTTGCCGGCAGGTCATAGAGCTAGTTCTCTCGCTGCACTCGGGATACACGAATTGTTAATACTTGATTACTGTAGCACGGAATTCGCTACTCTACAATCGATTTATGGAGGTACATTTTTTTGTAGATAAGGGGGATCTCGACAGTCATTTCAGGTTTATAGTCGCTTTGCACATAAGCATCTCGGTTGTATTCAATAAAAGACGGGTATTTGATTCTCATTGCCGGGGTAAATAGAAAATCAGCTTCGAGGTCAGGATGTAATGAACGGTTCGTACTCATGTAGTGGGATAATTGAGCATTTGAAGGAAACCTACCGACAGTAAATCCATCGAAAAATCCTTGCACTTCAGTATCTGAAGGGAACGGAACGAAGATACTTTTCCCGTCCTCTGTAGTGCGAACACAGTAAAAGCCTTGGGCGGTTATAAGGTCTTCGTGAGAAAACAACTGTTCTTCTTTATTGAATTGGTTGAGGGCTAGGGAGAACATTGAACGAGCTTCTTGTGTTTGATGATCATCAACTTGATCAATCGGGCCATATTTTGTCATTATGGTAAAAAGCTTTTGGATGATTTGCTTTCGCTCGCTTGAAACAAGTTCGATATTTGGTTCGTTGAATATTCTAAAAGTATCGTTCAATAGGTCCCAATTTACTTCCACATTTTCGACTCGTTTAAGATACTCTTTCACTATCAGCCGAAAACCCATGGTGAAATAGAGTCGGTTTGACATCGAAGATGGCTCAAAATCCATGGCGAATCGGTTAATGAATTTTTCGTAGGCGCGAGTGGTTGGGCTTGGGTTGAACCCACTTGAGAGATCCTGCTGAGCTTCTAGAGCCAGATCGCTCAGTCGATCTTCTCGTTCTTCATCGGTTTCTTGGTGACTACTGAAGTTTAACGATTCTTTATGAATGCTACTCATATATCGCTGGGCGAGTGATTCGGTATGCGTTGGGTCAGCGGCAATTTTCTGCAGGAAAGCTTGCCCTAATAGCTCGCCGCTCGTAAACGCATAAATAGATTCATCGTCCGAGTCCCTGCCTTTATTGGTAATAAATTCAGCCGCTCGTTTCATTTGCCCTAATTCGCCACGGCCTTGGTCGGTTTGGGTAAATTCGTGGTGAATACTATCAAGATAGACGTAGATGTTTTCAGACTGCCGTACATCCTGTTCAATGTTGAGCGCAGCATCAATAACTTCGCGTTTTCCGTCTGTTGGTAAGAATTCAAATGACATAGTTAGAGGTATTGTACCTCTGTTGGCCGTGGAACTCAAGCACTGGCGGGAAAGGACGAAAGAAAGCGAAAACCCCGCTGCCCATAGAGGGCGCGGAGCTCTCACGTGGGTGCGGGGTTAGGTGGGAATGGTCAGGATGCTGCCAGTGCTGGGGTGGGCGTGCTGCCAGTGGTTGATTTGACCGCTGGCGACTGCAGCCGAACAGGTCTTCATCTTCTTCATGAGCCCGGTGAGCTCTTTGATTTGATTGCGGATGAGCTGGCGCGAAACCTCATCGTTTCGGTAGTTCGTGAACTCATCGAGGAGTTCATTTATACGCTTGGCGGTTGAGGCTTCTTTTGCCTCGAGCCATGCACTAGCCGCTTCATCACCTTGTGTCTTGCGGACTTGATCGAGCTCTTGCAGCATTTCTCTGACTTCATGTGCCACGGTACAACCTCTCGTTTGGGGAATAGGCTAAAAGCTATTATATAACAATATCAAATTATTATCAATAGTTAAGATTATACTGAAGGAGTATCGCTGGTAGCTGCTGGCTTACGCTTACGAGTGCGTTTGCGTTTCTTTTTAACCGGAGTATCGCCTTCGCTGCCAAAAGCTGTAGGAGCGGCGGTGTCAGCATTAGGGCTGACGACTTTTTCGACAATATGCTCAACTGCTTTTGCGCTGGCGCTTATAGGCCATTGCTTCGCTTGAGACTGAGATTGTGGTTGTGAATTACCCGCTCCCCTGCTCTGAGCTTCCATCTGCGCGTGTACTACGGCGCTAATTTCTTGTTCAACTTCAGAACGGCTACGGCTGTAGAGACGGCGGGTATTTTCGATGATACGGCCAGTGTTGTCGATTTGCTCTGGAGGTAATGTAAGTGTTGTTGCACTAAAGGCTGGAGCCTTCTCGCCTTGAATAACCATGTTAATAATAAAGTGACGGTTGTGCATTTGCAGCAGGTCGTTTGGCTCAAATTGAGGCTCAAATTGCTTTGACAGGATTGGTGAGTCATCAGCTGACACACGGAAGGAGATCATGGTACCAACGTTACCGAAAATGGCATCGCGAACCGTGTCGGTCATCTGTGAAATATACTGGTTAGCTACAGTCAGATTAAGGCCATATTTTCGAGCCTCAGACAAAATAGTTGCGAATGAATCGGTGGCAAAGTTTTGGAATTCGTCAACGTAAAGGTAGAATGGCCGGCGATCGGCAATATTCGGGATGTCACTTCGGCTCATGGCAGCGAGTTGTATTTTGGTGACGAGGAATGATCCAAGAATAGCGGCATTGTCTTCACCAATAAGCCCTTTTGAAAGGTTGACGATAAGGATTTTACCTTCGTCCATAATTTGGCGAATGTTGAAGGTCGATTTTGGTTGGCCGATAATATTACGGATAGTGGGGTTAGCGGTAAAGGCCCCTACCTTATTAAGGACTGGTGCAATTGCTTCGGCCTGGAACTTGTCGTTCCAACTAGCGAACTCGACATTCCAGAACTGTAAGACAACCGTGTCGGTACAGTACGCCAAGGTTTCTTTACGGAACTTTTTGTCGGTCAGCATGCGAGTAATATCGAGCATAGTGGTGGTTGGGCGGTCCAAAAGCGCCAAGATGGTGTAACGCAGAATATACTCTAAGCGTGGTCCCCAACTCTCGCCGAACATACGCTTTAGCACCCCAATAACTTCGGAGCTAATGTTGCTCTTTTGTTCGGGATTCGTGACCTCTAAGGGGTTAAACCCAAGTGGGAATGCGGTATCGGCTGGGTTAAAGTACACCACATCATCTAAACGGCTGCCTGGTATAAAGCGCATGTTGTTAACGGCGAAGTCGCCGTGCGGGTCAATGATAGCGTAGCCATGGTTATGGAAGATATCACTTAAAGCAAACAACTCAAGGAGCCCTGACTTACCTGCCCCGGTTTGCCCAATAATATAAACGTGACGTGAACGGTCGCTGCGTAGCATACCGAATTGGTGGTTGATACCACGGAAGTTGGTCAGACCAAAGGCGCTGATGTTTTCATCAATTGCGCTATCGCCAGAAATAATAGGCAGCTTCGCCGGCGGTTCGGCTGTTTTTGAAGATGCCCAGACAATATTAGGGGTTTCTACACTGGTGTGGGGCAAGTGGTATACACTGGCCAATTCTTCGATATTAAGCACGTAGCCACCGCGGGCAAAGGCGCGTTGACGGTAGGCTGCAAGGCTTTCTTTTGCAAAGGTTGCGCCGCTTGATTTAAAACCGTTCAAGTTCGTGCTGTTGAACTGCTTAAAGGTACCGACAATTGCCTGCATTTGTTGTTTGGCGTTTATGGTGCTATCGCCAAGGTAGGCAATGCGGATTTTTACTTCGTAGCCAAGTTTACTTGATTTCGTTTCGGCTTCAGATATGCGCGTTTTATCACGGTCGCTCAGTTCTTTTACGGTCACTGTTTTACCATCACCTGCTTCAGGCGGTTTCCACAGTGCTTCGAGAATTTGCGGTAACCAGCCAAAGCCAGTTTTGAAGCCACTTCCCTTGCCGTCTCGAACACCTTTTACCCAACTGGCGGTGTTTTTGTGCCAATCATCGGCAATTGGTCGAGTTAATATTTGTACCCAAATTTCTTCACCGGTTGCTTCAAGTTTAGCGAGTGTACCAGTAATACCGGCCAGTGGATCGACTTCGAAGCTTTGGAAGGTTTTAATAGGCAAAACATCAGGTTCTGAGAGAACGATTTCGGTGGTGTAAACCACGCTGTGTTCACGCTCATGAGCCACGTAGTCCTCTTCGGCAGGTCGAATTTGCACGGTTGGGTATTGCGAGTAAATTTGCCCCTCAACAAAACTGCGTAGGTTTTTTGGGACCCATACATAAAAACGAATCTGCCCATTGACTGAGGCAAATTCGAAACTGAGGTGTTCTTGTACTCCCCCATTCGATTTAAGTTCTTCGCGGTCTCGCAAAATACCATGAAGACTGGCGAACATTTGTTCGGCGGCAAGTTCTTTTTTATCGTTGTTTTTTGGTATCTCAAGGATCAGCAAGTCGCTGTCCATATTTGCCAGTACCTCGGCTTTGCGGTAGTTTTTCCAGGCAAAATAGCCCAAAACGGCAACAATAGGTACCCACACATACCATTGCAGGAGAAAGTTGAAGATGAATCCAATGAATTCCATAGTGTCTATGCTATTCTCTCACCTCTGAAGCAATCTGGCAATAACAGGTTATGCTGTTGTTGGTTCGGCAAGTATGTAGGTTGCTTTGGCAACACGTTTAAATTGCGGCTTGCTTTGGAGGTTAAGAAGAATGGTTGTTTCCTTCACCTGTCGGCTTTTTAATACTCGTTTAACAATTTCATCACGGTGAAGCGGTTCGTTCGCCTCTTTTAGTACACCAGAGATGATATCGCTGACAGTCCCTTTGCTGTACCCCCAGTTATCAAGGGCGTAGATACCGCGACCGATGAGTACGAATCGCTTGTCTTTAATAAGTTCGTTGTGGATAGCTTGAGTAGTGACATCTTTTCGTTTGAAAGCACTGCCTTTAATAGCTTTGGCGATTTCAGAAAAATGCATTGGCTTTTTGTTGTCAGCTAAAATAACGTAGATTTTGTCGCGGATATTTTTAGGGTTCACGGTTGGCCATTTCGTCAGGCCCCAAGAATCTTTAAGGTGTGCTAATTGTTTACTAATACTGGCAAGAGCACTGACTTGGCGTGGGTGTTCGTAGTTAAGCTTGTCGAAGAGTTGGTCAACAGATTGAGGTTCTTTTGCTTCTTTAATAACAGCAACAATTTCGTCAATACGAGTACGAAGCTTTTTCTCATCACCGTAGTCGGCAATGGCAACTGCTTGGCAGTAGTTATCGTTTTCGTCTACAACCGTAAGGCCAGGTGCAAGGGTGGCGATAAAGGCTACATGGGCTCGCTCTTGCTGGTTGGTTGGTTTGCCATAGATTTCATCGGCGAGGTCAGCAACGCGTGCTGCTCGGCCCATTTCGCTTAGGGTGCGAATAAAGAGTTTTTCGAGCTGAGTGACAATATCGGTCTTGCCGTCTTCAGCAGCGATTTTAAGGCGAATAAGAATAGCTTTTTCAAGTTGACGCACACGTTCACGGGTAATACCCAATAATTCACCGATTTGTTCAAGGGTCTCGCGGCGGTCATAAAGGCCAAAACGTCGAGTAATAATCTCTCGTTCGCGTTCTTGATCGATCAGAGAAATTATGTCAGCTACGCCCGTTTTCAGGTCGATAGTTGGAGCAGTTACAGTGGTTTCGGTCATGTTGTGCTTATCTTTCTTCTCGTCCACCTCGAGATAATGTGCTATTACATCTTTAATATCATTATACAAGATTATATTAATAATGTCAAAGACTTTCTACAATTAATTCATTATAGCATGAAGTAGACACTTGCTGTAAATAGTGTTTTAAGGCTTTAGTTATGCACAAGATGTGGTGTAAAAACATTATATAGACATAATACGTGCTTTTTATTTAGGTTAGAAAGTGTTATAACTACCTCAAGCATTCCGCTTATTCCCGACCCTCTTTAAGGAGAGATCATGTACATTAACACGCGTTCGTATGGGCAAATCTGGGCGTCCAGGAAGCTGAGCCCTGTGGAGTGGCTGGCGGTCAACTGGACTTTGAATTCTGTGTCAAAAGGGCTTGCATTTGGTTTGGTCGGCATTGTCGCCATGCTTGCCTGGGTATCGCTCACCGGAGGCTCGAACAGCACAATCAATGTCGTGGTGATCGCCATACTTCTGATCTATGGACTGCTTATTGTCTGGGGGATCGGTGGCCTGGTTCTGACTAGCTCTCTTCGGCAGAAGGCGAAACGAATGCAAGCTGATCCCTCGTTTCGGTTTGACTCCATGGTGGAGAATGCGCCAGCAATGATGGTGCTACGGTGCTATTTGTCTGAGACTCCGTTTGATCGTTTTGACCCAGGATTGCGCAGAGATGTTGTTGACTGGCTGACGAGCTGGTGGAGGTCTGACAAACTCCTTGCTGATCAGCACAACGAGCTTTCCGGCACTCTCGAGTATGATGAGCGAATTCGTGACAGCTTGAAGCTTGCATTCATCTCGGCTCTCAAAGAACTGCCACACCGCGAGAGCTTTATCGAGCGTTCGCAGGCAATGTTCGAGGATTGGACTCGGTTTGTCGCCAAACAATACGAGGATGAACTTGAGTTGGCCCGGGCTGAAGTCTGGGAGGCTGAAGATCGAGTGAAGGAGATTGAGCACCATCAAACTCTCTTTGCGTCAAAAGCTGCGGGCGAACGGTTGCCGGCGGCTGGATGATGCACAGGGTTGGTTGAGTAAGCGGAAGCAAAGCCTCCGGTGATCTGGGATTCGTCCCTTTTCACCGGAGGCTGCTTTCATTTTAGCTTGTTATTTAGCCTTTGACTTCGGAGTAGCTTTTTTACGTGTAGCGGGTTTTGTTGCCTTTTTAGCAGTTGCGCCACGCCGAGCAAACTTACCTTTTGCAGCTGGTGCATCGGCAAGCATTTGCTTGGCTTGTTCGTGGGTAATATCTTCAGGTTTTTGATCTTTAGGGATTTTGGCATTCTTTTTGCCATCGGTAATATAAGGGCCGTAGCGACCGTTTAATACTTTAATACCATCGCCAAAGTCAGAGATATTTTTTGCGGCTTCGGTTTTGAGCTTTTCGGCGTAAAGGTCGAGGGCTTCATCAAGGGTGATAGTGTGCGGGTCGAGTGGTTTAATACTGACGAATAGTTTATCAACTTGAATGTAGGGGCCGAAACGACCAATGTTAGCTTTAATAGGCAGACCGTCTTTTGTTTCGCCTACGAGTCGCGGGAGCTGGAAGGCTTTCAGCGCTTCTTCGAGGGTAACGGTTTCGATACGAGAGCCTTTTGGCATTGGGGCGAATTGAGGTTTTTCTTCGCCTTCGGTGTCGCCGAGTTGCAGCATTGGGCCGAAACGACCAAAGCGAGCGTAGATCATTTTACCCGATTTAGGGTCGGTACCAACAGGGGTTGATTGAGCTACCTTAGAACGATCGATGCCACCAGAATTTTCGATAAGTTCGTGGAACGGTGTGTAGAACTTTTGCAACATAACGTTTCGAGCCAGTGCGCCACTAGCGATTTGGTCGAACTCTTCTTCGACATTAGCCGTAAAGCCATAGTTAACGATTTGTTCGAAGTGCTCGGTTAAGAAGTCGCTGATCATCATGCCGATGGCGGTTGGTACAAGTTTGCCGCGGTCTGAACCGGTTTTTTCGGTGACGATTTCGCGTGATACGCCTTTATTGGGCGCAACGTTAAGGGTAATAATCTCACGTTCTTCACCTTCGCCCTCGCCTTTTACGGCGTAATCACGAGCTTGAATAGTATTAATAATAGTGGCGTAGGTTGAAGGACGGCCGATGCCGAGTTCTTCGAGCTTTTTCACCAATGAACCTTCGGTGTAGCGTGCTGGTGGGCGGGCAAAGGTTTGACGGGCTTCGGCGTGATCGAGGGTAAGTTGGTCTCCACTGGCCATTGCCGGAAGAATGTCTGGGTCTTTTTTACTTGCGCCGTAGACTTTTAAGAAACCATCGAAAATAATAACTTCGCCCTTGGCTTCGAACGCTTGGTCACTTGAGCTGATGTCGATCGTTACTACGGTCTTTTCAAGTTTTGCTGGTGCCATTTGGCTGGCGAGGGTGCGGCGGCGAATAAGGTCGTATAGTTTTTGGTCGTACTCATTAGAACTCCCCTTTTCGGTAGCCATATCTGTTGGGCGAATTGCTTCGTGAGCTTCTTGGGCGCTTGAAGACTTCGTTTTGAATTGGCGAACTTCAGAATATTCTGGGCCGAACGCACTTTTGATATATTCAGCAGCAGCGGTAATAGCTTGGCCACTTAAGTTAACCGAGTCGGTACGCATGTAGGTGATTTTACCTTCTTGGTAAAGCTTTTGGGCGCTGCTCATGGTGGCACGGGCGCCAAAACCAAGCTTGCTATTGGCTTCTTGTTGCAGGGTGCTGGTGGTAAAGGGCGCGCCTGGTGTTCGTTTGCCGGGGCTGGTCGTAACGTTACTGACGGTGAATTGAGCATGTTCAAGCGTAGCTAAGAATGCGGTTGCTTGCTCTTCAGTATCGAAGCGCTGCGGTAATTCAGCTTTAACCGTCAGGCCTTCGTGAATAAATTCGGCAGTAATTTTGAATTTGAATGAGCCTTCGAACTTTTGGATTTCGCGTTCGCGCTCGACCAAAAGGCGAACTGCCGGTGATTGCACGCGGCCAGCCGATTTACCGCCAGGAACTTTTTGCCAGATAACCGGGCTTAATTCAAACCCTACCAGGCGATCCAGGATTTGCCGGGCTTGCTGGGCTTGCACAAGCTCCATGTCAACCGTACGAGGTTCTTTGACCGCTGCTTCAATGGCAGATTTAGTAATTTCGTGAAAAACAATACGCTTGGTTTGTTTAGGGTCGAGACCTAGTACTTCGCAAAGGTGCCAAGCAATCGCTTCACCCTCGCGGTCTTCATCGGTCGCAAGCCACACTTGCTCGGCGGCTTTGGTAGCTTTTTTTAGCTCAGTGATGGTTTTCTTTTTTTCAGCATCAACTTCGTAGGTGGTATTGAACTCATTCTTAACATCGATAGGCGGCGTGCCGTCTGCAGTTTTTTTAGCGATGGAACGAATGTGGCCAATACTTGAAAGCACCTGAAAATCACTCCCGAGATATTTTTCGATAGTTTTTGCTTTTGCCGGTGACTCTACGATTACGAGATTTTTAGCCATATATATAAGTGTATGATAATTATCTTAAATTGTTCTGTGCTGCTTGTGCTTTTGCTTACTTAGCTAAGCACAAGGTTGGAGTGTATACAAGTTGGTGGGGTTTGTAAAGCATAGTTATGTGAAATTGAAGAGCCGGCCCCCGAAAGGGCCGGCTTGCTTCGAACTGCTAGAAATCGTAGAGGTTGAGTGGTTCTGGGTTGAGTGATCGCTGGATCTGTGCCACGAGAGCCTCGTGGCTTTCGGGTGTATACATGCCCAGCACATCGTAGATGTCCAGCGGTTGCAGGGACATCGTCAGGCTGTTCCAGTACCCGAAGTTTGGCGGAACTTCATCGATCTCCCATGGAATGAAGATCGAAAGGAAGTTGCCATCGCTTCCCCCGCTTGTGGGGAAGAGCTCGAGGACACGTGTCCATAGAGAGCCGCCGTCCTCACGCATGTTCCGTGAAAGTTGGGGGTCGTTCTGCCCGTCACGATCAACGATTTCGCCTTGCGGGATGTCGTTGGCGTAGTGGGCAAGCCATCGGGTTGCCGCATGGACCTTCTCGTGCACCTCATCACTCGTCAGGATCTGTTCGATCTCGGAGTAAAAGCGGGGCTTGAGGAGGATTGCTCCATGGAGCTTCTTTATCGTTGCCACTGTAGTACCTTTCGGTTGAGTTCGAAGTTCTCGCGGAGCTTCGAAATGGGTGTGAAGCTCTACGCTATTTACTATTATATCATAAACAGCTTAAATTGTCCACTTATTTCCTCCCAGTCTGCGCACCGTTCCGTTAAGCTCCATCATCGTCAAAGCTTGCATAAATTCACTCGCCTCTACGCCGCTTTTTGCCAGTAATTCATCACCACTTCTCACCCCTTGCTGAATCAGTTCAATAATACGTACTTCTAACGGTGTATTGCCGAATACGAGTTTTTGCTGCCCGGCTATGAGTTCTGGTGCGATCACTTGTAATATATCTTCTGCAGATAATGCCACGTGTGCTCCATCTTGCAGCAATCTGTTTGGGCCGGCTGAAAGTAAACTCGTTATCGGCCCCGGCACAGCAAATACATCTTTACCTTGACTTAAGGCGTGTGTAACGGTTGAGGTGGTTCCGCTGCGCTCCCCGGCTTCGACTACCACAATCGCATCGGCTAACCCACTCACTAACCTGTTACGGGCTAAGAAATGGTGTTTCATTGGTTCGTGGCCTTCGGGGTATTCGCTTATAAGTGCCCCGTCACCTTTAATGATCTCTTTGGCAAGTGAAGTATGCGAAGCCGGATATATTCTATGTAACCCATTCGCCAGTACTGCAATCGTTACTCCACCCACGGCCAGTGTCGATTTATGGGCGGCTGCATCAATCCCTAAAGCGAGGCCGCTTATTACTACCACCCCGGCTTTCGCTAAATCTTCAGCTAATTTACAGGTAACCTCGATACCATAGCTTGTGGGACGGCGTGTTCCGATAATCGCCACGGTAGGTATACGTTTTTCCGGCACCGAACCGCATATAAACAATTCATCTGGTGGCCTATCCACCTCCGATAACACCTTAACATAAGCGTCTTTTGCTATATCGTGTATATTGATTTTCCGTATTTTCATGTTTACCCTCGAATAAGTATTGACATAAAGTCAAGCAAGTGCTATAATCAAAAACGATTGGTTACCTCTGCGAGATTAACCAAGCACCTTATACCCCCTATTTCTAACGGTAGTGCAATTTATTGTACTGCTTATGTTAGGTAGCATGCAAGGCGCTTTTAAAGTAACTACCCTCCACTTTCTAAGCTTAGATTTATCTTGACAGCTTTGCATGTTTACTAATCCCTTTAACGCCTTTTTCTCCGGAAAAAGGAGCCCGATTTAAAGAAACGTTCGTTGGTGACTATACAGTAGTGATTGTCCTCTGCGAGATTCAATCAGGCGCGCTCCATATTTGATTTATCGGTCGCGACGCTTCACTGAACATTTCTTGGGTGGGTTAAAGGGTAAAACGGCGCCAGGTGATGCCCACCCTTACCTGGCGCTTTTTTAGTGGAAAAAAATAGTACCTACAATTGACGAGGCCCGCCACAATGAAGTGGCGGGTCTTTGTTGTCAGCGTGCAGTGAAGATGCGTTCGGTCTCAACGATGTTTTTACGCAACGTGGTGAGATGAAGCCTTAGTTCGAGTTGTAGCTCGTTGGGGAGCGTCTCTGAACCGATAACCTCAGCCCGCTTTTTCACGGCTGAACCATCCATGAGTTTGAACGTTTGCCTCACAAGTAGCTGGCTGTGAGAGCTGAAGGAGAAATCCAGTTGGACAACCTTCAACTTGGGATGGTTTTTCGGAGCTTGAACGAGCTTGGTGGTGATGTGCCAGAGAACGATTTGTTCACGTCTTTCTGGCGTCATCAGCTCACCTCCTGGAAACGGTGGCGTACACGCCGCCATAAATGCCAAGGTGAAGCGAATGGATTCCTCCACTGTTTCAGGCTCGGTTTCGGGCGGGATTTCAGGCAAGCTCGCTCTGACGAATTCGTGAGGATTGAGGTGCGCTTTCAAGATGAGATTAGACGGAATAGGCCGCCATCCTTTGCGTTGCATGGCTTTCCTTTCACTACAGGCTGTAAAGTTTCATTCTCAGGAGCCAAAGTGCATGGAGCCTGGCTCTACCGAGAGTAGGCATAGTATATACTCGGATTACTCGACAGGCAAGCATAGCCATATTGAAATGAAGCACCCCGCCAGTTTCCTGACGGGGCGTGCGTTTGCTTCAGATGACGCATTGGTAGAGATAGTACTACTGTGAATCGCGTTCTCGATCGCGTTCCTGCAAAGCCTGGACACGGATCGATGACTGCAGCTCGAGGAGCTTTCTGGTCAGCAATTCATGAACGGCTTCCACCTCGGTGAACGTTTTGCTCGAAAGCACCTCGAGCGTTAGTGCCTCTTCTTTGATTCCGTACGGTACTTTGATGAGGATTGTAGTAACGTACAATCCCCCTTCGATACCGAGAAAGACATTGAGGTGGTGGCTATCGAGGAGCGTTTCAACACCGATCCACCATACCGCATAGTCTTCACTTTCATGGGTGTAGACAGAAGTGTAGTGGGTGAAATCCGGATCGAGTGTGCGCAGAAGTTCGCGTACCTTGTCGGCTACCTCTAGGGTGGCAGCGGCCAGCTGAGGTACTTCTGTAGCGCGTTCGATGTTCTGTTGCGCTACAGCTGACTGCTTAGCCGCCTTTTTGGCTGCCTTCTCGTCTGCTTCGTGCTGCTTCTTGAGGGCTTCGTTCTTGCGAACAATATCAAGGGGTGTACTCATTATTCTCCAATGGGATCTGTCAAACTACCTTTCGGGAGCCTGACTAATGTGATTGACTCTTGGCAGGGTCAGTCACGGTCAACTCGACCGAAACAGTCATAGTATCTGATGAATATAGAAAAAGTGCAAGCGTATGCGGATCATTTTTACAGGGGTGGCACTATATATGGATTAAAGCTTGTGACTTGTTGGTTCAAGCTCTCCACGAACGAATTGTCGAATCAGCGGAATGGCTTTTTCTTCAATGACTTGAGTGAGTTGCTTTGCTTCTTCTTTAGTAAATGCACTCAGTACGAATGCCGCATCATCCATTTGATCGCGCGTTTCGTTCCAGATGCCAATGCGAATTCGAGCGTATTCAAGGCCTACATGAGCGTTTATGCTTTTAATGCCGTTATTACCCGCATCACTCCCCTTCTGGCGTACACGGATGGTGCCAAGGGGTAATGCGAGGTCATCGTGGATAACCAGTAGGTCGCTAGCTGGATTGAGTTTATAAAAGTCGATAAGGGCGCGGGCAACTAAGCCGGTGTCGTTGTAAAACGATGATGGTTTTACAAGTAATACTTTTTCGTTCTCTAAAGAGATCTCGGCGATTTCAGATTTGAATTTTTCTTGGGTTTTCCAGCTTCCTTCGAAGTCACTCGCTAATGAATCAAGCACTAAAAAGCCGGTATTGTGCCGGGTGCGGGCATATTGGCGGCCAGGGTTACCCTGCGCGAAAATTATCTTCATAGGTAGTTCTATTGTACCGTATTGAAAAAATAAGACAAATATGCTATAATATAGCCAAGTTTTGTCCAACATCACTCGTACATCCACATCCCCCGAATCCCCTGGAAAGGTTTGAAATGGAATTTCAGATCCTCGTGATCGCTCTCTCTACTCTGCTTGTATTGGTTGCCACGGCTTTTGTGCTGGCGACTCGCCGGTATCAACTGAAGCGGTTCATCCGCAACAACGACAACCTCCTGAAGGTCACCTGGAGGAAGGTTCTCATATTTGAGGCCTCCCTGCTCGTTGGCCCGGTCGTTGTGTTGTCGTTTGCCGGCGTTGCCTGGAAAGCGGCAGCTGATGGTGCGTTCAGTTTCGAACCGTTCAACATGATCAGCTATGCTTTCGCCTTTATCGCGCTGGCATTTTTGGTGCGAGCGATCAGCGTCCCCTTTCGAGGAGGCGCATCACTGATGGAACGGTACGGTATCCACCGCCCGTCTGAATCTTCATTCACTGGCCCGGTGCGCAAGCAGTCCGTTCCTGTACTTCAGTACACGGAAGGCCTCGAGCAAGAAAAGGAGCAATAATGGAAGTACTCGGAATTTTTTCGGCGATCTCGATTGTGCTGCTTTTGAGCATTGCTATCGGGGACATCTTCGTGAACCTGAAGTACGCGGAAGCTGGGCGGCGAAGAGTTCGACTCCTCAACGCCCAAGCTGTCGTGCTGTGGATCCTGGCCTTCGCGGCTTTCGCGTATGCGATGGGGGTCTACTTCGTTACCGGCAGTTTTGCTGCTTTGGCTTCGGAAACGATTGTTTCCATTGCTACAGCGGTGAACGCGGTGATCCTCATCGGTTCGTTCCTGTGGTGGATTCAGCGCGTAACACTGCGAATACAGGTAAAACCGTTGATTCGCGTGGCGATAAATCATGTGGATGCCCCACGGCGCCCACGTGACCCCATGCGTTTGCCGTTTTACATCCACCGGTGATGAGAAAGCGGGGCCTCCTCTTTGCAGAGTGAGGCCCCGCTCGGGGAACTTGGACAAAACACGCTAGAGCGCCGTTATGGCTGCTCGCGACTACTCGCCTTCGGGCGGGTTTTCTTTTTGGGCTTTTTTCTCGGCTTCAAGTTTTTCGCGGTTGGCTTTAATTTGTTTTTCATCGCGGAAGCTAAATCGAATCGCGGTCCCCACGAAATCGAACTCTTCACGCATGATTCGTTCGATGTGCCGTTTGTAGCTCCAGTGAATAAACTTCAGGTTGCTTCCGTAGATAACAAACCATGGTGGTGAGGTATCGGTTTGTACCATGTAACGAAGTTTAGGGTGGGTGTTTTTAAGGCCAGCTGGTGGGTGGCGCGAAACAACATTTTGCAGAAGGTCATTGAGTTTACGGGTTTTTACTTCTTGGTGGCGGCGTTCATCAATTTCAAGAATAAGATCAAACAGTTTTGAAACGTTTTGGCCAGTCACGCTGCTGGTGAAGATAAGCGGTGCCCATGGGACGAATTTAAAGTTTTGAGCAATTTTTGGTGCCAATGCATCACGGGTGTACGCGTCTTTATCCATAACGCTATCCCATTTACTGACAACAATAACTAAGCCTTTGCCAGCTTCATCAATAATACCTGCGAGCCGTTGGTCGAGCTGGGTGTTGAGTTCGTTGACGTCCATGAGCAAGAAACAGATGTCACTTTCTTCAATTGCCTGAAGGCTACGGAGGACGCTAAACTTTTCGATCCCTACTTCTTGTTTGCCTGGCTTACGCATACCGGCGGTATCAAGGAGCTCAATAGTTTGAGCTTTATATTTTACGCGCACTCGGTTGATGTCGCGAGTGGTACCGGCAATATTAGCCACCAGCGCTTGTTGTTTACCAGCCAAGGTGTTAAATAAGTTACTTTTACCCACATTCGGGCGACCAATAAGTGAGACAACAATAGTATCAGGGTCGTCACGTTCGGCCATAGCCGGAATGATATCGGTAATGGTATCGAGAGTTTCAAACACTCCATTGCCGTGTTCGGCACTGGTGCGAATAATTTCTTTAATACCAAGACGCTTGAATTCATCGGTAGGCAGTGCGCCAGCCAGGTCAGTTTTGTTAATAAGCAAGATAACCGGCTTTTTACTTTTTAGTGCCTTTTTGGCGACAATGCGGTCTTGGTCGCTCACATACTGAGTTCCGTCAACCATAACGAGAATGACGTCAGCTGCATCGGCCGCTTCAGTAATTTGCTCTTGAATAGACGCTTCGAAGTCATCGTTTGGGTCTTTTAGACCGGCGGTATCGACCATCCAAAAGGTGTGGTCAAGGTGTGAAACTTTACCCAGAACGTTATCACGGGTGGTCCCTGCTTCACGTGCCACGATAGCTTGCTTCGATTTTACGAAACGATTAAAAAGCGAACTCTTTCCGACATTCGCTTGACCAATAATCGCAACTGTAGGAAGTCTTGAAGCCATAACAGAGGTAATTATAGCAGAAATTGAAGGGTTACGCTAGCATGAGCGGTATCGCGCACTATTACCACCAGCTGACGATAGTATGTTGACTTAAATCATCATAAATGCTATAATAAGATTGTCGCTAATAGGATAGTAAATATCCTTAAAAGCGGCTCCGCACCAATAAAAAGGCGGAATTGCGAAAAGTTGCGATTATGCCGTACGGTCGGCACGTAGGCAGCACTGAAGCACATCGTAAGGCGAACGCCTTGCAAAACAGTGCAGGCTCCGCATAGATTCAGGTTTTCTATGCGCTAGCTGCCAGGTAATCCGTGGCAACACGGAGTTAAGGGGTTGTATTCATATCCTGATGACGAATACGCCGCTGATGAGTCGGACATCCTGATACCGAAGTATACTCATCTTCCCATTTGCACCGGGAACCGCCCTCAGGGCAACCAGAATTGGCAGTGACCCTCCCGGACACGCCGCCTTTCTGAAGAGCAACTCATTCTGGCTTCGGCCACACTGCAAATAATGAGTCGCTGGGCCGAGGCCGAAGTGTGCTGCAGTTCGCTGCACTGTCACACTTCGGTCCTCGGCCCGTTAACCTATCTCCACTTAGGAGATTTTTTTATTTGGAAATAATTTCAAATTGCCCTGGAATGAGTTCGCCGATTTTATAATCACCAAAAGTAGTGCGGTGGAGTTTCGTTACTGTATAGCCTAAGCTGGCAAAGGTTCGGCGAATTTGGCGATTGCGGCCTTCATGCATGGTAACGATCCAATCTTTTCGATCTTCGGTTACTTTTTCGAGACTGAGTTTACTTGGGCCATCTTCAAGCTGCACGCCATAATCGCTAATCATTTGTTGGTGCAATGGTTCGAGGCCTCGATCAAGCGAAACTTCATAGGTTTTTACCTTATAAAACTTAGGGTGGGTCATGTTGTAGGCGAAGTCGCCATCATCTGTTAATAGCAGCAAGCCACTACTATCTTTATCGAGTCGCCCCACTGGTTTTAGGCTATGGAGTTCACTAGGCAGAAGCGCGTACAGTGTTTCGTGCTCGCCTTGTTGTTTTCGCGAAGACACGTACCCAATCGGTTTATTCAGCAATACATATGAGTACTCAGCTTTTTCTTTAATTGCTTTGCCTTGAACGGCGACTTTATCACCAGCCTTGAGCCGGTTACCGAGTTCAGCGGCTTCTCCATTAATACTCACCTTGCCGGCAGCAATTAAATCATCCGCCTCGCGCCGTGAAAGGCCGAGGTGGAAAGCGAGGTATTTATTGAGTCGTTCTATCACTGTAGGTAGTATAGCAGCTAAAGTGTTGGGGGTGTGCCAGGTGTTTGCCCGGGAGGAGTATTGAGGGCTTGTTCCATTTGAGCGGCGACATCAAGAGTGCCGGTAGTATCAGTTGGATTTGTAAGAGGAGCAATGACGCGCTCACCAAGTGACGCTGGCGCAGGTGTCGAGAAAGGCGCTGTAGGCTGCGGCATCGGCATTGATGGCTGTGGAGCTGGTGCGATAGGCGCAGGGATTGGTACGGGTTGTGGAGCGGTGAAATCGGGCATTGTTGGCACGGCTGGTGCTGGAGCGGGTTCTGGTGGTGTAGTAGGCGCTGGAACAGTAACCTCGGGCATAGCTGCTGGTGCTTGAACTGGCTCCGGGGCAGCATATTCTGGTATGACTGGCGAAGTGACTGGTTGTGGTGGTAGTGGTGCTACTGCAGGTATAGGGTCTGGAGAGGGCGCAGGGTTAAATACTGGTGCCGCAACAGGCTCAGGCATAACTGGAGCCGGGAGAGGTTCTGGGGCAGGAACAACCGGTGCTACTGGTGCAGGAGCCGCCGGCGGAAATGCCGGTGCTGTGGCCGCTACGGGAGCGGTAACGCCAGGAAGGCCATCGCCTAATACATCATGAACAGTACGAACAACGTCTTCAATGCCTACTTGAGACTTAACAAGGTAGCGATCAGCGCCGAGTGCTTCACCACGGGCACGCTGGTCATCACTTGAAAGTGCGGTCATCATAATAACTTTTACGTCTTTGGTTTCGGTGGTACTGCGCAGAATGTCGAGCATATCGAAGCCGCTAATTTTTGGCATCATAACATCACTCACGATTAAATTAGGACGTTCTTTAATTGCCATTGCAAGGGCTTCTTCGCCATCTCCGGCAGATACAATTTCATACCCTTCGGCCATTAACCGGACGCCATAAATTTCGCGTAAACTCTTGTCGTCTTCAACCAGTAGGATCTTTGCCATAATTACCTCTATTCTAACCAATACTCATGGAAATTACCATAGCGGTTACGTTTAACTTCATTGTGGGGTACCGCCACGTTGCTGTTGGGCCATCGCTTCGAGTTGTCGAACACGTTCGGTGATTTGTTCACGGGTTAAGCTTTCGCCTCTTGGAACGGTCGTAGCAGGTCGAACAACAGGTGCTTGGCGTGAGGTATCAGGCTGGGGTGGTTGCGAGGCTTGGTTTTGTACTGGAGCCGCTACTACTGGCGTTACAACAGGTGCAACGGGCTGCGCTAGCACTACCTGCGGTGCCATTGATACAGGTGCTGTCGGTTGTTGCACTGGTGCAGCTTGCGCTTTTTGCTTTGCGGCTTGTTCTTGCTGTAGCTTTAAGCGCTCGGCTTCTTGGCTTTCGACTCGCGGTAATTCAAAGAAGAAAGTGCTTCCTTTGCCAAATACACTTTCGACCCATAAGCGACCTTGCATCGATTCGGCTAAACGGCGAGAAAGATAGAGCCCAAGGCCGGTGCCGCCGATTTGCTGGCGATCAGCATTGTCGACACGATAAAACTTTTGGAATAAATGCGGAATGTCTTCATTTGGAATACCGAGCCCAGAATCTTTTATACTAACTATGACTTTGTCATCGGTGCCCGAAACATCAACGACTACCTCGCCCTGAGGGGTGTATTTAATGGCGTTTTCGATTAGATTATCTAATACTTCACGGATATGGTCGTTGTCTAAGTTTACATAGTACACTGGCATAATTTTTCGTTGAGCTGATTCGGTGGGGCGGAAAGTAAGACGGAGTCCTTTTTCCTCGGCTTTTTGCGTCAAGCCTTGCACGATTGTTTCGGTATAGTTAACAATGTCGAGCACCTTTGGTGTATTAGTCAAGCGTCCATCTTCGGATTTTGAAACGTCAAGTAGGTCCTGAAATAGGCGGCCAAGGTGCTGGGCGGCTTCATGTGCTTTAAGAATATAACTACGGGCGCGATCATCGATTTGTGCGGTACTAGGGTTGAGCGCAAGGCCCATATAGCCTTCAATCGAAGCAACTGGTGTGCGCATTTCGTGGCTGGCGGTACTGATAAATTCAGCTTGTTCTCGTTCTTCGGCCCGTTCTTTGGTGGTATCGCGAAAAACAATAATCACTCCCCCGCCCATGTCACCAATTGGTGAAACTACGAGTGCCAGGGAGATTTTTTTGTTTGATTTCGTGAGGGCGATCAGTTTGTTAGAGCGAGCCATTTGGTTAGTATTGAGTACTTGCTGAATCGGATCGGCAGCTGGGTCGAGTTCAGTGCCATTACTATCAGTCAGTTTAAGGATGGATTTATAGCTGAGCATTAGGGCATCTTGCTTTCCCCATCCTAATATTTCTTGCGCTGCCGGGTTTATGAGTTGGATCACCCCTTTGCTGTCGACTGCAATCACGCCATCGCCAATCGCGTTAATAACAATTTCAGATTTTGAGGCAACTTCAGATAGTTGGTTGGCGAGATTTTTGACGTTTTTCGTACTTTCGTCAATTTCATCATGGTCGTGCCAAATAAGTGTCCCAGCGAATAGCGGTACCAAGCTACTTAGGCTGATAATTGCCATTGCTTCGGTATTAAGATTGTTCGTAAGGTAGAGGGCCGCTATATATGCAGAGGTAACAACGAGGATGCCAAGCCAGCCGTAAACGCCAAATAGTGCTGCGAAAAAGGCAATAAGTGTCCATACGATGAGCAGTGGCGACTCAATCCCCCCGGACTGCACTATGTGCCAAGCAATACTTGCCGTGAATATAATATAAACAATAAATGATGGCAAAAATGAGTCTATTTTTTTAGCAAGAATAAAGAATATAAGGCTCGCCAGCGCTGTGAGACTTAATCCGATAAGTGCAGGAATACCGATCAATAGGTTATGAGGTACGGTAATTGCCGCAAAGCTATGAAGTGTGTATAACGTAATAAGTGTGGCCGAAAGCAAAAATACCACCACGTAAAAACGTCGGTGCCAGGTGTACGACAGTCGGAGCGGTGTCATGTAGTGTGCCTAACCCTTTTATAATCCTTGTGGTTAGTATGACGGATTGAGGGCCAGATTACAACAGCGTGGCAATGATACTCATGGTTACGATAGCCCCGGCGGCATAGTTCAACCAAAGGAAGCGTTTCCAGCCGGCGTTTGTAGTGGCGGAGGTTTTATCGGTGACGTGCAGGAAAGGCGCAATATTAGCGCAATATGCGAGCCCAATCAAGGCAATGGCAATATATTGGTCGCTTTGCGTTGCGATGATTGCTGCAGCTGCGAGGTAGCTGATGAATGACAGCCGGACGACTAAGCGAGCGCCGAAAAATGTCGCTATCGAGGCAATGCCAGCTTTTCTATCAGGAATAATATCTTGCACTGCGCCAAAAGCGTGCGATGCTAATCCCCAAATGAAGAAGGCGGCAATAAATGGCCAGGCTGCTTGAGGAAATCCATTGAGGGCTAGGGCAAATAATAATGGTCCAACGAAATGGAGGCTGCTGGTTATTGAATCAAGTACTGGTTTTTCTTTAAAGCGGAGGCCTTTGAGTGAGTAGGCTATGACTGCAAACAGTACCGCTACAAATACTGCCCGCGCGGTCCAATCGCCAACAACGAGAAGGTACAAGACAAACGGGGTATTCGTGATAATAGCTGCCTTGGTGACCGTTGGGTGGAAGGCGCGTTCTTCTCGCATGCCCTCAACCCCGCCTTTACGAGGATTTTTAATATCAGATTCATAGTCGAACACGTCATTTATGCCGTACATGAGCAAATTATAAGGGCCGAGGAAATATAAGGTCCCTATAATAAATGTCGCATCGAGCGCTCCCCCACTAAGCAGGTAGCCTAAGGCAAAAGGATAGGCAGTGTTGGGCCACGAGATTGGCCGTGACACCCAGAAGAGTTTTTTTATTGTAGTTAAAAAGCTCATAGTGTATGCGCCTTTCGCTTTTTAGGGTTAAAGAGGTCCCATAACGCCGGTACGATAATCACCGCTAACAAGGCGTAGAAGAAATCTTCGATAGGCGCAAAACCAATCATAAGGCCAAGAATTTTTTCGCTGTCGTACCCCACGATTCCTGCCCAAATAATCAGGCTATCAAAGATTGCCGTAAGAATCAGTAATGCTCCAAGCGTGATCGCCCACGTTTTATTTGGTCGGCGAATATGTTGGCCAAATAGTACCAAAATACATATGAGAAAAATAATATTTAAGATGAGGTACGTGAACGCCATGTGGTGACTCCGTTAAAAATTATGAGGGCTGTATAGGTAAGCAGGAATAAAAAGAATAGTTCTTCAATCGGGAATTCTGGGGCGATACGATACGGAAGAGTATACGAGCTGCCGCCGTGGAAGAAAATACCCAGGCTTATGCCGATCAGGTCCCATAGTACAAAAACTGAGATAGCTACGCTGAGTGTAAGCGCGGTACGGCGCGCATCTTTCCAGAACGCTAATTTCCAGCGGCGATCAATAAGTACCATGCCAGTGATGGCAATAAGAAGCGCAATCAAGTAATACCATTCGTTCATGAAGTGAAATCCTTTTGCTTAATATGGCTCACAGCACCGCCACGCTTATCGCCTATTATTCGCTTGTAGACGAGCTCGGCGCTAATCAGGCACATTGGCACGCCTATACCTGGTGTTGTCCCCGCCCCTACATAATACAAGTTTTTTACTTTTTTACTTTTATTGGAGGTACGGAAAAAGGCGCTTTGCGAAAGTTTGTGCGAGGGCCCTAGCATTGATGACTGCCATGAATGGTATTTTGTTGCGAAGTCGTTTGGTCCGAAAAGTGTTTTGCTGACGATTCGGCTTTTTAGGTCAACACCCGTCATTTCGCGAATTTGTTCGAGATAATGGTCAGTGAGTTTTTCAGTTTCTTGTTGAGTAAGGGGTATACCAGCGGGAAGCGGCACGAGTACAAAGATATTTTCGTGTCCTTTCGGGGCAGTATCTGAATCGGTGCGGCTGGTGGTCGAAATGTATAAGGATGCTTTTTCTGGTGCAGCCTTTGTTTTATAGATAGCGTTAAAGTTTGCTTGCCAATCTTTTACGAATAGCAAAGTGTGATGTTCAAATTCAGGCACGCTCCCCTTCACACCTAAGTACATTAAAAGTGCGCTAGGACTGGCCTCTCTTTTCGCCCAATATTTTTCACCGTAGGTTTGGTATTCTTTAGCGATAAGTTTTGTTTCGGTATAATGCAGGTCAGCATTCGAAATAACGATATCAGCTACTACCTTCTCTCCTCCTTTTAGTGAAATACCAGCAGCTTCACCCCGAATAACCTGAATAGCTTGAACATCTTGGTTGAAATGATACTGAACCCCCAGTGATGTACCAAGTTTTACAAGGCTTTCGACAACCGCATACATAGTGCCGCGTGGGTAATACACCCCTTCTTTAAAATCGAGGGCGCTCATTAAACTGTAAAGCGCAGGAGCCTTGAATGGTGATGTGCCAAGAAATACCATTGGGTATTCAAGGATTTGTTTTAGCCGTTGGTCGCGAACGAAATCGCTGACGTAACTGTCAATTGAAGTAGTGGCGAGGGTGAGCATTTCTGGCGCCCGTGAAGTAATATCACCGTGTAAAAAATCGCGCATGTCACTAAAGTTACTGTATAAAAAGTGCTTCAAAGATAGCTGGTACGTTTCATCACTTTTGGCGACATAGTTTTTTAACGCTTGACCAGCCCTTGGTTCGATTTTTTCAAACATTGCCGCGTCTTTTCGCAGATTGCCTGAAATCGTCATTGGGTCTTGGCCTTCAAAGAACACTTTGTAGGCGGGTTTAAGCTTTTTTAAGTCGAGCTGTTTTTTAGCGGTGGTTTCGAGCAGATTGTAGTAATGTTCAAAAACTTTCGGCATTAAGTACCACGATGGTCCGGTATCAAAAGTGAAGCCATCTTTTTTGAATTGACCAGAGCGACCACCAGCCTGCGCTTCTTTTTCGTATAGGTGCACTTCGTACCCAGCTTTAGCGAGTAAATTAGCTGTAGCTAAGCCACCGATACCGGCACCGATAATAACAACTTTTTGCATTAAATTCGGCCCATTTTTAACTTCCCTTTTACTAAAAGTTGCATCTTTTTTGGTGTACTCACGCGGATTCGCTGTGTCTTTATAGCCTCAACTGAACTGCGATCAAGTTTATTGAGGAGTTCAAGATAATACGAATAGCTCAGTGCTACTGCGCTTCGACTCGTACCTGGGAGTTGAGCTATAGCCGGCTCGGCCTTCTTAAAATCTTTTTTAATGTCAGCTATAATCGCTTTTTTCTGAGCTTCTGAAAAATCTTCGTAGGAAACGCCGGGGAAGTACATGCGGCCACGTTCACTATAGTCACTGTGTATATCGCGTAAAAAGTTAACTTTTTGGTAGGCAGAGCCAAGTGCTCGAGCTCGTTTTTCAAGGCGCTTATATTCGATTGGATTATTGCAAAATACCTTCAAACACATCAAGCCAATTACCTCAGCAGAGCCATAAATATAGGTGGTGTAGTTTCGCTTTGTAGCTGGAAACGGCTTGAGGTCCATGGCCATACTTTTAAAGAAAGGCCGGAGCAAATCACGTGAGATTCCAAACTGCTTAGCGGTCACTGCAAACGCATGAACGATAGGGTTTGGGCTATACCCACTGCGGAGAGCGTGCAGTGTATGTACCTCTAATTCTTTAAGGTATTTCGCTTTATCTTTGCCTTTATACGTATCAACAATTTCATCAGCAATGCGCACTAATCCGTAAATTGCATAAATATGCTGACGTACCTCATTACCTAATAGTTTACTACTTTGGCTAAATGAAGTAGAAAAACGTTCAGTGAGGGTGCGTGATAATTCGTAACTAACAGAGGTATAGAGCTCCATATTACTTGTCCCTAGTGAGGCAGCGTTCAACGAGATTGATAAATACTTCTTTTGAATCTTGCTTTAGCGACAGTTTTTCGATGTGTTCGAGTGCTTCCTCACGGTGACGGTCAATTTCAAATTCAACTGCTTCTTTAGCACCAGAATCTACCAATAATTGTTTCGCTGCTTCAAGTGCTAATGGGTCGGCGTTTTGTTGGTGAAAGACGGCAAAAAAGGCAGCTGATTGTTCGTGGTTAGCCATGACATCAAATCGCTCAATTAAGTAGGTACGCTTCCCTTCTTTAATATCGGTAACAGTACTTTTTCCGGTTGCAAGTTCATCGCCAAACATCCCCAGTAAATCATCGCGAAGCTGATAGCCGATACCAAGGTTATGTGATAATTGAGTTAAGATTTCAATATCTTTTTTTGGCGCATCAGCTAATACCGCACCCGTAGTAAGAGGGCTGACAAACGAATAGCTCCCGGTCTTATACTTCGCAATCGTTTCAGCCTTAATGGTCCCTTTTGGAAGGAAGGCGACTTCAGTATCAAGCAGTTCCCCACCGATTACTTCGAAGATAGCAGTGGTGAGGATATCGGCTGCCCGATCCACAAGCTCGACAGGACGGTTTGTTTTTTGTAGTAAGCGATGAGCATCAGAAAGTAACGCATCGCCGGCAAGCAGTGCTACGCTGAGTGACGCGTGTTCACGTTCCGTTGGGTCATGTAAGTATTCAGAATAAATATCGTCATACTGCCCTGAAATATTTTTTACGCCGTAACGAACAGTATCGCGATCGATAATGTCGTCATGAATGAGCATAGCTGAGTGAACCAGTTCTTGCGCAACTGCGGCAGGCAAAATATCTTCAATATCACCGTCTGGGTTGTACGCTTGATACGCGGCAATAACCATGTATGGCCGAAAGCGTTTGCCACCAGCGAGTAATAATGATTCGACTGATTTCCAGAGACGTAAATAACTTGGCCCTATTTCGAGGGCTTGTTTTGCACGATTAGCGCAAAACTGTTGAACATAGGAATCGGTGAGCGTTTTTGCTTGTTTGGCATCAACGGTTGTTACAACGGATTGCATAGTACTTTATACTATACCAGATTTACTTTTGTTCTTCGCCCTCAATAGAGATATGAGGGAGGCGCTTATCGAGCCACTTTGGCAGCCACCACGCATGTTTGCCGAGGAGTGTCATAACAGCTGGAACAATGGTCATGCGAACGATAAACGCATCAACTAATATACCTACGGCCAGCCCGAACCCAATCGCTTGAATTGTGGCATCGTGGTTTAAGATGAACCCAGCGAATACGCTGACCATAATGACACCGGCGGCGGTGACCACTTTACTTCCCATGCCGAAACCATCAACCACTGCCCTTTTGGCATTTTTAGTGTGAGTAAATGATTCGTGCATACCAGATACCAAGAAGAACTCATAGTCCATCGCAAGGCCGAATAAAATACCAATAGCAATGATAGGAATAAAGCTGACAATGGGCCCAGGCGCTTCGGCAATACCCAACCAGCCCCATTGGAAGACGGCTACAAGGGCACCAAACATTGCTAATACGGATAGTAAGAAGCCGAGGGTAGCTTTAACGGGTACAAGAATTGAGCGGAAGGCTATGATAAGCAGGATCAGCGAAAGCCCTACTACGATAAGCAGATAGAGTGGCAAGGCATCGGATAACTTTGTGTTGATATCTTCTTGCAAAGCGGTCGAGCCGGTAACAGCAAACGAAATTGCATCACCATTTGTCAATTCTTTTTGAACGTCTTCGTCACGCAAACTACTAATTAAATCAGTAGTTGCAGCATCGGCAGGCGCAGATTTTGGAATAACTTGAATGATGCCAGCGGTGCCATTTTCGGTTGCTTTGGCTGGTAAAGCTTGTGCTACGTTATCGAGGCGAGCAATTTCTTCAGCTACGGTGTTGAGCTGAATCAGATTTGCATACGGACCGGCAAACGCTTTTTGTTGGTCAGTAACTGCCGGAAGGCCTTCGACAACAACGGTTAATGGCCCATTAAAACCAGCTCCAAAACCTTCAGACAGCAAGTCGTAAGCTTTACGTTGTGTTGACTCGGTTGAGGCATATTGATCGGTGGGAAGGCCAAGGGTGAGGTCTTTTGCTGGGAGTGCCATTACGGCAATAGCTGCCACGGCGATTACTAATACCAGTATTGGTCGCTTAGTTAACGCAGCACCCCATTTGTACCAAATAGTTGAATGATCGATGTCTGATGAGCCTTTCATTTTTGCCGCTTGAGTTGCAGTAATGTTTTTTCGCATTTTTTTACTGAAAATGCGCGGTCCAATAACCCCAAGCATAGCCGGAATAAGGGTGACGGCTACGATTGCGGCAATAGCGATACTTGCGGCACCTACTAAGCCCATGGTAGTCATGAACGGAATTTGAACAACGGTAAGCGCTGAAAGTGCAATAACGACAGTCAGTGCGGCAAAAATGACGGCATTTCCAGCGGTGCCAACGGCTTTCGCGGCAGCTTGTCGATGGCTCACTCCTTTTATGACATAAGTACGATACTTGTTAATGATAAAGAGTGAATAATCGATACCAACCGCGAGCCCGAGCATCACCGCAAGAACAGGTGTTGTCGCACCGATCTCGAAGGCGTGGCTGAGCGAGAAAAGACCAGCCATACTAACGCCAATACCAACTAAGGCAGTAATAAGGGGTAATCCGGCGGCGATAAGCGAACCAAGCGTCATAACCAGTACGAGCAACGCAATAAGTACACCGGCTATTTCGCCAATACCAAGAATTTCACCAGGAGTATTGTTTATTAAATCACCACCAATTTCAATTTCTAGGTTTCCACTGCGAGCCGATTCAACTTTATTGGTAATAGTTTCAATGGTTGCTTCATCAATTGAGCCTTGGCTTTCGGTAAGTTGTACCTGAGCGTATGCGATGGTGTCTGATTCAGAAACGAAAGATGGGTCAATGAATGGACTGGCGACTTGTGATACGCCATCGGTGGCGGTAATTTCATCAGTTAGTTGGGTGATTTGTGGTGCTAAATCTTGAATTGTTTGGCCGTTGGTAGCTTGAAAAACAATTCGCCCTGTTCCCCCACCCGAATCTGGGAATATCTCATCAACACGAGTAATAGCTTTTTGAGCTTCGGTGCCAGGGATTGAGATTGAGTTGGTGGTGGGTAAAAAGAATTGCGATGCGGTGAACCCTAGGACGCCAATAATAAGCAGCCAAGCCAAAATAACGCGCCATGGATGCGTAAAGGTGTAATCACCGAGTTTGTGTAGAAAATTTGCCATTACTTTTAGTATAAACTATTACACTGCACCATCGGTGAATATTTTTTGGATTTCATCGGCTGGTAAGGCTCGATTGAACATACGGACATCATCGATGCGACCGTTAAATAAGTAGCCGTACCCATTCTCGCCGCCGATTGATAGCTCTGATGAAGTTGTAACGATATTGTTAGGGTGAGCACTTGTACTGTTTTGTAGCTGGCCATTCACGTAGAAATACCGCCCAATGGTTGGGTTAAGGACCATGGTTATGAGTGTCCATTGATCAAGTGGAGGTGAATATTGTGTATTCCAGCGGGTTGATGACCCGGCGACATCAATGTTAATCGTTTGCGAACTTCCTAAACGATGGAAAAAGAACCCACTATTGCCACTTCGCATTGAAATAAATACCGTTGCTGCGGTCGTAGCCCAGTTAGTGGGGCGAACCCATAGTGACATCGTTAATGCTTCAGGTTGTAATGAATTGTTGTAAGGAACGGTAAGTATTGAGTCAGTTCCGTTATATAGATAAGCACTTGAAGCTGCATTTTGACCTGTTATTGTGGTGAGGTTCGTAGCTGTCCCATTATTGCCTATTCCACTTTGGTCGGCTACGGTGTTATTCATCGTCCACCAGCCGACAAGACCGTTTTGTGAACATGGTTTATTGGTCACTGGCTGGCCAACACCTAGTGATGAAGCATAAATAGTCCCATTCGATGCTTCGAGGCAGTATTTATTTGTGGTGGTATTTACGTAATAGTTGACAGTATTACCGCTTGTAGATTGAATATTTGCTGCCGCAAGTGTCGCTGGGTATGCTTGCTCGGTAGTAGTGAGTTTTGTCGTTTCAAGTTTACGAACTAACTGAGATACTTCACTCTGAACAGCACTTTCTTTGGCACGGTTTTGAATGCCGTTATACGCTACGATAGTTATTGCTGCGAGGATCGCGATAACGACCACTACGATGAGTAACTCTACAATAGTGAACCCAGATTGTTTTTGTTTATTCATGGAGAGACGTGATGCCCTTCGCTTCTCTATATTGTGTGTCTGATTCAATTTTAACATAAGTGGGATATGGTCCTTTAACGCGCCACTCGGAAACCGATATAGATACTACTATCATGAGGCGCACTGCTTAGGGCGAGTGCATACACGCCAGTATTGTAACCATTACTCCAACTCCCGCCACGATGGAAAGCTCTTATATTCGGCTGTATAGAATCACTATAGATTTGTCCGATGTTCTGACTATTTGTCCATCCAATTGCGAGTGGATTTGCGTAAGCTGGGTAAGGATTAGGAGAAAGATTTCCTGGAGCACTTAACGCATTCCACGAGCGCCATGCTATACCCGGTGCACCTGGTTGCTGTGAGTCGGATACGGTGCCCTGTGTCCATTCCCAAACGTTACCACTAAAGTCCCATAGTACCTCGCCAGTAGTGAGAGTGAGCGTGCGGCGTTGGCTGCTTGTACCGCTTTGGCCAGTGCCTGAGAAACTATCGTTATCGGTTGAAGCTGGAAGACTGTTTGCAGGGGCGTTATCGCCGTGGCCGCCATAAAGCAAGTTTGTACCAACAGCTCCCCCATTCCAGTTGCTCGGGACGCTCATAACATTTTGGGCAATGGTGAGCCACTCGGCTTCGGTAACAAGATGACACCCAGAACAAGTATTTGCAGCAGTAGAGATAGCAGCAGTCTGACTTATATTTACCCAAGGCGTACCACTGGCTTGGCTAATCGCAGCGCCGCTTGAGTCTTTTGCCTCATACTTCATAACGCAGAACGCTTTTGTATCGTAGAGTGAGCTTCCCGGGACTACTACATAGTTTGTTGGGCATGGTTCGCCATTGGACGCTACGGTTGGCGCGGTTCCGGTGTGTCCAGCACAAGGTCCAGGTACGGCATTTTTAACACTGTTTGTAGTACCAGCTATATGTGCGCTCGTTCCACCTGAAGTAGCAGTAAGACAAAAATTATTTGGTGATACGGTGGTGTTGCGAGTATATTGATACGTTAAATCACCGGCGTTTGAAATACCCGCATCGGCAAGTGTTGCCGGCAAGGTTTCGCTATTGAGAAGTGCGTGCGCAGTGATTTTCTTCCCGACTTGTTGTGCATTTGAAAGTGACGCTGAATCTTTAGCGCGGTTTTGGATGCCGTTGTAGGCAACGATGGTAATTGCTGCCAGAATCGCAATAACTACCACAACTATAAGTAGTTCTACGATCGTGAAACCTTTTTTAGTTTGGATAGACATAACAAGCCTTTGCGAAAGTTGCAGCTGGGTCGGAAAGATTCGTGTTATTACAAGTTGTAGAACTAGTTTGGTTTAGGTGTCTGTTGAAACGACCTTGAGCGGCTGACCCATATACTATCGTGGCCGTTCCGGAGAAGTTGCAGACGTTACCTTCATTAACACATACTGACGGGAGGTTTAAGTAAGTAGTGTAGGCGCCGCTAATGCTTTTACCTGGGCATGGCAGGAACGCATCAATGCTGTCATCGTTCGTGACGTTAGACCCAGTTTTGGAAAAGTATTTTTTACCTGTTTTTGTTTCGGCAGCATAAACAAACTCAGTTCCATTTGTGCAAAAAGTAATAACCTTATATTTATTTGTGTCGAATTGTGGGGTTACGATACCACCCGGCATAACATCTGTCGTTGCATAACGGTTTGAAGTTGACGTTGTTACTTCAGCCATATGCTTTTTCATATTTTGTGTGAGTTCAGAGACAATGCTTGCTTCGGTGGCGCGGTTTTGAATGCCCGTGTAGGCTATTATGGTAATTACGGCAAGAATAGCAATAACGACTACTACAATGAGTAGTTCTACAATAGTGAAGCCAGATTGTTTATGTTTGTTCATTGAGAGAGGTGATGCCCTTACTTCTCTTTAGTAAATGTCTGATTCAAGTTTACCATATCGAGCTTAAGCGGGGTAATGATTAGTTTGTCCAGCTTTCCCAGCCGCCCGGTTGCAACCCCTGATTCGGCTGGGTGCTTGATACGCCTACTCGATTACAAATGTTATACCCAGTCACTTCTGTTGTCGATTGAACCTTTAACCCATCTATCGTTCTAATTTGAAAGAAATTCCCAGACTTAGATAGAACATAAAATATATACTGACCTGTTGTCGCATTAAAACAGTAAGAAGCATTTCTGCTTTGTCCATCTCTTCCATAAGAAGCTTTGGTTAATTTAATACCCATACTTGGCGTCAGTCCATAGAGGCTTGGGTATGTTCCATTGTCTGTTTTATAGATTTCTAAAATGGTAGCGAATTGTTTCATGTCGTTTTGAACAGCGCTATCGTGGGCTCGATTTTGGATGCCGGTATACGCAACGATAGTAATTGCCGCCAAAATAGCTATCACTACTACAACAATGAGTAGTTCTACGATAGTAAAGCCAAGTTTTTTATGTTTGCTCATCGAGAGGTGATGCCCTTCGCTTCTCTTTGGTTATATGTGTGTTTAGTTTAGCATAGGCGGGATAGGATGGACAATTTGGGAAAGGTTTGTTTTTCTTCTATTGAAATCAAAGAAAAGAAAAAAGTCCAAGCGAAAGCCTGAACTTTTTTCTTTGGTGATCCCGCGGAGAATCGAACTCCGATTGCCAGGATGAGAACCTGGTGTCCTAACCGTTAGACGACGGGACCAAACGCCTAGCTATACTACCAAACAACCCCTTCCCTGTCCAGATGAGCTACAGGACGGTCAGTGCGAAAGTGCCCACTGAAAGTATCGCAATAACTCCTGCAATAACCACGAGTTTAACTTGGCCGCTGATGTTATGTGCTGTCCAGATGAATAGCAATAGCGCTGTGACGATAATACTGAGTACGAATATACCCGCGCAAACAGCCGCTATATTGATCAATATTGATTCAATGTGCATTGGAATGAGTAGAGCGAGAAATACCTGCGCGCCGAGCCCAAGTATTATATAGAGCGCAATTAAAAACGGAGTCGCCCGCAAGGCATGGCTATAAAACATACGATACACGTTGCGGATCGCAACATATGAGATGCCAAGCCATATAAACAACATAAATATCATTGGGAATACTAATACTGCTGCGTTATCTTCAGTCACGATAGTAAAGGCGGTTGCAACAATCAAAGCTGCGAGCAAAAACGGCAAAGGCGCTAGTGTACCAATTTTTAAGAATAACTTCCGAATACTGCGGGTCGCGCGATCTTGATCGGCATCATGTTTGGTGGCGCGTTCCTCACTCGACATAATCGTACCATCCCATTGGTCTTTTGCTAGCGGGTATAGCGTTGTCAGCTCACTATGGCTTTCAACCTGTTCGATAGTTTTGAGCGATTCATTATCGGGTGCTTCGAGCTTATGCTTGTGGTCCATATTAGCTGAGCTTCTCGATAACTGAAATGAGTTTACTTGGGGTGATTTCGGCTTTAATTAAATACGCATCAGCCCGTTTTTCCATTGATAATCGTGATTCGTCATCTTGCTCGAAATTAGTCAGTACAATAACTTTTGAGTGAGGGATAAGATCTTCAGTGCCACGGAGTGCTTCAAGGATTTCAGTCCCCCGGCGCTCTGGGAGCATGACATCGAGTAGTACGAGATCGTAGTCTTTGTTGCGTGCGGCAATCAACCCATCATTACCATCAACCATCCAATCTACTTCGTAGCCAGCTTTTTTTAAACTACGAACATACATCTCGCCAATAAAGCGGTCGTCTTCTACAATCAAAATACTTTTTATTGCCACGAGTTATCCCCTATACATAGTGTGATTTTTAATCCAGCCACCTTCGTTATTGATCAATGTCTCATTGCCATTATCACCTGCTTTGAGTTTGTCTGCAACCATGGCGTAGGTTGGGAGCGATACAGTGAAGGTTGATCCATGCCCTTCTTCGCTCCGTACGCTTATTGAACCGCCGTGTGACTCAACGATCGCTTTGCTGATATAAAGGCCAATACCGGTACCGGCGACTGTTTCGCGTGAGCGGTGCGAGCGGTAGAACTTTTGGAATAAGTTACTAACAACGTTGCCGGGCATACCAATGCCGTGGTCGATTATGGCAACTTCAACTGAATCGCCTTTTGAGCTGGCTGAGACTTCGATAGCTCCGCCTTCATTACTGTATTTAATAGCGTTATCGATTAAGTTTCCGAAAACTTCGCCTAGGCTAGCGGTGTCGGCGGCAATTTCAGGGAGCCCATCGGGGAGCGTTACGGTAAGCAGGCGGTTTTGTGAGCTAGCTCTCAGTAACATATCGTCACGAATTGTATCATATACATCAGCAACTGAAGTTTTTTCAAGGTGCATGCGCAGGTGTCGGCGGTCAAAACGCGAGGTATTTAAAATATTATTAATGTATCCCGAAAGTCTATTAGCTGATACGGTCAGCCGGTGAAACAGCTCTTTCTGATCATCTTGAAGGACTTCGGAGAGTTCGTCTTGTAAGACATCGAGGTAGCCACGAATAACGGTAATCGGGCCACGGAGTTCGTGGGCGGCAAAAGCGATAAAGTCGAGCTCTTCTTCACCAACGCTGTACAAATGAGTTCGATCGATAAGGGTTATGACCATCTCACTATCGGTCCCTTTATTGTACGAGGCGATGACGTCAAAGAATCGGCGATTTTCTTCGTTCGGCAGTTTATTAGCAATGCGTGGCCAGGTTCGTTCGGCACGAACAGCTGACTTGTCACATTCATCCCACCATTTTTCAATTGTTTCGTTTTCATTAAATATAAGGTCAAGTGATTGCACACCGTTCTGGTCAACACGAAGTGGCGTAGCTTTGTTGGCGTAGCTAATTGTACGATCATGACCCATGACTACAAACCCGCAAATTGTTGAATCGAGGGCCGCTTCAACGATTTCGCGTGATTGCTTTTGTGTCACCGATCCGTTGGGTGAGTTAGTAGTTACGTTTTTACTTCCATCGGGAATTGGGTTGGGCGCATCTGAAGCGAGTTCATAAATAGTTTGTAACACTGGCTTGAAACCATTCTTTTCAAAGTGGGCTTCGTTAGGGTTTGGCGGGGTTGTGTCGGTAGGCTCACCCGAAACGTGCACGATCGCAGCTAATAAGTGCTTAATTGGCTGGGCTACGAACCGGTACAAAATTAACGAGGCAACAACTCCTAATATGCTTTGAGCAACTAATGTCCCGGCAAAGGCCAATGGGTTGTTTTCAAAAAAGCCAAAAAAGTGGAGCATGATGGCAATTGCAAGTAAGATCAGTACTTGTAAGAATATTATTAAGAAAAGTGCCCCACGCTTAAAGCGGGGCATGAAATCTTTAACAAGTTGTGGTTTTGGTGCTATTGCCATGACACGCTTCCGGTGTGTTCAGGTACAGCAGTTAGCCAGGTTTGCCCACGGGCGAGCGGTACATCTTTACCGGTTGCATCGGTAAACGTAATTTGGGCTGCTTTACTTGGTTTGTTCCAGGTGACTTCTTGCACGGTGCCGTCCTGGAAAATATACGCAGCGCCGCTGCCGATAGTATTAATTTGCTCGCGCCAACCGTCCTCAAACACACGCTGTTCGCTGATTTTCATGGCAACAACTACACGCGGGCTAATTTGCCCGGCTTCCCTATCGAGGTGAGGTGCGCCACCTTGTGAGCGATCGTAGGTATTGGTAGTTGCATTGTAATCGTAGTGACTGTTGTAGAGGTAGCTGCTTATTCCTACATCGATGCTTGAGGCTGTCACTGGTTCGGCGGCGCTATCCTTACGGGTAAAGCCAGTAAACTCTGAAGTGGTAAAACCTTTTTGAGCATTTAATGCATCGAGGCGTTCAAAGCTGGTATACACATTATGCGGTGCATAGCGATCACTGGCACGCCAATACGCACCAGCATTAAAGAACTGATCAATATCGCGGTAACTGCCATTGCGCACTTCAGCAAGGGCAGCGGCGCTTCCGCCGATATGCGCAACACTGGCGTTAAAGGCAGCGATCCAGTCAACGTAGTACATACGCACACTTCGAACCGGGCCAATGAGCTGTGGTTTTTGCTCTTGATAAACAATCAGGAAACGAGTAATCCCCCCTTCGGCAATAGCTTCGAATACAACTCCACTATCTTTAATACCTGATTGCGGTCGAGCATCAGGGCTGTTTTCGATCATAATACCGGTAGTTGCTTGTTTGGTGATGGCTTCGCTTTCAACAAGGTTTCCAGTGAGTGGCGAGTAGTATTTCACTGGCTCAACTGCTTTTGGCGGTTTAGGAACGGTCTTGGATGATTCTTCAACTGGTTTTTGATTTATGAAATACAGCGCTGTTGCGCTAGCAACGCCAATTAAAAGAACCCCCACGATACTTAAAATGACAGTGAGTTTTTTGTGCCGCCTAAACCAGTTAGCTTGTTTTGGTTCCATTGGATTTAGGAGCGCTTTTTGCTTACGCTTAAACATATGCTTCATTATACCCTACAAAGGAGGTCCTTTAGAAGTTGAACTGTTTGCGGCGCCATTCCATAGCCAATGTGACGAGTTGCCCCAGTAGAAGCCTATGGCGCTATTATATGCGCCAGTGTATACAACGGTCTCGGAAATTGAATAGTTATGCCCAATTGCCTTTGCTTGTGGTTGATGTAGTATGCGTAGCCCTGAGTATAACGCCGTACTGTCCGCCTGGAAGGTTACCCAGAACGTTACTGGCACGCCGCTTGTCATTGCCACGTTAGAGGTATGAGAGCGATCAATTAACGTTGCCGTTCCGGCCGATGAATACGTTGCTGGGGCGCTAACTGTGCTATTTTGACCCGATACCATTGTGTAGCGAACCGTGTAGATGGTATCGGCAGAAAGAGTTGAACCTGCAGTAAGGCTTACCTGAACATCACCGTTTGCACCAGCTACAGCTGTCCATGTGATGCGATATGCACTACCCGATTGTGACCAGGCAGCTGCAACGGGCTCTGCAGTGATAGTATTGCCACTTGTCCCTGCCCATACGCCATAGCCAGTGCTTGTAACCGCTCCTGGGTTGATGTGATAGTTCGTTATTGCCGCGACACCGCCCTGAGCATGCCCTTGGCAACTACCGGGCGTAGGGCTGTTTGATTCGGTAACGCTATACGAAACTGTACCGGCAGTAGATGTTATGCAAAATACCCCACCCGAGCCAGGGCTGTATTCAAGACCTGTTGTACTGCCCATTAAAGAGCTAAACGTACTTTGATCGGGCGACTGATTTGGGTTTTCTACTTGCCAAACGGCGATTTTCTTTTTCGCTTGAGAGGCGGCACTTGCCGCTGCGCTTTCGTTGGCTCGACGTGAGATACCGTTGTAGGAGATGATAGTAACTGCAGCCAGAATCGCAATAACAACAACCACAATAAGAAGCTCTACAATAGTAAAACCGCTCTTTCGAATATTAGTGTTTGGTTTGTTTTTAGGCATGCCTACGAGAAAGAATCCCACTATTTTAACTTGTTTCTAATATAACATAAGCACTAAAGGGTTTCGAGGCTGTGCTGAATACGCGCCATAACAGTGTCGCGGCCAAGTGCGGCAAGTGTGTCATTTAAGGCTGGGCTAAATGGCGCCCATGAAACGCTAAGGCGAATCAGGCTAAATAGGATGCCTGGCTTTTGGCCTGTAGTCTCAAGAAGAGCGTTTAAGGTCGCTTGGATACTTTCATTGTCGAACTCGCTTTTTTCAAGTGCAGACTTAGCTGCCGTCAGTAAGTCAGAGATATCGTCAGATGAAAGTTTTGAGAGTTGCTTATTAGTTGTTATCATTTCCCGGTCTGGAGTTGGTTCTTCGAAAAAATAACTCGTCAGTGTTGGGATATCAGCAAGAGTTTTCAGTCGATCTTGCACCAATGTAAGAATCTCTTTTTGACGTTGTTCACCGGCCGCTTGAGCTGGTTCTGACCAAAAACCACGTGAACGTTGGTAAAGATCGTCAACTGAAAGTAAACGAATATGTTGGCCATTCAACCAAAGTAGCCTTTGCTCATCAAAACGAGCTGGGCTTTTTTGTACGCGCTCAAGTGAGAATTTTTCGATAATTTCATCGACAGTAAATATTTCTTGTTCGGTGCCATCGTTCCAGCCAAGCGTTGCTAAAAAGTTAATCATAGCTTCAGGCAAGTACCCTTCAGATGCATATTCAAGAATATCTTTCGCACCATCGCGCTTCCCAAGTTTCTTTTTACCATCGATCGCCATGACGTACGGCAATGTTGCGAGGACTGGCCGCTCCACTCCAAGCGCTTCATAAAGATTTAAGAATTTAGGCGTGCTACTAATGAATTCCTGGCTTCGCAGTACGTGAGTGACACCCATAATCGCATCATCAATAATGTGCGAAAAGTTATAAGTTGGGTAACCGTCACCTTTAATAATAATAAAGTCGTCAATCGCATCTTCGGCGGTAGAAAGCTGACCCATAACCCCATCGCGCCAATCATAGTGCTTTGGATTTGATTTAAATCGGAGTGGTTGTGAACCATCCCATTGTGGTGGGTTTTCAGGCCGATGGTCACGAAAAAGGAAAGGACGCTTTTCGGCTTTCGCTAGCTCGCGGAATCCTTCGAGCTCTTCTTGGGTATAGGGGTCGGCATAGGCATGGCCGGCGTCAATGAGTTTTTGTGCCCACTCTTTATAAATTGGCAAACGTTCTGATTGAATGTACGGAGCAAAAGGTCCACCCTTATCAACACCCTCGTCCCATTCAAGGCCGAGCCATCGTAAGCTATTCTCGATTTGTTGAATACTGCCTTCAACCTCGCGTTGTTTGTCGGTATCTTCGATGCGAAGAATAAATGCACCGTCACTTCCCTGCTGACGGGCTAATATCCAGGCAAAAAGCGCAGTGCGGACACCACCTACATGCATAAAACCAGTAGGACTTGGAGCGAATCGGGTTCGAATTTTTGTCATAATTACTTTAATTATAGCATGCCAAAAGGGTTATTAAAGGCTGGTGGCGATTCGGCGAATCTGTTCGCCAGAAAGTGGAGCGTTGTTGCCTTCGATCACGTAAAGCACGCCACCATTTACCCAAGCAGCGTTTTGCTTATATGAGTAAATAGTTAAACCACGTTCTTTGGTTGTGACGTAATTTTCGCCAGTTGCTGGGCGGACAACGTTATCGAGCACCGCCGATGAATCCCAAGAACTTCGCGTTTGTTTGACGAGGTAACTAATATCGTTACTATTTGACTTAAACTTAAGCACTACTTCACCATCGCTATAGGTAACGGGTTGACTGAGGCCGAATCCATCAGGTACATATTCTGGATAGGTCGCTTTTACGTTTGCCTGGGCTGAAGCGATACCTACCGACACGCTAGGGATGAATCGATATACAGCATAAAGTGAAAGCAAAAGAATCGCCAGAATAAGACCAACAATAATCAAACGGCGTGGCCATTTGCTGGTTTTTTTCTTTTTCGATACATCTTTTGGCTTGGCGAGGGCTTTAGAAATCGCCTCGTCTTTTACTTGCTTAGCGGTAGCTGGTTTTGCTGGTGCTGAAACGACTGGCTTTTTTGCAGCGTGTCGCTCAAGGGCGCGTGAGGCAGTCGGGTGAATTTGAGGAGCTTTATCAGGTTTTTCGGTACTAACAGGTTTAGCGGCCGCAACTGGGTGCGGTGCAAAACGGGTAATTTTTGAACTCCGAGCAAAGTCCATGTGGCGAGCGGTGGCCGGTCGTTTTGCAACAGTTGGTACAGGTTTCTTTTCAGCCCGCTTGCGCAAAGTTTGTGCTCGCTGGGTTTGGGTATGAACAGCCGCCGAAGTGGTTGCTGATGGACGAGTTTTCGCTGGTGTAGCAGGCGCTTTTGGCGCATTATTTTGCTCAATGGGTAGGCCAGTCACCGCATCGTATAAGCGACCATTGATAGTGAGTGTCTTGTTTGTAGCCATAAGTTTGTATGTTCCTCGCAGGTCTCGCATTAACACATGTGAGCCTTTTTTGCCCACACGCCGTTACACACTATAGTAGAGCGAACAACGTGCTTATGCAAGCACTTCGTTAAAAAGTCGTTAAATTTGCTATACTAGAACAAGAAATAATCATGTTTAAGCGTCCAACTAAAAAACAACAATTGATGCAACGCATTGCCCTGTCTACTGTGGCGACTTTATCGGTGCTTATTATTGTAACGGCGGCGATTCTTTTTATGCTTGGTTACAGGCTTGATAGTAATAATGGCCGCCTCGAGCAAGGTGCCCTTTTACAGTTTGACTCAACCCCTGCTGCTGCCGATGTTTGGATTGATGGGCGTAATACGAATAACCGAACAGCGACAAAGCAAACGGTAGTAGCGGGTTCACACGCTTTAATGGTAACGAAAGCTGGTTATGAAGATTGGAATCGTACCCTTAATTTAGAGGCTGGTACACTTACCTGGCTTGATTACATTAGAATGGTGCCAAAATCACGAACACCGCAAACCGTCGCGAATTACCCGAGCCTTGTTGCTATGAAGACGTCACCCGACCTGCGCTACTTATTAGTTCAGGAACGCGCCGATACGCCAACTTTTCAGTTAGTTGATTTACGCTCTGAGCAAATTCATTCAACTACCCTAACATTGCCTTCAAGCGCTTATAGTGAAGCCGAGACTCCAGATGTTACTCATACTTTCGCCATTGATCGTTGGAATAATGGCGGGCGTTATGCGCTGGTAAAACATATGTACAGAGATCAGATGGAATGGCTGGTGGTTGATACTGAAAATGTCGACCAGACGATAAATATTACTTCAGTTCTCAGTGTTGGGTTTAAAGATGTTCGATTTGCTGGTACAAACGGGCGTACATTGTATGGATTAACGAATGATGGCGTTGTACGAAAGATTGACCTGTCGAACTCTACGCTGTCGCGGGCACTCATTACCCATGTAGATAGTTTTGATATGTACGAAACGAGTGTGCTGAGCTATGTAGGGACTGACCCAGCTGATTCAACGGTCCGCGTTGCTGGAGTCTTTCGTGACGGCGATGAAAATGCACACATATTACGCCGTGTTAACTCGCTCGATATTGTCGTGAAAATTGCAGTTGGGCGATACTTCGGTGATGATTATGTGGCAATTGCTGAAGGTTCAGAAGTAAGTATTTTAAAGGGAGACTATCCGACCTCAAGTAGCGAAGAAGCTACGAGTTTGAAAGATTTTGCCACCCTTGAATTACCTGCTGCTGTGACACAACTGTCATTGAGCCCAGAAAGCGATTACGTACTTGCCCAAGCAGGGACTGCATTTATGAGTTATGAAATCGAACATCGCCGTTCTACTGCCGGTTCAATAACCGCTGCTGAAGGCGTTGCTGCTACCCCACTGCGCTGGCTTGATAATGCTCAACTATGGAATGACGATGCGGGTGTACTGATGATGCGCGACTTCGATGGAAGCAACGCTTACTCTATCATGCCTGTAGCAAGCGGTTTTGATGCGACACTAAGCCAAAATGGCCGATTCTTCTACGGTGTTGGGGTTGCTGAAAATGGTTTCAGTCTACAACGCGTAAAAATGATCTTAGACTGATAAGTTTTATTAGTTAGCGCCGAATAACCGTTCGAATAAGGTGGGGGCAGTTCCGGGCATCTCAGCATCACCTTGCTCGCCGCTTCCTGCGGGTGCTGCAGCTGCTGCGGCTGGGTCTGGGCTCACTTGTTCGGCTGTCACTAACAAGCGGTCACGAGCAGTCCCAAGTGGCGTACAAGTAATGAGCGTGAGCATAGGTTTCTCAGTGGGGTACACGAGTTTATTTACTTCAGTTGGTTTGACGACTTCGGTTTTTGTCACCACGTAGGTATAACGCGTACCATTATAGTTGGCGTAAATTGTGTCGCCAGTCGTAAGCTTTTCGAGTTGGGCAAAGATGAATTTATAATCTCCCCCATCGAATAGGTCATTACTACTGTGCCCGGATAACACTGTATTGCCGATCTCACCAGGGTGACTACTCGCGCCTGGAATCGCAAAGTGGGCTACGCCACTTTCCATTGCGGTCATTTGTGAAGCATGGTCATTGCCGACATCGTACAGTACGGGAACGTCAACGTTTATCTTTGGAATAATCAGTCGTGGGTCGGAAGTAACGGCAATAGCTTTAGATGGATCGATCACGATATTTTGCGGGTTAATCGCCCCAGGTGATACATAGGCGCTTACCGTTGCAATAAACACTCGGTTGTACTGGATGAATACAAAAATAAGGATAACAAGCGTGGCCGCCGCAATCGGTATAAAGTGTTTACTGCCGCGAATTTTACGCGCAGAAGTTTGTACTTTGCCGAGTAGTTTTTGCCGAAGCTCAAAAAGTGCTTGGTCTTTTGAGAGTTCTTCGGTAGTTTCTGCTAAATCCGTTTGATGGCTGAAATATCCCTCTTGTTGAGGAGCTGCTTGAGCAATTGGTTGTGGTTGCTGAGCCGAGTAATAGCCTTCGTAGTACTTTTGGTAATAGTTCTGCCAAGCCGTGTGGTATTGTTTCCAGTGGTCAGCTTGAGGTTGCGGATGTGCCGAATGAGTGCGATCGTAGGGGTTAATGTCTTGCTCGGTTGCGTTAGCCGGCTGTGCTACTTGAGGAGTTGGTTGAGGTGAAGCGGTTGGCTGGTCACCATACAAAGAATCAATCTGCGAACGAATAAGGTTCGCAGCTGCTTGTTGATTGGAGGCACTACTTTGCTGCTGGTCTCCACCGGGACTGCTGTTTTCGGGCTTCATATCTATGTTCCTAATAGGTTTTATTGTACAATACTTGAGTGATAAGGGCGAGTGGCGGATTACGTAACATACGTAGACGCGCTTGCGCGCACAACAATCTGGGCGAGTGGCGGAATTGGTAGACGCGCTAGACTCAAAATCTTGTTCCAGCAATGGAGTGAGGGTTCAAGTCCCTCCTTGCCCACCAGAAATTATTTATGAGCAATAGCTGTCGCAGTCGATTCCAGTGGTTTCGATGGGTTCCAGAGCCAATACGCAGCTGCTTTTGCGGCCACGTCACCTCGCCAAATGGCCATAGGGTTATCCCATGGGCTCGTCACTACTTCGCCCTGGCTGGCGATAACCAGATGATCCTTGTGAAGGACAGCAATACTGACAGGGTACGTTATGGTGAACTTATGCAGCGCATCAACTAACTGCACTAACTGCATACTAAAGGTTAATACTTTCGGGTAATATACCGATTGAAAAAGCTTTTGCATTTGCGCAAAGGAAGCAATTAAGAGTGTGTCTGGGCGATCAATCAATTCTTTGGCGCTGTTTCTTACTAAGTCGATCGCATCACGGGTAATGATTAATTTTCCTTGATATTCGTTGAGAAATTTTTCATAAACAATCGCCGTTTCACTACTACGTCCGGCATCGCCAATAAGTAAAATGCCTTCAGCCCAAGCTCCCATTGATACCATTTCTGGCAAAGCGTCATTGGCAAGGCTGCCCGAGGTGTTGGTTGGCGCAAATATAGCTTCGGTAATAGCAGCAGGAATCGTTTTTTTCAAAACATCAGGCAGCAGTACTCGTACCTGCCCTACTCCAGCTTTCATGGCGATACCATAAGCTTCAGCAACACCAGAAAACCCTAGTTTATTGCCGCCAATAATCCCTAATTTGCCCGCAGAACCCTTGTGTTCGGGTTTACTCCACTCGATATTAGGGAAAAGCGGTTCGGTCGCAGATTGTTTTTTCCAGAATGAGTAATCCATATTAAACGTTTACTTCAATACTTACGGGGCAATGGTCTGATCCCATAACATCAGGGTGAATTTGCGGATTCGTTATTTTATCGGAAATTGATTTACTTGCCAGCCAATAATCAATCCGCCAGCCTACGTTTCGAGCCCGGGCATTTGCCCAGTGGGTCCACCATGTATAAAGTGAGGGTGTTTCAGGAAAGGCCGCGCGTAATGTATCAACAAAACCTGCATTTTCAAGGGCGTCAAACCCTTCCCTTTCTTCGTTGGTAAATCCGTGCTTGCCTACATTTGGCTTAGGGTTTGAAAGGTCAATTTCATTATGGGCAACGTTAAGGTCACCACAAAATAGCACTGGTTTACTTTTTTCAAGCGCTTTTATGTGCTCAAGAAATGCGGGGTCCCATTGTTTATGGCGCAAATCAAGTCGGCTTAAATCGCCTTTTGAGTTTGGGGTATAAACAGTCACTACCCAAAACTTTTCAAATTCAGCCGATATAACCCGACCTTCTTTGGTTGGGTCGCCGTAGCTATCGCCCGCCAGGTTATACTTTTTTGCGATATCATCAGCAAACCCGTTGAGTATCGACAAAGGTTTTACTTTACTGAAAATTGCCGTACCACTGTATCCGGCTTTGTCGGCGCTATTCCAATATTCATGATACTCAGGAAGGTCGATTTCTGCTTGACCCTCTTTGGCTTTGGTTTCTTGTAAACATAAAACATCCGGTTGGTGCTCGGCCATAAATGTTTGGAAAGTTCCTTTATTGATAACGGCACGGATACCGTTGACGTTCCATGAGTATAATTTCATACCATTAGTATACCCGGTTCGTGGGCCTTGGGCTAGCTTATCGGCCTTCGCGTTCTTGGTCGCGCTTTTTAATTGCCTGGCGTTTGTCGTAGTTCTTTTTACCTTTACCGAGTGCAATAACCAGTTTAATGTAGCGACCTTGAGTGAGAAGCTTTAGTGGCACAATACTCATACCGGTTTGCTTCTGTTCGGCAAGCGCATCGATTTGCTTTCGGCTTGCCAGTAGTTTTCGTGGTGAAGTATCAACAGAGGTCTCGTTTTCACCCTTACTATTGAGAACTAAGCTAAAACTGGCGTTATTAAGCCAGAGTTCGTTATTTCGAATCGTTACGAAAGAACCCTTGAGTTGCACGCGGCCATCACGAGCAGCCCGGGCTTCGCGGCCAGTTAAAGCAATGCCCGTAACAAGCTCTTCATCGAGAGCATAATCATACGAGGCGCGGCGATTCAGGATCGCTCGTGGTTTTACTACTTTTTTCTTCTTAGCCATGATGACTTATTGTAACAGATGACACTAGTGAGTGAGCTGCGGTTAATAAGGTTTGAGCTGAATCTTTCCAGGTGAAGGTTTGCGCTTGTTTAATCCCATGTTCAATAAGTTTTGCTCGTTCGGCGGTACTATCGAGCTGTTTTACTTTTTCGGCAAATTCTTTGGCGTCTTTTGGCTCAAAATAAAGTGCACTATTTCCAGCAACTTCATGGAAAATAGGAATATCACTGACAACGACCGGAACGCCAACTGCCATTGCTTCGACAATCGGCAGTCCAAAACCTTCAGCTAAGCTTGCGGTGACCAAGGCTGCTTTATTGACGAGTAGCTCGGCGTACTCTTTGTCTGAAATGCCATTATGGAACACTACCTCGGCATTTTTTGGTACCTGCGCTTGAAGTTCTGTACGCCGTTTTTTTGGCCCTTTGCTCAAAATATGGAGCGTATGGTTTGGTAGGTGCTGCATCCCTTTAATTAAAGTCTCGACATTTTTGTAAGGCATGAAAGAACCCATATATAACAAGTTGCGCGGCTTACCTTCCGTACGTTCCTCGATGTAGGGCGAAAGATCTTGCGGTGCATTTGGTACCACGATAATAGGACGTTTGGTTAACTTTGCTTGCTCGAATTCGCGCTGAACAGTGTGGCTGATCGTAGCGACAATATCGGCCCCATTTAAGGAGATACGCTCAGGAATGGTAGTAGCATGGTATGCTCGCCAGCCTACACGTAGTAATAAAGGCTGCCCTAACGGTGCCTGTGGGAATTGATAATAAATCATATCGTGAGAAGTTAAGATTAGTTTAAATTTTCGCCCGATTGAACCCATAACTTGCATTGGTGAATACACAACATCAGGGTTAAATTTATTGAGAACAATCGAAGTAAACGGTTCTTTAGGTGAGGTCGGTGCATGAATCCGCACGTAATCACAGTTATCGGGCAGTAAGCCGAGCTGCTTTGTGTCACAAATAATAAAAGTAACATCGGTCAGTTTAGCGAGTGCGTTCCCAAGTTCGGTGCTATAACGGCTAATGCCATCGTGAAAATCGGTTCGGATAAAGCGCGCGTCAAAAAATAGCTTCATGGTATCTGTTATTGTATCATGTGACTGAGCATATGCGGTGTGGTATAATTTGTGTAGATATGAAGATACTCATTGCGTCGGATTTACACTACCCGACTATCAACGGTGTTGCCACATTTAGCCGCAACCTTGCACGTGGATTAGCTGACCGTGGGCACGAAGTGTTAGTTATTGCCCCAAGTCAAACCGGTAAAAAGTGTAAAGAAGTAGATGGTAATCATGTGATCTACCGAACCGCCTCGGTTCCCTTTCCTTTTTACCAAAACTTTAGAATCTCACCGAACGCTGCTCGTGAAGTGAAGAAAATTATTCACGACTTTGACCCAGATGTGATTCACATCCAAATGGTGTTATGGATTGGTCAAGCTGCATTACGCTACGGCAATAAAGCCGGGATTCCTATTGTCAGTACAAACCATGCCATGCCTGAAAACCTTATGGATAATATGCGACTGCTCGCGCCTATTTCGCGGCCAATTAATTACATTATGACGGCCTATGGTGCACGGTTCCACTCGAAGGCTGATTTCGTAACGTTGCCAACGCAATCAGCAATCGACATGTTGAACGCAGGTGATAAAATCGACACCCCTATGGAAGCGGTGTCGAACGGTATTGACCTCACGCGATTTACCGTGGGAACTGCCGATGATAGCATTTATGACACCTTTAATTTACCAAAAGACCGTCCGATTATTAGCTACGTTGGTCGGCTTGATGCTGAAAAGCATTTACCGGTATTACTGCGAGCGTTTGTTCGGGTTCTTGCTGAACTCCCTGAAACGCATTTACTCATAGTTGGCGATGGAACTGAATCGTTGAACCTTAAAGCTCTGGCTCGTGACCTAAGGATTGATGAAAATGTGACGTTTAGTGGTCGTGTGAGTGATATTGAGCTTGTTGAGCTACATAAAGTAGGGACAGTATTTTGTATGCCTTCCCCTGCTGAGTTACAAAGCATTGCAACCCTTGAAGCAATGGCGAGAGGACAGCCGGTTGTTGCTGTCGATGCTGGTGCACTTCGTGAACTTTGCCAGCATGAACGAAATGGTTATTTGTGCGAACAAGATGATGACGAAGGAATCGCTGAAGGCTTGATTGCTATTGTCAGTGATAAGGCGCTGCGAAAACGCATGAGTAAAGAAAGTTTAGCGATTGCTAACACCCATAACCTCAATACGACCCTAGAGCGTTTTGAACAGATTTACGAAGATTTAATAAAATCCTGAGCCATTTTGGCAACAATTTCAGGAGTTTCATAGTGTGTCAGATGGCCCACGTTATTTATTACTTTTAATGTAGCTTTTGGAAATAATTTTACCAGTGCAAATTGTTTACTGAGTGTAGTGATGTCGTCTAGCGAACCAGCAATAAGTAAGGTTTTAACAGGTATGCTAGGGGCGAATTCGCGTACTGTATGGCTGACCGAAGTCTTAAACCCTTCAAGTAACGACTGGGCACTATGAAAACGGCTAAAGTGTTGACGATGCTGAGCATGAATGTAAGCTCGCAGTTTCCTATCTTTTGTTTTTGTCATCGTAAGGCTCATAACCTTTACGATAGGTTGCGCAGCGAGCCATTTATAGGCAGCTTTTTCGGGAAGCCTTGCCCCGACTTTGTAATAGCCAATCGCAAGGTTGGTCATAATACGGCTTGGTCCATCAAGCGCCGGCGCACCGATGGGGTTTACAAGAATAAGACGACTAATTTCTTTCGGATATTTTGCAGCATAGGCTGCAGTAATAATACTTCCAAAAGAATGACCTAAAAGAACGGGTGGTTTGTCGAGTTTGAGGCGCTGCACATAACTATGGAGCCACATAACGTAGTTATCAAGGTTATATGCTTCGAGTGTCGCGCCCTTACCGAAACCCGGAAGGTCCGGAATGACAATGCGATAGTCTTTAAGATGTTTTCCAATCAGAATAAGACCATGGTGTGTTCCGCGGAACCCATGAATCATAATGAGTGTTTGCTTGGTGGCCATAGTCTTCATTATACGACACTACAGCTATTAAAGTGTTTAAGCGGCTACTGGTTCGATACCGTGAGATTTAATTGATGCTTGTAGCTTAGGGCGGTCGAAGCCAAGAATGATATCACCGGCAACATCGGTTACTGGTACGCCACGGAAGTCGCCGTTAATTTTTGCCATAAGTTCATCATGTGCAGCTTGGTCGGCTTCGATGTCTTTTGCAATATAAGGAATACCAAGGCGATCGAGCCACTGCATTTCAGTGTGGCAAAAAGCGCACCAACTGGTACGGTAAATAGTGATTTGCGGTGTAGCTGTGCTCATTAGTAATCCCCTTATTTCGTTTCACTATACATTATACAGTAAATAAATTTCACTGCCAATATACGATTGCGCTTGTGCTACAATTAACAGTAGAAAACGAGAGTCAATACGATACATGCGACACGGACACATTTCAAGAGGTGGATTTGCGTTACCAACGGTGCTGATTGCATCGGTGGTTATGTTGATGATTATGGCCGTATCGGTGACTTCTATTGTTGCGGTACGCACGACACTTAAAACACAATATTATGAGCAACTTGCGAAGGCTGCCGGTGAAGCGGGTGTTGCCTACGCGAAAGCCTGCTTAGCAAAAAACGGGAATGTTCCACTTTGGACGAATGCTAAGCCATTGAAGCCGAGCACCGACTGTGCTGGCAATCCCCTGCTTTCACCACAAATACAAGTGTTGGTTGTTGCAGGTGGCGGTGGCGGTGGCTTTAATCACGGCGGTGGCGGTGGCGGTGGCGGTGTTCGCTACGACAGTGCTTTCGCGGTGAGTCCGCAAACTTACCCTATTGTTGTGGGTGGTGGTGGCGCAGGAGCGAACTCTACCTCTGCTCCTGGCGGAACGGGTGGTAACTCGTCATTTGCCTCAATTAGCTCACTTGGCGGTGGCGGTGGCGGTGGTCGCGTAAATACTAATATTGTTACTCAAGCTGGGAGTGGTGGCTCGGGCGGCGGTGGCGCAGGTACTCTCAATGGGAGTGTTATTGCTGCAGGAGGTACAGGCACATCTGGTCAAGGAAATAACGGAGGAAGCGGATCTTCTGGTGCAACTGCTGGTCATGGTGGCGGCGGTGGCGGTGGCGGCGCAGTTGGCGGAAGTGCCGTAGGGACAACTTCAGCGGAAGGAGTATCGGGTATCGGGGGTATTGGGTATGCCTCGGATATTACCGGTGGAATGATTTATTATGGAGCCGGTGGTTCAGGCGGACGTTGGGGTTCGGGTTCAGTTGGAATGCCGGGTATCACAGGCGGTGGTCGCGGCGGTCCTGAAGCTACTGCTGGCTTACCTGGCCAAGCGAATACTGGCGGCGGCGGTGGTGGTGGCGGCGGAGCAGCTTCACTTGGTGGAGCCGGCGGTTCAGGTGTGGTGATTGTTCGTTATCCAAATAACAATACTATTACGACAAACCGTGACAGCAACGCTATTATTACCGGTGCTTATAAAGTTCTTCGCTTTACAAGTAGCGATGCATCTTTCCAAGTGACCTCTGCTCAAACATCTACATGCCCTTCTGACCCACGCTGCTCAGTATTAGTCAGTGGAAATCTACGGAGTTCATTTAGCGTTGGACAGCCAACTCTAAACGCAGAAGGAAAAGCGCTCACTATACCAAATACAGGGTATGTTGAATTACTGCGTGAATCAAATAATGAAGTATGGCGAACATATAAGCAGCCATCCGTACAAGCAGCCGTTGTTCCAGATTTGTGTTCTGGCGCTGCCACAAGCTCACTCGGCTGGGCAAACGCAGTCAGAGCAGCGACACAGGCAAGTATTCCATCAGGTGCATCTGCGGAAACTATTTCGCTAGCCGCAGGTAATGTGGATGCGGGAAAAATGTACTTTAGAAAAGAGTTTGCAGTAACGCAATCGGGTAATTATGACCTTTCGCTTTTAACGACATCATCTCAAGATAAGGCTGAAATATATATCGATAGCACGCTACTCGCTACTTCACAGGGTTCATTAGCGAGCGGATCTATTGGATTACAACCAGGTTGTCATATTGCTACGGTCGTATTAACAAACAAAACGGTGTTCCCGCGGCCATCGAGCTTTACTGCATCCTTACAGAGGTCCGGTTCGGCTCCATTGGTAGTATCCGATTCAAGCTGGCGGGTGAGCTCGGGCTCAGCAGTGCATTTCTCAGAATCTGACTTTTATGCTGACCCAGAGGTATGGACACAAGTGCAAGACGTAGTTGATGTGCAATATCGCTGGACGAATAGTTATGCAAAAGACTGGCAGGGGCCAGCACGAGATACCTTTACTCGATTAATTTCAACTAACCATAGTGGGTGTAACCTGTCGTGTCCAAATGCGAGCTACACGTTTATGAGGGATTCAAAAGACTTTATACTCGACTCCAACAGAGAGGTGGTTATATCGGCGCTCTGTGACGATCAGTGTTCAGTATATATTGATGGAAATCAGGTGATCTCGACAACACAAGGTATGAGTAACATGACGCAGCAAAAACTCACCTTAACAGCAGGGAGTCATCGCGTTGCCCTTCAACTAAGGAATACCGGTGCGTCAGCTAATCAAGCCGAGGCGGCGTTAACGATTGTCGATAATGCCAGTGGAGTTGTTTTGACTCGAACCGATAGTCGCTGGGTTGCTGCAAATAGCTGGTTCCCGACATCATCTATTGGTGTCGAACCAACGGCAACTGAAGCCTCGTTCTTACCTACACCTGATGATATACCAAAGCCACGTACGATTGACCTGCTTGTTGTATCTGGCGGTGGTGGCGGTGGTAACAACTCAGCAGGTGGCGGCGGTGGTGGCGGTGTTAAGATTTTTGAAGATTTTCCTTTATGGTCAAACCTTACTGTATACGGATATACTGTTGGCGCCGGCGGAGCAAGTTCCGGGAGCGGATCAGTAAGGGGTGTTAGCGGAGGGGCGAGTAGTTTTTTGACCGCGCAGACTACTTGGGGCGGCGGTGGAGCTTCTCGAGATGGTGGTGAAGTTCCGGGTCAGGGCGCAACTGGAGGTGGTGGAGCTGGACAGACCACGAGCGCGCCAGTAACTCGCTATTTGGGTGCATTATCTTATAACTCAGCTGAGTATGAAGGTGCCGCAGGTGGTAACGGAACACCACCAGACCCTGGCGCACCTGCAAAAGGCGGCGGCGGCGGCGGCGCTGCCGGTAAGGGTGCAGCAGCAACAACTACTCTTGCTGGTAATGGTGGTGCGGGAGTTATTACCTACTTTACAGGTTCACGCATGGTACTTGGCGGCGGCGGCGGCGGTTCAAATACAGCCGGAAATGGTTTTCTAGGGAAGGGTGAAGAGGGGGCTTCTAATGGTGGAGCAACTGGAGTATCTGGACAGCCTAATACTGGTGGAGGGGCTGGTGGAAGTACCGGTAGTAGCGCTTCAGGGGGCTCAGGGCTTATTGCTGTGCGTTTCCCGGTTGGTATGCTTACGGCCACCCCATCAGGGCCGCATACCATCATCCCATCGGTGAACATAAAGGGTGTTGATTACACGATATATCTCCTTACTGGTGTGGGTAGCTATACGTTTACGATTACTTCTATGAATTAAGAAGCGCCTCCCCTCTTTCCCATATACAATCCCCCCTATTTTTGCTATGATGTAAAACATATGACTAAGTCGCCTCGACTGACAAACCAGCCAGACCCGACGACCAAGCAACCTTCGAACCTATCTGGACCGATGATCTTGTTTGTGACGGCACTCGATACCACCTGGAGGGCTTTCGTTCCTACTATCGGAGGAACTTTTATTGGTATTGGGCTCGACAACCTGTTTGATATCGCACCGCTTGCTACTATTGCGTGTGTGATCCTTGGGTTCGCAACGAGCGTGTTCTTAATAGCTAAGCAACTTCGTGATGTACGGAGGCAACGATAGTGTTTACTACCTTCGCTGCTACTGAGCTGCACATTTCAATATCAGCTGAACCGCTTTTCCATGTAGGGGGATTTCCGGTAACGAACGCGTTACTTACGGGCATTATCGGTGCGCTCATTACGATTGGTATTTTGGCATATGCGTCTACTAAAGTTAAAAAAGGTACATACAACCGATTCGTAGGATTGGTGCAATGGGTGTTTGAAGGCTTACTGAAGCAAATTGATGGCATTATCCCTGATAAAAAACTTGCACGTAAAATAACCCCCCTAGCAGTAACCATCTTTTTTGTTGTCCTTATTAATTACTGGTTAAGTGTTATTCCAGGGCTTGATTCGATTAAGTGGAACGGCGTGCCAGTGCTTCGTAGTTTGACTGCTGATTTGAACTTTACTCTTGGGTTAGCGCTTATTACGATTATCACCGTACAAATATATGCAGTAAAATACCTTGGTTCGTATGGCAATGCATCACGCTACTTTAAGAACCCCTTTAAAGATCCTATTGGTGCATTTGAAGGTTTTCTAGAACTTGTCGGTGAAGCTTCACGCGCAACTGCCCTATCACTCCGTCTATTCGGAAACGCATTTGCAGGTGAAATCCTACTTATTGTGATTGCGGTACTTGCTGGTTACTTTGCTGCTGTCGCGCTGCCGTTTTTCCTTGCCTTTGAACTGTTTATTGGCTTTATCCAAGCGTATGTGTTCTTTGTCCTGACGCTCATTTTTACCGCCCTCGCCGTTTCTCATCACGGCCCTGAAATTGATCACTCCCCTACCCATGACAATAAAAAGGCCTCAAAGAAGGCCCTTGCTAAGGGGTGATGTTATAATGAAGAGTAATAAAACAAGGAGAATATAATGGAAGAATTAGCATTTGGTTTAACATATGCGTTGCCAGCACTTGGTGCAGCACTAGGTATTGGATTTATTGGAGCGGCTGCGTTAAACGCATTTGGTCGTAACCCTGAAAAATTAAGCGACATTCGTACGCTCATGATTACCGCAATCGTGTTTGCCGACTCATTGGCAATTATTGGTATCATCGTAGCGATTATTGCGAAGTTCTTGTAGGAATTGACCTGTGAAATTTATCAACTATATTGCTGAAACTGTCGAACCGTCTGGGGATCTTTTCAGTGCATTGGGAATTGACTGGCGACTGCTGATTATTCAGATTATTGCTTTTTTGATTTTGGTATTCCTACTGGGAAAGTTTGTCTATCCTTGGTTGATGAAGCAGGTTGATGAGCGTCAAGCAAGTATTGAAGCTGCGGCTGTCGCTGCAGTTAAAGCACAAGAAGCTGCGGCCGAAAGCCAGGGCGAAGTTACTGAGCTGCTAAATCAAGCTCGTAAAGAAGCGGCTGAGATTGTATCAACCGCTAAACTTGAATCTTCAAGCATGTTAGCAGCGAGCGAAGAAAAAGCCCGAACGCAAGCAGAAAAGATTGTTGCCGAAGCTCAAGCGCAGCTTAGTAAAGACGTTGAATCGGCCAAAAAGCAGCTGCATAACGAAACGCTTGAATTAGTTGCTTTGGCGACTGAAAAAGTGGTTGGCGCTACGCACACAAGTAAGGCTGATAAAGATTTAATTGCGAAGATCTTAAAGGAGCAAGCGTAGATGGCTGCAAAGCTTTCACGCCGCGCTCTTTCAACCTATGTTTCTGAGGAGCTCTTGAAAGATGGAGACAACTCGAAAGTAGTTATGCAGTTAGCTGCGTATCTTGTTGAAACTCATCGTACAAAAGAACTTGGCCTCATTATTCGAGACATCCAGTTTTATCTTGCGCAACAAGGCTCGGTTTCGGGTGTTGTGACGACAGCGTTTGACCTGAGTAGCGAAACACTCAAAGCTATTGAATCCTACGTGCAAGCTAAGACCAGCGCAAAAAGTGTTACCCTCGATTCCTATATTGACTCAACTATACTCGGTGGTATAAAAATCAACTTGCCCGGCCAAGAGTTAGACCGTACGATTAGCCGAAACCTCACCATTCTAAAGACTAAATTCAAGAAAGCCTAACATTTCCTAAAGGAGCACCATGAGCGAACTATCAATTACAGAATTATCAAAAGACCTACGACAAGCCATTCAAGGCCTTGAAACATCTGGCAACTTAAATGAAGTTGGCGTGGTGCTTCGAGTCGGTGACGGCGTGGTGTGGATTCATGGGCTACGAAGCGCTGGATACAGCGAAGTGGTACTTATCGAAACACCTTCGGGTGATGTTGAGGCGTTTGCTCTAAATCTTCTTGAAGACGAAATTGGTGCCGTTCTTTTGGGAAATGATGCAGAAGTAAAAGCTGGTCAATCGGTTCGTTTGAAAGGCTCAGTCCTTACCGTTCCGGTTGGCCCAGAGCTTCTTGGCCGTGTAGTCGACCCACTTGGGCGTGCTATTGATGGTGGCCCAGCAATTAAAACCAAGCAACAGGGCTTAGTGGAGCGCGAAGCTATTGGCGTGATGGGTCGTAAATCGGTGCACGAGCCACTTATGACTGGAATCGCTTCAATTGATGCGATGTTCCCTATTGGCCGTGGCCAGCGTGAGCTGATTATTGGTGACCGCCAAACAGGTAAAACTGCCCTGACTATCGATACTATGATTAACCAAGCGAAGCAAAACACTGGTGTGGTGAATGTGTATGTTGCCATTGGGCAAAAGCGCTCTAAAATTGCTCGATTGGTTGAGCGTTTGAAAAATGAAGGCGTGATGGATCAAACGATTATTGTGGCTACGAGTCCAGCCGACCCAGCTTCCCTGCTGTATCTTGCGCCTTATTCAGCTACGGCTATGGGCGAATACTTCCGTGATAATAGCGGCCACGCACTCATGATTTATGATGACCTTACCAAGCATGCCGTGGCGTATCGCCAAATGTCACTGCTTCTTCGCCGCCCACCGGGCCGTGAAGCCTACCCTGGTGATGTGTTTTACCTTCACTCGCGTTTGCTCGAACGATCAGCAAAACTTTCTGATGCTCTTGGCGGCGGTTCATTAACTGCTTTGCCAATTATCGAAACCCAAGCTGGTGACATTTCGGCGTACATCCCTACGAATGTGATTTCGATTACTGATGGTCAGATTTTCCTTGAAACTGATTTATTTTACCAAGGTATTCGCCCAGCGATTTCTGCTGGTTTGTCGGTTTCGCGTGTGGGTGGTGCGGCTCAAACTTCGGCAGTTAAATCTGTCAGTGGTAACTTGAAACTTGGTCTCAGTCAATTCCGCGAACTTGCTAGCTTTGCACAGTTTGGCAGTGACCTTGACGATGCAACCAAGCAACAAATTGAACGTGGTCAGCGCTTAACTGAACTTCTCAAGCAACCACAATACAAACCAATGAGTGTTTGGGAACAAGTTGCGAGTATTTTATCGGTAACCTCAGGTTATTACGACAAAGTTCCGGCTGACAAAATTAAAGACGCCCAAGCAGCGACTTTGACCCGATTATGGGCAGATCATAAAAAAGATATGCAAGAACTTGATAAGGGTGCGAAACCATCTGAAGCTATGTTGAAGGCTATCGAAAAAACTGCCAAAGCGGCAGCGAAAGGCTTTGAAGGCTAACAATGGCAAACACCCAAGGGTTAAAGCAACGCATTCGCAGTGTCAAAAGCACTCGCCAAATTACCAAGGCGATGCAACTTGTTGCTGCGAGTAAAATGCGTAAAGCGCAAGAAGCCACTAAGGCTTCTTCGCCGTATACCTTGGCTGCGCGTGAACTTTTGACTGCACTTTCGACACACACCTCGGTAAAAGATCACCCACTCTTTACCAGTCGGCCAGTAAAGACCCGACTATTGATTGTGATCGCTTCTGATAAGGGGTTGGCTGGTGCGTACAACAGTAATTTGGTACGTGTGTATACGAATGAGTTAAAAAGCGATGATACGGTTGGGATTAAAAACACTACCATTACCGTGGGTCGCAAAGCAGCACAATTTGTTGCACGCATTAAAGATACCGAAGTACTTGGTGCGTATCAAGAGCTTCCTGACCGTCCCGATGGGAGCGAGCTTCGCGCTATTCTTGATACTACTCGCGAATTATTCACTTCCGGTAAAGTGGATGCGGTTGACGTCATTTACACCGACTACGTCAACAGCGTGAATCAACAAGCTACGACCCTTCGTGTACTACCTGCTGGTTTTGACCCAGCAACCGAAGCGGGTGTGGCACGAGATGTGACCTACGAGCCAAGTACCGAAGAAGTACTTGATGGTGTTGCCTATCGCCTTGTGGGTGCGCAGCTATACCAAGCATTGCTTGATTCGCGTGCTAGTGAATATAGTATGCGTATGATGGCTATGAAAAATGCAACCGACAATGCTTCTGACTTAATCGATGACCTAACGCTGGCCATGAACCAAGCTCGACAAGGTGCAATTACCCAGGAACTTGCTGAAATTAGTGGTGGTGTGGAGGCGCTCAATGACTAACCTTGAAAAGTATGCTCCACAGGCACTTAATGAAACACCTCTCTATTTCGATGATCGATACGAACCATCGATGTCGTGGCACCAAGAGCAGCAAGAACTTCGCTTTTGGAAAAAGCCATACTCTGTTCAATACCAAGACGCGATATTTGCTGACTTAGATATACGGGGCATTGAATACGAGACTCACCCCTACGAAGAAGTCTTTGGCTTGGTTAACAGTTTAATCCCGGGTGAATACTATGACCTAGACGACCCGTGGTATTTTAGTGACCACATTCAACCACAACTTCATTTATTTGAGCAGCTTGATAAAGAGCAAAAACTTTTTCTGCTCCAGGAGCCTGAAGTTTTTACAATGATGACGGCAAATGACGAAGCGCTGAGATATATCATCGATGAATTCCTCGCTGACAAGAAGGTACGCGATCCGTCCTGGGAGACGGTAAAACCCGAAGATCTCATTGAATATTACCACTTCAGAAAACACCAAATTGAGAAATACGCAAACGACAGATTAACCCAACTGAGAGGAGAAAAATAATGGCACACACGACAGGAAAAGTTATACAAATTATTGGCGTTGTTATAGATGTCGAGTTTACTAATGGTGAGCTTCCGGCAATTTACGATGCGTTACTTATCAAAAAAGATGGACGAACGATTACTTTAGAGGTTGCGCAGCACCTTGATGAACAGACAGTTCGAGCAATCGCCCTATCAAGTACCGATGGTCTTCGCCGTGGCGGTGAAGTTGAAGCAACGGGTGCGCCAATTAGCGTACCAGTTGGTGATGAAACTCAAGGTCGTATGTTTAATGTGACTGGTGATGCGATTGATGGCAAGCCAGCACCAAAAGGCAAGCTCTCGCCTATTCACCGCGAAGCACCGAGCCTTGAGGAGCAATCGAACAAATCAGAAGTACTCGAAACGGGTATCAAAGTAGTTGACCTTATCGCGCCACTTATTAAAGGTGGTAAAGCTGGGCTATTCGCTGGAGCTGGTGTTGGTAAAACAGTGCTTATTACCGAGCTGATTAATAACATTGCGAAATACCACAGTGGTAACTCGGTGTTTGCCGGTGTCGGTGAGCGTACTCGTGAAGGGAACGATCTTTACTACGAAATGGAAGAAGCTGGGGTGCTTGAAAAAACCTCACTGGTATTTGGCCAGATGAACGAGCCACCTGGAGCTCGACTTCGTGTGGCGCTTTCGGGCCTTACTATGGCTGAGGCGTTTCGCGATGAAGGTAAAGACGTACTGCTGTTTATCGACAATATTTTCCGCTTTACTCAAGCCGGTGCAGAGGTTTCTGCCCTGCTTGGCCGCTTACCTTCAGCAGTGGGTTACCAGCCAAACCTTCAAGAGGAAATGGGTGGCTTGCAGGAACGTATTACTTCAACGAAGAAAGGTTCAATTACTTCTGTACAAGCAGTGTATGTTCCAGCCGATGACCTTACTGACCCAGCACCGGCAACAACCTTCGCTCACCTTGATGCGACCATCGTTATGAACCGTGCCTTAACTGAGATTGGTATCTACCCTGCAGTTGACGTGTTGGCCTCAAGCTCAACCAGTCTTGACCCTGAAGTTGTGGGCGAAAAACACTACGCTGTTGCGCGTGAAGTACAGCGAATTTTGCAGCAATATAAAGAACTGCAAGATATCATTGCGATCCTTGGTATGGAAGAACTTTCTGAAGATCAAAAGCAAACTGTTGCGCGTGCTCGCCGTATTCAGCGATATTTGTCGCAACCTTTCCATGTGGCTGAAAAGTTCACCGGAAACCCTGGTACGTACGTTAAGCTTGAAGATACGATTCGCGACTTTTCTGATATTTTGGATGGTAAGTATGATGATCAGCCTGAAGATTGGTTCTATATGATTGACGGAACGCTACTAGAAAAAGCTCATAAGGAAACGAAGAAGAAATAACCATGCACTTGCAACTTATTACTCTTAGTGGCGTTAGTATCGACCAAGAAATATACGAGCTTATGGCTCCTACTTCTGCTGGTGATATTGCCGTTTTCCCTGGGCACGAGCCATTGGTAACGATGGCTGCCCCGGGAGCTTTGGCGGTGCGACATAAAAAAACCGATAAAGATGAGCAGCTGGAATATTTTGCAATTAGTGGTGGAATTATTGAAATCAATCCGCAATCGATACGAGTTTTAGTTGATGAAGCTGACCATGGTGACGATATTATCGAAGCCGAATCTAAGGCTGCGCTTGATCGTGCTTTGAAGCTTCGTGATGAGGCTAAAAATCAAGTTGATCTTGATAAAGCGCATCAGTTGATCGATCGCCACCAGGTGCGTTTGCGGGTTGCCGAGTTGCAACGCCGCCACCGACGCTAATTTCAATTGTTATTATGTATGCAAGTCAAGTTGATACAGTATTTGACGAACCTCTTCAGTGCTTTTTGTATGCATTAATGCTTCGCGCAATTCAGATGCTCCAGGAAAATCGCGTACATAAATTTTAAAGAATCGTTTCAACGGATCAAATTTCCGAGGTTCGAGTTCTTCGCTATATTTATCAAAAAGGTCAAGCTGATAATTTAGCAGATCAAGCATTTCTTCTCGGCTGTGTTCGCGTGGTGCTGTTTCAAATGCAAAAGGATTCATAAAAACCCCTCGCCCAATCATTACTCCATCAACCCCGTACTTTTCAACCAGCTCAAGGCCGTGTTGTCGGTCGCGAATATCGCCATTGATAGTCAGAAGCGTATGAGGAGCGATTTCATCACGCAAAGCTTTGATTTCAGGAATAAGTTCGAAGTGCGCTTCTACTTTGCTCATTTCTTTACGGGTGCGCAGGTGAATCGTCAGGTTGACGACATCTTGTTTTAAAATATGCGTCAGCCATTCGCGCCATTCATCGATCCTCACATCACCTAGGCGGGTCTTTACGCTCACAGGTAGCCCAGATTCTTTTGTTGCTGCAATAATCTCAGCAGCGAGCTCTGGGGTACGAATAAGACCACTCCCCGACCCGCCGTGTACGACAGATTTGTCGGGGCAGCCCATATTTATATCAATACCCTTGAAACCTAGCTCTTTCATACCTAAAGCCATCTGTCGGAAATGCTCTGGGTTCTTCCCCCAGATTTGTGCAACCATAGGGTGCTCATCTTCGGTAAATGCTAAACGACCGCGGGTGCTGTGGAGGCCTTTTGGGCTACAATAACTGGCTGTGTTGGTAAATTCGGTAAAAAAGATATCAGGACGACCAGCTTTTGCGACAACATGTCGAAAGACGACATCAGTTACGGCCTCCATAGGAGCCAAGATAAAAAAAGGTTTTGGTAGTTCGTTCCAAAAATTATTCATCGCTCATTCTGCTCACGATGTTTCATGAAAAGAATGAGCGGACAGAGAGAGTACTTCTTCTCCTTTTGGCATCCCGAGGGACGTCCGCTACTGGTAGCCGGGGCTACTTGATGAAGTCACTGAGCGGCTTGACCTTCTGGTCGGAGCTGCTCATGGACTGCGCGTAGGCGGCATGCGCCGCCGCGACCTTCAGCGGATCACCCGATGCAACTGCATCGGCGATTCCCTGTTCTCCATTTGCCATTTTCACTCCTTAGGTGAACTCGGTGGCGGGTTGGGTGGAAGGAGGGGCCTTTTTTACGTACAATAGCTAGCTCGGCATCGTTGGCGAGCATTATGACTACAGGCGTGGTGAAAGGCCCCTCCAGTATTGGAAGGATGTGGGTGTACTCTCTCTGTCAAGGTACATGCAGAGAGCCGCCTAAGCGGCTCAACCTGTGTACATACTTATTATAGCACTTTTTATACTATGCCGTCAATAAGGTCCTGCTCAAATGCGAGCATACCTTTGAGTGTGTCAGGGTAAGTACTGGTGTCTGGGAGGTTCAGCCCGATGATATGTTTCCATACTGCCTCAATAAGCAGTTTTGTGCGCTCGACTTCTTCTGGCTCGAAGTGCATACCTAGTACAACGCTCTCGCCAGATTTGGTCGGCTCAATAAATGCCAGCTGCCCATTTGTTACTGTGTAACGACCATACTCGCGTGAATGTTCTACCAGGATTTTATAAAACAATAGTTGCTGGCGGTATTTATGGAGTTTAATTTTGGTATGCTCGGGCCCACCCTCCCATTTAAGTGAGGGGTGTCCGGTTTTGTAATCGGTCACACTTAATGAGCGATTTTCTTCATCAATATCAATCATGTCGAGTGAACCGGTCAGTCGAGCCTCGCCTACGTGCACATCTTGGTGCCCAAATCCTACTTCGGCTTTTTGCGTTAGACTAAAAGGTAATACACCAGAAGTAATGAATGCCGGTATTTGTTCGCTCCCCTTCAATAATGAGGTGGCGAAATCAGCTGCACTTAAACGTTCAGCTTCAAGGGCGACTTCGAAATCGCGTAAAATATCTTCAAGCGGTTTTTGTTCTTTGGTGGCATTTAAATGTGTATGCGCCTGCTGCATAGCCCGGTGAACAGCAGTACCAAACGATGCTGAAGCCAATTTCGATTTCGGAAAATGTAGTAAATTATTTAATAAGAATTCTTGCGGGCCGCCACGGGTAATATCGAGGAACCCGTTCAATGATGTAGCGCTTAGCTTGTATTTTTCAAGCCGCGGAGCTAATAGCGCGTGTAAATCTGTCGTTGGTTCAACCAGAGGTTCGTACCAGGCAAGTTGCGCTGCTTCAACCCGTTGCTCATTATTCGACTCTTCAGTTTTTTGAGTTTCAAGTTCGGTTGCCAACAAGAAATCGGCAAGCAGCGAGGCTTTGTTTGTGTCACTCGTTTCACTAAACGTCATGATTAATTGGTTACGAGCGCGGGTCATGGCAACGTAAAACAAGCGCAGGCGCTCATCGGCGGTATTACCGGTTGGCGCGAGCGGAAGGTTTTCGGGGTAGCTAATCGATCGGCTACTGCTACGCGCGGTTTGCCCCCACACGCTATCTATACTGTTAAATACATACACCGTATCAAACTCAAGCCCTTTTGATTTATGGGCAGTTAAAAGCTGCACAGTCGGTACATCGCTGGCTAATGAATAACTGGTGGTGTTAAGGGTAATGCCAAGTCGGCGGTATAAATCGATACATTCAACAAATGCTTTTAGGTCCAGTGTGGTGCCTGGCCGGTGCTCCCGTAATTTGCTACGGATCGTGCGAAGGGCAGCTAAACATTCAAGGTAGCGATGCGGTGAAGCGGTAAGTTCATCAACTGAAAAGTAGTAGGTAAAATACGGGCTTTCATCGGTTTCAGATTTTCCGATGAGTGAATCAATCATTGGTTCGAGGGCGGTAGTCACACTTTCAGCAGCTCGCTCAACCAGCCATGTATGAATTGACTCGAACTGTGGCGTTGTTGCCATGACGCTCATCCACTGCTGTTTTGATTCGTAGGCATCGAGGCTGAGTTTCCATAAATCTTTTGGCGCGATACCCCAGGCGGGGTGAGCCAGTAATTCAGGCATGAGGCTATTTGCTAAAGCATGGTTGCTGGTTGCGATGGCGTTGACGACTCGGGCGACTTGCTCAAGCGCAATAATTGGTGGTTGTTCAAGGGCGTTTTCCTCTTTTTCATAGCGAACGGCGATATCGTAGCGGCTAAAGTACGGCAATAAACTTTGAATATCAGCATGTCGCCGGGCGAGGACGGCAATTGATGATGGCTCAGTGCCACTTTCGATCTGCTTTTTGATATTGTTGACTATCCAGTGGCGCTCGGCGTCAATTGAAGGCGCTTGGATAATGGTTACATCGCCCTTCCCTGCTCGCTGCGCACTTAACTGTTTATTAATTTCAGGAATACGCTCTTCAAGCCGATCACCACCCTGGGAAATAACTGCTCGTGAGGCCTGCAAAATTGGCGCTTCGGATCGGTAATTTTCGGTCAGTACTACCAATTCGGCGCCTGGGTAGGTATCGCGGAAGTTAAGAATGTTGCTAATATCAGCACCTTGGAAACCATACACCGCTTGGTCATCATCACCAACTACAAGGATATTCGGCACACCCTCGTTCACCGGGTTGTCGGTTAAATTATGCAAAATGCGCATCTGGGCGAGGTTGGTGTCTTGGAACTCATCTACCATTAAGTACAAGTACTTTTCTTGCAAGTTAAAACGCAAATCATCATTTACTTCAACGGCGTGCACCACTTGCATAATCATGTCATCGTAATCGTAGAGCCCAGCTTTTTCCATGCGCGCCAAGTATTCGTAGTAAATGTACGATAGTGCCTTGAGCTTATGTAAACGATTACGATTTTTAAACACTAGCTCTTTACTATCGTTTCGTTCGAACCATTGGTTTTTCCACGAGGTAATGGGCTTCGTTGGGTGGATTTCTGCAACGTCTTGGAGCATGGCTTTCATTGAGTCGACAATCATTAGCATGAGGGGTGTTACTTCATACAGTGGCTCGGTTGTTGAGGCAATGGTAGAAAGTTCCTCGTAGGCTGCCTGTAGCTTTGGCGTCATCGCTTTACTGACCCGGTCGCTCAAAATAGGAACGAGTAATTTTTCTGCAACATCAAGTGTTTGTTCACTTTGTTGAATAACCGCTAAAAGCTCATCGCTGGTGAGCGCACTGGTACGTTTTAACTCAGATATTACTTTTTTCGCATCCGATAAATGCGTGTATTCGCCGTTCATCATACTGCTGAGCGGATTTTTGTGATCAAGTTCTTCAAAAATACCCCGAAGTACCTCGTATTGCTTTAACTCATCGGCCGGCTCGAACAACGCATTATTATAAAAATACTCACGATTCTGGCTCATGATTTCGCTGCCGAAACTGTGGAAGGTATGGATTGCCACTTTGTAGGCATCTTTGCCAATGATTCCTACCAAACGTTCACGCATGGCCACAGCACCGCTATCGGTAAAGGTCAAACAGAGGATATTCTCTGGTAAAGTATCGGTTTTGTTCAGAATATTTGCCACCCGAACACTTAGTAGTTCGGTTTTACCGGTGCCAGGCCCAGCGACAACCATAACCGGACCGTTAATAGTATCAACAGCCTTCTTTTGGTCGGCATTTAGGTTGCCATAGCGGGTTTGAAACGTCATTACTTCTAGTATAGCACCGGTGAGGCGGGTTATATGGTGCGTAAAGTGATACAATAGTTGACATGAATGAGCAGATATATGATGACTTTGCTTTAGAGCGTCGTATTAAGGCCGAATTTGGTGTCAGTGCCGAGGTTGACTCGGTGATTGCACGGCGTATCCCGGTGGGTCGCAGCTCTGAAGCAACCCTATTTCTTACCAAGAAAAAACAGCTTTTCTTATATATTCACGGCGAAAGTAAATTATTATTTTCAGATGTGCAAAAAGTTGTATCGCGAGTTGGTTTGGGTGCTGAACTCTATATGCCGCCAAAAGGCCGGCCACATTACTTTGACGAAATTGGGACACGCAAGTTTAATGAAATATTCCCTGGCCGTAAAGTGGTAAACAAAGAGGATATCAACTTTTATCGAACACTGGCGCCTTATAGCCCAGCACTCGTGTTAATCCACGAAGTAAAAAATGGCATGATTTATCAGTACGACAGCGATAGTAATGGCAGCTGGCGACCGCACGCCAAATTTACCTATCGCCGTATTCGCACCAGCTAAGCATCTCGGTTTGTTACTCGATCCCTCGTCTGCTTCGTATTGTTAAGATTTGATTCGAAGCCTCGTTTCGGTAACGAAGTACATAAAATTGGCAAGAATCAGAGCCGGTGCAGCCAGGACTATTATCACCCCGATATTCAATAAATTCCACTCCAGTTACTACGAGCGTTGCACCGCACCGTATAGAATTAGTAACCCCCGGCCCAGCAGTCGGCACGAGTAATGCTGAAGGGTCGATACCTTTTAACGTAGAAGAGATAACCGTACTGCCCGAAGCGGTTATCGCCTGACAGCTAGGATATTCGCCCCTCTCATCGTAGTACTTTTCTAGTGCCTCAACGATTACCGATACATTAGCCGTACGCTTGATATCACGACTATCCGCCTGGTAGCGGCTTAAAAGCGTTGCTGAGATCGTCACTAGAATGACCAAAACAGCAATCACTACCACCAACTCTACAAGAGTAAATCCCCTCTGATTTGTCATAGGGTAATTGTATCATAAGCGTCATCTTCCCCAATAAATATGGTAAAATAATGTACGTTCACGTAATGGGGATTCGCCAAGTGGTAAGGCACTGGTTTCTGGTACCAGCATTCGGGGGTTCGAATCCCTCATCCCCAGCCAAAGAAATAGAGCCAATGAATGGCTCTATTTCTTTGGCTAAGAGCTGTGCGTTTGAACCCCCGAGTGACATTCGCGGGGCGAAAACAGCCAGTGGCTGTTTGAGAGCAGCCTTCCGATGGCAATTACATTGCCAATCGTGAAGCTGCGGGGTCGCCAAAGGTGACCGAATCCCTCATCCCCATAGGAACAAATACTTCCATCATAGTTGAAGTATCTATTCCAAAAACAGAACACACCTTATTTACATGGACTAGCTATTCAATAGTTTTAAGCAACGTGAATGTTGTCATTAAATTGTAAAGCTTGCCTTGATTGGCATCATCGTCCATCGGCTTGAGCTTCACCTCTTCGATTGATTCTGTAACGTAAGCTATTGCTTTGTCGAGAGTAAGCCATTGAACAGTAAATTTAGTCTCACCTTCGTCTTGTGGGCTGGTAAGCCCTCCGGTGGTCTCAAGCTCTGCCGCGTAGCCATTGATTAAGTATTTCTTATTGAGCAGATTACGATATTGCACGATAGTTCCAATTCCTTGAATGTCTTTCACAGTAACGCCTAGCTCTTCTTGCAGCTCTCGTGTAATAGCATCGTGATCTGATTCGTCTGAGTCAATTCCGCCGCCAGGCAACAAGCCTTTGTTGAGAATTAAGAGTTTATCATCTTTTTTGATTACAACTTTCACGGTTGGCCGATCAGTGTATTGTGTCGATGCGTCTACTTGACCAATTGTCGATAAAATATTCATACACTTATAATATCATCCGATTAGCAATTGGTTTCAAACACATTTTTTTGACAATTAAAAAGCCCCGAACCGGCAAACTACCTCACTCCATAGCTTTCGCTAGGGTTTGGCTGTCTGTCGGTTCGGGGCTGTGTGAGCCCTTATTGATGTTCACGGTATAACCCCTCGGCATCTCGTGCAACTTTCGCTGCTCGAATACGATTCGGCCACACCTATAAACAGAGTGCCTGTGGGCTCACAGGGTAAAGGCACTTTGTCGCTGTCGGTTACGTACGACCACCCAGCGGCATTCATTATGCGAACAATCTCAGCTTTCGGATAAACCGTCTGGGTGAAGTGTCCGCTTCGGATGGGTGTTCCGTATTCGTTGAAGATTTCCCAGTCAGCAGACAAGATTCCCGTCTGCGTGTCGAGATTTCGGATTCGACGAAACGTGTGTGATTCTCCGATGCTGCGTTCTGTCACCTTTTTAGGTTCCTTCGACAGCTCTTCCAGAGTCGTCAACTCTACCACGAGCGAGCCGCTCGGATGGGTTGACTGTCTTGCGTTCGCTAGTATTCTAAGGTCCGCTTCCGGGCCATTGTATCCTAGTGAATTCCAGAGAATCATTGTGGCACAAATTGGGCCTTCGAGCTGAATCTCTTCAGCGTTGCCCTGGAGGGCAGCGATTCCAAGACCAAGCCCTTGTGATGCGTGGCTCAGGTTGACGATAAACTCGTTAGAAAAGTCTACCGCCTGTACATCTGCACCTCGGAGAGCGAGTTCCACGGAAGAGTAACCTCGACCGCAGCACATGTCCGCGACTTTGCTGCCAACTTGCAGGCCACACGTTTCCCATAGAGCCCTCGTGATATCGGGAATCCTACGGATTCGTGAGCCTCCGTACATCTCGTCGGAGAATGTCTCCCAGAAGGTGGCATCATCCGACATGCGCTTGGCTTTCAACTTGCTCCAGGTTACCCTGAAGCTCATCGAGTAGCATGCGACACATTGCTCGCACCTCGCTCAGATCATTTGTCCCCCGCACGCTTGCAACGAGGTATTCCGATGCCTCTCGAAGTTCCGGATAGTTGGATGAAATGAACCATCCGCAAATTACCGGATCTCTCTCGAGGCGATTGAGCTGGAGCATGATGAACGGTGTAGCGAGCCGAAGCGCCGCCTTGGCAAAGCGTCGAATCATGACGCTGTCGTCAACACCCGAGCGCATCTCTGCCTCGTTTACTCGACAAGCCTCAGCTTGACGAGAGGCGATAACAGCAGCCATGACCGGTGAAGGCTTCGCTATCGGTATCTCGCAGACGATGTCCTGACCGAACAGTAGAACCCCTTCGCTCCGAAGAAGCGACCGAGTGGGAAGCTCGCGGTCCGCATTGATGAGGTCGTGGACGGTGACATACTTCATGTCGAGTTCTAGTCCATCGGTCTCGTTGCGCGCTGTTCGCCGTGCCTCTTCAGGAACGACTCGACGCGTGATGAGCGCCAGGTCGATATCCCAAGGGCGGATTCCCGGAACGCTCGGGCGTGCGACACTACCGCGTAGGTAGAGTCCTACGCGACCGTACACCTCCGCTTCGTCCCAGATGTTCCTCGTGAGCTTCAGAACTTCGTCCGTCAACTCCTCCCCTTGCGGTAGGTTCATCTTCGTGGACAGGCTTGTTCGCGCGTCCAGTGAGACTCGTGCGACACGATCCGTCAGCTCCTTCGTGATTGCGAGTGACGGAGCGCCGAAGCGTACCCCGGCCTCGATGTTCGATTGGACAACGGGAAGCTCGCTCCTGAGCACTACATCCGAACCAGCACGGCTCGAGATGAGTTGCCGGAGGTACTCCGCGTACGTGGGTGGGTAGATCCCCACCGTTGCATGCATCGATCGCTCCTCTGTCTCAGCACCGTGCCATCCTCCGGGCGGAATGTACAAGACATCGCCGACCTTTGTTTGGATCGTTGCCTCGATAGGCGGATCTACCTCCGGGTAGAAGCTTGGCGCTTCCGGACTGGTGACGGCGACCTTGGGTCCTAGACCCCAGGTCTTCTCGCCGATGAGCTGCACTGCGAAAACGTGGTGGTTGTCGTAGTGCGGCCGAATGCCCTTGGCGGGGCCGGTTGACAGGAAGTAGTTCACCCTGACACTGGCGCCAGGAAAGATGTTCTTCCAGTTGACCAGCGTGGTCTCTTCGGTGGTACCGACTGCGAGCTTGACCGTACCCTCCAGCTTCTCACCGTCGCAGAAGCGGCGAATCCATGCTTTCGTTTGTTCGGTCGACAGCTCGCTGAAGGTACCATCGGGGTAATGCACAGATCCCTCGCCGATGTCGGCAAGTTCATTGAGCATTGCGGGTGTCATTTCTGGCGCAGCGGACGTCTTGCTGAGAGCCCAGGACTTGTTCCAATCGGTGTCAATGACACGCTGGAGGTCAATTCCTTCGGGCATGGGAAATTCGTGCATAATCTCAACTCTCTTCTGGCAGGAAGATTGAGCGAGGCGCCTCAGTATAAACTGAGACGCCTCGCGGGTGGAAGCCAGGTCAGCTGTCCTGGCTCAGGATCTGGACGGAGGACGGCGACGAGGTCGCCGACTCGTCCGACCATGCGCTGGCCGAAGTGGTCAGCAGGTCATCGATGGTGTCTGTCATCATGGATATCACCTCCTCGATGATTTAGATCCGAGACCCTGTGCACTATACGCTCTAGAGACGGACGTCCGATCTCTAGGGTGGTGCCATTAAGTGATTGTGGCGCGTAAAACACCATTTACACTTCATGTTAACGGGCCACAATAGTCAAGCCGACTATTGTAGAGATAAGACTAGCATATTACCTACTATTAAGCAATATAATGGCGTATATATCAACTATCTATCTATCCATCTAAGCTATGTTATACATGTATTTTGAAATGATTTTTAGCCACATCGCGTCTCATTTGTCTCACTTTTTGTTTTAGACCTACACTCTCAGCCAAACATAAGCGCTTTGATTATTAAGGCGCTTTTGTTTGTTATAATAAAGAAATGTCAAAGAAAGTCACATTAGAATCAAAAAACAATACTCTAAGTATCATGCTAAGTATTGCTATTACATATTCGATAATTGTGACTGCTTTATTTTTCTATTACAATTATGAATTACAACAAACTAAGGGAGAATTGAACAGTTTAAGTCTTAGTTATGATTTACTGCTTCAAAAGTCGAAGGAGTAAGCGGTTCTTCCTGGAGCACGATCGTTAGCCCTCGAGTCGCATTTGTGGGACGAAAACAGTTCTTGTTGTTTGAGCGCAGCCTTCCCTCCAGAGTTTACACTCTGATAGAGAGTCGCAAGGGCTCGGTGGTAACACCGGGCCCTTTGCATTTGTTGAAAATGGAAAACCCCGCTGTCTGCGAGGCATCCATGATGCCGAGCTGACGGGGTTGTTGTTGTACGGCTATCTTCCGTACTCGGTTTCGAGCTGGTCCACCGAAACGTTGAAGTGCGTTGCAATGCTGTGGAGCATTGCCGTTTCGACATCTTTGACCGATGCGTGGGGTAACTTGATGACGTGCAACTCCCACTTGCTCGTCAAGGTAATTGGCCACACGATGCCACCACGCGCACCTTGCGGATCGATGAGACCCGTCTGAATGATGCCAGCAATGAGTTCCTTGATTTCCTTGGGCGGGAGCTCGATCTTCGGACGAAAAAGCGCCTTCAATTGCAAGCGCCCTTGCCGGTTGAGCTCCTGCTCCGATGGGCGAAAACCCAACGGTCTCGGAAACGTTCGATGCTCACCGGACACTTGGAACTCGTAGATGTAGTCATCGTTCTGGTAAAACGGATTTTCCTGGTCCATCCGGAAACGGAGCAGGTCCGGCGGAAACTTGCCGAACGTTTCTGTGTGATTCTCCACAGTGGAGATCGAGATTCGCATAATCACCTCTTTCGATCGGTACTAGTGCGGATTGCAACTCTAAATATATTTTAACATATAACGTATTATAAGTCCAATTTATAGATACAATAAGCCAGCACATTCAGGCATCGGAACGGTTTATGCTTGCAAGTCCCTATCATTTAATCCAGAATTTGGCTACGCTGATGAGTTTGAATTATCAAGACGGTTTATTGCGCAGTTGGCGCTTGAGCGTGATTCAGTAAGTCATATATACTAGATCTAGCATGGAACTAACTCTACTTTTAGCACTCGCAGTAATATTGTTAGGATCGAGGTTGCCCTCATTTATGAATAGATTAGGCATGTCTAAAAAAGATAAAATTGCGTTTGTTTTGATGGCTTTCGTAGTACTAGGCCTGGCATGGCTGTCTATATATGTAGTTGGTAGTTTTATATAATTATCGCAAGCAAAAACAGGAGTGAAGAGTTCACAAAGAATCTTACCTATGAACCACAAGCGTAAAGTGGTCAACCAGCTTATGCTTTTGACCCTACCTCTCTCATGCTTTATACTCATACTTAATGTGGGCAAAACATAAATCACAGCCTGGTTTCACTATTGTTGAACTGCTGATCGTTGTGGTAGTAATAGCGATTCTCGCGGCAATTACTATCGTTTCCTATAATGGGATACAAGAGAGAGCGCGCAACTCAAAAATCCTCTCCGATATTAATCAGGTGCATAAATTAGTAGAACTTCACTACGCCGAGTTTGGGGAGTATCCGAAAACAGGTGCAGCTATGGATACGGCAAACTTAGGATATGCCGATAGTAACTGTGCGTACAATACGAGTACGAGGCAGTCTAATTGGGTACCAGGTTTAAATAAGGCGATTCCTCAAAGCGATGGCAATCCAAGAGGTGGCGCGAAACCTGGTAACGGTCCAACGGCGTTTAATGGATGTTACGTATATATAAGCGATGGAACAAGCTACGTTTTGAGTGCATGGAACATGCTTACGAGCCCGCAAACTAGCGTCTTGTATAAACGGATAGGTAGTCGAGAAAGTACGGGTGATTACAGGTGCAACCACGGTAACATTGGAGGAAACGCTGGATCAACGTATGACATAAATGAAGATTTTTATAAATTCTCGTATACGATTTCTAATATAACGAATTGTAATGAGTCCCCTCCTCCTGGAGCTTAGGTTTTTAGAAAAAACTCCCTCCTGTAACTTTTCAATTACCCTTACAAAATCAAACACCCCTTCCTCCAAAGAGAGCGTTTGGCTCGATCAATGGATGAAGGGGTATCACGACCGTTCTGCGAGGATGACGGCGAGAGGATCAGGAACGAGGATGATGTTCGTCTCGAAGGGAATGCGGCGCATGTCCATCGTGGCGATGTCCGGCATACTGCCACCGAAGATCGACATCACGGTGTACAGCTGAAAGGAATTGTATCCTTCGCTATCCTGTCGGGATTCGAGTTCTCGCAGCACTACTTCGCGCTTGGCTCCGTCCTCTTTCCATCGGTACGTCACGTAGGTTTCCCGACCGAAGTCGGTCAGCCTGACCTTGACGTGCTGGTTGATGTTGAACGGAAGCTCCGTGAGGAGCCCGGCGGTAGCTGTATCAGCCAAATGTCCTATCCTTTCGATGAGGTGTAAAGATTACACGCAGACGGTACGTTCCACTGGTGGGAATAAGTATATTATAGCAAAAAAAGGTGTAATTGTCAATGACTGCATAAGTGCTATAGTAATACCATGAAACAAATAACCTTCTCAACCGGCAACCAACGTAAAATCCAAGAAGCTCGCGCTGCCTGCGACCTATTTGGTATAGAAGTCGTACCAATGAGGCTCGATTTTAATGAAATTCAGTCCCATGACCCTCTCGCTATTTCACTTCAAAAAGTTGAGGATGCCTATGCTTTAGCTAAGCAACCTTCGATTGTGGTCGCCGATACTTCATGGTCTATTCCTTCTTTGAATGGATTTCCTGGCGGCTATATGAAAGACGTTGCTGATTGGTTTACGCCCGAGGATTTTGTTCAACTTCTATCAGACAAAGAGGATAAGACGATTATCTTTACAGAATCAATTGTTTACAAAGATAAGGATGAAACAAAAGTTTTCTCAAAAGAGTATAAAGGTCGAATTGCTGACGCGCCAAGAGGAAACAACGGTAACTCATTCGATAAAGTTGCTGAGTTCAATGGATTAACCTTTGCTGAAAGCCAAGACTTGGGGCAAACGAGTCATAACCCTGAAGATTTCGTATGGTATGAATTCGCTCAGTGGTTTTCAGAAAAATAACTAATTCTTTTTACTATTCAACTTCGCGTTTAGCTTCTTCCCCTGCTTCTCCCTATAAGACTCTTCGCCGCGCACAAACTCATCAGCAAATGCGGCAACATCAGGCCCAGTAATATCAATCACGTGCTTGCCTTCACTGGCTGCTTCTTCAAGCATATCAACCAATGTAATGAGCGGATCAATAGTTAAAATACCTGAAGTATTCCAAAGGTAATTCCGGATGTTTTTGTATGCCTCGGCGTACTCAGTTGGTAGTGCTTTGGCGCGCCTTTCATTTTCGCGGTAACGCTTTTTTTCACTAAAATCACCAATGATCGAATAGATTATTTTATTCATTTCATACTCCTTAGTTCATTAATTTTTGTCGTGACGAAGTCCCACTTTGCCCAGAAGTTCATAAGTTCTTTTTCGCCTGCATCCGTGAGCGAATAAAACTTACGAGCTGGACCTAGTTCTGAGGGCTTTTTTTCAGTTTTTACAAGATTGTTACGTTCAAGGCGAACGAGAATTGTATAGACCGTGCCTTCAACGACATCTTCAAAGCCGAGTTTTCGTAGCTGTTGGGTGATGTCATAGCCATAGGTTGTTTCACGGCTAATGATTTCCAGGACCGAACCTTCAAGCACACCCTTGAGCATTTCAGTGATATTATCCAAACGAGCTCCTTTACTATTTAGTAGCACTTATTACCACTACATAGTAACGCTATATAGTTAGACTGTCAATAAATAGTAAATATAATTATTTATGTTATAATATATAAATACTTCACATGGAGTTGTACCCCCACCCAAGGAGCGAGAATGCCGTCATCGCATGACCTTAAGTACGTCAAGTCGATCGATCAGTTGTTCGAGAACGCCAGAATTATCCAGAAGCTCACGCTTCAGGACCTCGTTGCGGGCGGGTTCAAGAACCCCCTGGATTTGGCGAACCCTGACAACCCAGTCATGGTTGCTAAGCAGTTGCGGAAGCTTCGTAATTACCCAGAGCGCTACAGCGGATATACTCGCAACGGTGAGCTGGTTGCCTACATGAAGCAGAATGATTGGGAGGTCGGTGACGAGCTTCCTTTCACGACCGGCATTAATGCTGCAATGTTGAAGGCGAGCCAGACGCTACACATGAACCCGCTTTCGGGTCAGTGGGGTGTTCTTGGCCTAGTGGCATCTGACGAGCTCGATAAGAACGAGCGTGACAACGCCCTGATTGGCTTGCTTCGGCGTTCTTTCACGGATCTGCGCACCGGCAAGTCGCGAATCGTCAACATCGTCCTCCACGAGAACGACCCGGTGCTGAGCATTGCGCCGCGGCTCGGGTTTGTTCCAGTGGGAGTTCCTGGCGAAGCAGCCGGCGCTCCTGGCAAGATACAGCGGCGCTATCAACGCCTCGCCACTCAATAACGGGTACGTCCGCCGAAAAGGTTTGAAGAATTCTTCTTCACCGCTTCGGCGGGCCTTTTCATTTGTGAATTATTTTTCTTTACGTAAGGTCTTTCGATACCGTTCAAAAACTCTTTCTGCAATCCGCAAGTATAAACCATTTGAAATTCGATACACTCCCCACCCAAGTCGCGTACTAAAAGCCGTGTGAATAACAAGCTTATTTTTCGAAGCGCCTTTAATAATCTCATACGCCGCGGCATCGGGCTGCTGAATATTGGCTTGATTTTTTAAATAATCAAGCGCTTTGGATTTATCTAACCCTGCATAAAGGGCTGTGTTGTAAAGCGGTGTTTCTACAATTGTAGGACATGCAACACTTACGCGAATACCAAAAGTTTTTGCTTCCATATGCAGTCCTTGTGTGAGGCTTATAACGGCACTTTTTGTTGCGCCGTAAATATTCATAATCGGTACGGGGAAAAGCCCTGCCGATGAAGCAGTGTTAATGATGTGCCCATGTCCATTGCTACGCATAATCTCATATATTACTGATGTGCCGTTTGCGATGGGCGTAATATTACTTTCAAAAATCTGTTGCCATTTTTCAATGGGGGTATCACGAATTTCACCAGCCATGAATGTCCCGGCAAGGTTGAAAAAGAAATCAATCGTTCCATATCGTTTGTTGATATTGCGAAGAATAGTCTTAACTTCGCCATACTTATTCATATCAATAGTTTCAAAGCTTACGTTAGTGATCTCCTCGGCTATACTTGATCCAGTAGCAGTATTTCTATCAAGAATAACAATTTCCTTCACATGTGGCGCGAGCTGACGAACGATCTGTTCGCCAATACCCGAAGCGCCACCGGCAACGACAACGATAGAATTTTTGTACACTTTAAGCCATTTTCTCATACAGTAAATCCCCTATTCTCTAGTAAGTGTTAAAACGATAATCCAGTAGATGAAGAACTATTCACCGTACCGTTCCACGCCCATCCAGGTGAATCACCATCAGCATATCCATATAAAGCGGTGCCTTGGTAAAACATAGCATTATCAACTAACCAACGGTTTCCGGCTACACCACCAGTACCTCCAACGATAGTATATATTTGAGCACGGCTTGCATTTGCTGGTGCTGTTGCTAAGGCTGATAATCGAGCTGTTTCTCCGACATTAACAGTTTGAGGCTGGCCTTGGAATGCATCGACATATGTAGTGCCGTTATACCAATCGATAACAAGTCTAAATACCCCCGCGACATCAAGTGGTTTTACGTACATAGATCCTACGTATGGCTGACCAACTGATACGGGAAGAAATGTTGTCCCATAGGGCGCTGCTATAACGCTTGCCCCTACGTTTGTAGCGGTGAGTAGAATAGAATTAGCCCCATCGATCGGCGATGTAGGAGTTGCTGTAATTGTAGCATTTGTGCGCGCCACCCAGCCAGTGGTTGAAGTATTCGCATTGGGATTTTGCACAAAATTAGTAATTGATGCTCCTTGAGGTGCATCGTGGCCGGTACACATACCTTCTACTGGTGACGATGTGAGGTTTGATACGTAATAACTAACAGTGTTTGTGGTTGCTGTTACGCAAAACGATTTAGGCCTAGTTATGTTATCGAAGCTGTATCGGTAGGTGGTATCGCCAGTGCTACTAAGCCCGGCAGCAGCAATAGAAGAAGGATACTGCTCGGCATTTGTTGTTGCATAGGTTTGAATTTTTGTAAAAGCCTGCTTTGCTGATGCTTGCGCCGCAGAAGCCTTTGCCCTATTTTGGATACCATTATAAGCAACGATAGTGATAGCGGCTAAGATAGCAATCACTATGACAACAATCAACAATTCAACGATAGTGAATCCGTGCCGACCTAACCCTTTTGTAGTGTTCATGCTTTTAATAATAGCATTAGCCTGAGCCACTGCATAGCAAAGTGTGCCACCTCTGCTACAATAGCTCAATGAACGGCTTTTATGAAATTGTTTCCGGTGTGCATTTAGCAAAAGGTGAATTGCCTCACATGCCTGTTGCTGATCCGCGGAAGGTCCCCGACTTATCGCCACCCGCAGACGTGCTTCGTGAAGTTGAAGCTTTAGGTGGATTCATCACTTCACAGGATTTTGGCCGAGCTGGTATTGACGCAGGAAAAACCAGCAATTACGGCCAAGGTGTTATGCGTGATATAGCGCTGGAAATGGTCGGTATTGATGCCGAGCAGACATACAGTATTAATGGTCGAAGTGGGTATCTTTTAAGCGGTACACCCGAGCGCGAAAGGCACGATACGATCTTTTATATTATGAGTAATCCGGACTTAACTAAGCGCGGCTCACGCCAAAGGTTACTTTTGGAGTCGGTGTTGGTGTATGATGTGTGGCGTGCTGGTGAAGGCTATCCACCAAGGGAATATGATGTTCCTCGCCTTGGTAAAGTGGGTCATAAAATTGTCTCAATGGTGATGTTGTTTCAGCCAGATTTTGTTGAGCAGCGGCTGGCAAGCGAAGAATAGTAGATCCTACGCAATTTCCCCCTGACTTGTATCCATGGTACGGTAGATATATGGATATGCTTAATTATTTCTTTGCCCACAACTACACCCAAGTGTTAATAGTTATAGTCGTAGCGATTGTCGTACAGATAGTACTGCGGATTATTATCGATCAAATCGTACGGCGCGTTATTCGCCGACACAAGTACCCAACGCCACTTGATGAGAAAAAACGTGAAGATACACTGGCGAGTATTTTTAGGACACTCTCGGCGCTCCTAGTATGGATAGTGGCAACGATCGTCATATTAAGTATTTTTGAAGTTGACCTCGCTGCCCTATTAACCGGTGCTGGGCTTATCGGCATTATCATTGGGTTTGGAGCACAAAATACCATCAAGGACTTACTTGCAGGTATCTTTATACTCACCGAAAATCAATACCGCGTTGGTGACATCGTTATGTTAAACACTGGCGGAAAAGAAGTTGCTGGAGTAGTTGAAGACCTGACGGTACGCATTACTCGTCTTCGTGATTTAGATGGCAACCTGCATATTGTGAAGAATGGTTCAGCTGAAGTAATTACAAATCTATCGTTTCGCTACGCAAATGTAAATATAAACCTCGATGTTTCGTACAATGCTGATATCGACAAGGTTGAGAAAGTAATTAACGAAGTAGGTATGGACATGGTAAAAGAAGGTGCACCATTAAAAGATCATATTTATGAACCAATTCAATTTTTACGGGTTGATAGCTTCGAAGCTTCAAGTGTGCGAATAAAGGCACTTGGCAAGGTGGAGCCGGCAAAACAATGGGATGTATCGGGGGCTTTTCTTCGCCGTATTAAGTCTGCGTTTAAAAAGCATGAAATTGAGATCCCTTTTAACCAAGTTGTTGTTCATTCTTCGAAATAATCAAAACGTACTATTATCGCGCTTATGGTAAACTAGAGCTAGACAATATCTTATGAGAAGTAAGGGCATCACCTCTCTCGATGGTTAAATATAAACAATCCGGCTTTACAATCGTAGAACTGCTCATCGTAGTAGTCGTTATTGCTATTCTAGCAGCAATAACTATTGTTGCTTATAACGGTATTCAAAACCGAGCCGTTGTATCGAAGCTGCAAAGCACGACATCGCAAGGCTTAAAGAAAATCGAGTCATTAAAATTGACCGATCCTGGTAACCAATATCCAGCCGACTTAGTTGGTACTGGATTGGTCGCGCAAGGCTCTGCTACTTTAACCTATTTTACTCAAGGTGGGTCAAGTTTTTGCTTCCAGGCATCTGAACAAAACATTACCTACTCGGTGAGCAGTTCTTCTTCGCAGCCAAGTGAAGTTCCGTGTACTCAAAATGGTTTATTGGGATGGTGGCGTTTTAACGGAAATGCTAATGATTCCATAGGAAACAACAACGGCACACTTGTTAATGGTCCGACACTCACTACGGGGCAAAACGGGCAGGCAAATGGCGCTTATAACTTTTCAGCTGCCGGTATTACTACTGCAAGTGGGTATACTGCCGGAGCAATTACGAAGACGATATGGGTGAGGCAAACTACTTACCCTAATAGCTTTGGGACTATCTTTGACTTCGGCACACCAACCGGTTCTTCTCCCTCTGCTGCAAATAGTATCTATCTTGAGACATTAGGTAATGGTACTGCGGGTGTTATGGCTGGTGCTCGGGTGGAGAGCGGTGGTACCTCTTTTGGCGGCTACACTAACCAATTAAGTAACGGTCTAACGCTCAATCAGTGGTACCATATCGCCCAAGTAGTGACACCGAATGTGATGCAGCTGTACATTAATGGAGTTCAAGCGAGCTCAATTTCGGGTACCTATAACTTTTCACCTCTGCAAAATGCCCCAACGTTTGGCAATGGACGAGCCACCTATGCCGGTGTACTTGATGATGCTCGATTGTATAACCGTGCACTTTCAACTGCTGAAATTCTTGAACTTTATACAGCGGGGGCCCAATAATGAAAGCTAGAGGTTTTACTATTGTTGAACTGCTTATTGTCGTAGTAGTTATTGCGATTCTCGCGGCAATTACTGTCGTTGCCTACACTGGCATTCAAAACCGAGCCCATGATGCGGCAGTGCAGAGCGATCTCAGGAAACTGGGCAATTTACTTGAAGATCACAAAACTACGACCGGTACCGGTATATATGTTGCAAACGCTCAGATAGGAAATGTCATGAATAATTACAAAGTAAAATTAGCAACCGGTTCGTACGCTAACGTTAATAACCTACTTTCGTGTAGAAGTGGTGACGGAAAAGAGGCGGCGATTATGATTCAGTCTAAATCGGGTAATACTTATTACTTCAACGCGAATAAAGGAGGTCTCGGTACTTATTCGGGCGCTTGGGGCACTGGAAGTGTTGCGTGTGCAGGCGGCTTAATAGACACATCAGGACAAAGCAGTTTATGGGGATATACCCCTAGTAACGGTTGGACGTACGGACTGTAATAGCGTAGCCTCAACTCCCATCCTTGTAAGATACGATTACAAAGCGTAATCATATTGACTTTTAATCAAATATAGAGTATAATATGCTCTTGAACATGGTGAGAAAACAAGGAAGGACTGTCGTGCCACGACTTTACGATACTACATCGGCTATAACTGGCCCACTAACAGATAGCGATACGGTTCAATATCGAAAGATATTTACCAAAAGCGATACCGCGACTTTGCGTCTGTTTGCTGTACTTGTTAGCCTTTCGACTATCTCTATCATTACCCTTTTAGCGGTTTCCCTTGGCTTTAACGGCGGTCTGGTCGCTATTATATTAGTGGCGTTAGCCGGAATTGTTGAGCTTATCCGCTTTATTCAAAGCCTGACGCTGCTTATTTTCGCCTCAAAAGCTAAAGACCCGATTCCGATGAAAGCAACTGGTGGTCGCCGTATTGCCGTACTCACTACCATCGTACCGAGTAAAGAGCCTTTAGAGCTTGTGGCTGAGACGTTACTAAAGATGAAGGCAATCGACCCAGGTGAGGGTAATACGATTGATGTATGGCTTCTAGACGAAGGTGACGATTACGATGTAAAGCGCCGCTGCGCTGAGCTAGGCGTGTACTATTTCTCTCGTAAATCCGTTGCGCAGTGGAATATGCCTTCAGGCCCGTATAAAACGAAAACAAAACACGGGAATCACAACTCATGGCGAAGTGTCTACGAGAATGGCTATGATGTTGTTGCGCAAATGGACCCAGACCACGTACCAACTTCAGATTTTCTGACTCGAACCCTAGGCTACTTTAACGACCCTGATGTCGCTTTTGTTGTGGCCCCACAGGTATATGGCAATAGCCAGAAAAACTGGATTGCCCGAGCTTCGGCGTTTCAGGCATATATTTTTCACGGTATTATTCAGCGTGGGGCAAATGGCCTCAACGCTCCCCTGCTTATTGGAACAAACCATCTCTACCGAGTCGGTGCGTTTAAGCACATTAACGGCTACCAAGACTCAATTATCGAAGACCACCTGACTTCTATGGTGGTATATGCTTCGTCAAATAAAGAAGGTCGCAACATGAAAGGTGTTTATACCCCAGACATTATCGCCGTTGGCGAAGGCCCTACTTCGTTTACCGATTACTTTAACCAGCAAAAACGTTGGGCATATGGTGTATGGGATATTGCACTTAAATCGAGCCCAGGGCTTATTACAAAAATGGGCAAAAGTCAGGCACTTTCGTTTGCGATGCTTCAGTTCTTTTACCCTTCTGTTGCAATATCTTGGGTACTTGGATCTATCCTCACACTACTGTTTTGTTTTGCACCGTTGAACTTGGAAGGCCTCGCGTTTCCACTCGCCCTAACGTGGCTCATTTCGATCGCTAGCACTATCGGTCTGTTCTTATGGCTTCGCAAATTTAACCTCGTTGAGCATGAAAAAAAGGATTGGGGCATCCAAGGTATGGGCTTATTGCTCATGACTATCCCAATATACGTTAACGCAGCTGTTCAGGCGATTGCGCGCCGGCCGTTAACCTACGAAGTTACGGCAAAAGGCAATTTAACCTCACCTGATACTATTATGACCTTCGCCTCGCACATTAACTGGGTTGCCTTTAACGTGCTGTCCATTACCCTATTGCTGTTTGTCGCCAGTGCACCAAGTGGTTCAAATGCTTTCTGGATACTCGAACGTATTGCTATTTGTTTGACCCCGATCGCTTTGTTTATGGTAACGCGCTATGCTGGCTGGTTTAAGAAATTGTTTAAAAAGCGAATACCATTATTCGCACGATTGAGGCAGGCATATGCAACAAAGTAATCCTTATTACACGACTCTTTCACGCCTTTGGCCACTTATTGTGTGTGTCATACTAAGTGTGGTAATAGTTGGCGCGCATGCGCTGTATACCGAAAAACCATCAGTACATAATACCGCGAGTTTTATACAAAATATGTCTGAAGATACTCCTACTCAAACAACTGAACTCTCTATGGGTGTACCTTGGGTGTATACGTTTGATGAGCGAACTTCACCTACTATTGATATGCTTTTTTGGAATGTCGAAAACGGTGTTGAAGTTTCTAACTACAATAGCGAATTGCAGGCCTACACTGATCGTACTTCTAACGTTCGGGTTGAAGGCGACAGCCTCGTCATTGAGGCAAAACCAGAACAATTGTACGGTAAAAATTATACTTCAGCTCGTATCAATACACAGGGAACCATGTCGTTTACCTACGGCACCCTTGAAGTTGATATGAAATTACCACGTGGCACTGGTACATGGCCAGCTGCTTGGTTAATGCCTGATAACAATCGCTATTCTCCGACTGAGCTTGGCGTTGATCCGAATTCACCAAGTGCCTGGGCACTTAATGGCGAGATAGACTTCCTTGAATCTGTCGGCTACATTCCTGGTGAAGTAATTCCTGCGGTTCATAACTATAATTCGATGACGCAGCAAAAAACTATATACACCCCAGGTATGGTTCCGGATATGTACGATACCTATCACCGCTACGGTGTAATCAAAACTCCTGACTCAATTACTTTTACGATTGATGGAAAGCCATACGCATCACGCGTGAAGCAGTCAGACAACCCTCTAGATTGGCCGTACGATCAATCGTATTACTTAATTTTGAACTTAGCTATTGGTGGTAAATGGGCCGGTGCAGAGGGTGTAGACGAAAGCAGTGCACCTTGGAAGATGCACGTGCGTTCTATTTCGTATCAGCCGCTTTAGTTAATTAAGGTTTTAAGATTATCTTAACAGCTCCATCTTGCTTTTTCTGAAAAATCTCATACGCATGCGGGGCGTCTTCAAGCGGTAAATGATGGGTTGCAAATGTATCGACACCCAGTGGGTCTTCATCTGTTAAGAGTGGTAAAATGTCGTCAATCCATCGTTTTACATTTGCTTGTCCCATACGTAGCTGAATTTGTTTGTCGAACATTGTATCCATCGGCATAGGGTCTGCTTTACCAGCGTATACTCCAGAGATTGAAACGGTACCGCCACGGCGTACAGCATCAATTGCATTATGAAGGGCGGTGAGCCTATCAATTCCGGCAGTATCAATAAGCTTTTCTGCTACTGGGTCTGGCAGTAGACCTGCGGCATCCTGAACGAATTTTTCAACTGGTGATCCGTGTGCTTCAAATCCAACCGCATCAATAACCGAGTCAGCTCCTCGACCTTCGGTCATATCTAAAATAACTTGCGTGAGGTCTTTTTCATGCTTTGAAAAGTCAATGACTTCAATGCCATTATCTTTAGCTCGCTTTAGGCGTTCTGGGACAAGGTCAACAGCAATCACCTTACCTGCCCCGCGGTGTTTCGCGATACGTGTAGCCATATCGCCAATCGGGCCAAGCCCCATTACTACAACTGTTCCGCCTTCAGGAATGTTAGCGTACTCTACTGCTTGCCAAGCTGTCGGAAGCACGTCTGATAAATAAACATACCTATCATCGGAGCCTTCATTTGGAATAACAATCGGTCCGTACTGAGCTTGTGGTACTCGGAGGTATTCAGCCTGTCCACCTGGTACCTGTCCGTATAATTTACTGTAGCCAAACAATGCCGCACCGCGTCCTTCTTTTTTGACTTGGGTTGTTTCGCACTGTGATTGAAGACCTTGTTTGCACATATAACAGTGTCCACAAGAAATGTTGAATGGTATAACGACTCTGTCGCCAACTTTAACATTGGTAATTTTGTCCCCTACTTCAGTCACGATTCCAATAGGCTCATGGCCCATGATGTCGCCCTTTTCCATGAAAGGTGCCATTACCTCGTATAAGTGGAGGTCGGATCCACAAATACAGGATGAAGTTACTTTAATGATGATATCAGTTGGTTCTTGAATGACAGGATCAGGAACTTCCTCAACTGATACTTTTCGTTTGCCTTGCCAGGTTACTGCTTTCAAATCAAACTCCTTACTAATTAAGTTTCTTGATCTAAATCTTCTAACTGTTCACGGCGATCATCACTTCCTGTATCATCGCCATCTCCATCACTATCTTTACCAAAATCATATTGGTCGAGCTCTTCTTTAAATGCTACTGGGTCAACGCCAAGCTCTTTAGTGATATCATCATCTTCATCCATAATCGGGTCAGCGATATCATTGCTCGTATCTAAATCGTCTTGATAGTTTTGCAATCGTAAATCATCGTCGGGTATATGCGCTGGGTCAGGATTAACTGAATCCATAAGTTTGCCCTCCTTTTAACTAACTTTCGGCAATTGATTTTGCGCGGTCATCACGAGTTGTAGTCATAAGAGCGTATCCGATAACAAGGATTCCTGCAATCACGTGTGGGACCCATTGAGCCGGTTCGTCTGTATTCATAAATGAGAAGAGCCATGGCGATAGTGCCAAGAACAACCCGGTCACAACATCAAGTACGATGTGGACTTTCATGGGTACGAGCTTTAGTGGGCTATATGGGCTGGTTGTGATGACCTCGTTGAGGACAATAAACAGCCCTACCCATAAAGCAACCATTGAGGCAGCGGTGTTGTCGGCAAACCCAAATATACTCGATGCGAATATGAGGATTACACCAACGATTAAACCAATAACAGTGTGAGCTTTAGTTGAAATGAATTTCATACCATCTCCTTATATTAATTGTAGTTCTTAGTGTATTTGTAAGTTTTAAAATTTCCTGTGATAAATATTACTTTTTGCTAAAATCTTTTAAATTTAACGAAATCGCCTCGTGGAGGTACTTATTTTTCATGATCCGAAAATGGCCTCGCATAGGTAGTTGGATATTCGTTGCGCCCTCTAAATAACTCCCTTTTGGAATATGCGGATCGAATTCTCCGTAGAGAGAAATAATATTTTTATTAATTTCAGAATGGGAAGTTAGCAGTGAAATTATAGGTGAATTCGGCAAGAATATGCGAATTGCCTTTATCGGCATAAGATAAGCATATCGCGAACCAGCGAAGGGTGTATTAATAGAAATCATACCCTTAATGTTTTCGTGTTCATTAAATTGAGCGAGTAAGTATTTTCCTACCAACCCACCTTTACTATGAGCTAAAATAACGCACTCTTTTATACCTTGCGCAGAGATGTAACTGTGCACTATTTCGGCCATTGCTTCAACTTGGCCAACGTTATAACCTAGTCCGTCAACGATATATATTGGATAGCCTTTGTTGTATAAAAAGTCAGCAATCGGTTTCATGAATCGCCAGTTTTCGTATATGCCTGGTATTAAAACGATAGGTATTTGACTGACTCTATTCTTAGCTTTTTTTTGAGTATAAATTTTTGGGCTGGTGCGGATGATAAACCCATGCAATTGCCAATAAGTCACATACACGTAATCGAGCCCCCAAGCCCACCAGTTTTTAATAAGCGTGATTATTTTTCGATAAATGTTCGGCATAGTGAAGCCAATCTTTCTGGGCGTGAAAACTGAAATGCATGGGGCGATTTGGCTAATTTGGCTTGGCTAATGTGTGGCGAGAGTGACGCTAAGTAATTCACCCATTTTTTCGGTACAACTGGATCTTTTTCGCCACCAACAATAAGTGTCGGAATGGTAATATTTTTTAGGGCGATATCGGTTCGATATTCCAGCATGTATTTCGCTGTTTTTAGGTAGCGCAACATGCCCATGCGCAGATAATTTGAGAATATAACAAAGTTAGTTTTTACTGGTTCGATAAATGTATCTTGCATGAGTCGAAAACCTTGCAGTAAAAGGTGTCGTTCGTCTTTATTGGTAGTTGGTGCGAGGAGGATGAGTTTACTTACGGATTCGGGATGGTTTTTATACAATTCTGTAACAATCTGTGCGCCCATTGAATGCCCGACTGGTATAACGTTTTTAAGGTGATGAAGTTTGATAAAATTATAAACTACTTCAGATAGTTCAGTGATATTTAACGGATGAGAAGGTTTGGGCGTTTTGCCGTATCCTGGCAGGTCAAGCGCATAAACCGTGTAGTACTCGGCCAATTTTTTAGTGAAAGGTGTAAAGTAATCGTTTGATACCCCAATACCGTGAATAAGAATAATAGTTTGCCCGCCGCTTCTTTTAATGGAATATTCGTAGTCAATGGTCAGGTCTTTAAGAGTTTCGGTTTTCGTAGAAAGGCGCATCACCCTATTATAAGTGCTAACTATGAAAAAGTCGTATAATAGAGATACAATGCCAAAAACCCCAAAGCAAAAACCGGTACATCATGCCGAAGATTTCGGGATAGATGTACTATCCGGCAGTGATGATGATATGTTCCGATGGTTTTTACTTTCGTATCTATTCGGAAAACCCATTCAGTCGTCTGTGGCTGCGAATACGTGGCGAGTATTTATGGACCGCAAAATTGATACTCCCTGGGCAATCCGTGATTTACCGCGCCGCAAACTCGTGCAGCTACTCGATGAGGGAAAATACACCCGCTATGATGAAGTGATGGCAAACGCACTTCAAACGTGTATGAACCAGCTTATTAATGATTATGAAGGGTCGCTCGTACTGATGTTCGAAAGCAGTATGGACGAAGACGAGTTTTCGAAAAGGCTTCAAATGCTGTACGGTGTAGGGCCAAAAACTGCCGAGATTTTTATGCGTGAAACCGAAGAACTATTTGCGCGCCGGGTTGAATAATTTACTCATTAGCAGGGTATGTGTTGGCTTTGAGAAGTCGAGCTACATGTGCCGCATTTTGAGCGACCGTTTTATTCGTACTTGCAACGCTATCAGGTATATTTGGTAAGTCCTTGTAATCGGTTTGATGCATTGCTTCTCCGTTCCAATAAGTAGCACCTTGAGCAGCTATGGTAAACCCGAGGTCGTTTAGGCTTTGGAATACATCAGCGGTAATTTTATGAGCTCCGTCTTCATTTCCGACAATAGCAACAGCGGCAACTTTACCGAAAGTTAATAATCGGCCCTTATCATCAGTTTCACCTAACTCTGCATCAAGTCGTTCGATAACACGTAGGGCTATGCTCGACATCTGCCCTACCCAGGTTGGTGTGGCAAGAATAAAGATATCAGCAGCCAGCATTTTCGCGCGCAGCTGCGGCCATTGATCACCCTCGCCCATATCAGTTTCAACCCCTGGTTTTATATCGTAGTCAGCTACTCGGATGTACTCACTCGTTACATTATTACGCTCAAGTTCTGCACCTAAATCACGGGCTAATTTTTCCGAAGAAGACTCTGCCGGTGACGGTTTTAATGAACAAATCAAGATTAACGCGTTTAGTTGTGTATCCATACTTTCTCCTCTGTTACTAAAAGGATTATACTAAAGTGTATGGAACGTGTATGTTAAATTTCTTACAAGATGAGGCGTATAAGGTCGCTCCGCTTTTATTGGAGTGTATTTTAGAGCGCACAATTGAGAATAAAATTATTCGGGTAAAGATCGTTGAAACTGAAGCCTATAGCCAGTCAGACGCAGCTAGTCATAGTAATAAAGGTAGAACGCCGCGCACCGATATAATGTTTGGCGAGGCCGGCCATTTGTATGTGTATTTTACGTATGGCATGCACTATTGCTGTAATGTTGTTACCGGTAAAGAAGGTGAAGGTGCGGCGGTACTTATTAGGGCTGTGGAGCCGCTTGATCATATTGATGTGCTCGAAGAACGACGGCGGGTTTCGGGGTATGCGATAACGAATGGCCCTGCTAAGTTATGCCAGGCGTTGGACATAACGAAGGAACTCAACGGCCATGTACTAACTGAAACACCTATACGATTAATAGCTCAATCGCCAATTGACAAGAAGCTCATTACTCAAACAACTCGCATAGGAATTTCCAGAGCCAAAGATGTGCCATGGCGGTTTTATATTGCCGATAATCCGTACGTATCAAAAAAATAACCCCAAAGGTGGGGTTATTTCGCTAGGCGGTTCGGCCTTTAAGTTTTAGCGATTTTTGCTTCTTTTTAAGCATCCGCTTACGTGAGGCGCTATGCCAGTTCTTGTGTTTAGCCATGAAAGGTATTGTAACAGATACGGAGCGATACGGCAACTGGGGTAAAGGCGAACCTTTTGGTATACTAAACACACAATGCCTATGACAATATTGCTGCATTCTTCAAAAACGATGGTTCCGGTACCTCTGAGCCGTGAACTGACCGAACCGCTCTTTTTGCAGCAATCTGAAGAACTGTCCGAATACATTCAGACACTTACCGTAAAAGAACTTCAAAAAGTAATGCATATTTCAGAAAAGCTAGCTGCTTCAGTTGAAGATATGTACTACGACAGAGAAAATATGACAGCCACGGCAGCCGTAGAAACTTTTCGCGGAGATATTTACAGTGGACTTCGTGCACTGGAATGGACGGATGAGCAGAAAAGCTTCGCACAAACACACCTAAAAATTCTATCGGGATTATATGGGGTGCTTCGGCCTTTTGACGGAGTCCAGCCCTATCGCTTAGAAGCAGGCTATAAGCTCCCCTCCGATGAGTATCGAAACTTATATCACTATTGGGGTGATCGTATTGCCGATAGTCTACCGCTCCAAGGTTCAATAGTAAATGTAACTTCAGATGAATATGCGCAGCTCGTACTTCCCTTTATTGAGCCTTCTCGTATTATCACACCGGTATTTTTGACCCGTAAAACCGCTTATAGCGATCCAGTATTTGTAGTGGTTCATGCAAAAATTGCTCGCGGTGCATATGCCCGATGGCTGATTATTCGTGGAGTTGCAACAGTAGATAAGCTCGAGGATTTTAATGACCTCGGGTATGTGTATGCTGCTGAATTAAGCACACCTTCTCAGCCGGTGTATGTATGTGATGAATTCAAGGGCATAGGACTGAGTCAACGACTGGTTTAGTTTATTGCAATGCCGAAGTGAGTCGTGCAATATTATCAATTAAACGATCCTTCGTAGATCTTCGGCGCCATTTCTCGATTGTTAAATGTTTCGATTTAAGTAAATATTGGCCGGTCAGCTTACGAAGCTTGAGCGCGACACTTTTATCATAGAATATAATCACTAATTCATGATTCAGTTGGAACGAACGAATGTCGGCGTTACTTGAGCCCACAACCGCCACGTCATCAACGATAAAGTATTTAGAGTGTAACAAAGTTGGTGCTTTATAGTGGTAAATATGGACACCGGCTTCAAGCATCTGCTGGTAGTACGAACTCTGCGCATGAGCCACGAACACTTGATCGATTGCCTCTGAGTTCACCAAGGTCACCTCTACTCCCCTTTGAGCAGCGGTCACAATTGCCATAGCCAGCGAATCATCGGGCACAAAGTACGGGTTTACGATCGTAATAGATTTTTTAGCACTGTGGAACAGTTGAATAAGCACTTTTAGGTTATTCTCAAACTCATAGCCAGGCCCGCTTGGCACCACCTGTGCTTTTAATGAGCCTATATCCTTATCGTAGGCCTCCACGAGCTCGCTGCGGTCATCGTTAAGCAGAATACCAGTTTCAGAATACCAGTCAGCAAGAAAGACGCTTTTAAGCTGCAATACAGTAATCCCCTTTACGCGTACCATGAGTTCATCGTACACAATTGCGTCTTTACGATGGTAGGCTCGTTCAACGAGGTTAAGTGACCCGGTGTAGCCAAGCTCGTTGTCGACCACCATTAATTTTCGGTGGTTGCGGAGGTCGGGTCGAACATATCCCATGCCTGGTAGTCGCAGCGGTAGCATCGCCTGATATGATATACCGTCATGTTTCAGACGCCGGACCATTTTCCGATATCCTGGCATTTTAAACGAACCCCAGTAGTCAAATAGTACCCGCACAATCACACCGCGCTCGGTTGCTTGTTTCATTGCATCAAAAATCGGCTCAGTCGTATCGTCCAGGGCGATGATGAAAAATTCTACGTATACAAAGTTCTTTGCTTTACGGATATCTTTTACTATTCGGTCAATAATACCGAGGTAATCGCTTAAGAATTCAGCTGAGGTATCGCTCACTACCGTTAGGCCGGTTAATGTCTTAGCTAAGTCGGCGGTTATTTGATATTCGGGATCTACTTTTGCATCTACCATCTGTACCATATCTGGGTGGTTAAGTTTAGCTGTCTTTAATGCTCTACGGACATACTGGTTTAGTACATCTTGCGATTTACGGCGAAGCAGTGGTAGTTTTGGACTACTTAATAACAAGAACAAAAGCAGCCCCGGGACAGGTAACAAGAAAATCAGCATAAGCCAACTAATTCCAGAAGTTGGCTTTCGGTTTTGCGGCACAATAAAAATGGCAAAAATGCGAATTATCCACTCGAGAATATACCAAATTGCAAGAAGATCTGAAGTACCAAATGACATGACCCTATCATACCTGTTACGGGTCGATTTTACGAGCTAATACGTAGTTTGCAGGTGAAACAGTTTTACCCACTCTTTTAGCGTAAGCCGAGACGGCGAGCCGCCTGGTTCAAGGCCGATCTCGTGAATAGGCAACTTAGCTAATTTTTTAGGGTCGGCAAAACACTCTGTCGTAAAGATACGATAGGCTTGCATACGGCTTGGCTTTACTAATGGTTCAGGCCGCCGAATCATCTGTAAGAATACCGTATCGACCGCTGGGTGCGGAAAGAAATCAGTTCGATTAAGGTTCTTACGAATCTTTGTTTCATACAAAACCCCGACAATCATACCGAGCTGGCTGGTAAAGTGCTCTGGGTCGGTATCGGCAATAAGTTTACGGCCAAACTGCTTTTGCACGATAAGATAGACACTTTCAGGCGGTGTATCGGTTTCAATGAGTCGGTTTACTATCGGTGAGCTGAGGTGAAAAGGAATGTTTGCAAAAATACTATAGGCCGCCTTAGGGAGGGGCATAGTCAGGAAATCTCCCTCGTAGATCGTAACATTAGGATAACGCTCCATGTTCTCGCGCAGTTTTGCAAACATGCGCGGTTCGAACTCGACTGCGATCACCTGGTTGACTTGCCGCGCGAGTACTGAAGAAATGGTACCGGTACCTGCGCCAATATCAATGACCGTTGCATTATGGCGTATATCAGTACGGTGAAAGAGCTCTTTAATAAGCTGTGGATTACGGAGTAAATTTTGCGAGTGAGTGTGCAGGCGTTTCATCTTTATCTATTCTACCCTAAAACGCTTGACTGATTACCTAATAGGCGATGTATACTAAGTATAGTCATGTAAGTACTTCCAGGTGTTCTACATAAGGATTTTCACTTACAGGCTTATATATAGAAGCCACCATACGACAATATGCACACTAAGGCTCAGCCTCAAGCGCCCCTGTTGATCGCACAATTCTAACGTGATATTTGGTAAAAAGGTATAGGATCTAACGGTTCCTCTCCCCTCTCCAAATCACTCCTCCAAAATCCGTTGCTGATCAAACTCTTTTGTTCGGCTTTTTTGCAATTACATCTAAATTTGGAGAATTATTATGAATCGTGTCGCTATCAATGAAGAAGTTATCGTTACACAAATGGGTTTTAAGAAGAACTTAGCAGCATACCCTCGCCGCATGGAATTTCAGGGTGCAATCTATGATTTTATCGATGCTGGCCTTCGCTGCCTTATTCGCACCGGTGATCAAATGGCAGAAATTATCACGGTAAGTGATGGCAACTCACAGTTTCGCCTTCGCAGCGACAACCATGGGGGCAATTGGACGCTTTTGAGTATTGTATCTTAGGGGTGAGCAAAAAAGTTCCTCCTGTACTTCTCATATGAGTGGTATAGGAGGAACTTTTTGTTTGTTTCTAAGAATTGCGCCTCAGTAAATAAATATAGCCAAAGAACACTACGCCAGCGAAAGCGAAGGATGTTATAGCGGTGACGCTCGTGTACTGGGCGTAGGCAAAGATTTGAGCTGGCAATGAAGCGGCAATCGCTGCTAGGCCAACACTCACAACGCTAAGGGTGAGTCGAGGAGCTTTTGCGGGCTGGACTTTACGAAGCAGTTTGTAGGCTACGGCTAATACAACCAAAGGTATTACTATGTACAGCAAGCCGATAACGGCATAGGTACTTTCTACATAATATTGTTGCGAAAGTGAATAAATGAGCGTGCCAACCATTGAACCGATAACCAAGACTTGGTACGGAAAATGTTGCAGAACTGATTCTTTTTTCCTGTAATGCTTGGCGAAACTCGCCGCTACGATTGCCATAACCACTACTGTTGCTATAACAGGGAACCAGTTAATAATGACCGTAAACCATGGAATAGGCACTGAATCATAGTTTATGAAGGATCCTATGCCAATTTGACCGATCAAAAGTGTAAACCAGTATGCTGCTACACCGAATAGCACACCGTTATAGTGATGAGCTGTTTTGCTTTTGTTATGGGTTGAGCGGTCACCGATAAGATATGAGAAAAGCGCCGGCAGTAATGCTGAGGCGACAAAGGCAACAAGAATCATTGCAACGTTAAAGTGGAGAACTCGTGAATCAAAAAGCATACCACCAAGCGGTATCACTGAGGATATAATCACCCCAAGCACTACAAGGGCGAAGAGTCCGTACCCAAAAGCGATAGTTATTTTTTGTTGTTTGAGTGTGTTTGATTTTTTGTTTGTCATATTAAGCATGAGTATAATCAATTCTACTCAGTTTGCAAAGCCATAAACTTTCGTCCAAATATCTTATGGATCTCCACCACTACAATAAGAGCCACAAACGATATCGCACTGGCGATTACCATGTCGCCAATAGTGACCGGGTGGATGTGTAAGAGGCCTTGTAGTGGGCCAAAAATAGCAACAAGCTGAAGTAGGATGGAAATAGCTAAACCAACATAAAATGCGCCATTCCATACCCTTAAGCGACTAAAGGCAGACTCGAACGTACTTCGTGCATTAAAGGCATTAGCCCACTGCATAACCACCAGTGCGGTAAAGGCAATCGTTTGGCCGTACGCCGTGCCGTGAATGCTACTAAAGTATGCGTACAGCACCAGCGCTAAGCTACTCATGACGAGTGCCACTAGTATAATCCGGCTAACCATGTACTTCCCTAGTATTGGTGCGGTTGGTGAAATTGGCTTTTGTTTCATGACTGTTTTCTCGCCAGATTCCAGTCCTAGCGGGATGACCATAGTTGTGTCGGTCACTAAGTTAATCCACAAAATCTGTACAGGAGCGAGCGGCATAGGTAGCCCTACAATAAGTGCTCCAATAGCAGTTAATACCTCACCAATATTAGTTGAAAGCAGATAGAACAGCATGCGGCGAATATTAGCAAAGATAATACGACCCTCGCGCATAGCTCGTACGATACTGGCGAAGTTGTCATTCAAAAGAATGATATCGCCTGCATCTTTGGCGATCTGGGATCCACTGCCCATTGCTACTCCTACATCAGCATTGGCAAGGGCCGGAACATCGTTTACACCATCACCGGTCATGGCCGTGACCTCGTGCATTTTTAATACTTGTAGAATACGGAATTTATTCTCTGGTGTAACGCGCGAAAATACCCGTGCACGGTGGGCTTCGATTGCGAGCTGTTTGTCGGTCATATCTGACATACGGCGACTATCGAACACCTGATCACGTGAATCAATAAGTCCAAGTTTTAAGCCAATTGCATAGGCTGTTTCAAGGTGGTCACCCGTAATCATACGTACGCTGACCCCGGCCTTACGTGCAGTGGCAATTGCTGCTCGAGCTGCAGGCCGCAAGGTATCGGCAACGGCGACTAGCCCAACAAAGTTGAGTTGAATCTTGGCGTGCATTTCACTAAAGTTCTGAATTGGTTTATCAAGGGGTGTTGAGGCGAGTGCGATGACTCGATATCCCTGCGAGGTGAGTTGTTGCAGTGCTGCCTCGACCTCTACGGTTTGTGATTTCGTAAGCTTACTTCGGGCAATCACCTGCTCAGGGGCACCTTTAATTACCAGTTCGTGCTCACCTTTATGGTTCCACACGTTACCACTCATAGCGAAAGCTTGGTCGAAAGGAAGTTTGGCTACCGCCTCACCTTTTAACTTAACGGCTTCATTAGCTGAGTTAAACGTAATAAGGGCTATATCAAGCGGATCACGGGTGCGTTCGCTGTGCTTATTTATTGTTTTATGAACAATTGTCGGCAGGTTGTGGTCACTACCGGGCAGTTGCCATGTTTCTTGTACTGAAAGCTTATTTTCGGTGAGAGTACCTGTTTTATCGGTCGCAATGGTGGTAATAACGCCAATAGTTTCGATAGCGGCCATACTTCGTACTAAGGCTTTCTTCGCTGCCATACGGCGCATACCAAGTACGAGAATAACTGATATAGCCACTGGGAGACTTTCAGGTACGGCCGATACGGATAGGGCGATAACAAACCTGAGCGCCTCACCAACTTCAATGCCACGGCTAATCGCTAAAATAAACGCCACGATCGCTATGCCGGCTACAGAGGCAATAATGTAACTAATAAGTTTATCGATCTTTTTTTGCACTGGGCTATGAGCGGTATTCGGGGCTTTGCCGGTAAGGGCTGCAATGCGACCAAATTCAGTATTATTACCGGTATAGACCACGACTCCTAAAACACTCCCTGAAACAATGAAAGAGCCCTGAAATAGGATATTTTTTTGCTCGTAGACCTCTTTTTTGCCTTTCAGTGTTTCAATTTGTTTACTAACTGGTACCGATTCACCCGTTAATACGGCCTCATCAGCACGTAAAGAATCGGCGGTAATAATCCGAATATCAGCAGGTACTTTATCGCCTTCACTTAACTGCACGACATCGCCTGGTACGAGTTGGTTCGACTCTATAATGATCGATTCGCCGCCACGAAGTACTTCAACCTTTTGAGCATTGTGCTTTTGCAGTGAGCGCAAAATCCGATCAGTTGAAAATCGCTGCACATAATAAATACCAGCACTCGTAAACATAATTACCAAAATAATAATCGCATCGAATAGTGCATTATGCCATAGGCTAATAAGCACTGCCAAAAACAGCACTGCCATAAAAATATTAGCAAAGGGTTCAACAATTTTGCGCCAAAGAGGCTCACCTTTAATAACGATTTCGTTTGGACCAAATCGCTTGATTCGTTCGTTCGCTTCGTGTCGAGAAATACCTTCTTTCGATGAGGATAATTCTTTTAGGGTGTCTTCGGATGTTTGTTGGTAGAAAAGCATTAGTACTATTGTATCAAAAAGGCACCCCTTTCGGAGTGCCTTCTGAGATTAGCTTGTTCATCTACGTAATGCGAACGAGTTGCATGGTTCCTCGGCGCATGCCATTTCCCCATTCAATACTTTCTTTGACCGTTTTGCCTACGAGGCTACTGCCAAGGGGGCTGCTGGTTGAAATGCGTCCATCGCTTGGGTTAGCTTCGATACTTTCAACAAGGGTGTAGCGGAAAAGCTGACCTTGTTGATCGATGAGGTCGACCACTGATCCAACCGCAACTTTCATACGAGTCCGGGTTGATGGAATTAGTTTAGCGTTGCTAAGGGTTTGCTGCTTTTCAGCAAGTTCGGCTTCGATTGCCTCAAGCCGCGCGAGCCGTTCGTTTTGCTCGAAGCGGTCATCGTGACCGGTGGTTTTATCGCTTTCACGAAGGCTACGAATTACCGCTTGGCGGTCATGTTCGAGTTGGGCAACAGCTTTTCGTAGTTCCTTCATTCCTTTTTTACTTAATAGTGTGACTTTACGTGGTGATGATTGTTTGGTGATGGTGGTGTTCATAGTTAGTTCACTCCCTCTCATTTTATGCGTATATAGACGCTTGTTTTTGTGTAGCTTGGCTACTGTCTGTAGTATGTCATGTGATTCTGAGAGTATTCTGAAATCAGCTGCGTATTTTGTTGTAATTTTACCGTCAATAAGCACAAGCGTTTTCACGCTGTTATTCCGGTGTTTTTGCCTGTTGTTTTCGTAGAAGCGGGAGATAAAACGTAAATGTCGTACCTTTATTACTACTGGTGACTTTAATGTCTCCTTGATGGATATCAACAATGCGTTTTGCGATTGAAAGGCCAAGTCCAAACCCGTGCTCACTATTTTTCGTTCGAGAAGTGTCGGCGCGGTAAAATCGATCAAATAATTTAGGGAGTTTATCGGCAGGAATTACCTCGCCGGTATTATGGATTTCAAACCCTGCCATATTAAGTTTTTGAAAAATACGGACGGTGATTTTTGAATCTTCTGGGCTGTATTTAATAGCGTTATCAATAAGAATACCAATGAGTTCACGAGTCGCCGCCTCATTAGCAAGGACTGAAGCTTTCTTACGGGTAATGAGTTCAAACCGTTTTTTATAGTGGCTATAGGTTTTCATTTTTTCGGTATACAGCGCCACGATATCAACGGGTACTCGTTCGAGTTGATCTTCTTCAAGTTTTGATAGTTTAAGCAGCATTTCAGATAATTGTATAAGCTTATTTACTTCTTCTAGGTTGCTTTCGAGTAACTCGCGCGCCTCGTTTGGATCAAGTGAGGGATCGCGAAGGGCTACCTCGAGCTCTGTTTTCATTGCAGAGAGCGGTGTTCTGAGCTCGTGGCTGGCATCGCTCGTAAAACGACTTTGAGCTTCATGAGATTGCTCAAGTGGACGGAGTGTTCGGCGAGCGAGGAAATATCCACCAAGTCCTCCGGCTATGAGCACCACTAAATTAATATAGACCAACGATAATACCATTTGGTTCGATGCCTGGCTTGCCTGAATATTCAAAGGGCTATTAGGGCCATTATTAAAAGGAGTATTGAGGTTAAATGGAATATACGACTGCCCATTGTCGATTAAGCTATGTTGAAGATTCTCGAGTCGTAAGCTTATTTCACTAAAGTTGAGTTGGTAGATCACGATACTAAAAGTAATACTGATAGTCATCAGTATTGCCAGGTACCATCCTGTTAACTTCAGTGTTGCCGACTGAAACATTTGCATAGGTTATGCCTCGAGTTTGTATCCAAATCCACGGACGGTATGGATGAGTGGTGTGTTAAAAGGAGCATCAACTTTATTGCGGAGGTACTTTACATACACTTCAACAGTGTTCGGTAGAATATCAGCATCGTAATCCCATACATGGCTAATAATTACTTCTTTGCTGAGTGGTCGCCCTTGGTTTCTCATCAAATACTCTAATAGAGCGAATTCTTTGCTTGTCAGCTGAATACTTTTACCTTCACGACTGACGCTATACGTAATAGTATCAAGCGTTAGATCACCTGCAGTAAGGATATCGGAATGCTGCTCGGTGGGTCGGCGTAATAAAGCGCGGACTCGTGCGAGTAACTCTTCAAGTGCGAAAGGCTTTACTAAATAATCATCAGCTCCGGCGTCAAGACCAAGTGTCCGTTCAGCAATACTATCAAGCGCACTTAAAAAAAGTACTGGCGTATGGATTTTAGCTTCACGCATTGCCTTTACTATACCGATACCATCGTATGCACCCGGGATCATTCGATCGAGGATGATAATATCGTAGGGCTCAGTGGTTGCCATGGCATAGCCATCATCACCGTCATAGGCAACATCTACTGCATATGTTTCTTGTTGGAGTGCTTTTGCAAGGGCACGAGCAATCTTGTGTTCATCCTCAACGACTAATATTCTCATAATTTTAGTATAGCGCTTTTTTGCTTAAAACAGCCTTAATTACGCGTGAGTTTAGCTAGCGTAACGAGCACTCCAGGCCTGCATATCACGCAGGATTGGGGCGAGTTCTTGGCCTTTTGGCGTGAGTTTGTATTCGCAGCGGCTTTTTTCAGGTGCGACAATTTTTTCAATAATTCCTTCAGCTTCTAAACTATCGAGTCGAGCCGATAACGTGCGAGGGTTGATACCTTCAACAAGATCTTGTATTTGACAAAATCGCACGGAGTTTTCGTTCATAAAAAAGCGGAGCAACTGAGGAGTCCACTTGTCACCCATAATGCGGGTCGCTTCTTTAACGCAGCCAATGGTGTGCGATGTATTCATGGTACCTTCTACTATACAATATCTAGCGAAATGGGTAAAGCTAACGGATGAGCCCGTTGTCATTATGTTTTCGGATATGGCTCATACTGTATTCCCACGAGGCATCGGTCTTTTTGTGAGGGTTGAAGATATACTGAGGGTCAAAAATCTCTTTTGTTTGTTTGAACAGAGCAAACATCTTGTCACCAAACACCGCAGGAAGCCACGGCCCACGCACCATGCCATCGTTATGCTCGCCCGCCATAGTACCGCCATAGCTCAAGACGATAGGAATCAGCTCGCGCATCACTGGCTCAAGTTTGGCTTGGTCCTTGGTGCCAGTAATGTCCATAAGGGGAATAACATGGAAGTTTCCATCGCCAAAATGGCCTTGAATGGTTGCGGGAAGGTTATATTTTCTAATCACTTTACGTAGTTTGGGGATAAATTTCGGTAAATGTTTGGGCGGTACGGCCATGTCATCGATAAAAGGCGATGCATACCTTCCTTGTACTTGGTTACGCAGTAGCGCTAAGGCGGCACGGCGTATTTGCCAAAAAGGGGCGCTTGATTGTTCATCGGCTTCAATATCCATACGAATAGAATATTTTCGTAAATCATCATGCAGTTTCGAGATTTTGTTGAGGACCTCGTCTTTTGTCGTGCCATCGAATTCAATCATTAACAACATGCTGGGTAGGTGTCCGCGGAACTGGGCGACTGATTTTAGTAACCATGTTTGTTGACGAAGCCATTCTTTGGTGCCAAGTTGTTTTCGAAATGTTTTAAAGTAGCGAATACCAAGATTAAAGGTGATGTCGTCAAAGCCTTCAAAAGTAGCTGGGCTATGATGCATGACTGTTTCGATAATTTCACCTAAGCGTTTAATTGAAGGAAGATACGCGAGGAGTAGTCCTGAATGAGGCGCTTTAGGAACTGCTTCGATGGTTATGTCAGTAACTATGCCCAAGGTTCCTTGACTGCCGGTAATCAAATGAGTCATATCGAACACACCTGTTTCACGGTCCCAGACGCTCCATAGGTTATATCCCATTGAGTTCTTGTTGACGTGCGGACGAGCATTTTTTATAAGGTCGTAGTTTGCTTCAATAAGCTTAAATACCTGTTGATACAAACGAGCTTCATAGGTATTTTCACGTATTTTTGCCTCGAGCTGCTTTTTCGTAAGCGGTCGAACGATATACTCATTACCATCGCCAAATACAACTTTTAACGATCGGACCCATCGCTCGGTGTTTCCGTAGCGCAGTGATTGCTCACCTCCTGAGTTATTCCCCACCATACCGCCGATAGTGCACAACATACGACTTGCCGGCACACACCCAAGATGGAGGTCAGCTTTAAGCAGAACAGGGTCGATATCACGCATGAATACCCCGGGCTGGACGTGTAACAAAGAACCTTTGAGTGACTCAATTTTGTTAAAGTGGCGAGTCATGTCCAGCAACAATGAGCCACTAATAGCGCCGCCAGACATATCGGTACCAGCGCTTCGTGGTGTAATCGAAAGTTTTGGATACGCGTGTTTATTTCTGGCGACAAACCGGACGAGTTTCTCGATATCCTGGGAAGTCTTTGGTGCCAGAACTGCATCTGGTAATAACTCATAAATACTCGCATCATGGCTAAAAAGCTGCCGTGTTAACGGATCGATATGTATCTCACCCGAAAAATGACTCCGAAGCTTCTGAACGAGGTTTTCCATGTGTCTCTACTATACGTTAGCCATAAGCATATTGTCGAGATCTCGACCACTATAGACAAGGGTGATATAATACGCCTTATGAAAACACAGATTGAAATCGATACCCGTACATTTGTCCGTTTTTGGCTTGTAATCTTCGGAATAGCCCTTGTTGCCTTTCTATTATTTAAAGCACAGACCGCTCTGATTATTCTTGGTGTGTCACTCTTTCTTGCCCTGGCACTTAATTCACCCGTGTCAAAAATCGCTAAAAAGCTCCCAGGTCGGAGCCGTGTGGCCGCCAGTGCTATAGCATACGTAGCCGTAGTTGGTGTGATTAGTGCCGTAGTATTTTTGGTTATCCCGCCAATTATCCAACAAACAGCTAGTTTTGTTGAGAAGATTCCAGCTTTGGTTGACTCTGCAACCACTCAATGGAAAGGTTTAAATGATGTCGTTGAACGTTACAACCTTGAACCACAACTAAACAGTGCATTAGAGTCTATAAGAAACAGCGCAGCTGGTTGGGCGAGTAATGTGGGACAAACTCTTGTCAGTGGTATCGGTTCAGTGTTTGGGTTCTTTGCGGCGCTCATCTTAGTGTTAGTCCTTACCTTCTTAATGCTTATTGAAGGACCTGAGTGGTTGAATCGTTTATGGCGATTGTATAAAGACCGAAAGCGCATGGAAACACATCGCCGTGTTATCGGTAAAATGTATGCCGTAGTGAACGGATACATTACGGGCCAACTGACCGTTTCAGCTATCGGTGCGACTGCCGCAGGACTCTCAGTATTTATACTTAGTTTCATATTCCCTGAGGTCGAGGCAGGCTTGGCGATGCCAACCGCAGCAGTCACCTTCTTGCTCTCACTTATTCCGATGTTCGGTGCAACTATCGGTGGCGTCATCATTACTCTCTTACTGGCTCTCAATAGCATACCAGCAGCGGTGATTTACGCAATTTTCTTTGTGGTATATCAGCAAATTGAAAATAACTTTATTTCACCGCACATTCAAGCAAAACGAATTGCACTTTCTGCCCTTATGGTACTTGCGGCAGTAACCATCGGTTTGTACATGTTTGGTATTGTGGGTGGTATTATCGCTATTCCTATCGCGGGTAGTATTCGGGTTCTTATTGAAGAATACCTCGACAATCGCCGTCAATCAGCTTTGCCTGCGCGAGTTGAAACAGCTAAGGTGCCAAGTAAAAAAGCTTAACTAACGTATTCCCAGACAGGGCCAGAAGCGGTGTCACGCACAGTGATGCCGCTTTTTTCTAGTTCAGCGCGCAGCTTATCAGAGCGTTCGTATTCTTTTTGTTCACGTGCTCGGGTGCGTTCAATAATGATGCGTTTCTGTTCATCAGTTATATCAGGAGTGGTACTGAGGAGTTTTAAACCAAGCAGCTCATCGATAGTTTCGATAAAGCTCACGAGTGCATGTTGGTGGATAGTATCAAGCCGATGCGAAGCAATACGGTCGAAAGCGTCATCGATGATAGCCATAACTGCCGGTGTGTCTAAATCGTTTCCTAGCGCTTCTACTAGGGCTTGCTGAGCAGCGTACAGTGACACCGACTTACTATCTGTTTCATTGTCTTCATCAGTTTGTAGCGTGTCGTGTGTTTGATGACGAAGCGCGGCGATATTGCGCCAGTTGTTACGGCGGTTGCGTGCGGCAGACAAGTTTTCGAAGGTAAAGTTACCTTCGCTGCGATAATGACTTTGCAAAACGAAAAGTCGCAGATCAAGCGGATCGCACCCTTTTTCAGCGATATCCTTCAAGGTATATCCATTTCCCAGTGACTTACTAATTTTAGTCCCATCAACCTTAAGGTGGTTGTTGTGGAGCCAGTAATTGGCGAATTGCTCTCCGCTAGCTGCTTCGGATTGGGCAATTTCGTTGGTGTGATGTACTGGAATGTGATCGATGCCGCCGGTGTGGATATCGATAGTATTACCAAGAAGAGTCATGGCCATGGCCGAGCATTCGAGGTGCCAGCCAGGAAAGCCCATTTTGGGGCTAAAACCATCGCGCGGCGTTGAATCGCTCAAAAGGTCTTGTGGTGTTTCCCATTCCATGTCGCGAGTTTCGTTTTCGGGAGTAAACTTCCATAATGCAAAATCGCTATGATTGTGTTTTTCGGGATTAAATTCTACCCGAGCGCCTGCTCGTTGTGCATCAAGGTCGAGCCCTGCAAAGTCGGCATAGGTGGGGAATTTGATGGTGTCAAAGTAGATGCCATCATCAATTTGGTAGGTAAAGCCTTTATCTTTTAACGTTCGAACTAACTCTAGTTGTTGAGGAATGTAATCTGTCGCCTTTGGCATATGGGTAGGAGCAATAAGGTTTAAGGCTTTCATACCTTCAATAAAATCTTGAGTATAAAACTCGGCGACTTCCCAGGCGGTCTTGCCTTCGCGCTTAGCACCCTTTTCGAGCTTATCTTCACCTTCGTCACCATCACTTACTAAATGTCCGACATCAGTAATGTTCATAACGCGCGTCACTTCATAATTATTCGCCAATAGTAATCGAACCAGGGTGTCCCAATAAATGTAGGCTGTCCAGTTACCTACGGTTAAGTAGTTATATACTGTTGGGCCACAGGTATACAGATGCACGATACCTTCGGTATTAGGCGCAAAAGGGTCGATTGTTTTACTAAGTTGGTTATGAAACTGAAGACTCATAGTCGGTTAATGCCTTGTCTACTGCGGTTACTAATTCTGAAATGAGTGTGTCATATTTTTCATGAATTTTAAAGCCAGAAGCGTATTGGTGACCACCACCACCAAAATATCCCGCAACACTGTGGCCCACAGGAACGTTAGCCCGTATTTTACCCGTAGCTTTGCCGTCTGGATAGGTTTTGATGGCTACAGCGACTTGTACGGTGTCTACGAGGCGCATTTCATCAAGTACAAGGACGCTCGGGTTGTAGCGATCGCTGTATTCTTCGATTTCAGCCCAAGGTATATGAACGGTCGCTAATTTACCGTCAAGGTGGTATTCGATTCGTTCGATAAGTTTACCCTTGTACTCAAGGATATCGGCTGGCTTTTTCATGTACTCGCGGCGGCGAGCTTCAATAGTTGCAGGCACGGCACCAAGTGCTACTAAATCAGCGGCCACCTTATAGCTATCAGCGGTAGTGTTTTGGGTTGTAAGGCCTAAGCTATCAGCTTGAATTGAAATAAACATGCATTCAGCTGCTTGAGGGTTTATACTCCAACCTGCCTCTTTAGCGAGTCCATAAATGATTTCGCCTGTAGCAACCGAAGTGTTAACAATTAAGTTCGTAGTAGTGAACGGCAGGTCGCCCTCATCATCTTGGTGGTGGTCGATAATAAGTACTGGGTGAGATTCCATGAAACTTTGTACACCAGGTATCACCAAGGCTTGAGCAAGCAGCGTTTTACTTGAAGTATCCACAATAATTGCCATATCTCGGTCAGTAGGCCAGTCTTTTACAACACGATCCCAACCATTAATATAACGTAGATATTTAGGGATATCGATAGCGCAGAACATTACCACATCTTTACCAGCATCGGACAAGATTTCCTCAAGAGCTAATGAGCTCGCTAAACTGTCCCCATCGGGGTTTTCAGCTTGAATAACCACGATTTTTTGAGCGTCTGAAATAAGTTGAATAGTATCTTTAAACATTGGTATCTATTGTAGCAGATATTGACTATTTTAATTAAATATGCTATAATACACGCATTCTGTATTCCCCTACCCAATTCACTTGAACTGAAGAAAGGAGTACAGAAATGTACTTCACCATCAAAGCATTTGCTCTCAACCTGATCTTCATCGCCCTGTCGGTGCTCGCACTCATCTACTCGGCCAACTTCTGGCTGCAGCACCCGAGCTACACCGTCTTCGCGTCCATCACCGCCGGCGCCTCTTTGGCAACAGTCGGTTCGATCGTTTGGCTCATCCGCTCGATCGCACGCAAGTGGCAGATCGATGGAATCAACGAGGTTCTCGATGAACTCATGCGTACCGATGTCCTTCACACGCCGCTTGATTCGCTCAAGCTGAACATGGAGGGTTACGAATGTGTGGACCTGTCTCGCTACGAAGATAGGTTCGGTATCGACTTCATCGGACCCGGAACGGTTCGACGAATCGTTGCTCATCCCGATGGGGTGCACGACAACCTTGTGCGGGTTATCGAGCCGCGAGAGCTCAAACAACTGCGCAGCCGACTCGAGGTATTCTTGCTTCAGTCCAAGCCGTTGGTCAGTGCCTGAAGTACGGCCCCGTCCCCTCCCCTGTCAAAGGGTGAGAGGCCGGGGCTATTTCATTTGAGAAATAATTATGTCATAATATACCCAACTTGCCATCTGCCCGCTCGACCAAAAACTTGAGAAAGGAGGGGTGCAAGATGCACTTCTCTACAAAAAAGTACTATCTAGCCATTGTAGGGTTCGCTTTGCTCGTGCTGCTGTTTATCACCTGTATGCGCAGCTTCGTAGCGATGATCACCCTCATTCATTCCGAACTTACAGCAGTTCCTATTATAGGAGCTGTGTTTTTCTTCCTGATCGTGGTTGTCTGTGCGATGAGCGTGGGCCCTGTAGTTGCGCTTGCGCAGGAGGAATACCTGAACATGAAGACACTGCGCCGCCTGTACCGAGAACTATCTCTTTGCACGCGAAGAGCGAATAAGGTGACGATAGTAGAGAGTAGTGGTACTGCTATCGATATTACCGCACGCCACAAGTCGGTATTTTTGATTGATGTAGCGGACGATCATGCCAAGCTCCACAGCTTTTTTGTAACAAAACGCAGTATTCAAGATGAGTTGAAGCCGGATCGAAAAATACCTCGGCAGGTTATTCAACAACTCATTACGACAATACGTGGGTATAATACCCGTACTGCGTAGCCCAGAAGTGCGCCCCGTCCTCTCCCTGCTCTATAGGTTGAGAGGACGGGGCTGTTTTATAGTAACTGGCGCCGACCTTCGAGGGCGTGCCCAAGGGTGATTTGATCGGCATATTCTAAGTCAACACCCACGGGGATACCTCGTGCTAAGCGACTCATCTTTACGTCCATACCGGCATCTCGAATATGTTTTTGTAGAAATAGTGCTGTTGATTCGCCTTCAACGCTTGCATTGGTAGCAATGATAAGTTCTTCTACTTCATCTTCAGCGATGCGCTTTAACAGTTCAGGTATATGGAGCTGTTCAGGGCCGATACCATCAATTGGGCTCATTGCTCCACCTAGTACATGATACGTGCCTTTAAATTGACCGGTACGCTCAAGAGCAACAATATCAAGCGGCTCCTCCACAACAGCAATAAGTTTACGGTCGCGACTGCTATCGCTGTAAAGAGGTGAAATGTCTTCCTCGGCATCGATCAAGGCAAATGTCACCGGGCAGGTTTTTACCCGCGCATGGATGTCGTGAATAGCCGTTGCCATACCATCATTAATACGTTGGTCAGCGCGAAGTAAATAGTACGCATACCGTTCTGCGGTGCGGTTCCCAACACCGGGCAAGCGCCCGAGCTCATCAATCAGCTTCTCAAGTGCTGCTGGCAGCAAACGGGCCATACTACAGGCCTAAGTTACCAAGACCGCCCATGAGGGGCTTCATCTTTTCGGCAGCAACTTCTTGAGCTTTTGCCAGGCCATCACGAATAGCAATTTCGAGCCAGTGTTCAAGTTCAGCAATATCAGCAAGGTCAACTTGTTCAGGGTCGATAGTAATTTTTTTCACTTTAAGTTCACCGGTGACTTGTACGACAACCGCACCATCGCCCGCTTCAACTTCAATAATTTCTTTTTTTAGGTCGCTCTGCGCTTTGCGCAATTTGTTTAACATCTTTACTTGGTCAAAAGCCATGGTAGGTCTCCGTCTAATTAGTCACTTTACTACTGATAGTATACGTTACTCTGCTATTTTTTTGTAGAGGTACCAGCGGTCAGCATCGTGCGCATGGGGGTTAGTGATGATTTGAACTATCTCGTAACCAGTGAAGGTTGCTCGTGCTTCGCGGGTTGCGGTAAAGGTATCTGCCGTGGGGGTTTGCACCATCTCAATGTCATCACGGTGCTCGGCAACTGCTTGATAAAAATCAGTTTCGTCATCAGACACAATAAGTTGCCGCGTATCTTTTGGAAGGAGTGTGAGGTCGTTTGAGAATAACGGTGCTTGAACCGGACTATAGTGATAGCCGTTAACATAGCGAGCGAGCCCTGAAACGATCAGCGCAAATACTAATATGATAATAGGAATCAAGCCGGCAATACGAGCATACGGGTTCAGTGGGAATAAACGATACCAATAACTAATCAAGCTCGTTAAACCGGCGGCCATAAGCAGCATTGAAGGCACAAACGTCACGCTGGTGAAGCGGGGGTTAAGCAGTAGTACCGGTATCAAACAAAGTATCCAGATAATAATTAAATAACTACGAGTTGTATCGCGTGTCCGAATAATACGGTATAGTCCAAGTCCAATAATAATAGCCGAACCTAAACCAAATACTGGTGTCATGAGGCTTGAAACACTTGGTGCCCAGAACATAAAGTATTGTTTTAATACTGTTACGGCGTTTGCCAGTAGATCTGGCGGCCAGGTAGCTGGAACGCCTAGTAGTGTTAATCCAAGCTGTGGATTATTAATGATGTTGAATACTAATGGTACGATAAGCGCAACAAATATAACGCTTACCACTGCAATACGCGGTTTCGATAGGCGGCGAATCGCTGCTCGTAAATGAGGGTGTAAAATAATAGCAAGTAAAATTGCGATAAGTGGGTATACGCTCAGAGGCGTGTAAAGGCTCAGTGCTGCGGAAACGGCAAACAGAAACTTCCATAAGAAACGAAGCTTTTTACCACGGGTAATTTGAGTACCAAGGAGCAACAGGACGATCGGCCAAAAGATATACAAAATACCAGGTGTCCCCTGTTGTGCAACGAATAAAAACTGTCCTGTTGATATGGCGATAAGTGAGGTTAAGACCGCAATATTTGGTTTGAACCAACGGCGCAATAAAAAGATGAATCCAATTGCTGATAGCAGTGCGAGTATGAGAGAGGGTAATTTAATAGTAAAAATGGAAATACCAAACACAGAGAAAATGAGCGCCTGTAAACCGTAGTAAGGAAGGTTGGCTATGGCAAATGACGAAGGGTCGCTCAACGAGAGCGCTGTACTCGAAACGGCAGCGCGCATCTCTTCAGTTGAAATTCCACCCGGGATATATAATCCTGCAAATATCAAGAGCCCCGCAAGAAGCAGCCCAAATAAGCTATAGCCAATGACGTAGCGCCAACGGTAAATGGTGTATTTTGAAAAATCAAGCTTCGCCATATTCTCTATCGATTATATCATTTTTTTATTATTCATCATGCTTACGATCGAGTGACATAAAGCGGAGTCGTTCTGGGTGGAAGTACAGTTCAACTTTACCTGTTGGGCCGTTACGGTGCTTAGCGATAATCAGGTCGGTAATATTGTCACGATCGGTATCGGGATTATAGTATGCTTCACGGTAGATGAACATAACGATGTCGGCATCTTGCTCGATAGACCCCGATTCACGAAGGTCGGATAGTTGCGGTACTTGTGGTGAACGCGATTCAACTGAACGCGACAGCTGACTTAGTGCAATAACCGGTACATTTAACTCACGGGCAATCAACTTGAGGCCACGAGAGATTTCGCTCACCTCTTGCACGCGGTTACCGTCACTTTTGCCACTCCCCTGCATAAGTTGCAAGTAGTCAACAATAATCAAGCCGAGGGGCTGCTCGTGTGCGGCACGGCGGGCTTTGGTGCGCATTTCGAGTACACTCACACCCGGGGTATCATCAATATAAATCGGCGCCTCAGCCATTTCACCCATGGCATCTGAAAGTTTACTAAAGTCATCATCTGAAAGATTACCGGTACGAATATTCCAGGCATCAACACCGGAAGCATCGGCTAACATACGGTCAACCAGCTGCTCTTTACTCATCTCGAGGCTAAAGAACAGTACAGGTTGTTTGGCGATCGTCGCCACATTATAAGCAAGGTTTGTCACGAGGGTTGTCTTACCCATGGCTGGTCGGGCTGCAAGGATGATTAAATCGCTTCGCTGTAGCCCGGCGGTCATATTATCAAGGTCGCGGTAACCGGTACGCACCCCACGAAGGGCGCCTTTATTCCGGTGCAACTCTTCCATACGGTCGAAACTATCAGTAAGAATTGTCTCAATACTGACGAGGTCTTGTTTAAGTGATTGGTCACTAACCGAAAACAGTTCAGCTTCGGCTTGTTCAAGGAGTTCCTGCGTTGTTGAATCTTCGTTAAACCCGAGCTCTGAAATTTCAGCACTGGCTTTAATGAGCCGGCGCCGAATTGCTTTTTGTGAGACCATTTCAGCGTACGTTTCGGCATGGGCAGCTGTCGGTACGTAGTTAGTGAGTTCAGAGATGTATGCCGAGCCACCAACACTATCAAGTTCATCTTTACGTTTCAACTCGTCAGTCAACGTAAGTAAGTCGACTGGTTTATGTTTTTCGTATAGGCGCATCATCGCCCCGAAAATTGACGAGTGCCGTTTATCGTAAAAGTCTTTCGGCGTTACGTGCTCTGAAATATCGGCGAGCGTTTCTTCGTCAATTAAAACAGCACCGAGCAGGCTCATCTCGGCATCGATATTTTGTGGGGGGACTTTCCCGGCGGGAACGCTTTTATTAGCCATGCTACCTCATTTATGAGGTTGGTCGCGCCAGTTAGGCGGGATCGACTGCAACCTCTTTTCCTCCGCCCATAATAGCAGCTACTGAAGCAGCTTGCGAGTTTGCGAGGGGCGCAGGTGTGGGAAGGGTGTGGATGTTTAGTTGATAATTAAACAGTGATTTGATCGATTCATAGAGGTGGGCGCTATACTTTGGGTCATCGAGCTTTTTCTTGTAAAAGGCATTAACCGTAAACAGTGTAAGAGTGTCGCCTTTTAGTTCGTGGCCGCATTTGCTGAGGACGCTGAAGAGGGCTACGTAGTTTTTGCGGGCGTGTTCAATTAAAGCTGCCCAATCAAAACTAGCGAGACTGTCACTACTAGTCGTCAACGGCTTCGCGCCGGAATTGAGATCGGGCTTGAGCGCCGACTCCATTTCGGGCTGCAGATGTTGACTCTTAGTAGCGTCAGTCTCTTCCACTTCATCGGTAGACTTACTTACGGCGGCGGTCTTAATAACGGGCTTGGCTTTTGTGGCTTGGCGGGAGAGTTCTTCGATAGTGGCAGTAACTTCGAGGACGGGTGCGGCTAGGGCGGCGGTTTTTGGTTTCGTGTGCTCGAGGGCGTGCGTACCGAGGACACTTAATAATTTAATAGTTGGTTGGCTTGAACGGGATACATCGAGTAAGGCATCAAGAAGGCTTAATAGCTGGGGTTTCTCGATAGCCGTATGACGCAGGGTTTGAATCAGCTGATCGGTTAAAGTAGTAGCGCTAATGCCACTACCGGTGGTTTGGTCAAGCAGCTTGGCGATAGTTGTTACATCGTGTGCGTCAACTGCTTTTAAAAGCTCTTCGACAATCGTAGCTGGTGCCAATCCGAGGGATGTTTCGATAAGTGATGCGGTAATACCTTCTTTGGTATCGGCCAAACTAGCAAGTTGATCAAGTAAACTAATGCTGTCACGAAAACTCCCATCGCCTCGTTCGGCGATAAGCTGCAATGCATCATCGGAAATCGTAATTTTTTCCTTGTCGGCAATAGTGCGCAGGTGTTTTACGGCGTCTTCGGTGCCGATAGCGCGAAACCCGAAGCGCTGAGTGCGGCTAACAATAGTTGCAGGCAGTTTTTCAACATCAGTCGTGGCTAAAATAAATACCACATGCTCTGGCGGCTCTTCAAGGGTCTTAAGCAGTGCGTTAAAGGCTGGCTTAGAAAGCATGTGCACCTCATCAATAATGTACACTTTTTTACTTGCTGATACGGGAGCTATTTGTACTTTTTCGCGGAGGTCGCGAACATCTTCAACGCCGTTATTACTGGCGGCATCAATTTCAATAATATCTAAATGAGTCGAATCTTCAGTGTAGGGTAACTGATTAATTTCGTGCGCCAAAATACGAGCGATCGAAGTTTTACCAACGCCACGGGGCCCCGTTAATAGGTACGCATGGGCAACGCGTCCGCTTTTGAGCGCACGGGTTAGTATGTCAGTAATGTGGTCTTGGCCCACAACTTCAGCTAAAGATTTGCTGCGATATTTTCGATACAATGCTTGTGACATTGTTTATTCCCCTATTCCCATACGTTGATTATACCCATGTTTTGCAGGTATAACTGCCGTGTTTTTTACACTTTGTTTATGTTCACTCTCGTGCTTATGGTTATTGTACTACGTTTCAGAGCCTAGGGCCAGAATGATTCTGATACTAGGGACTGCCCCGATCTGCCTTTTGAGCAGATCGGGATGTCCTGTTACTTAATCCGAGCGCGCGCCATTTCCATGGGCGACAGAGCGGTGAGCTCCAGGCGCCAGCTGCCCAGGCGAAGCTCGAGTTCTTCGAGCATTTCGCGAGCATGGACCGAGGTCGGTGCGCCGAGCGGATTCCCCATGATGATTTCCTTGATGTTCTCGCGGTTCATGTTGATGAGCATCGAGAGGGTCATATCGTACCTGAACAGCGAGAGCACGTGGATGATCCGACCAGGCAGGTAGTGTGCGAAATGCACACCGTCCGACATCTCACGGTACACGAACAACCCTTGGATCGGCACGGCGCCGATACTGCCGAAGACCTGGATGGCCTGCTTCTCGATGGGCTTGCCGAAGTCTCGAAATGACAAGCCGAATTTCTTCAGCTGTGTCTTGACCGCCGCTGTTGTCTTGGGGCCGAAGCCATCGATATCACGGAAGCTCTCTTCGCTCAGAAGAACGATCGGTGCGATCGAACCTTGGAACATGGTGTCGAGTCGGCGAATGATGTCGCCGCTTTTGTAACCGGAGCTCTCCATGAGCTCCATGATCGTGGGAATGGAGCGGTTTGCCAGGGCGTGGTTCATTGGAACTCTTTTCGCTTGGGGAATGTAACAGAACGAAAAGTCACGGCATACACCGTGACCTTATACTTTTATTATACCACTTTTAGAGTAAAGTTGCAATAATTTGCGTTGTTATAATGCTGCTTCAACTGCAGCCCAGGTAGCTTCAGGGTTGTCGGCCGGAACGATAATGGTTACTTGATCGCCTACGTTAATACGGAAGTACGTTACGCTTGCTAGTAAGATGCGGTATTCACGTCCATTCGCCTCTACATAATAAGCCCCATCGTGTTGCACTAATGTACCTATAATTTGAATTCGCTCAATAGGGCCGATTTGTTTATAAATAAAGCTGCCGTCATCGGCGATAGTGAGTTTAAGGATATCACCTTCTACCAGCTTTGATTTACTGGCGTAGTTTGCTGGTACAGGGTATTCTTTGCCGTCAGGGCTAGCCATTTTTTGGCCATCAAAGACACCTTCAACTACTTTACCGCCCACTTCTTCGTTCGTACCCGATCGAGGGGTAATAATAGTACCATCATCACCGATGATGCTAATAAGCAGTTCTTTAGCCGCCGCTAAATTCGTTTCAGCCTCTTGAATCAAAGCGTGAAGACGTTTCGCTTGTTTTTCTGGTAATTCAGACATGGTCTCGCATGTTCCTTATCTGTATGTTTTTGAAAGTAGTATTGACTTTACTTATAACAATACCGCAGCGATATGTCAAGAAAAGTTAAACCCGCCCTATCAAGGAGCGATGCACCTTTGCAGGGCGGGCTCAACTTGTCGTGGGCGGGTATGGAATGCCAGATCACGCGGCGTGAGCCGACTGTCTGACTGTCTGAACCTTTTGGATGATGAATTTCTCACGCATCGCTTGGTTCGATCGGAACTCTTGAACTAGGCTGGCTAGTTCATCGAGAGTTCGGCGGCTGAGTTCATCAAGGAACTCGTACACCCCATCTTTCCCAGGCAGCTCACGATTGTTGACGTACGCCAACACGTAGGCGGCCATGATTGGTGACGGGTTGAACCTGTCGAGTGCCTGTGCTGCAAATGTACGCAGCTGACCTCTTTCCAGGTGGAGGGTGTTTCTTGCTTGTCTCGGAGTGAAATGACCTTCGTATACAGGCCTCCCTTCACTGAACTCACTCTTGATGAAGAACAGGTCGTTCAGCACATAGAAACGATCGAGCCACACCGTCAGTGCATCTATGTCAGGTGGAGGCGTGAGCGCAGGAGCGCTTTTGTATGCATCCCTCAATTTCTTGAGAGACGCTAGCTCGCCTTCTCTCGCTTCTTTTAGCCATATCCTGCGTTCGATGCGCTTGATGCGGTTCCTGATCTTTGTCTTGTTCTCGGGCGTGATGTCGCGGGGGCGATCGAGCTCGTACTTGCGTAGTTGCTCGGCGAGTTCCACGGAATCCTTTTGGTTCATGAGGTTTCGAAGCTCATGTTCGCGTTGGAGAATTCGCTCTCTTTCGCGCTGTTGCTCCTCTGCTTCACGCTGGATTCGCTCGTCCTCGATGCGCTTGCGCTCTTGGACTTGCTCGGCGCTGAGTTCGATCGGCGGGGATAGCTGTAGCTCACGCTGCATGCGGCGCTTGCGTTCACGGCGCTTAGCCCTTAGAACTCTTACGAGTTTTTTTAGCAAGCTGATCAACTTCCACAAGATAATGAGAGCGAGTAAGCCTGTCATCATATAGACAGCGATCTGATTGCCGAGGCTGGCGTTTGTCCAGCCGAAGAACTGGTCGATGGGGTTGGTTGCAATGTTCAAGGTAGTACTTCCTTCGTCTCTGGGGGATGGATAAAACCTATGGTGTATTTATACCATTTTTAGCCATAAAAAGCAATGCCATATTTGTTTTTAATATTTAAACATTGTATAATATAAGTGCTTTTGGAGTGTACCTTTAACAGAGAGGAATCGCGATGGGCGATGAACTGAAGGGAATGTCTGACGATCTTATCAGACAAAAGGTTGGCGAGGATCTTATCAACCTTAGGGTTGTTGAGCGTCACCTCGTGGAGATCGATTTACAGCGTGAGCGACTCATTGAACGGTTCAACGCTGATCACCGCGCGGAAATCGAAACGCACACGCAAGAGAAGACATGGCTTACCCAGCAGATTGTTTCTGCTTGGACCTACCACGAGGATGTGCTCGCCAAACCAGGAACAAGCAAGGCTGTTTTCTCGGCAGGGCAGCTGTCGGCGCGGTGGTCTGAAAAAGTGGCAATTGAGAACGCCGACAAGCCAAAGCTCATTGAGCACCTTCGCAAGATCAGGAAACTGCGTCTTTTTGCGAAGCGCGGCGGTTGGTCGTTGGTTGCTGAAAAGCTGAAGGATCCGAAACTCCGGTCGATTGTTGACAAGCTTCCTTTTGTCAAAATCGTTCGTAGCCGGTCGCTCACGATTAAGTTTCATGAGCTTCCGGTCGAGATCTCGCAGGACTACTCACCTCACAAGGTCACTCTCGAAGCTCGCTAACCGAGAACGGATGCCCGCGCTATGTCATGTAGCGCGGGCTTTTCCACACATTCAACAGATACACTCAACAAAACGTTGTCAAAAATGTCAAAATAAAAACACCCCTCATACGAAGGGTGTTTTTAGATATACAATAGGCCGAATACGGATTAGTTAAGCTCGACTGTTGCGCCAGCTTCTTCGAGTGTCTTCTTAGCAGCTTCTGCTTCTTCTGTAGGAACTTTTTCCTTAACAGTTGAAGGCACGCCATCAACGATAGCTTTTGCTTCACCAAGACCAAGACCAGTAATGTCTTTCACAGCCTTGATAACTGCTACTTTTTGAGCACCAGCGTCTTTAAGGGTAATAGTGTAGTCAGACTTAGCGTCTTCAGCTGGGGCAGCTTCGCCTGCAGCAGGACCGGCAACAGCAACAGCTGCAGCAGCTGGCTCGATGCCATATTCATCTTTCAAAATTGTCTTGAGTTCGTTCACTTCAAGAACAGTAAGACCGGTAAGGGTCTCAGCGAGTTTCTTTAAATCAGCCATAATAGCCTCCTTTTATAGTAGTAAGTGGGTTTTTACACCCGGTTTTCAAAAATTAACTGGTTGCTTTAGCTTCAACACCATCCAGCAATGCGTGCAAGTTGCCCGAAAGCGCGTTGGTAACATCGTGAACAGGTGAAAGTAGTTGAGCAATAACTTCTGCGATGAGCTGACTCTTGCTTGGGAGTGATGCAAGGGCTATTACTTCGTCAGCACTCAAAAGAGTACCTTCGTTAGAAAAACCACCAGCGATAGCGAGGGCTTCATTGGTCTTTGCGAAATCATTTAAGATTTTCGCAGGAGCAACTTCGTCTTCGGCACTTATAGCGTAGAGTAACTGACCTGTCAGTCCCGAGGTGTCGATATCTTTGTAGGTAGGGTTATCGGCAAGTGCTACGCGAACCAAACGGTTCTTGATAACACGGATAACAACACCAGATTCACGTGCCTGAGCACGGAGTTTTTGGACATCGGCAACACTAAGGCCTTGGTAGGCTGCAAACACGGTGGTTTTAGCACCCGCAAGCAGCTCGCTCATTTCAGCAACCAATTCGTTCTTTTTATCGCGACTAATTGCCATAAAAATCTCCTTGGTTAATATATTCGGCCTAATTGTAAAGTTACGACAATTGACGATGGTATCGAGGCTTAAGAATAGAAAAAGTCTTTGGACCTCGCATCGCCAAAGACTAAATCGAAAATGTATATTTTACATTGTCCTCGGTAGCATATTAAGCATTGTTTTCGAACTTGGTTCGTTGACGTTACTGCTACTGTCTTTGGTATGTCGAGAGTAAGTATACAGCAGGGGTCGTAAAGTGTCAACCGTCCCCTTCATAATCAAGTATAGGGTATTGAATATTTAGCATAAATGGTATATAATAAGTACCTGCTTTTCTTGAAATCCAAGAAAGCGTGAGTTGAGGGGATGTTTACATGGGCACTGCTGTGCTACCGGGCGCAATCAATGGTGATGTCGAGGTCGACACGCGCTCCGAGTTCAAGAAGGAGCAAGATGGCCTTATCGGAGCCATGGTCGATGGACGCATCGCTACGGTGGTGATGTTGAATGACTTGTTGCTCGACATCGCACATGAACGGCAGAAGACCTTCGGTCAACTGCTAAACGGGCTTCGCCGGCGCATTCGGCGCCGTCTGAAGAAGGCCAACCTCTCCGATGAGCAGGTGCGCGTCATTGCACCTGAGCTGCGCCAGTACCTCGGCCTCGAGTCGTAGCTGCCTGTAGCGGTGGCTCGCCTGGTCGAAAGACTTGCGCGAGCCACCACGGCATTCCCCTCCTCATGAGCCCTACTTCGGTGGGGCTTTCTTCTTTGGTCGACACAGGTTATTAAAAATGGTATAATATATATTGATTACATTATGGAACACGAGGCAAATAAACAAGCAGGTACGATTGAGCTGGATGACGGCAGTAGTGCTTTTTTGTTTGCCGATTTTCTTAGGGAGTCTAGGGCGCTTCCCGCTGGCGAACCAGGTACGTATGGTGCCACTCCTCTTGATAGGGTTGCGACACTTGAACAACAAATTGATTTGCTAAAAAGCTTACAAGAATATACCTATCGTAATATCCCCGATGACGTCCCAATGGCTATATTCGATTATGTGCATACTATGTTTGCTTCGCGTTTTCACCACCGTTCAGAGGCGAACGAAGAGAATTACACTACGGCATTGATTGAAGCTGACTTTTTTGCACATTACCCTGATATTCTTGATATGTTTAATCGAGCAGAGCTTGGGAAAGCAAACCCTAGCGAGTTACTTGCTACTCAAGAGTTACGAGGTATTCGCAGTGTTGAACTTGCCTGTCTAACACACCCCTATGGTGAACGGATTGACCCATTGCTCGATGAGATGCGCACGGTTGTACAAGCTCACGTAGAGCTACTGGGCGGCGTCTACTACGGTGAACCAGAAACCCGTTACCGCGTGAAAGAAATAATTATCAATGAAAATGGCGAGCAAGATTTCTCTGTTGGTTTACTGATGACTCGAAAACGGACATTAGGGTATATGCCTGACGGTACAATTATCCGGGAACGCTCATCGTTTGTTCTGCGCCTTGATGAGGGCTGCCCTGTTACTGAAGCCGACATTGAAGCACTTCGCTCAGTCGATTTGACCGCTAAGGATTGGCAAGATCAGCTTGTTCGTGCCGGTAATCTTGATGAAATCGTGAGTGAATTGTTGCGCCTCGATGCATTTTCGCTGGCCATTCCGCTTTCTACGACAATATATGCCTATAATACTGAAACTGCTCAGAAAATTACCAAACGAGAAGACGAATTACGAAAAGAAAAGCACGCTGAACTTGCTCGTGAATTCCCTACCCTCGCCGCGGCTATAGAGGAACATAAAGACGACGATACAATTTACAAAAAAGTTGACGGCATGTTATATATAGGGCCTTCTAAGAACGAGTAATACGGTTCCATATATCAGATATGACTACATCAGCTTCTGGTTTAGCGCTGATCAGTTCTAGATTACGGTCTTGAGCCATTTGTCGATACGCATTACCGACTGCGATTTGAAACGCTGGTGGTCTTGATTCGAAAGTATCCAGATCAATACGACCAGCTCGTTTTGCGAGTCGTTTAGACCGCTCAATCTCGTCTACATCAAGAATGTACGTATGGTCTGGGTTCATGTATTGAGCTGAGGTTGCATTCAGTACAAGATTTTCAATTTCTGCTATATCCCAGCCCTCGCCGTAGCCTTGGTAGGCGATAGTTGATAAATAGTTACGTGCTTGCAATACCCAAGCGCCTCTGTCTAAAGCTGGTTCGGCTGCTTGGAACCAGTTTTCACGGCGTGAACTATTAAAAAGCAGAACGTTAGTAAGCGCACTTCTTCCAAAAGCTTTGGTTTTAATAATACGGCGCAGTTCACTGGCGATCGGCACAAGTTCTTCTCCGTTGGTATCAAAAGCACTATCAGGCTCTTCAATAGTCACTACTTCAACACCGTGCTCTTTGCGAGCAATCTCAGCTAAGCCGTGCATTACAGTCGACTTACCTACTCCATCCGCACCTTCAATAATTATATGTTTTCCCAGTTCACTCATGGTTACGCCGCCAATCTTGATAATAGTTCTTGCCTATGAGCTTCGAGGTCAGGAACATCTTTAGGTGACCGAGGTAGCATTGCGCTTGGCTCCCAATCTCTCGCAAGGTCTTCGTAATGATCGGAAGTAACGCTTTGGTACTTGCCGGTTGATTTTGCGTACTCGGTTGCAACAGGACCGGTTGCTGAAAAGACGATTTGCGCCATGCGGTAATAAATAGGCAAAGGAACGTACTCATTCTCATTAAGATTATTTACTTCCATTGTCCAGCGATTAATGTATCCAGGGTCACCCCAACCCGCGCAAAAACAGCTGGCAACGCCAATGCGGCCGGTTGTACTGCGTGATTGCATGCTTGTTGTGCCAGGCGGCTTAATACCAATAAATTCGTCTGTGTGCGCCAGGATTCGTTCTCGTGGGCGAAGCAGGATGAGTGGGTGGTCATCGCTAATATTTTGAAGATTTTCGTGACTTTCGAATGCGGCAAGTCGGCGCTTTTGCTCATGCCCTGTGAGGGAATCATTAGCTCTAATTTCTTTGAGCACCTTATCAATAACGTACTTAAATGGCTTTGCTTTTAAAGGCTCACCGAAATAGCGATCAACATCTTGCTGATCAAAAGGGTTGAATATTGCTGAAACATTGCGGGAATCACCACCAAGATAGAAGTTTTCACCTAATCTAACGTCTATACTTGACCCATTCACTTTTTTAGGTCGAGGTTCACAAACGATATGACCGAGCTCAAGGCCGACTTCGAGCTCTTGGTCGCTGTATATACCACTTCCTACAACGCGATCTTTCAGGACTTTTACAGGCGCATCATTTAAATCGATATCGCTGGCCACGAGGTAATCATCGAATGATAGTCCAAAGTTGTCTTCAAGCCGATATACTGAA
>CAZFYB010000001.1:95539-152888 GCA_964523145.1 uncultured Candidatus Saccharibacteria bacterium | reverse complement strand
CACAGTATCTAACGTTACTTTTTTGCGATAGTCTTCAAAATTTGGTAGTTCGTTCATGGGACCTCTTAATAATTACTAATTGTAGCCCCCACCCAATTCATGCTGTGATAATAATGACATACTTTATTTAATCAAACAATAAAAAAGCCTGATGGGCTGGCCTGCGGAACTCAAACATTCCGTAGGCCAGCCTCATCAGGGTATCGGACCACTTGGCCGACTTACGGCGCTACCCGACCGTTGGCCTCGTACGTGGCCTGGGTCATGGGCATCAGCTCGGCCCAGATGGCTTCCATCTGCTCGGCGGCCATCTCGATCTCGCGCTGAGGGAACGAGGGGAAAGTTGACCCCTCCACCTTCCGTCGCAGGCTCAAGAAGTTCATCAGCGCCCGCGCGTTCATCGTGACGTACATCGATGAATAGAGGTTGAGCGGCAAAACGATCCGCGCCACTTCTCGGGCGATGCCGGCATCGAGCATCCGCTGATACCTTTCGAACGCGGCGATCGATGACTCGAGGACCAGTTTGTTCGTCAGCTCGAACTGTTCCTGCGTGCCATCCAGGAACTCATACGCTCCCGGCTTTCCGACCTGGATAAGCTTGCGCTCAGGGCCAGGCACGTAGAACACAGGGCGCATCTCGCGGTAACGCCCCGATTCTTCGTTGTAGCTGGCGATCCGGTGCCGCATGAACTCACGGAACACGAAGATCGGCGCCTGCACGTAGAACGTCATCGAGTTGTGCTCGAAGGGAGAGCCGTGTCGGTCGCGCATCAAGTAATTGATGAGCCCTCTGTCCTTCGACTCTGCCTCATCGCCGCCGGCGGCAGCTTCGAGTGTCTGTTCGCCCAGGGTCGAAACCCGAGCGGCAAACAGTACATCGCTGTCACTGGCGCTGGAGCGAACCAGCTCCACCTTGATGTCGGAACGGAATGCGTATTCCGGCTTCTCCTTTGTCGTGTCGGCCACTTTTGGCCACCTCATTTCTCTCGAGAATTGTTTGGGTACAACCCACCTCGCTCTACTATACATAAAATTCGTATTTTATAACAGATAAGTATTGCAAGTAATATACCGCTTATGATATACTTTCCGCAAGAACGCGCAAACACTAACACGCTCTTGTCTAACACAAACTTGGAAATATGGAGCATCACGGCATGATGGCAGAACACGAAACCCACGCACGAACACAAACCCTTTCTGAGCAAGCTGCCCCATTCCCAACAAACCCTCCTCAAACAGAGGAGTTTACTATTTCTCCGAATATCATTCCAAGTGTAAATAAAGCAAGCGAGAAAACACCCGTTGACCCTATTGCTGATGAAATGTCGAAGCTGTTACCAAAACTTGGCAGCGAAGTGGCGTTTGCTAACATGCTTGTTGATGACCCGGCAAAGCAAGAGATGCTTGCAGATACCTATGCTACGACAGTTGAAACAATGGCCGGTGAATTAAGCGACAATAGTAAGAGTGAGTTAGCGATCAATGCGCTAGCTGCTTTACGGCGGATGCCTCGAAGGTTTATTAACAAGCGACTTGTCAAAGATCTTGAAACAGCTAACCAAATAGCAATACAGCGATCACAAGAATTGCAAGAAAGTCGTGATGACATTACGTCAATAGAGGACACCTTAAAAGCCCGCAAGGCTCGACTTGAAAAGTTGTTAATGGGAAAGAACTCGCTGAGTGATTCTAATCGACACATACAAAACGAACTCTATTTTATTAATGGTATTCTTGAGCGTCATGAAGATCAGGGGCTAAGGTATTCGTTTGATGCTGTTGAAACTCCATCGGCCGATGAGCTGAATGAGCGACTCAGAAATCTTACTCCTGATTCGTACAGCCCGGCCCGTGGTATTAAAATTGGGCAAGCTGTAGCGGGTATGTTTAACCGCATAAAAGATGTCGTACTGCTCGATGAAGAGTTGCTAGACGATAAAAAAACCGCCTTACGATAAGGCGGTTTTTTAAAAGAAGTTAATTATTAGTTAACAAAGTTCTCAACTTTAATACCAGGGCCCATAGTGGTACTCACGCTAATAGATTTTACGTAACCACCTTTAATACTGGTTGGCTTTTGTGCAGTAAGGCTATCGAAGAAGCTTTTTGCATTTTCATGCAACTTATCAGCACCAAAGCTTACTTTACCAATACTAAGGTGAACAATCGCTTGCTTGTCAACGCGGTATTCAACCTTACCAGCCTTAGCTTCGGTAACAGCTTTTGCAACGTCAGTCGCGACAGAACCACTTTTAGGGTTTGGCATCAGTCCACGTGGGCCAAGCAGACGAGCATATTTACCAAGTCGAGGCATGTATTGTGGTGTTGCAATCAAAATGTCGAAATCGATTTGCTCTTTATCAAGTTGTGCTAAGAATGTTTCATCACCAACAACATCTGCACCAGCAGTTGTAGCGGCTTTGTGGTCAGCTTCAGGGGCAAATACTGCAACACGGATAGTTTTACCGGTACCGTTAGGGAGGCTAACGGTTGCGCGAATATTTTGGTCAGCTTGACGTGGGTCAACATTTAAGCGAACGTGCGCTTCAACACTTGCGTCAAACTTGCTAGGGTTAGTCTCAGCTGCAATAGCGATAGCTTCAGCAAGCGTGTAGTATTTCCCTGCTTCAACCTTTTCGCTTACCTTGCGGTAGTTTTTGCCACGGCGTTCTAACACAGTACGAGCAATAGGACGAGGGCCTTTTTTGACTGAAGCTTCTTCACCTTCAGTAGAAGTAGTGTCACCAGATTCCTTACGGAGTTCTTTTTCAACCTTTGCTTCAGCTTCAGCAATTGCTTTAGCACTTCGCTTACCAGCTTTTGCAACGGGAGTGTCTTCAAGAACCGCAAGTTCTTCGGCTGGTGCAGTGGTACCTGCAGCTTCAATAGCGAGTTCAATTTCTTTAATGGTGTTCTTGTCGGTTAATTCAACAAGGCCAAGTTTTTTTGCTGCTTCAAGCAGATCGGCTTTCTTTGCCATAGGTGTTAAACCCTTTCTGTGGTGCAAACGGCGTTTTACGGCCTCCCAACATTGATTTGTATAGTCTTATTATAGCATAAATTTTAGAAAAATACTATTGGTTGTTTTAGTGAATATTCAGAGTATTATGAGAATGTTTATGTCAGAAATTTTACAGCCTTTTCATAATTCTCTTGATATCATACAGCCTTTTATCCAGCAGATGAGCGATGCATCCGATATGCAGATCATTGGTGGTGTAGGAACGGCAGCCTTAACTCAACCAAATGTATATATCGATAGTTGTCATAAAGAAGTGGTAGTACCAGCTGGGTTTTCATTATCTGATCGCCGTGACGATGGGACACTCCGTGATGTTGATGTGTTGGTTACGTCAAGCAACCCGGATCGAGTGGCTGAAATCGAATCGATTCTTCAGCAGACTGTTGGAGACAGGTTAGAACTTTCGGTTTTTGGTATTCAACGACACGAAGTATTGCAACGTCAGCTCAGCCAGCCGTTTGGGTTTATAGCTTTTAAAACCTTTTTAGCAGATAGATATGAAAAAACTGCTGAATCGGATGAATTTACTAAGTCGTTATTCCCTTTCGCTGTCACCTTGCCGGTAGAAACACTTGATCCGTGGACATTAGTTATCGGTGATCGTCAGCGTATCCCTGTTCCTCACCCTGGGGTCACCATTGCAAATTATATGAGCCGTTCAATTAGTGGTGTCCGCCCTCGTGATAAAGTTAAACTCAACAAAGTAGTGCACACGACTTTTGATCAATCACCTGAAATTAAAGAATGGCTTATAGATGGGCCTGGAAAATCACAGTTAGAACTCGCTACTGTTATTGCATCGCTAAAAAGACATGTGAAAAAATCATTAAGCCTCGTTGACGGTGTCGACGTAACACTTTATTCATCGGAAGAACTCATACATCACGAAAGCTACATGCTAAAAGAGCTCGACATTGCTGATAGGCGGCGAACGCTCGCAGTCGCTTCGTTTAAAGCAAATGCTCTGCACTTTTTCGAATCACACCCGTCAATGGTGGGGTTGTGGCGGCGATTTGCTGAACGGCACGCTGCGTTAATTACAAAAAACCTATAAAAAACACCCCAATGAAGGGGTGTTTTTAAATGCGAGTACTGTTATTCGGTTACTTCAACGCCCATTGAGCGAGCGGTACCAGCAATAACTTTTACGCGTCCATCCATGTCGATTGCGTTAAGCATATCTTTTTTGATTTCAGCGATCTCTTCAAGCTGTGCACGAGAGATTTTACCAACTTTGTCGGTGTGTGGTTTCGCACTTCCCTTTTTGATACCAGCTTTTTCGCGGATCATGTCATCAACTGGTTGCCCAAGTGAGTTCCAGGTAAAGGTGCGGTCTTCGAACACTTGAATGTGAACGATGACATCTTTACCCATAAGATCTTTAGTAGCATCGTTAAAAGGGTTGATGAAATCCATCATATTAAGACCCCATTGACCGAGTGTTGAACCAACAGGAGGACCTGCAGTCGCACGACCAGCCGGGATACGTAGTTTAAGATTTCCAATAATTTTCTTTGCCATATTTTTTCCTTGTACTAAATAATTTTGAAGCTTTATTTAGTGCGTAACTAAGGTAGTATACCACTTTTGGCTATTTGAGTCCAGATCCACGGTGGAGTAAAAGTAATCTTGCTCTTGCAACTAGCTGCCTATCGATAGGTTTTTTGAGCTCATATCCATCTTCGACTTCGAGATGCGGTACTACTTCCTCAAGCGGTACAAAGAATTCAGACGTATCAAGTTCTCCATATCGAGGTTTAAAAAGAAAAACACGAAGATCTTTGTCTATGTCATAAAAAATTTCTGGTCGATAATCAACTGATCCTACAACCCCGTAGTCATTACATAATCGGTAATATGCTGCCTCAAACGTTTCTTTTTCATAGCGAGCTTCTCTGGGTAGCTCAAACGGAGGAATTAAAAGTGTGTCATCCTTATGGAATAAAACGGTTACTTCACCATTTTTGTTCATTGATTCAGACATTTCAACCAACTATAAAAGAAAGCTCTACACATGTAAAGCTTTCTCATAGTTGCAAGAAAAGTTAATTAAACTTTCTTAACCTGCAGTGCATCCAGCTCAACTGAAGTATCACGGCCGAACATACTCACCATAACCTTCACTTTACCCTTTTGGTTGTCGATTTCAGAAATAGCGCCGTCAAAGCCTTTAAACGGCCCATCAGTAATGCTGACCACTTCGCCTTCTTGGAAGTCGATAAAGTGCTTAGGGTCTTCAACGCCCATACGCTTTTTGATCTTGCTGATTTCTTGGTCAGAAACTGGTGTCGGTTGAGTACTTGTACCAACAAACCCGGTAACACCTGGGGTGTTTCGCACAATGTACCATGTTTCATCGGTAAGTTTCATTTCAACAAGGGCGTAGCCTTGGAAAATCTTTTTCTCAACAACTTTACGTTTACCGTTTTTAATTTCAATTTGCTTCTCTTTTGGTACCATGACGTCAAAAATCTTGTCAGCCATATCAACCGCGTTAATACGCTGGCGAATACTGTCGGCAACTTTTTCTTCGTAGCCACTGTAGGTATGAATGGCGTACCATTGTCGTGATGAATCGTAACGGTTATTTGACATATGAATGTTCCTTATTTAGGCGATAATCTGTTCGAACAGAAAGTTAAATAGTAAATCGAGGAGGAGAATGATAACAACAAAGAAGGCGCTAAACAGTAGTACCGCTATAGTCAGACCCCACGTTGCTTTACGGGTTGGCCAACGAACTTGTTTAAGCTCAGTCCACGCACCTTTGAAGTAGCCACCAATACCAGAAAGCATTTTGGTGAACCAATTCTTCGGCTCTTTTTCTTGCCGAGGCTTTTTCGCTGTTCTCACACTTTTTGCTTTAGTCGGTGCTTTTGCACTATCTGTAGCTTTGATGCGAGTGACTTTTGTAGTGTCTGCCACCTTTTTCCTCCAAAATAAATAGCCTGCTTGTGCAGACTGTCAAGTCAACTATACCCCAGTTAGGGCGAAACGTCAATATGATATCATATTGATAGATGCTTGAGGCTATACTTTATATTACCTACGGCGTACTTATAGGTATGCTCATTGTTATTATTCGACAGCTTCGGTTTGCCTTTCGGCATTTTACTCCACCATTCAAAGGCGCAATACTTCCGGCTGAGGTTGATCTTCCAAGCGTGTCGGTATGTATACCGGCCCGCAATGAAACACATGCTTTACATGCGTGTCTAGAAAGAGTTATCGCTTCTGACTACGACAAGCTTGAGATTATTGTGTTAGATGATGTATCCCATGATGATACCTCGGTACTTATTAAGTCATACGCGCATGCTGGTGTGCGGTTCGTCCAAGGTAAGGCGCTACCTGAGGGCTGGCTTGGTAAAAACCATGCTTTGCAAGGGTTACTAAGCGAAGCCAGTGGTTCGTATATCTTATTCATGGATGTCGACACCCGTATTACCCCCGATGCAATTGAAAATACTGTTCGCTATGCCCTATCGCAGCGTGCCACTATGGTATCGGTACTGCCGCGGCGTGAAGATGGCTGGCGTGCAAGCGTACTGTTCTCTCCGCTGCGCTATTTCTGGGAGATACTCTTTCATCGTAAGACCTCACCGGCAACAGCGAGTAATGCATGGTTGATAAATCGTAAAGCGCTTCAAGATCGTTTTGGTGGTTTTGAGCATATTAAATCAGCAATTCAGCCCGAGTCAAAGCTATCTATGGCGTTAGCCAAATCAAACGAGTATAGGTTTCTTATTTCCTCTGAGCATTTTGGGATTGGGTATGAAAAGAAATGGCGTTCACAAATGGTGACGAGTATTAGGCTTCTTTTTCCCTTACTGCAAGCCAATGGAGCAATCGTTATTGTAGCGCTGCTCGATATCCTTATTCTGCTCGCTCCGGCTTTTATTATCGTCAGCGCAGTTCTTATTGGCTGGAATCTCCATCATTTCATCGCTTTGGCTATTGGACTGACGTACGCCCTTGTCTACGGCTTTTATCTACACCGCGTATGGAAACGTGGTTGGCTGATTGGTGCGTTGTTATGGCCGGTTATATTGGCTCAAGAAGCGATTTTATTAGTACTTAGTTATGTTAAATACAAACGGCGCACTGTCACATGGAAAGGTCGCGTTGTGCGACCGACTCGTTCATCGTTGTAATTATTCGGCAACGGGTAATTCGAAACTAAACGTTGAACCATGATTTAAACGGCTTTTGAGTTCAATATGTGTCCCTAATTTATGTGATAGCTTAGCAGACACGTATAATCCAAGGCCTGTGCCAGAGGTTTCGCGAATACGGTAATCTTCACTACGATAAAACTTATGGAAAATCTTTAACTGGTCACTACGACTAATGCCAATTCCCGAATCTTTGACGCTGAACTCGATCGTATTTTTCGTGCGTTTACCGACAATAGTCACGTTCCCTTTTTCGGTGTACTTTATCGCATTGGTGACGAAGTTCTGTAAGAGCTCTTCAAGATATAACCGGCTAGCGCTCACCTTGCCCAGTTTCGTGCCGAGATCAATATTCAAATGCAGCTTCTTTAACTCAGCTTCCTTTTGGTATTTACGATGAAGTGCATGCAATAGTTCGGTCACGTCAATCTCTTCAGGAGCATCGGCAATACCACGCTCGGCTCTTGATAAGGTGCTCAGGTCATTTACCATTCGAGCCAAGTACAATACCTGGTCGTGAGCAGTTTTAATTGAATCGGCTAGAACCTTTTGATCTATTGCCTTCTTTTGCCCAACCATAACATCGAGGTTTGAAAGTGTCCCTTCGACAATAGTAATTGGAGTGCGTAATTCGTGGCTGACAACGCTAATAAACTCATCACGCTCTTCTTCAAGGCTTTTTTGCTTCGTGACATCACGCATGATCAAAATGTATCCCACTTGCTGACTTTTTTTGTGCAAACTGTAGGTACTACGAATTGGGGCTGAGGTTATTTCAAGCCGTATCGACTCGCCATCTGAATAAGTATGATTTAGGTCATCACGCCGCGTGGCACGTTCGGTTTTCGACAGTATTTCAAATAGGTTAACTTTGCCTTCTTCGGTATCGCTGAGAGTGAATAAATCACCAATATTTTTACCCTTTAGGCTATCATTCGTATCAAGTAGGTCGAGGCAGGCGGCGTTATACATAATAATTCGCCCATTTTCATCGGTACTAAAGGCAGCATCAGTCAAATTATTAATAATTGTCAGTATACGGTCATACTGTAATCGCTCTTGGGCCTGGCTTTGCACCAGCGCTTTACGGCGAGTTTCTTGCACGCTTATAATGCCAATTAAGGCAGTACCGAGGAAGACGATGGCAAAAACACCAATGACGTTCTCCCAAAAAATCATGGGGTTTTGGGGATAGCGGACAATTATATCAAGAATTGCAGCTATAAGTACAGACGCTACGCTGAGCCAAAATCCCTTATGGCCAAAATATATATTAGTGGCGATAAACAGTAGGGCGAAGGTTGGCGCCAGGGGTTGTTCGAAACCGGTAACAAACACGAGTGTTGCCAGGCCGAAAAAATGATACGCAATGAGCCGAATCGCCATTTCTCTACGAGATTTCACCGGTATGAAAAAGTGAACCAAGCCTAACATGAGCCAAGGTATAGATATAACAAGTGTAATAATGAGGCCTGAATAATTAGTGCTCGGTGCTAACCCTGCCGCAACCAAAAGGCTATGGATGACAAAAATAGGTGTGCCAAGTAAAGCAATGTAGCGTACCGCCCTATCGGCGCTTGAATTATAATGCAGTCCACCCTCAAACATAATTGCTTATGATTATAGCGGGGTGTGCCTGATTTGTATATCTAAATAGAAGGCGCTTCAAGTTTAAGGGCACGCCGATGGAGCTTATAATTGGGGTCGCCTTGAGCTACGAGGGCCCAAAATTCTGGGCTGTGGTTCATATGTACTGTATGCGCCAATTCGTGAATGATAACGTAATCAATTAACTCAAAGGGTAATTTCATTAAAGCGATGTTAAGGCTGATCGTCCCTGTGCTACTACAACTTCCCCACCGTCCACTCGCATGAGAAAATCGTACCCGTTCATAATGAAATCCATCTTGGTTTGCTAAGTAGGAGAGCCGTTTCGGTAGGTAACTCTTTGCCTCTACGCGTAGCGCCGCAATGACAGCATCACGGATAGCTCGATTGACGTCACTTTCATCAAGCGTCTTATTTGGCGGAAGTTCCACGGTAATATGCTGCCCTTTACGCGATACAGTAAATTTCGTAGCAGAACGCACAATCAGTGTATGGCTTTTACCAATCGACATGCCATCTTTAAAGCCATTTTTTGGTACCGATTGTTCGAGTAACTGGCGTAATTGTGGGCGGGAATTTTTAATAAGTCTTTTGACTAAAAAGGTCGGTGCGTACATAGGCAGTGAAGCGCGTAATGTTCCATCCGGTGCAACACGTAGGCGTACTTGCGTAGCCCGGGCACTTCGCCGGACGGTTATTTTTCCAAACTCATCATCTTGAAGGATCGGCACGGTCGTCCTTTCGCACCATAATCCGGTTAGGGTTTAACGGTCGAGGCGATTGGAGGGGTGTCTCATTTGATGGTCGAGTAACAACTGAAATCTTGCTCAATACAATTTTAAGTTGTGAAGCGAATGTGTGTTTACCGCTTATGACAATCGCCCCCTCTTGTACGAGAGGTGGTTGAAAGGCTTTCACGGCCTCAGTAAATTCATCTTTACTAAGCCCTGATCCTTTAGGAAAAGGTTTGTTCGCCCTACGTAATGCCTCATTGGACTCGGTCTGAACCCACACGACTAGTGGTTTATAGCCAGCTTTCGTAACGAATTTAATCAGCGCGGCGCGAGATGCTTTCGTGCTTTTACTAGCTTCATATAAAAATGTGCTTTTTGTTTTCGTTATTTCATGTAGAAGTGATTCATTTACTTTTTTCAATTGTTTTGAATCTAACTCCGCTTCATGAGCAAGTCGCGACTCATTAATAATAGGAGCTTTAAAAGTCTCTGCAAAACGCTCGGCAAAAGCGCTCTTACCAGAACCTGGGATACCGATCATAATGATTGCATGAGGAATAGCGGGCGTTAACGGCTTCATATGTACTCAGTATATCAAATTACTGTTGAAGGTATTGCCAGCCGAAATATACACCAGCCGCTACTACCGCAACGATAAGTAATGCGATAAGGGAAACGAGAACTTTATTCACCGGTTTTTTTGCACCAGGGAATGGGTGAGGTTGTTCAGTGCTTGTTGCTTGATTAGTTGAAGCCGCGCCAAGAGCTGCGCCTACACCGGCAGCAACAGGTGTTACTGGGTCAGCTGATGTTGGTGGAACTTCCGAGTATGATGGCTCACTTGGAACGGGAGTCACAGGAGCTACGGGTGTAGGTGTTGTAACGGTATTAGCAATAGGAGCTGTCCACTCCTCGGTCTGGGCCGTAGGTGTAGGAGTTTCTGCGGGGGGTGGCGATGCTACGAAAGGTTGCGCCGCCGTGTTAGGTGTTGAGTCATCGGCAGATTCAAGTGCTTCAATGGCCTGCATAGCTGCTTGATCAGCCTCTGGGGTGGAAGTCATTGGTTCTTGTGAAGGGATGGGTGTGGGCGTATTCTGATTTTGTTCATTCGGGTTCATGCTTTGCTCCAGTCGTCTATATATCAATAATGCTTATGTTAGCTTTAGTATATCATCGTCTCTGTCTTTGGCAAATAACTGCTGTCCGCTGTAGTTTAAAGGTATATAGATGTGCTTATCTGCTTCAAAAGTCCATGATTGTCCGTTCATAAAATTAAGTGATGCACCGCGAATTCGTAAATAAAGCCCGTTAAAAACATAGTTATTATAAGCGGATAATGAAGTAGGTTCTGTTGTTTCGGTCATTTCCTGTTCTGAAGGAATTTCGGCAGTAAAGAAATTATTAAAAGTTCCTGTAAGAATGGCGTTGTCAGGAACTGAATGAAATGTTCCACCAGGGCTGTTTTTTCGAACATCGTGTATGAGGTACTTTGAACCGCCTACTAAAGCAAGTTCTTTCCCTGTCACTTCGGCGAGTATTTCAGCGCTCTGGTTCAGCTGTCGAACACCGTTATCATAATTAATATTTTTTGTTGTCGTAAATGGGTCGTCTACATAAGTACTCGATTTATTAAAAGTTTCGAGCGCACGCTGAATAAAGCCGTTTTTTGTTAGGTCATATACTTCAGGTTCGCGAGTATTTTCAATAGATTTTTGTACCATCCCTTTGGTTAATAAATACCCACGCAATAGACTTCTATACTCTCGTCCATTAGCCGACATTGCCGAGGAGAGTTGTTGAATAGGGAGTTTCTCCCTACTGGGTAAACTAGCCAATGAATGATCAGCCTGTGAAATACTTGACTCTACAATGTCTTTTGCAAGGTCGGCATGTTGGTTTCGATGTGAGCTACTGGATGCTTCTGTCAAAAAATCAAAGAGATCCCACAATTCATTTCTTTGTCGATCCGTTAAATCTGAAGCGAACATTGCATGACCTAAAATAAAACCTGCTTCATGTGCTTCGGTTAAGCTAAGGCTTTCATCATAGGCGTCTTTTGAACTTAAACCGGGCCTGCGATACAACAAAGACAAATACATAGACAGGTTATGCACGGTGTCCTTTTCGCTTTGACTAAAATGCGTTTCAAAATATTCAGAAACCGCTAAATACCCTCCACCATTGCTAATAGCACTGAGTATCTCAGGTACTCCGTGTTCATCTTCATGACTTGACCCAGTTTCAAACGCAGGAATCATACACCTACAGTATGCCGTACTTACAACAGGGGTGCAACGGTATTATAGATTGCGAGATTTTTTGATAAGGATTTTATCGTGCACTTCTTTAAACTGAGCAGACAAGACATCAAGTTCAGTATCGGTAAGTTCTTCAATATCAACAAACTCAGTACGAGCACTTCGACTCGACTTAATAAGTTCGTTTAGCTTTAACTGCATAGCTCGTGCGTCACGATTTTGGGTGTTTTGGATCGCAAATACCATCAAGAAAGTAATAATGGTTGTACCAGTGTTAATGACGAGCTGCCATGTATCAGAAAAACCAAAAAATGGCCCGGTAACAATCCAAACGATAATAAGTAGCACTGCTAACAAGAAGGCCATTGGTGAACCAAGTTTGGTCGATACTGTTTGTGAAATATGATGGAACGCATCTTTTTTCGTTGTTGTTGGCGGGAGGGGGTCAGGTACGATGTGTCGTACGATCTTCACGTGCGGATGTGACGTTTTTGGTTTCTCAGTTTCAATACTCATGCGGTTAGTATATCACTACTTTTTATTTTTTGGCATTGAAAAAGCACCCGGGGAGGGGTGCTTGGCTACCAGGCGTGGTGGGTCGCGATAATGCGACCCACCAACGCCAGGTGGTTGCAGATTAGGCTCAACTGCGTGAGTTCTTGGTAACAGACCAAGGACTGGCTTGATTTTTGTATGGATTAAGCTATCCACTTGGCTTCGTCAGGTCGATGCCGCGTTCAAGGAAAAACGTGAGAGGATCAACTCTCTTTCCTTCAACGGTTACTTCAAAATGAAGATGGTCACCAAACGACAATCCCGTATCGCCAACGTACCCTATCGGATCGCCAACATCAACGTAATCGCCTTTGCCTAAACCAGAGACGAATCTAACCATGTGCGCATACCCCGTAAAGATTTCTCCATCGTGGGCAATACGAACAAAATTACCAAGCTGACCGTTCTCTCCGATATATTCAATAACACCGGAGTGAGCAGCATAGATCGTCTCTCCTTCATCGGTCGCCATGTCAACACCCCAGTGCATCGATGGCGGCTTATCCCTGAAAAGCTTCCGCATTCCATAGCGGTCGCTGTTTACCGAGTGACTTGGCATTGGCGACTGCCATTCGGTACTTTGCTGGCAACTTCCCCGTCCGTTTGAGCCAATGGCCATTTCGTACAGTTCTTCTGCCGTGCGATCCCAGTTCCATCGATCATATGCAGAAATGCGTGGCCGTTGGATAGCCAAGGCAATACTTTTCATCGACCGGTTTTCAACATCTTGCTGTTTGTCGTACCGGTCGAGAAATGCATTGGTCGCGTAGTAAGGATCCGTTATCTGATCACAGCTTCCCCAGTCTTGACTGGGTCGCTGCTGCAGGAAACCTCCGCTGTCTTGGTTTTCTCCTTCTGGGTTGCATTCAAGGAGATTCGTCAACTCGGTTTCTTGTATACCGGTTGAAATGACAGTCTTTATCGCTTTAGGCGTTGCGGGGATCGCCCGCTCTGCACCTGCACGATAGATTTCTTTAATGAGCGCAAATTTTTCATCTTGCTCATTTTGGGAAAACTGTTCGAGGTAGTCAGCGGCTGGCATCCCCTCAATTTCTGAGTAGCTTACCGCAAAACCATTCTCGCATGCAGTCATTCCTGCGGAGCCAATGACAAGCCCTATAATAATCGGGATACCGACAAGCGCACCAAGCGCTCCTCCGAAAACACCGATCATGGTTCCACTCGCCGAATCTCCCATCATTCACCTCATCTCATAGTTAGCCGTGGATAGATTCATCGCGACCAATATTGATCACGCCTTTTCTGCCGATCCTCTCTTGCCACTCCTTCATCTCCGACAAAGGAACTTGCATGTTCATTTGCTGACTTGCTTGGGTTGTATTGATCAACGGCCGTTCACTAGGCAGCAAAAAATGGTTCAATCGTAGAGGCATCCTACCAGGAACGTAGATGATTGCCTGACCTTCCGTCTGCCTTGGTAGCAAACGAACGTATTCTTCAGGCATACCACGTTCGCGGTATTTGTTCAGATAAGCATCGTCATCCGGCTGCTTAAACACGACATAAGCACCAACGCCAAGCTCGATTTCAGCTGCGTACTTTCGGTGCATACTGCCAGTTTCACCAACCGTGCCTTGGATGTGATACTGCTTTGCCTTGAACACGGCCGTAGGAAGCATACGCAACTTGTTAGTGCGCTGCGCTTCCATACGAGTATGAAGAAGAGTGTTTAGCGCTTCACCTTCTTCATCGCTGTAACTCGCGTGAGGAATGATCTTTGTGAGATCACGCCCTCCAGGCGCAAGTTCGTTACCGTAGCTCAATGCTGTGGTTTCGGCCTTCATGATAGCGGATTCGATGATCTCGGCCGCCCCATCGGGAAGGTTGTACCAGTCGAGTCCGACGTCAGATCCGGTTAGTACATCGTAAAGGTCGTCCGTACCTCTGAAGATTCCGTTATACCCTCTTACGAGAGACAGGAAAATGTCAGCGGTTCTTCTGGCCGATTCAAGGTGACTTGCTCCGAAACTTACAGTACCCAAATCCTCAGGTCGATAACCCTGAAGATCCTTAGGCTTGAGTACAAGGTCTTCGACAGTGCTCTCATTCGCGTCAGATTCCTTTTCAAGAACCTTTGCTATGAGCTCGCTATCGCTCTCGTAGAACTGAAGATAGTCATCTTCAGTAAGACCCCGTAGAATTCGCTCAAGCACAACTGGGTGCGGCGTGACACTTCGATTAGAGAACATCTTGTGAATGCCCGCGAGAATCGAGACTCTATCTGAGGTAGTCAGCGTGTTGTTCGACAAGTGCTCTGCCAAGTAAATGGAAAATACACTTGTCTCGCCTTCTGTCCTGAAGAGGCCGAAAAGGTTTATGCCATTACCTCCGGCCAGATCGTGAATCTGGACATGTAGCTTCTCAAAAACAGGAGCGTACTCTGCCAGACCGACATTTGGTTTACGACTGCTTGTGCGGCTGCGAAATGTCTCAAGTTCATTGTTGACATTTCTGGCTTGAAAGCAAGGTAGCCGGAGCAGGAGTGATTTCATGAAAGTGCTTTTACCACTTCCTTTCACCCCTTCGATTGAGACGTAGTTCGACTCGCGGTTCAGACTATATGGCCAGAACTTTACGAGTCTGCCGGTGACTTGCTCGAAGCCAATGACGACTCCGTGGTTTTGTAGATCAGCCGGAACGATTCCAGGCTGCCACATTGATACAGCTTCCGTAGTTGAACGGAATGATCGACCGCTCATGTGCGGCTCCTCCCTGGTTGACTGAATTGTAAAGTACAAGGTATTTCATAACACCTCTGGAGATTCATATAAACATATATAAGACTACAGAAAAGTTATTTGGGTGGGGTGCTTGTCGCACCCCACCCGGCAATACTTGTTGTCTGATGTAATTACGGAAGGTGGGTGACTGTCGAAAGAACTTCACGCCACTGGCGGAACCTACCCTTTACGTGCACAGGGCCAAGGTTCTTTTCTCGCAGCAAATCGATAGTGCTAAGAACTTGGGAATCCAGGTCCTCTTGATTTGCTGCCAGAATGACAACCGATGGTTTGAAATCGATTGTGTAGCTTGCCTTCAGCCTTTGGCGCTCCGCTTCACGCCTTTCGTTTACTTCATCTTGCTCGGATCCTCCCTTGGCATTCCCCACCATTTCTAGTGTGGTATCCATGAATGTTTCACGAGGGCCTTTGATGAAGGACTGCAGCGATCCTTTCTTCGTCTTCCCGCTTACATTCAGCGAAAAGAAAGGGACAGGAAGGTTGAAAACCGAACTGTATTCTCGAAGGTAGTCAACCGGCGGTTGATCGAGCGGAAATTCAGTCAACCGAATGAGCGCGATCGAAGTGCCATCCATCGTCAAGGACTCAGGATTTGCAATGATATGGTCGAACGGCGCATGATACACCGGACGATCACTGCTTGGCACGAACGATTCGTCACCCTGCATCGTACGTCTCTGCTCCTCATCAGAATAGAATTCATCCATCTGAGAATAGAATTCGTAGATTTCGGCGATATCTCGTGACTTGCGAAGGTACTCCTCAGCTTGGTCGCCGTTGAGCATCTCCACTCCTTCGTACACCGTTCGAAGAAGTGTGGTCAGGTTTTCCCTGATGCGCACAAGTGTTTCGCGGCGTACTTGGTGGCTGTAGAACATTCCTTGACGGAGAATTCTACGAAAGACACGGTTGTCTTTAATCGTGAAGACCGCCACCATGCTTACTTGGGGTGCATCAAGAGCCATGAGCTCCATCTCGTTGGCGATCTGTCGGCGAAATACTTCCCGATGATCCTTGGCGGTATACTCCGATTCAGGAGTCCCATTTACCAAAGCTTCTGGAAGTACCACATTCAAATCTCCCCCTAAGGCAAGCTCATAACGCACGGCAAACGGGTTTTCAGGCCGTATGTCGTATCCGAGCGTTAACTCTAGGCCGCGAAGCCCGGTACTCGCTGAAGCACGTCGAAGAATTTCTGCATGTTGAGCATTGTGACCATATTGCGACACAAGGCTCAAGGCTGCCACTGGGCTACCCTTCATGCTGAATATCATCGAGTAAGTTTGTCGGTCAAGGGTATAAATCAACCCCATCTTTCCAAACTCACGTACTTCATACGGATATTTCTCTTTTTGACCTTTACGCCAAATGTATCCTTTCTTTCGATGGAAGTACAGCTCTTTAAATGGAGCGACTAGCCCCAGGTAGTACAGACGTTCATTCATCGTTGGAAAGATTGGCCACATAGTCACAAACCATATGGCACCAAAAACCAACCATGCCAAACTTCCAAAATCGCCCCATGACTGAGCAAGAAGCAAGCATGCAACGAAAATCAGGGACGTCCAGACGTAGTCGAAGACGTCAAACGGAAAAAAGTTGACACGCATGGTGCGCGGGTGGGGGATAAAATAGTTCTCCCCCACCCCTGAATTCTGTGCCATGATCAGCTCCTCACTCGATCTCTAGGCAGCGGTTTGTTTCCGATGCTCTTTACGAGCGAATTGAGGATTGGTGCACCTATCGAAATGGCCTTAGCAGCAGGATGCGGAATTGCAGCGATCACAGGTGAAGCCTTTGATGCTACACCTGCCACAGGAGAGATCACTTTAGCAGCAGGTTTGGCGATTTTCGATGCCCTATCTGCTGCATTGGTGAGTTTCTGTGAAATCGAAGCAGCCCCAGCCATCTTCCAGTTATCGAGCTTGTCAATGCCGGCGTTAACCGTACTGACTCGCATCTGCGCAAAACGATGTGTTATCGTTGTGCGCTGACTACCAGCAAGATGTGCATCGAGACGATTCTTGTTCTCGGTCGTTGTTCGCAGCTTGTTGTCGACCTGAGCAATTACCCTACCCACCATTTGGTTGACCCTTTTGTAAGCGGCCTTAACCATAAGTGGTTGCAGGATCAAAGCTGAAATTACGGCAACAAAGATAAACAACGTCTGCCACGTCCCGTTATCAATTTCTCCTAACAAAGCACCAGCAAGGAGCTGTGCGATCTGCGTGAAGAGCAAAATAACCGGGATGCCGACAATACCGGTCACGATGAAGATGCTGATAATCATAGCGAAGAATTTCCGCGTCCGATCACCAAGCCCATACATCGCAAACACAAGCAATCCGAGACACGTCAGTACAACATTCGTGATCTCGTAGGCCACCATCAGGAACAGGAGCCCAAGTCCAGAAACGGCAAGCTGGATAGTCAAAACTACAGGAATGATCGCTTGCTCAACCGGGAATACCGGCAGAGAAAGCGTGACCACCGAACCATCTATAAGGTTTTCGTTCATAACCTCGTCAAGATTTTCCGGTGGTTGAATCTCTAGCATCAGGCGCTTTAATGTATCGCCAATCTCCTGCAGTTGATCGAAAGCGAGAAACCACAAGGGTATAATCACTCCGATTCCTACAAGCATGACCAACGACACGGCACCGTTCTTACGCATCCTCCTAATGAAAAGCGAGAACACGATAACAGCTGTGAAAACGTAAATAACCAGCTCGTAGGCTACGGCGGCAGTGTTTCCATAGATGTAGATGATGATAGACAGCGCGTTGAAGTCGATCGAAAGTCCGAGTAGCTGCTGGACGTAATCCCAGAGCCATTTCACGAACTCGTTCAATGCCTTTCCGAAATCAAGTATCCAGAGCATTCTTTTCCTCTCGAATGATGAGGCTGACCGGGCAGAACGAATCTGCCCGGTCAGCGAATCAGCAGGGGCCAGGATTCAGATTGACACCCAAGCCCAGGATAGGCGGCAGCAGAAAGCCCACGATGGCGACGGTCATGGCGAGCTTGAATGCGTTACCCTGCCTGTTCTTGTTGAACACCAGGGTGAGGGCTGCCATCAGCACCGCAACGAGCATGATCACCCACCAGTATTCCAGGATGAAGCCGACCGCATTGCCGAAAATCGAGTTCAGCTGATCTTCGGCGCCGCTGTTGCGAAACTTCTGGACCCAGTCACATTCAATAGGGTATGACCCCATTGAACGATCGGTCGTACTCGTGGCGGTCACCGACTCATCGGCGTCCGCAAGCAAATTGTTCATGATTCTCTCTCTCAGTGCGTTGAGACAGCTTGATGGTTGTCGTGCTGGAGTTGTGAACGAGACACTTCATCTCGTCTTAGGTTGGCAAGAGCCACCCTTTGTGTTTCCTTGCGTTGATTCAGTGTGCCCGCCAACTCGCTGACGGCTCGGTTCAAGTTGGATACACCATACCGCGTGCGCGGATCTAGTGCACTCATCTTGATCTTGTTGATCTCATCGAAGTTTCCGGTCCCCTTGATGTACTGAGAGAACGGAATCAAGATGACTTGGTGAACAGACGCACCGTAGCGTCGAGCCAGCCGATGCCTTGTGCGGAGATTGAACTCGCGTGGCTTGACGCCACTAATTGCGATGATCACATGCTCGGCGACAGCGCCCCTAAGGCCACGAAGGCCGTAGGGTGCGTAGTCGAGCGTCGAATTCACCCCTTCGAGTTCTTTCGTGCCCGATGCAAAACCTGGCACGATGACGATATCCGCAGATTTGATGAGAGCGTGTGTCGCTACATCCTCCTTGGTACCGGGCTCTGTATCGCAGATGAGAGTGTGGCACGTAGGCCTCACCTTATCAACGATCAGAGTGGTTGATTCGGCATCGATCGATGTTCCTCGCACGGCGTGAATCGCCAAGACACCAGAGTCAAACTCCGCTGCACAGTAGCGCGTCATGTCGTTGTAGGACGGCACCCACCCTTCATTCAAGTAGCTGACAAGGCTTTGCCCAGTGAGCCACCCTTCATCAGGGTTAAGGCCATACCACATGAAAACGTTCGGATCACTTGTATCACCATCGTAAACGATGACGTTCATGTCCGTTGAAAGGCTCCGCTCGGCGCCCAATAGTGTCGACACGGTGGTTTTACTTACCCCACCGCTCGCTTCAGGCACAACGATAACTGCGCTAGTTGCCTGGCGCGTTTCTCGTACGAACTTGAAGTTGTCGGCCGCTCCCTTGTGGTAATTCTCGAAATTCGGAATCCAGACGGTTTCCGAATTTTTCTTCACATCCTTCAGTGCGAACACTAGTCGGCTGTAAAGAATCCACTTGAGGTGCAGGAGCTGTTCGGACTTTGCCGGTTCGCTGTCGCGCAGCCAGTCAGGAAGTGATTCCCTCCAGGTTGGCTTTGCAGACACCTCTACGGTTGGTCGAACGGGCTCTTGTTGCTTTGCTTCGTTCGCAGCAGATCGTTGGCGCACCTTCTGGAACACGTTGGGCGGTTTGCCTTCATGTTCCGGAATGCGTACCGTGGGCCTGCCCGATGATTCGCTCATGATTCTCCCCTTAGGTTGTAAGTATAATCAGACAAATTGTTAAGGTATTGCATATCTGATGGCTCAAGCCTTTAAGGCGAACAACAGACCCGGATCACTGCCCGGTTGCAAATTTGGTGCGTACATCAAGTCTGTAACCGACCAATCATGTAAAATGTACTAATATTTTGCTTTAAGAGTACATTAAAAGCGCATATATTGCAATATTCTTGCAATATATACAGGAATATTAAAAAGTAATAATTTCGAAAAATAAAAAGAAGGTTCCTGGCGCGGCAAAAAATGCCGCGCCAGGAGCAGTTCACCTTCGCCTGAAGAGCTTGCGTTTTGTCTTGGGCAAGCCTGGACTGATCAGTTCGACGAGAATATCTCCATCCCTTACGTGTTTGAGTACATGAATGTTTGAATCGATCTGAGCAGACGTGTCCATTTTGATCACCCAACTATTCCAGCCCGGGATGAAATTCAGGAGGGACTCGTAGTACTGACTCACGACCAGTTCTGAATTCGGAAACGAACCTTTGGAGCCCAAGAGTCCTAGTATGAGAAACCTCGGCTCAATGGGAATGAGTCGAGATCCATCATTGTAGAGACTTGATGCAAGCCCGCGGACGAAAGCGTTTGCGATCCAGCCTAAAACGAAGACCGCAAGTACCGATGAGACCAAGAATAGCTTCCCTGTTTCACCAGGAGCAACTCTTATGAATATTCCGTGGGCCAGGATTGTTAGCCCTGCCAACAGTAACCCGCTGCACAAAGGTGCAAAGAGTAAAGAGAAAACGCGTGTGAAGAAGTATTTCTCATCGTACGGTTCGATCTCTTCTTGAGCTTGAAACTCAAGTTCTTCGCTCACCTCTATACGGTTTCGTTCTTCATCACGCATCCGTAGGGCTTTTAAAAACGCAGCAGCTTGAATGTCAACAAGCTCTTGCGTTTCAGCCGAGAAGGTTCGTTCATTTTCGCTGCTTGAAGTCATCATCGCTCTATTCTTTGAAGGTGAATTGTTAATTCGTGGCGATGCCACGAGGCAACTCACGCATGTGCACAAGTCTAAACAGTTTTATATACCTATCATAAGCTTTTATCAAGCATAGGCGTGTTTTCTGATCTCAATAGAAAAGCTATACTATATACAGTGTTCCCTTACCCCGTAGTCTATGTCGACATCGAAACCACCGGAGGCAGCTATCGTAATAGTCGTGTTTTAGAGGTCGCGGCAATTCGGGTGGACAATGGGGTGATTACCAAAGAATTTTCAACACTGCTTAACCCTGAGACTCACATTCCTTCAGCAATCACCACTATAACTGGCATAACCGCCGCTGATGTTGCAGGTGCGCCAACTTTTTTAGACATTGCTGATGAGCTCCTTGAGATTTTAGACGGCGCCGTGTTTATCGCCCATAATGTTCGGTTTGATTATTCTTTCTTAAAAAACGAGTTTGCTATGGTAGGAAGTCGTTTTAGTCCAAAATTGCTTTGTACAGTGCGACTTTCTCGTTATTTATATAGTGGACAAAATGGCCATAGCTTAGAAAAAATTATTCAGCGCCATAACATTCCGGTACTTGACCGGCACCGTGCGCTTGAGGATGCCCGCGCTATTCATTACTTTAGCCAACTTGCCTTTGACGAACATGGCTCTGAATCATTCAACGTAGCTGTATCGCATCAACTAAATAACCAATCTTTACCGCCACACTTAAATCAAGTAGAGCTTGAATCAATAGAAAACACCCCTGGCGTGTACATTTTTAAAGATGAAGCGAACCAGCCGATATATGTCGGCAAAAGTGTCACGCTTCGAAAACGGGTGCTGTCGCATTTCCAAAGCACCAGCCCGAAAGAAGTGAAAATTAGTCAATATGTTCACCATGTTGAAACAATTCCGACCGGAAGTGAGCTGTCTGCTCTGCTGCTAGAATCTAAGTTGGTTAAAGACCTTATGCCACTTTACAATCGGCTTCTGCGCCGAGTATCCCAGTACGCAATGATGGTCAAGACCGAAGATGATGGCTACGCTCAATTATCTATTCATTATGGCAATGTAAACAATGAAACAAAAATCAAAGACATATACGGAATATTCAAAAACAAAATGAAAGCTAAAGAAAAGCTTGATCAACTGACTCGAGATAACCATTTATGTCCTAAACTCATGGGCCTCGAGAAAACCAAAGGGGCGTGTTTTGCTTATAGTATCGGACAATGCAAAGGTGCTTGTGTAGGCAAAGAAGATCGCAACCTTTATAATTTGCGTTTTGAATTAGCGCTCAAGCAAACAAAGTTATCTGAATGGGCGTACAAGGGGCCCATTGCTGTACCGGTTAATGCCGAAGGTGAACAAGTCGTTATTAACAATTGGATCGTTCAGGGCTTCTTAGATACTGATTCTCAACCAATAATTGATAGTGTCGAGCCAACATTTAACTTAGACGAGTATAAAATTATTCATCGATTTATGCGCGAAAACCGCCATTTGATTCGGCCGATGTGATGCTGGTTAGATGCCATTGCCGACAGACAGGGCATTGGTACACGGCGATTTCTAAGCCTAGATAGTCAAACATCCGGTCTTCGGCCGCATGTAATGCCTCTGCCTCATCTTTGAATATCCGTTTTGTTTCACAGTTTATATCAAGTCGATAGGCATTAATATCAGATTTTTGCCGGCGCTTAGGCATAGGTATCCAACATTTCTAGGGCGTTGCGCAGTATATCTTTATCGATATCACGAGTGAGTTTTTCTAAAGCCTCATCAATTGGGAGCCAAACGTTATCAAATGTTTCGAATAGTTCGCGCCGAGGCAGAACCGGTTCTTTGCTTGTTAGTGTTAATAAAAAATAATCAACAATTTTATCGTAATGTTTTCCATTGACCCAGTCGTACTCGTAATGAGTTTGTCCGATATAGTTTATAATTTCAGTGCTAAAACCGGTTTCTTCAAGCACTTCACGTACACACGCTTGTTCAGGGCTTTCACCGCGTTCAATCGTACCTTTTGGAAAATCGTATGAACTGCGAGGTGCATCCCAATGAATGAGCAGTACTTCGTTATTTTGAATAATAAGCCCGCCCGCTGAGTGCAGATATTTTGTTTTGCTCATTACTTTATTGTATCAATCAAATGCCGCAAGGTTTGTACATTAACATGAGCACCAAATACCGGAGAGCCTGGTTGAAGCTTTTCGCCTTCGGCTAAGCTACCAATTACCAGTGGGTCAAAACCGAATGCATTAACGATATTCGCCACAGTGTTCAGTTCATCAACACCTGCAATAGCGATCGCTTTACGATCAACTGCACCCTCTGGTCGAATATCATCAAACAAATCATGATACCCCATGTGGTTAAATGCTTTCACTACCTTAGATCCAGGTAAAAACCGTTGAATTGTTTCACTTGAAGTAGTATTTTCATCGGTTAAATCAGGTCGCTCACCATCAACTTCCCACCAATAATTCATGGCATCAATGACTATCTTATCCTTTAACTCGGTGACTGGGAGTTGTTGGTATTTTCCTAGTGGAATCGCCAATATAATAACATCCGACTTAAGCGCTGCCTGTTGACTCGTAACGGCAATAGCACCTGGCACTAATACTGAAACGGTTAAAGCAATCTTTTCCGGGTCACCTGATCCAGCAATATACACCTTATACCCCGCTTTCACCGCCAGCTGCGCGAGTACAATGCCCACCTTTCCAGCACCAATAACACCAATCGTTTGGACAGGTGTACTCACCTATTTAGTATCCTCGGCAAGTATTTCACGCACACGAGGAATAACTTTTTCTCCATAGAGCTTTATCATGTGTAATCTGGCCGTAGCGGGCATGGGGCCACCGCCGTATACTAAATCAATGCGTTCAACCCCCAAAGCTTTAATTGCTTTAGCCATTTTTTGAGCAACTGTTTCTGGCGAGCCTATATACAGCGAACCGTGTTCAACTTCCTGTAAAAAATGCTCACGGGTCATTGGTGCCCAACCACGTGTTTTGCCAATCCGATCAAAGTTCTTTTTATGAGCTGGCCAAGCAATGCGGATAGCTTCTTCATCGGTATCAGCAATAAAACCAGGGGAATGCATGCCGACAGGGTGAGCTTTAGTGCCAAATTCTTTCGCAGCTCGCTTGTATAGGTCAATGTAGGGTACAAAACGCTCAGGTGAGCCACCAATGATCGCTAGCATCACAGGAAAGCCGTAATGTGCCGCACGTACTACTGATTGCGGCGATCCACCGACTCCAACAAAGGTCTCGAGACGCCCTGATTCAGTTTTAGGATAGACGTCAGCATTTTCAAGTGGTGCACGCCGCGTACCCGACCACGTTACTGGTTTTTCTTTTAATAATTGTGAAAAGAGTTCGATTTTTTCTTCAAAGAGCAGCTCATAATCCTGCATATCGTAACCAAACAGTGGAAACGATTCAGTGAATGACCCACGACCAAGTATCACTTGCGCTCGCCCGTTAGAAAGCGCATCTAGCGTAGCAAAACGTTGGAATACCCGCACAGGGTCATCGGAACTCAGTACCGTCACCCCAGATGCAAGCTTGATATTTTTCGTACGAGTCGCAATACCCGCCAACACAGTTTCTGGGCTAGAGATCGAGAAATCAGGCCGATGATGCTCACCTAGCGCGATCACATCTACGCCCAGTTTGTCAGCAAGAACAGCTTCTTCAACCACCTGACGAATAGCCGCTGCATGGCTAAACGGTTTTTTATTCTCATCAACTGGAATATCTCCAAACGAATCGAGCCCGAACTGGATTTTTGCAATGTCTTCTTTTGTCATAACGTCACTTTGCTATATTTTTTATAGTAATCTACCTACAATTATAGCAAAAAAATAAAAACCTCCAAGTGGAGGCTTTTACTATAAACGGTTGAAGTTACCGAGCTGTTCGCTTTAGGTCTTCGGTTGTATCTTTGGTTTCGCTTTTGATTGAAGACGCTCGCTGTGATACTTCATCTTTAATCCGGTTTGCAGTGCGACTTGCGTCTTTAGCTGCATCTTTAGCGATTCCCTTGATAGATTCGGCGCCTTCTGTTAGCTCACCCTTTACAGTGTTTGCCCCAGATTTCGCTTTTTCAAGACCTTCTGTCGCTTTTTGCTTTAGCTCATCGCGGGTTTCTTTACCGCTTTTCGGTGCCAAAAGAACACCAGCAATAAATCCGCCGATAGCTCCTAGTACAACTGTTGATAATTTTCCCATATTCTTCTCCTTTACGTTATCGTTTTTTTAATACTGAAATAGTTGAGGCAATCACGCCGAATACTTTTACGGGTGACAACCATTCGGTAATGTTTGCTACATTAGCAGAAGTCTGCTGAATATTATTAGCAATTTTATTGAATTTAACTATTAACACGATAATGCCAATAATCAGTACTAAAATGACAAAAGATAGTACGATGACGTTAATCGTGAGCAACGTGATCGCTGTTGATATATCCATTTTTCTCCTTTGCTGTATTAGTTGAGCTGTTTGCTCTATATCTATATTACAGTGATAATAATATATAAACTGTGAGATATCTTACAGTTTGCTTGATATACTAAGAACATGAAAAATTCAAAACTCAAAGGCACATTATTACAAGACTTCACCCCACTCGGGAAAAAGGGTAAAGTCGAAGAACTACAGATTATTGACTTAGTAGAAGGTGACGGCGCTATTGTCCCTGACGATGCGACCATTACCGCTCACTACACCGGAGCCTTGTGCGTTGATGGCACTATTTTCGAAAGTAGCCATGATACCAATCGCCCAGCAACTTTTGGACTCCATCAGGTAATCGATGGCTGGACAAAAGGCGTCCCTGGCATGAAAGTTGGAGGAACTCGCCGATTACTCATACCCTCGGAAATGGCATACGGGCAACGGCGCGCCTCTTCGAGCATTCCGCCAAATAGTGATTTAGTGTTTGATATTGAGTTGGTTGCTGTACTATAGCAGGTTATTCTCTTTCATTTCCTCAAGTAGAAGTGAGACAGCAATCGCTCGGTGGCTTATAGAATTTTTAAGAGACGACTCCATCTCAGCATAGGTTTGCTCGTATCCATCTGGCACGAAAGTAACATCAAAGCCGAATGTACTATCGCCACGTGGTGCAACAATAGTGCCATTCACATCACCCTTAACAGCTAGTAAGTTCGTGCCATCATAGTAAGCTGCTGAGCAAGAGGCAATAGCTTGTGCGCCATCTTTCCGTCCAGCTAACTGATACAATGCATCTTGCCCTAACCTTTTTATGTAGAATTTTATAAAAGGACCTGGAAGACCTTTGTGTTCGACAAGTCCAGCCGAAACATCCTCAACAACCACTGGTTTACCTACGTGTTCATAGGCTAATTTTACCTTATCAGTCACAATTTCAAGGGGATCATCACGCTGTAGTTCTTCGAGATTTAAGTCGACAGAACTTAAGTTAACGCCCTCAGGCATAAGCCTTTGCCATTCAGTTAATTTGTGATTGCTTCCGGTAACAAGAAGTATTTCGCTCATATCTCTAAGTTTAACATCATATGCGCCTCAATGCTCCTTCGGCATGAAGCATAGCGTCATCATGTAATTGTTGATACGCAGATATCGCCTCGGGAATAGTAACCTTAAGTTCCCACTCATTTCCTAATTTGCGTGCATTCTCTTTCATAATATCTTCGAAAGGTTTACTAGGATTTTCATGCCAGTACAGGCTTATCCACGGGCCAACAAGATGCGAACATGCATCTGCGCTTGAAACTATTCTGATTTCAATACTTTCTTTCTCAAGATGATCCTTTTTGTCGAATCGCTTTACGCTTTCACCGATCATTTCCGCAAAGTCATCATCGAACCCAAGATCTTTCAAAACCCGCTTACTCTCATCAGCGTACTTTTCGTCATACTGATGTGCGAAGTCGATAATCTTTCCATAGTCATGCATCCAACTTAAAACAATAATGGTCGTTTCATCAGATTCAGGGTAATACTGCATCATATCTTTTGATAAAGTCTCAACAAGTTCAAGATGCCAAGTAATAAACCATTTGTGATGTACGAATTCGGGGTTCGAGGCTTTCTCGTTAATAAAGGTTCGAAGTTTATCTAATAATTCGTTCATTGAAGGTAGTATATAACGATCTCAGTAAACAACAAAACACATACAAAATTTGTATAGATATTGTACTTGATTCTCATTCATATAATATTGCGTACAACAAGCTCATCAAAACCAGTCATCTCGTCAGCTTCGCGCGTAAACTCAACGCTGTCCAAAATCCCGATAACCAATTCGCAGGTAGTACGGATGATGCAGCCTTCTTTCAAATGACCGCCCATCATTAATCCATCAATGCCGGAAACAGATATATGGAGGTGAGCTCCGTTTACGGACACAGTACCTTGCAAAGTGTCAATTTCAAGATTTTTCGGAGCTATGTATTTCACTTCACCATGTATAACAGGAACTCGAATACGTGATTCTTTCAGACTACCTACTGCAGACAAAATAACACCAGCCTTAATGTGGTGTTCGTTAGCGATCTTCATGATTTCAATCAGTAAATCCTGACCGTCCGTTAAACGTTTTGCGATAGTTTTCATAGAGTAACTATAGCAAAAAAATAAGAGGCACCGAAGTGCCTCTTAAATAAACTGGAAGATTTGCACCAACAGATGTAGCTTACGAACTAAATAACTTGAACTATTGAACTTGATTCGCTACATATAATGATCTTGTGCTGTATCACTTGATCTTCCATATATTATTTTATCAATGCTTGAATGGATCGTCAATATTATTTAATCTCTATAAGTTTTCCACTCTTCGCCAAATCCGGGTCGGTGCACGATGCAAGGTTAAAGCAACATGGTCTACGCTTCCCTGAGTGCATTTTTGAGATTGACGCTTCAATTCTACGATTGCGCGTTTCAAGTTCACGCGTAGCATTGATCCACCTAATCCATTCCCATCGCGCCATTGGCGTAATGTCATCCCAAAGTTTTTTAACAGCTTCCGGAGCTTCTTCTAATGCTTTCGAGAAATCATGCGGTTTATTTGGCTCGTGCCAATCTTTACTTAATTGAACATTCACTTTTACCGTATCACCGGCTGTTACATTAATAGCTTTTTGTAATTGCTCATCCAACTTAAGCCAATGCCCACCTTTTCCATCAGGTTCAAATACTTGTTCAATAGCGTAATCCTGAACGGTACCTTTTACCATTACTTGGCCACGCGAAGGAAGTTTGTCGCTTATGTTTTGAGGTACTTTTAAGATACTCCACTTACCCACCTTAAGTATCATCGCATCAAAATTGATCACTAAGTATTAACTCTCTTTCTTGTTAGTAACAGCCCGCCAGCAATCAAACAGGGTAATAAACTCAGTAAGCCTATTCCGCCAATAGAGATAAAGACTCCGTTCAGAACTGTAATGTATACAGGAGTAAGAGTTACCGGAGCGGTGTCGGGTGTCATCCAAAATGTCGGGTTGAGTACAAGGTTGGCGATGATCAGGATGATGAACGAAGTGACTATAAGTAGGATGGGAATAAGAAGTAAGGGTGGTGCTAGTTTCTTATTATTCATGTAGTTATTATAGCAAAAGCCTTCAGAACGGAGACTATTATAATACTAAAATTTGGCAGCCCTAGTGGAAGAGTCAAGAACTTTGCTCTACAGGTAAACGATCCATCGCAGCCCTATTGTGCTTTGCTACAGCGCTCATTCTTACTAAGCTCTCTTGAGCAATTTCGGCAGCAAACTCAGGTTTTGGAGTTCTATACGACTCGCCATCAGGACCTATAAAGTAATTGAACTTTTCGTGGTATGGAATTGGTGGGAAACCTGGTTCTTTGTCAGTCATAGTTTCATTATGAGCAAGTCTTTTAGATTTACAAGCAAAAGCAAAAAGCCTCCAAGATGTAGACTAAATTCAGACTACTTATATTTGGCAGCCCTTAGTGAACGAGCTTGGAACTATATTACCGAGTATATTAAACTGATTTAGTAGCTAAATACGATTGAACTTCATTAATATGAACTTTCAAAAGTGCATTTTTTTGGCTACTTGCGTAAGCTAAAGACTTCATTATGCGGGTGCATTCATCAATAGTATATATTGGCCGGTTGTGCCTAGAAATATGGTCTATCAATGCACCTATATTGCAATAAACGAAATTACTATCAGTAATTACTTGATATGCGTTTGGAAAGGCTACGTAAGAGTGAATAGGTGCTCTCAAGTCAGACCCTACTAACTCTTCTATGGCTTTTACGTGCTTGTAATTTTGTCGGTGAGGGCTGTTGATTGAATATTTTTTACCCCCAAGGTACTGCGCCCAGTCTTTATTTCTTTCATATGCATAGATAGAACCGCTATGAGATTTCGTTTCTATGCAGAATATTCCATACGGAGATACTACTATGTGATCTATCTCTGTGTGCGCAGTATTACCACTAGATGGAAGAATTACGTTTTCGAATATAACGTACGATTTCATATCGAGTCTACTTAGAGCGTTATTCACTTTCGTCTCAGCCAATTTTGACTTCGATAGTCTTGGCTTTGTATTTACACCGGACGTGAGTGCAATAGCACCCATGATTGGGGCGATAACAAATAAAGATAACAAAAATAAAATAATTAATAGTTCCACAAAATTACCTCACGAGTATTAGAATTGATTATATCATATTTTATATATAATGTCAATATACTTATGCTTGGCAGCCCTTAGTGGACGAGCTTAGAACTATTTCTTTTCAGGGAACTTCTTATAAAAATCAATGAGGTCAGATTGATCGTAAAGAATATCTACTATTGTGTGCTGTGTAACTTTCTTATTTTTAAGTCCCATATCTTTTCTAAATTCCAACAATAGAGTTGCGATGTCGTATACGGCCTGTTCACCCTCATCTTTTAGCTGAGAATTAATTCGAAATCGCTGATAAGCCTTAAGGACAGCGGAATCAGACCATAAAAATGCGTTCTTCATAAAGTTAAGTCGCATTTCTCGGGTCCATGCATCATCTTCACCAAGTTTGGGATCAGAAAGTAAATCTACCACTTTACCTGTAAATTCGCTGTAAAGCTTCTGCTTATGAATGTTGTTGTTCGCTTCTATTTGAAGTTTTCGCTCTTTTACTTTCGTATATGTTATTGAAAATAGTGTAGTAAATAAAGTCACAAATCCAGCTAAAATCGTTACTTGTACACCTTCAGTCAAAGTTCTATATGCATCCCAACCCGCCTTGACTACTATCCATAAACCAAAAATAACAGCAGCTGTTAAACCGATCACTATGATGAATGAACCAATTAGCTTCAATGTCTTCATTGCAGTAAGTATAGTCTACCTTCATAAAAAAAGAAAAAGCCTCCAATCAAGGAAACTAATTTTATCACCCTATGCTTGCAGCCCTCCCGTGGAAGAATTAAGAACATTAACTCATAGGACTGAAGGAGTTCCTACAGTAGGTAGTATTCCGACATTAGGCCATTCTTCCGTGTTTTTTCATTATTTTGCTTTAAAGCGTAATCTCAGGGAGTTCAAGCCAATTAATTTTAACTTGCGTATAAACTACGTCCGACATATTATTTGAAACTGGTCTTACTAAAATTTTATAATAACCTTCTACACCCGTTTGCTTTAGTCGATGTATTGATAGATGAGATATCATATTGTCATCCGTGAACGTGAACTTTTGAATTGAGTCCAATAACCCTTTTGCCATGTTATCGACATCTTTTTTTCTATCATTTCTGCCCACTACGGCAACGATAGATACGCAGACTTCCGTATCTGTCCAGTCGCCCGTATCTTGAAATCTTCCCTCCATGCTATTTCTTATTTTTTCTTTAATACTCTTTAAGCTCGATGATTTTAATGCTTGTGCACTAAACGGGCGTACGCGAATACTGAAGCTAATTGGACGAGCGGAGCTGGTATCATTAGGATGACATGTCACACACGGAGCTTGCTGTAGCCATCCGGCCTTAATGCCAGCATCACGATGAATTAATGGCGCACTGTACTGATGCTTACGCCATAAAAGTGCCTTTGAGTAAACCGAGTCAGTTGCCTTGGAAGTGGAGAATTCCTGATCTATGAGCCATTTCCTGACATTTAATTGAGCATTCTCATCTAAGGGGCGAGGTAGACTGTTGCCGGTGTGCGATTCATACGCGCGGCACACAGCATCAAGTCTACTTTCTGGGGTCGATTCTAAATCAAGCAACCAAAGTTCGCCATCATCTGGATACTGACTTAACTCAACACCATTGTCGGATGGATTTTCCTGCATTACTATTATGATACCAAACAAAAAAGACTTCCAAGGAAATCTTATATCGTTGCACTTATGCTTGGCAGGGGCACGTGGAATCGAACCACGATCCTAGGTTTTGGAGACCCATATACTAACCGTTGTACTATGCCCCTAAGCTCCTCAATTTTAACAGATGAGGGCGAAAATCTAAAGTAGTCTGTATTTTTCGCAAGCCTCTTTACGCACCTCTGCAAGCCTGTTACCATAAACAGTAAGATATAACGGAGAAATAGTAATGCACGTGGTTGTTGTTGGTGGTGGGTTTGGTGGTGTTAAAGCTGCTTTAGAGTTAAGCAAAAGACAGATCGGCAAGATCACGCTTATTTCAGACGAAACCTACTTTTTGCACCACGCAACACTTTACTCAACCGCAACCGGGCGTAGCACCGCCGAATCAGTCATTCCCCTTGCAGCCATATTCGCCAACCACCCTAATGTTGAAATCGTGCAAGATACTGTCACTTCACTTGATGCTACGCGTAACCTTATCACCGGCAAAAGCAAAGACTACCACTACGACAAACTCGTATTAGCCCTTGGCTCTGTGACTACCTTCTTCGGTATCAATGGTATGGAAGATCATTCATACGGCATTAAAAGCCTGGCTGAAATCCGTGAGTTCCAAGAACATATCCACGAAGAAGTCGTCACCAAAAAGCTCGATAAAGAGTTCTTCGTCATTGGCGCTGGCCCTACCGGCATTGAACTTGCCGGTGCATTACACGAATATCTGCAAACGCTCAAAACACTGTACCGCCTAAAAGGCTCGCAATCAAAAGTCACGCTTGTCGAAGCCGCACCACAAATTGTGCCACGAATGTCAAACACAGCAGCCACAGTTATTGGTAAACGCTTAAAAAAGCTGGGTATTAAAGTACTCGTGAATCACAAAGTTGAAGCCCTCGAAGACGAATCACTTACTATTGATGGTAAAAAATACCCGACAAAAACTGCCGTTTGGACTTCGGGTGTTGCGAATAATCCCTTCTTTAAAGCAAACGCTGACCTTTTCGACCTTGCGCCAAACGGTCGGGTGAATGTAAACCCGCACCTTGAAGCAATGCCAAACGTATATGTTATTGGCGATAGCAACACCGTTAAACACAGCGGTATGGCATGGCCAGCTCTACACCAAGCAACCTTCGTGGCAAAGCAGATCACCCGTACTGCCACTAACCGCCCACAACAAACCTTTAAACCACGTTCTGTGCCTTGTGGCTTGCCTGTTGGTGATAACTGGGGCTATGTTGAATGGCTCGGTATTTACCAGCCAGGCCGTTTTGGCTACATACTGCGCCGCTGGATGGAATTATATGGCTACTGCCAGCTCGTGCCCTTCAAGGTTGCTGTGCCCGTTTGGCGGGCCCACGATTTGTTCGAAATCGACAAATAGATTTAGCTTGTAAATGCCTACGCTTACATCTATAATCATGAGTGAATACGGTGCCAAAATAAAAGGAGCCAGGCGATAGCTATACGCGACTCGTAAATAGGGGTATGAAAATATTAATGTTGGGATGGGAACTTCCCCCACATAACAGTGGTGGATTAGGGGTTGCATGCTATCATTTATCCAAAGCTCTGGCACTAAAGGGTGCTTCTATTGATTTCGTAGTGCCTTACTCAGCCAAACACGAAAACGTTGAATTCATGACAATCCATAGTGCTACTGAGCTTTCTCCACTGCATAAATTTGGTATGGGCGCTTACGATAGCAGCTTTTTGCTTAACACCGATCCTATTGATGGCGATGGCGAGCTTACAACCATTCGCGATGTACAACACCGCTACACTGAATTTATTGAAAGTTTCGTAGAAGATAAGCAGTTTGATGCGATTCATGCCCACGACTGGCTTACCATGGAAGCTGGCATGCGCGCCAAGCAAATAACCGATGCACCCCTAATTGTGCACGTCCACGCGACCGAATTTGACCGAGCTGGTGGCAATCAAGGTAACCCCATCGTACACGAAATTGAATACCAAGGGTTGATTATGGCAGATCGTATTATTGCTGTCAGTGGTATTACGAAGCAAATTATTGTTGAAAAGTACGGCATTCCTGCCGACAAAGTCGAAGTTGTCTACAACGCCATCGATGCAGACAACCTTGATGATGGCTACGAATACGATCGCCGCACGTATCGCTACCTGGAAGGCCTTAAAAGTGAGGGTTATACCGTAGTAAGTGCTTTAACTCGCCTTACTATTCAAAAAGGGCTCGCGAACTTAATAAAAGGTATGGCGCTCGCGACTCAAAAGTACGACCGCTTAGTGTTACTTTTAGCCGGTGACGGTGAACAGCGCGATGAACTGATCCGCTTAGCTGCCGACCTCGGTATTTCTGATAAAGTATTCTTTACCGGTTTTGTAAGGGGTAAACAATGGCGCGATGCGTATAGCGTTTCGGATGTATTCGTACTGAGCTCTATCAGCGAACCTTTTGGCTTAACCGCCCTTGAAGCTGCCCACCACGGCAATGCACTTATCATTAGTAAGCAATCTGGTGTCGGCGAAGTACTACAAAGCATTTTCCGTTATGATTTCTGGGATGTGCATCGCTTGGCCGACCAGCTTGTTGGTATTGCAACCTCACCTGCCCTAAAAGAATCCCTCAGTACTAATGTGACCCGTGAGTATACCCGCATTTCTTGGGGCGATGTTGCTCAAAAATGCCTCAACATGTACCAAACTCCTGTTAAAACCGGAGTATTCGTATGAGCAAACGTGGCATAACACTGTACATGCACGTCCACCAACCGTACCGGGTACGCGAATATAGCGTGTTTGATACTTCTATCGATCACAATTACTTTACCGATACCGACCCACTCAGTGGTACAAACAACGAGCGAATCTTACGCAAGGTCGCTGATAAATCATACCGCCCAATGAACGCCTTACTTGAAAAGCTATTAACCGCACACCCAGAATTTAAAGTTTCACTCAGCATCACTGGTACGTTCATAGAGCAGTGCGAACAATGGGCACCCGATGTGCTCGACAGCTTTAAACGCTTAGTTGCTACCGGCCAAGTTGAAATTGTTGCTGAAACCTATTACCACTCACTCGCCTTCTTTTATAGCCGAACCGAATTCGAACACCAAGTCGAAGCCCATAAAGCTAAAATTCGCGAACTCTTTGGTGTAGAAACGAGCGTATTCCGTAATACTGAGCTCGCGTATAATGACGGGCTCGCCCAATGGGCCGATAGTTATGGCTTTAAAGGTATATTAGCTGAAGGCTGGGATCCTATTCTCGATTGGCGCAGCCCTAACTTCGTCTACCAGCCCGAAGGAACGAAAGATATTTCACTTTTACTTAAGAATTACCGCTTAAGTGACGATTTAGCATTCCGTTTCAGCAACCGATCGTGGAAAGAATGGCCACTTACTTCCGACAAATACACCGCTTGGCTAGAGAACTCAATTCAAGACCAGCCACTGATAAACCTGTTCATGGACTACGAAACTTTCGGTGAACACCAGTGGGCTGACACCGGAATCTTTGATTTCTTCGAAGAGTTCGTGAATCGTTGGCTTTCTGACCCACAAAATACCTTTTACACCGTTTCTGAAGCCATAGAGGCTAACAAACCTGCCGGAACCTTAAGTATGCCGAGTACCGTTACCTGGGCCGATGCCGAGCGTGACCTCACCGCCTGGGTTGGCAATAGCATGCAACAAGAAGCAATGAAATACGTCTACTCGCTTGAGGGCGATATTTTGCGTACCCAAGACAATGAACTTATTGCCGACTGGCGAAAGCTGCAAACCTCTGACCACGCCTACTACATGTGTACTAAATGGTTCACCGATGGCGATGTGCACGCCTACTTTAGCCCTTACAACTCGCCGTATGACGCCTTTTTGTACTACATTAACGCTATTCGTGACGTGCGTTGGCGTTTGCACGAGTATCACCGAACAGGTGGCTTGAATGGCTAGATCAATCGTACTCAGCAACGGTGAACTGCATGTTGGGCTCAATAAATTTGGTGTGGTGCATGACTTCTATTACCCCTATGTCGGCTTTGAAAACCATGCTGCTGGCCCATCACTTCGGCATAAAATTGGTGTCTGGATTAACAGCGAACTGAGCTGGACAGATGATGGAAACTGGACTTTCGAGCAAACCTATCCGCACATGGCATTAGTTGGTCACACCATAGCTCGAAACGAACACCTCGGCATATTACTTGAATTCGATGACACAGTTGATGCCGAAATGAGCGTATTCCTTCGTAATATCCATGTCGTTAACTTATTCGATACTGAACGCGAAATTCGTTTATTCCTGTATCAAGCCTTCGCAATTGGCGATTCTCGTAGCAATACCGATACTGCGCAGTATTTGCCCGATAGTGATGCAATTCTTCATTACCGTGGACGCCGAGCATTAATTATTTCCGGCACCGCCGATGGCAATACTTTTGACCAACATTCAATTGGCCTGTTTGGTATTGAAAACCACGAAGGCTCGTACCGCGATGCCGAAGATGGTGAACTGGGCGGCAATAATGTTGAACATGGTCGTGTTGATTCGATTCTTCGCTTCACCCTTCATATTAAGGGGCATTCGTCTTCACGGGTACATCACTGGATTAGTGCTGGCATGAGTAACCGCGAGGCACTCTATATTCATAAACAAATTCAAGAAAGTGGTGTTGATAAGCGCCTTGATGTCACCGCTGAGTGGTGGCGTAAGTGGTTAGCTCCGTCTGTTGATTTTGCAAATCAACTCCCCGAGCAACATCAAAACCTTTTCCTTGAAAGTTTAATGATTGTGAAATCGCAAATTGATAAGCACGGTGCCGTTATTGCCAGTACCGATACCACTATGCTCAACTATTCACGCGATGCTTACGCCTACTCCTGGCCTCGTGACGGCGCCAATACTATTTGGCCACTCATACGGCTTGGGTATTACCCTGAAGCATACCGATTCTTCGAGTTCTGTAAACGAGGCCTGCACCCAAATGGCTACCTTATGCATAAATACCGAGCCGATGGCGCACTAGGCAGTAGTTGGCACCCCTACGTGCACGGCGATATTATCGCCCCACCAATTCAAGAAGATGAAACCGCGCTGGTAGTATTCGTATTTGTGCAGTTCTATCAACTCTCTAAAGACAACTCACTCATTAAAAACTTCTACTCCTCAATGATTAAACCAATGGGCGATTTCATGAGTGAATATATCGATGAAACAACTGGTTTGCCAAAGCCAAGTTACGATTTATGGGAACAGACATTTTCAACGAGTACCTACACCACCGCAGTCACCTATGGTGCGCTTTTAGCCGCTTCAGAGCTAGCCGTAGTTGCCGGCGATAACGAAAGCGCCGTAAAATGGCGCACCTCAGCCGATGATATTCAGGCTGCAGCTCAAAAGTACTTATTTAATGAAGCTCGCCAAACCTTTTACCGAGGAGTGAATGTTCAAAACGGCGAAGTACTACGTGACGAAGTTATCGATACCTCATCAACCTTTGGTGCATTTATGTTTGGGCTTTTTGGGGTTGATAGCCCTGAAATTAAAGCTGCTATAAAAACGCTTAAAGACACGTTCCATACTACGTCTGAAAATCCTGGCCTTCCACGCTCTGAAGATGATGATTATCGCCGCACAAAACCAGGTATTGCTGGTAACTGGTGGTATATTACTACGTTATGGCAAGCTCAATATGATACCGAAAAAGGTGATATGCAGTCAGCGCTCGCTATTTTAGATTGGATCAAAAGCCACACTGCCCCAACCGGTATGATGGGTGAACAAATTGACCCCATTGATGGTGCGGTTATCTCACCAGCGCCTTTAACATGGTCACACGCCGAATACATTGCAACGCTGCTTGATTACGCTGGGAAGAAACAATAATGACAAGGGGTGGGCACACACTTCGACATATGGTGCGAGGATTTTTACCAGCACTTCGCAAGCGTTCAGCAGTTCTGCGCAAGTTCGCTGACACTATGGGATTAGTGTATTTCGGTTCAATGAATCAACATGAAGACGATTACGAAGCAATTCGAGGCTTCACTGCATCACTTTCACATCTTGACTCACACTATGCCGTTGGTACCTATGAAGGCTTTGACATTCGCATGGTTGACCGGTTTGATAGCTATAAGCGCGCTGGCAACAAGCATCACGAGCAATTATGGCTGATTATGGAAGTAGATTTACAGATAACCTCACTGCCGCATGTGTTTTTAGTGCCAACTGGCCATGAAGCCGGTGAATACGATAAGCTGTTTACCACCCAGCCGCACATGCAACCGCTCAACACGATGCTTTTGCAAAAACATAGTATGGAAGTTCATGGCAGGTACCAAATTTTATCGCGCACCACTAACGCCAATAAGGTAGAACACCTGCTTCCGACACCAGTTATGATGGGGATTGCTTCGCGTTTTTGGCCACATGGCGTAGAAATCTCAGGTGGGAAAGTATATCTTTATATAACACAACACCGCCTGAGTAAGACGGTGTTAGAATCTTCGTTGGCATCACTGCTATGGTTAGCAGCGGTGCTCGATGAAAGTAATGAAGACTAGCCTTTGCGGGCTTTAACTTCGTTGCGACCAAGGTTCTTCTTGGTTTCAGTGTAAACAGCGTGTTTACGCGCAATTGGGTCATACTTCTTCAAACTGATTTTCTCAGTGGTGTTTTGGGTGTTCTTGGTAGTGTAGTACGTACGGTGTCCCGACAGTTCACTCACTAGTCCAACCAATTTTCGCTTTGTGTTCTTCTTTGGCATTACGTATCCCTTTAAATGATAATGGCTTTCAGAGGTCGATTATAGCAAAATTATACTACTATAGCAAGCTCCTAAGGTGTTCTGAAATAAAAATGGAGCCGCGATCGGGATTTGAACCCGAGACCTCATCCTTACCATGGATGCGCTCTACCAACTGAGCTATCGCGGCACAACTTGCATATTATACCGTAATCACTACCGTAAGTCGAGAACTACCAAGTGTTCAATATGCGGCGTTCGTGGGAAGAAATTATATCCCTTATGCTCGATAATGTCGTAGTATTCAGCGAGCTTCGCTACGTCACGCGCCTGAGTTACCGGATTACACGAAAGGTAAATGATTCGTGTTGGTTTTTCATCAATAAGTCGATACACAACGTCATCGTGTAAGCCAGCACGGGGCGGGTCAACGATAATAGTCTTGTCTTTGGTGATATAATCGATCGCATCTTCACTCGCCGCCAATACCGCTTTGGCATTACTTTTCAAGTGATAAATATTTTGCTTCATTTCATGCACGGCGTTCTCGTTAATTTCAACTAAAGTCGCCTCGTCACCGCCAATAGTAAGCCCAATCGTACCAACACCACTATATAAATCTACCGTTGGAGTTTGCTTTAATATCCATTTTTTCATATCTTTAAGCGCTTGTTCGTATACCGGCAGGTTAATCTGAAAGAACCCTTCAGTTGCATACGTAAACGGAACATCAAGAATAGTATCACTTAAAGGTGTAGCACGGGGCGTTAAACGCTTTGTAATGACGCTGGCTGGGCTTTTTGGGTTAGAGTAGATCACTTCCCCATTTTCACCCTCAGGAAGCCGCTCCATCAGTGATTCATACGGAAAGTTTTTGTCTTTGACATACAGCTGCCACGCAACATCACCTTTTTGGTTTGAACGAATTAAAAGCGTTTTTAACGCTCGGCCCTCAAAGCGGAGTTCGTTTAATGCAGCGAGTACTTGTTTTGATTTTTCGGTAATAGCTGGTGAAGCAAGGCTGGTGCTTTCAACCGAGATCTTGCCATGCGTGCCGCGGCGGAAAAATGCCAACGATAAGTCTTCAGTATCGGTATCGAACCAGAAGCTAAATTCAATTTTGTTTCTGTATCCGTATTCATTACCATCAGTAAATACTTCGATAGGGTTCGGAAGAAGCATATTATGCAACTCAAACGCTTCTTCAATAAGTGCGGCTTTGTAGCGCTGTTCGGCTTCAAAGTTCATAATTTGCCAAGGACTGGTAGATAAGTAGCTTTCTGGGTCTTTTGGCTCTACACGGTCGGCACTTGTAGTAAGTACCGACACAGCAATGCCTTCTGCGTAGCTGGATTTCTTTTTAGTCAGCTGTACTTCAGCTGTTTCGCCAGGCAAGGCGCCCCAGCTAAATAGCTTCTTTCCGTCTTCGAGTGTTCCGAGTGCTTGGCCACCGCCTACGATTTTTTCAAATGTTGCGGGGAGGATGGGGAGGTCTTTTTTCTTCATTAACTCTATTATATAGGTGTTTAACCTTTTCAGGGAGTTAAAATATGGTAAAATGGATTAGTCGCCGCCTTAGCTCAGTTGGTTAGAGCGGCTGTTTTGTAAACAGTAGGTCCACGGTTCGAATCCGTGAGGCGGCTCCAAGCTATAATAATGAAGTTTCGTTGTTATACACGGGTCATGCTGGAATCGTGTAGTGGCAATCACAGGAGACTGTAAATCTCCCGCCGTAAGGCTCCGTAGGTTCGAGTCCTACTTCCAGCACCAAATAAAAGTCCTCACATTACTGTGAGGTTTTTTATTACCAAAATAAGATTACATTACTACGCGGCGAGGCTGTCGCACACGGTTCTGACTTGGAGGAATAATTAGTTTTGCTGCTCGCTCACGCAAGTTCAAGGCAAGCTCAGTCTCGCCCACACGCTCATACGCATCAGCCAGAATGGATAATGTTTGCGGAATCGGGTCAAGCTCAACAGCCCGCTCGAGTGAATCAATCATCTTTCGGTCATTGCCGAGCTTCTCTTGAACTTTTGCATATGCAATATGACGTGCCGGTAAGTCGCTATCCATAGCGAGTGCTTGTTCAAAAGCAAGTGCAGCTTTATCGTAACTCTTGGTTTCATAGTAAATAAGCCCGACATTGTGCAAGCTACTAGCACTTGGTTCTAACGATTGAGCAATCTCGAAACACTCAATCGCTTCTTTGTATTGCTGTTGTTTTGAATACAAAATACCAAGGCGGTTATAGGCGCTGGCATTACGTTCATCAACCCGTAGGATGGTGAGCAGTGCCTTTTCAGCCCGAAGATACTTACGGTCTTGCAATGAAGTTTGGGCAATTGACCATAGCTGATCAAGTTTATCTGATAACTTTGAAGAGAGATCGCTCGAAACCTCACCAACAGTTTGTCGTTGATAAAGTGCCCAGGTACCAAGTAATGCAATAACAAGTAGGCCTAACATTTCAATCAATTATACCACGGTTTAAAGTGGTTATACTACCGCTGCCGCCAATTGTAGGCGAATATTACCATTAGCAAGCACTCGATCGTATAACTCTTGTAATCGAGTGAGTGAAGCAATTCCTGCCGCCGATCCGCCGTCAGTAATAGTCTTTTGAATAAGCTTCATCGCGTCTTCGAGTAAGGTTAACGCGGCTTTTCGATCGTCTTTATACTTTTTAGCTATCAGCAATTTATCGTAGGCCGAACCAACTATATACTGGCGAGCATCCTTGACGATGGTAGACCTCTGCACGAAGTACTCTTCATCAGTAACAAGTCTGGTTAACTCAGCCGGTAGCCCACGAGCGATAAAGAGGAGTTGAGAACGTTGCCGCGCATCGTTAACACTGAGTTCATCGAGCAATGCTTCAGATTGTTCAGTAGTAATTGGTCGAATATCCGTTCGCTGTACCCGTGAAAGTATCGTAGGAAGAAGCTGACTCGGCTGATGCGTCAGTAAGATAAAATGTGTCCCCTGCCCCGGCTCTTCAAGTAATTTCAAAAATGCGTTTTGCGCTGCAGTACCCATACGTTCGGCATAATCAATAATAATAAACCGCCCTTGCGGTTCGATAGTGCGAGTCAGCGCATACAACCGCCGGATACTCTCTACGGTTATCGTACCTTTTTCGATATCGACTTTTTCATCACGCTCAGGCAGCACGGTATAAATAATCGCCTTAGTAGTCGAGGTAATCGACAGGGCAATCGCCGTTAGCCCCACCCCTTCTGGCCCTGTGAGCAGTAGTGAGTCCGGGACATCAGATTGAATAAGTTTCAATCGTGCATCTGTTACCGGGTTCACATATACGTTAGCCACGGTCAGCCTTCGGGAATAATTGCTCGAATTCACTTGGTAACGGTGCGATAAATACTTCTCGTTTTGAACCAGGAATCGTAAGTTCAAGGCTCTCGGCATGCAACATAAGCCGTGGCGCTGTTTTTACTTTTCCGTATACGCGGTCACCAGCGATAGGTGTATTCACATAGCTCATATGAACACGTAGCTGGTGTGTACGACCAGTTTTCGGGCTCAGCTCAACCAACGTTTGTTTTTCGTTACTTGCAAGCACTTTATACTTCGTAAGCGCTTCCTTACCAGAAGGGTCTACACGAAACGTACTTGGGGCAGATGGGTTTCGACCAATCGGTAGGTCAATAATCGCTTCAGCAAGCTTAGGCGTGCCGTCAACCACCGCTATGTACTGTTTCTTTACCGTTCGATCAGAGAATTGCTTCTTTAATGCCAAAGCTGCTTCATCGGTGCGGGCACCAATAATAACTCCGCTGGTATCACGGTCAAGGCGGTGTACAATCCCAGGGCGAGTTGAATCGAGTGCGTTTGTGGTATAGCGGCGGAAAAAGTCAGCTACGGTAAACTCATCATTTAACGCACCTTTACTATGGGTCAGCATGCCGGCTGGTTTATTCACGACAATGACTGAGTCATCAATGTAAATAATTGGCATGTCACGATCAGAAAAATCAGTCTTTTCGGGCGGTATCATAGCAATATCATCCGTTTCGGTCGTTTCGTACTTGGTTTTTGTGACCATTTCGCCGTTAACATGAACAAATCCAGCTTTGATGTACTTTTGAATAGTACTACGCGTTAGATCAGGGAACCTTCGGGTAATCTCAATATCAAGCCGTGTTTTTTCAGCTGCAACCTTAAAGAGGTAGATTTCTTTAAATTTAAAGCGTAAGCCATAGGTAGTAGACGAATCATCGTGCGGATTGCGCACAAAATGGCCCTTAATTCCTGGTTTATCTTGATGAATTTGCTCAAGTAAATACTCAGTATCATCTTCAGCAACAGCATCAAAAAGGATGTAATACGGCACACGCTCAAAAACAAAAGCTAGAATACGCTTACCAGGGCGAAAACTGAGTTCACGAATATGCGTAATAGCTTTACGCGGTGTCAGTTCACCGGCAACTTCAAATTGGCGAAGAATACCGAGTACTTCTGAAACTGGTCCTACTGTGGCTTTAGCCATGCGTTACCTTTCTTTGTGTATTACCTTTAGTATAGCATCGTGCAATAATAAAACACCTCCGCGTTGGAGGTGCTTTACCAATGCATTGCGTATTAACGCTTCGAGAATTGTTCGCGCTTGCGAGCTGAACGAAGTCCATATTTCTTGCGTTCTTTTTCGCGTGAGTCACGTTTGAGCATTTCGCCCTTCTTCAGCGTCGAACGAAGGTCAGAGTGAGCTGTTGTAAGCGCCTTGGCGATAGCAAGTTTAATTGCATCGACTTGACCAGCAACACCACCACCTTGAACGCGAATAGTCACGTCATAGTCTTTTTGCTTGTTTACTAGTGCAAGTGGGTCAGTTACTTCAGCGAGGTGCGTTTTGTTGTCTGAAAAGTATTCAGCAGCCGGCTTGTCGTTGATAGTAAGATTGCCTTTACCCTTGTAAAGTCGCGCACGGGCAGTTGCACTCTTGCGTCGTCCGAGGCCGTAGAAATAAGTAGCGTCAGCCATATTACTTCACCTCAACTTTCTTAGGAGTTTGTGCAGTATGAGCGTGGTTTTCACCAACAAATACCTTCAGACGGTTCAAACGACCAGCTGCGAGCTTGTTACGTGGTACCATTCCCTTTACTGCTGCTTCAATAATTCGCTCTGGGTGTTTCGCACGCACATCCTTAACAGTTGCTTGGCTAATTCCACCAGGGAATCCACTGTGTCGGTAATATACCTTTCCAGTTTCTTTGTCACCAGTTACTACGGTGTTCTCGGCGTTGATAACAACAACATAGTCGCCACCATCAACATGAGGAGTGTAGGTTGGTTTTGATTTACCGATAAGCTTGTCAGCAATGATAGTTGCAATACGGCCTAACGGTGCTTCTGAGGCGTCAATAAGGAACCACTCACGAGTAACGTCAGCTGGCTTTTGACTAAATGTTTTAGCGTTGATAGCCATTATTTGGTCTCCTTTGCGGCAACACTAGCAGGCTTGGTAACTTCTTTGATTTCATCAACGAAAGCAATAGTTGCCATTTGCGCGCCATCACCAAGGCGTAGGCGAGTTCGTTCAACACGAACGTGCCCGCTGGTTCGGCCAGCAAGTTGCGGTGCAATGACGTCAACAAGACGGAAAGCAGCAGCTTGAGTACTTAAACCAGCAATAACGCGGCGGCGGTTAGCTAAGTCACCTTTTTTAGCTTTAGTAACGAGTTTTTCAATGTAGCGGACGAGTTCTTTAGCTTTTGGAAGCGTTGTTTCAATCTTTCCGTGTTCTACGAGGCTTGTTGCCAAACCTTTAAGAAGAGCACGGCGCTGATCGCGTTCGCGGCTAAACTTTCGTCCTTTATATCCGTGTCGGTGCATAATCTAGACGTCCAATTCTGCCAATTTATCTTTGACTTCATCAAGCGCTTTGCTACCGAATCCCTTAAGCTCACGAAGATCTTGCTCACTGAGGGTGACGAGGTCACGAACAGTGCGGATTTCGTTGTTAATAAGGGCGTTCGCAGTACGAGCGCTAAGGTTTAACTCTTCGATTGGAGTGTTGAGCTCACCGGTTTCGTCAACTAAATCTTGACCAAGTGCTGGTGCCGCTTCAACAGTTGTGCTGCCAGCAAGAGCAGTGTATTGGTTAACCAAAATCGCTGCTGCTTCTTCAAATGCTTCACGTGGGCTCATTGTGCCGTCAGTTTCAACATTTAATTGCAACTTGTCGAGGTTAGTTTCTTGACCAACACGAGTTGAGTCAACCTTGTAACGTACACGAAGTACTGGGCTAAATACTGCATCGATAGCGATCATGTCGCTGTGAAGACGGTTTACACTTGAATCTTCGATGGTTTGGTAACCACGACCTGATTCAATAACAATGTCCATAACAATCGACTTTTTCGGGTCATCAATAGTAGCAATAACTTGCTCTGGGTTGATAACTTCTACGTCAGCAGTTGTTTTAATGTCGGCTGCAGTAATAACACCTGCACCTTTTTTCTCAAGGCGAACTTCGATTGGCTCGTCTGAAGAAACCTTCACGCGAACGTTCTTTAGGTTCAGCATCATGTCAACAACGTCTTCTTTAACACCTGGAACGGTGGTAAATTCGTGGCTTGCACCTTCAACGCGGAAGGCAACAATAGCGCCACCCTTAATGCTTGAAAGTAATACGCGGCGAAGGCTGTTACCTAGTGTGTTGCCGTAACCGGCTTGCAGAGGCTCGATAACGAACGATGCACTATTTGCGCTGTTCTCTTCTACGCTAGCGAGTGCTGGGTTGTGAATAACTTTTGTCATATTTAAATCTCCTCTTACCCTATCGTGAGTAGTACTCAACAATTAATTGTTCGTTAATTTCTGCTTCTGCTTCTTCACGCTTTGGCGCACCAGTCACTGAAATCGTCATTTTCTTTGCATCGCTCTTAAGCCAGCTAAGTACACCTTGAGTGCTTCCCTTAACAACCTCATCGAGCTGAGTAAAGTAACCTGATTTAGCACTTTTTGGACGAACGACAAGCTCATCACCGGCTTTTAGGCGGATTGAAGGGATGTCAACGCGGCGTCCATTAAGAATGAAGTGGCCATGACCAACGAGCTGACGAGCAGCACGACGGCTAGTCGCAAAACCAGCACGATATACGGCGTTGTCGAGGCGTTGCTCGAGCATACGAAGGAGGTTTTCACCCGCTAGGCCCTCTTGACGAGTTGCCTCGTTCATAAGCTTAGCGAATTGCTTTTCCAAAAGACCGTATGTTCGGCGAACCTTTTGCTTTTCACGAAGTTGCGTAAGGTAAAGACTTGGCTTACCTTGGCGACCGTTCGCGTGTTGACCTGGGATACCGCTTTTGCGGGCCATGATCTTGTGAGCTTTAGGGTGAAGGGCGTAACCCTCACGGCGGCTCTGTTTAACGATAGGTGAAACATCTCGTGCCATAAATTATCCCCTACGTACCTTTCGAGGTCGAACACCACCATGTGGAACCCCGGTTACTTCTTTAATACTATCAATGCTAATGTCAAAACCGTTTAATGCGCGAACTGCGGCATCTCGGCCTTGACCAACACCTTTAATAAACACATCAACTGACTTAAGGCCAAAGCCCTTTGCCGTTTCAGCCGCTTTTTCGGCAGCAACTTGGGCTGCATAGGCAGTACCCTTTTTGCTTCCACGGAATCCAGTTGCGCCAGCGCTACTTTGAGCGATAACGTTACCTTTTTTATCAGAAAAGCTGATAATAGTGTTATTAAATGTTGCTTGAACGTGTAGCTGACCAGAAGGAACTGATCGCTTTTGCTTCTTTTTACTTGAAGTTGAATCTGCCATCGTATTCCTTTCTAGGTCTTACTTGCTGACTTAGGTTGTGCACCACCAACGGCGATAGCGCGACCCTTACGAGTTCGTGCATTCGTACGTGTACGCTGGCCGTTTACCGGAAGACCCGATTTGTGTCGGAGACCACGGTAGGCGTTAATGTCCTTAAGTCGTTTAATATTGTTTGTTACCTGACGCTGGAGGTCGCCTTCTACGGTGTAGTCACGATCTATAACTTCACGTAGTCGTTGTTCTTCAGCCTCGGTGAGATCCTTCACCCGAGTGGTCGGCTCGATACTAGCCGCCGCAAGGATGGTCGATGCAAACTTCGGACCGATGCCGTAAATATACGTCAATGCGATCTGAACTTGCTTCTCTGCGGGTATTACTACCCCAGCGATTCGAGCCATGCTTAACCCTGCCTTTGCTTATTCTTAGGTTTTTTCTTGTTGATAACTGTTAATCGGCCTTTACGGCGAATCAACTGGTCATCTGGACTGATTTTCTTGACACTCGCACGAACTTTCATGAGCGCAATTCCTCCAGTTAAATTTGATCCTTGTGGCGATACGTGATTCTTCCCTTAGTAAGATCGTAAGGGGTCATCTCAACGTCCACCATATCAGCGGGCACAAGGCGGATATAGTTTTTACGCATTTTTCCGCTAATGTGCGCGATGATGCTTAGACCGTTCTCGAGTTCAACCTTAAATTGAGTATTAGGCAGTGCTTCCACCACCTTACCTTTCATTTTGATTACCTCTTTAGAACTAGCCATAAGTTACAGTAGTGAATTATACACCAAAAAGTGGTTGCCGTAAAGCGTTTTCAAGAATATCATCCCCATATATTTTTGAGGAGTGATAGGTTGTAGCTCTATTCTAGCAAAACAAGCGGAATCGTCAAGCTCCCTCCGTGCACCCCTATAGCACCTACTTCTAAACAGCAAATACGCTTTGCGACTTAGAGGTAGGGGCAGAAAGTTGATTCGTGCCCTACCGTTCTGCGCTCCCAATTACGGGAGGTAAACGATGATGATGGGCTGCTTGGACTTGTCATCGATCGAGTGCTTCGCCTTCAGGCGGTGCTCGCCGGCGTCAACCAACTGCTTGTTGACTTCCTTGACCAGCACACCGAGGTCTTCGCTTTCGATCTCACGAAGCGCCATCTGGGTGAGTGCCGGGTTCAGCAGCGTTGAGGTATTTTCATGTGCCCATTCCTGAAACACCATGCCTCGCCGCGCCGATCCAGCCTTCACGTTTGTGGCTAAAATTCCTTTTAGCCGTGAAAGGTTTGAGGCGACTGCTTCACTGAGCACGTTCGAACCAACTTTCTGCCATGTGTCATCACGGTGATGAACAGAATATATTATACCATAAACAAGATATTATTGATAGTCATCGTAGGTAACCATCAGCGCACGCGAGTTTATCTGGCGTAATGCTTCAAGTGCTACAGAAACAACAATCAAAAGCCCGGTACCACCAATAGAAAGGTTTGTGCCGGTAACTCCGGCAATGTGATACAGCAGGTATTCGGCAATGAACGGGCTGACTGCAATTAACCCGAGTACTAACGATCCAAACAAGATCAATCGGTTCACTGTTGTCGAGAGGTACTTTTCGGTTTGCTTACCTGGTCGAACTCCTTCGATAAAGCCACCTTGCTTTTGTAGGTTTTCAGAAATCTCGTTCGAGTTAAACACGATACCGGTATAAAAGTACGTAAAGAAGATTACTAGCACAAAGTACGCCGCTGGATACACAAATGCTTGCCACTCAGCACCGGTAAAGGCCCCTGGGTTAGGCGCTTGGAACCAAACGATAAGGTTATTCGCAAATTCGAGGTAATCAGGGTTACCGGTCGCTTTAAGCACCTGGCCCAAGAAAGCTGGTAACGACAGAAAGGCTACCGCGAAGATCACGGGGATAACGCCGGCTGCGATCAACTTAACAGGAAGGATGCTTTTAATACCACCATAACTACTATTACCCTGCACACGCTTCGCATAGTTTACAGTAATAACTCGCTGGGCTTCGTTAATCTTTACCAGGAAGTACAGCATAGCCGTTGACGCCACCAGCAGCGCCAGCAAGACCCAGAAGGTTAAGGGGTCGATCGGTATCGTGAACCAGTTAAATACGTTCATGCCACCGTTCGTAGGGGCGAATAACGAACCACCAATAGTCGAAAACATTGAAGGTAATTGGCTGATAATACCAGCGAAAATCAGTAAGCTAATACCATTTCCCACGCCCTGTTCGGTAATCAGCTCACCAAGCCACATAAGCAGGATTGCGCCGGCAGACATCGCGGTAATAGCAACCACCCACTCAATAGCGGTAGGGTCAGCTAGAACAGTGGTATTACCTGCTAGAACTGTTTGACGTAAGATGAATATAAAGGCGATGGATTGCACGATAGCCAATGGGATCGTCATAAAACGCGTCCATTGATTAATTTTACGGCGACCAGATTCACCATCTTTATGGAGCTCTTCAAGCCGTGGAATAGCCTTAGTGAGAAGCTGGGTAATAATTGATGCGGTAATGAAAGGTGTTAACCCTACCAGAACAATAGAAAAGCTCGCCAAAGCTCCACCAGATAGGAGGTTCAAGAACCCACCAAAGTCGGTTCCGCCAATAACACTATTAATAACTTCACGAAGTTGTGTTGGCTCGGCGAGTGGCACAGGAACGTGTGAAAGTAATCGGTATACTACGATAATACCGAGTACAATTAAGAGCCGTTTTTGCATATCACGGTTTTTGAGTGATTTAAATATATTTTTCCAGTTCATCAGTCTTTTCTGTCTACCCCAAAGTTAATGGCAATTGCTTCTGATTATACTACACAAACTATAGTGTTAGCTATAACTGAGCATGAAAATAGCCACTCATTTCTGAGTGGCTTGGGTGGAACCGGAGTTCCAGACAGAGTGAGCGCAAGGCATCATCATATCTGGAACCCCGGTAAGGGAATATTTTCTCGAGCACTCAGGCATCCCCATGCCATGCTCAAGGTGGTTCACACGGGGGATCGTTCCCCACGATCCGCGGTGAACAATTCCCTGTTTTTCCATCTTCCCCAGTCTTCGCTCAGACTCCCCGTCTGATTGAATGTTTTCATTATACTACTTTATTGCCATATTGTCAATAGATTTAAACATAATACCGCTTATGTGTAAACATCAACAGGGGTAATGTAATTTCATAATAAAAAATAAGACCCCAACTATGAGGTCTTATTTTATAAAAAGTTCGCTTACTTATCAGTAGCTTCAGCTTCTTTTGTGCTCTTTTGAAGTGGCACAGGAGTCTTTTCGAATGTTCCACCAGCTTTTTCAACAGCGGCAACAACACTTTTACTTGCACCTGAAACCTTAAGAGTTACCTTTTCGCTCAGTTCACCACGGCTAATAATCTTAACCGTGTGGAAAGGCGTTGCAATGTAACCAGCCTCAAACAAGCTGAAGTGATCAACTGTTTTACCGGCAAAAGCGTTCAAGTGATCAAGGTACACTACTTGAGCAGGAGTACGAAGGCTCTTAAACCCACGCGCCTTAGGCACAGCAGCAGTAAGTGAACGTTGCCCACCGGCAAACATTACACCTAACTTCTTACCAGTACGTGCGCCTTGACCCTTTGTACCACGACCGGCAGTTTTACCTTGTCCAGCAGCAATACCACGGCCAACTCGCTTGCGATCTTTGTTAGCTTCAATTTGAAGTTCGTTGTATTTAGTCATTATTTTGCCTCCACTGTTTCGGCTGCAGGTTCAGCTGCTTTTTCAGCCGCTGGTTTTGCAGTTTTCTTCTTTGGTGCATTTAACCATTCTTCACGAGGTACGAGGCTCCGAAGTGCTTCAACAGTTGCATACGCAATGTTCACCTTGTTGGTTGAGTTAAGTGACTTAGAAAGAAGGTTACGAATACCGGTAACACCGATAATTGAACGAACCACACCACCAGCAATAATACCGGTACCAGGCGCAGCTGGCTTAAGGAGTACTCGCGCACCAGAAAACTTAATTTCGATGTCATGAGGAATTGTTTCATTTACGACAGGAATAGTAATCATCGTCTTTTTCGCGACATCAGTTGCTTTTTGCACAGCGCTTTGCACGTCTGCACCTTTGGCAACACCAACACCTACCTTGTTTTTGCGGTCACCTACGACAACAAGTGCCTTAAAGCGGAAACGGCGCCCACCTTTTACTACACGTGAGACACGGTCGATGTTAATAACGAGTTCTTCGAACTGTTTTGGCTCAGCCGGAGCTTGGTCACGGCGTCCACCACGATTGTTATTGTTTCGTTGTACTTCAGCCATATTAGAACTCCAGTCCTTCTTTACGAGCCGCGTCAGCAAGTGCAGCAAGTCGCTTAGCGTATTGACGGCCGTTACGGTCGAATACAACTGCGGTTACTTTTGCTTTCTTAGCTTTCTTTGCAATTTCTGCACCGATAAGGGCAGCTTGTTCAGCAATGCTGCCAGTTTGCTTTGTACCAACAGTAGTCGCGGCGGCAACAGTTTGATGCTTTACATCATCAATGAGCTGAGCGCTGACGTGCTTGTTACTGATACTTACCGTAAGACGAGGTCGTTCAGTAGTACCACTAACTTTTGCACGCACACGAGCAGAACGCAGGGTACGGTTGAGAACTTTTTTATCAAGAGTGCTCATAATTACTTACCAGCCTTTCCTGCTTTTCGAAGCACCACTTCATCAGCATATTTAATACCCTTGCCCTTGTAGGGTTCAGGTTTCTTCAGTGAACGAATTTCAGCTGCAGTTTGACCAACCATTTGTTTGTCGATACCACGAACAGTGATTTCCATTTTATTTACTTCAAGTTCAACACCCTCACGAGCGCTGTACTTAACTGGGTGAGAGAACCCAAGGGCCATCTCGATTTCGCGCCCGCCACCGTTTACACGGAAACCAACGCCATTAACTTCAAGCTTCTTCTCAAAAGCTTTAGTAACGCCTTCTACGGCGTTGTTAAGAAGTGCACGTTGTAGGCCGTGTTGCGCCTTAGCAATACGCTCGTCATCGTTACGAGTAACAATAGCGTTGCCGTCCTCGAGAGTAACAGTTACGTCAGAGAGATGCGGTACTACTAGTTGACCTTTAGGGCCTACAACAGTAATAGCATCATCAGCGACCGTGATTGTCACGCCTGAGGGAATTTGAATTGGTAGTTTTCCGATTCGACTCATGATCTATTCCATTCTTTTATGGCACGAGTGAAGAGTTTTTGTTTTTGTGCTTTCACATTACAAATAGTAATGGTGAGCGCAAAATCTCCACAGATTTCACTCGCAATTTATATCTAGATAATAGTAGCATATATGGGGTCGAAAATCAACTATTGGACACTGCATCTATTCTTTTCAAAGAGAGTTTCATAATCGTGCATCAAAGCTCATGCTTGCTTCATCACTGCAATTAGGCTAATGTATTGTGATATGAAAAAACTATCTCCACCAGAGGGAATACTCAACCACCCAATTCTTCCGTTGCCTTGGCAACCAAGTCAACGTCTCGAAATAACCAATAATTTATTTTTGGATAATCCGTCCAGAGACACGAGAGAGTATATTCGCGATTTACAAAATCGCTATCCAATTACCGGAATAGGAGTGTTTGCTGTCAAACAGGCAATAGGTTATACGAGTGTTGGTGCTGATGTATTCTTCGGAAGAGAACGAACCGAAAAAGATCAGTATGAAGTCCAGCGTGAATTTGAGCAGGAAATATTAGGTCTTGAGCCGCTAGATAACAGTAACGGATTAAGGTTTAGTGAACACCCCTCTGGATTCGGGGGCGGCACTTACCCTATTGAACCTTTTGCTGAACTTATTGGAGCAGATGTAGATACTTTGCAGAATATACTTGATGACAAACAAGCTACAAGATTTGGTCATATAATTTTACACTTCTCTAACTTTATTGTTCCAATACAAAAGATACCTAGAGATAATCGCTTAGTAAGTGCAGATATGGTCACAGAGCTAAGTAAAGAGGGCGAAGCCCTCCTTCAAACTGCCCTTTGGATAAGTGACTACGCGTCACGACCAGTTGATTCATAATAACATTTCAATAATAAAAAGAACCTCGCAACGAGGTTCTTTTTAAATTCACTAGTTAACTAGAATACTTGAAGAAGTAATTCCCCACCAAGCTTCTGCTTCTTAGCTTCATCGCCAGTAACAACTCCCTTAGAAGTACTTACTAAAACAATTCCACGTCCACTCTTTACCTTAGGGATGTCAGCGGCACTTACGTACACGCGGCGTCCAGGCTTAGAGAGTCGTTTGATCTCGTTAATAGTTGAGTTCTCACCAGGTTCGTTAATGGTGACAGTTAAAATATCACGTGGCTTGCCCGCTTCAACCTTAACGCCGGTAACGTAGCCAGCTTTTTTCAGCTCTTTAGCAACGACTACCTTAATTTTGCTTGAAGGAACAGTGATTTCGTTTTTACCAACCATAACTGCGTTACGAATACGAGTTAGTAGGTCAGCGATTGGGTCAGTTGATTGTAATGACATATTTCGTTTCCTTTCCTACCAACTACTCTTAGTAATACCAGGGATTTGTCCCTTTGATGCTTTTTCACGGAAGTTAATACGGCTCAAACCGAATCGGCGCATGTAACCACGAGGGCGTCCATGGAGTGCATCACGGTTTTTCCATCGTGTTGGTGAGCTGTTAAGTGGCAGTTTAGCCAAACCTTCTAGGTCACCAAGTTCTTTGAGTTCAGCTCGCTTTGCAGCGTATTTCTGAATCATTTTTTGTCGCTTAAGGTCGCGTACGACAGCAGATGTTTTAGCCATTATCGAATTCCCCCTTCTTTCTCGAACGGCATACCGAACTTTTCAAGAAGAGCGCGGCTTGCTTGCTTGTTACCGGCTTTGATAACAAATGTTATCTGAAGGCCGTGAACGTGCTGCGTTTCTTCAAAGGTAAGCTCTGGGAAAACCGATTGGTCGTTAAGACCCAAGTTAAAGTTACCGCCCATGTCAAAGCTTTTCGCACCAACACCGTGAAAGTCACGGACACGTGGGAGTGTCACGTTTACAAGACGGTCGAGGAATTCGTACATACGGCTACCACGAAGGGTAACGTTAATACCAACGCGGTTCATACCAGCACGGATCTTGAAACCTGCAATAGATTTTTTCGCCATGCGGTCAACTGGTGATTGGCCGGTTACTTTGATAATCGTGTTACGAACAGCTTCGTAGTGATGCTTATCGTCTTTGTTCTTACCGATTCCCGCGCTGACCACAATTTTCTCAAGTTTTGGCACTTCGTGCACATTTGAGAGACCGAGTTCGGCTTGAAGTTCCTTAACAATTGTAGAATTGTACAAGGCTTTCAGGCGAGGAGCGGTAATAGTAGCTGGTTTATTAGCCATTATTTGATCTCCTTACTGTTAGCTTGGCGAGCAACACGGGTAGTGTCGCCGTCAGCGTTTTTAATAAATCCAACTCGGCTGGTCTTGCCAGTTTTTTCATCGATCACTACAGCAAGCTTATGCAAAGGTGTAGGAACGTGAATATCTTTGTGACCACCACGTGGGTTCAGTTGGCTTGGTTTAATGTGACGGTGCTTAAGACCAACACCTTCTACAAGCGCAGATTGGTCTTTTGTGTTTACTGCAAGAACTTTACCGGTTGTGCCTTTGTTTGCACCACTAATAAACTTTACCGTGTCACCTTTTTTAATACGTTTAACGTTTGGCATACTAGAGTACCTCCGGCGCAAGGCTAATAATTTTAGCGTATCCAAGGTCACGAAGTTCGCGCGGCACTGGGCCGAACACACGAGTTCCCTTTGGAGACTTGTCATCGTTAATAATAACTGCTGCATTATCGTCAAAGCTAATGGTGCTGCCGTCTTTACGCTTGATTTGGTTCTTCGTACGAACCACTACAGCCTTAACGACAGATTTCTTTTTAACGGCACCAGTTGGGTTTGCTTCTTTCACCGTTGCAACAATAGTGTCACCAATGTGAGCATAGCGGCGCCCGGTACCACCAAGAACACGGATACAAAGAATTTCCTTTGCTCCACTGTTGTCGGTAACCTTAAGTCGTGATTCTTGTTGGATCATTATGCATCCTCCTCACTCTTAAGTTCGATCGAACCATGTGAGCGTTCGTCAACAGAAACCAAGCTAAAGAATTTACGCTTTGAGATTGGTCGTGTTTCAGCAACCGTCACGCGGTCGCCCATGTGAGCATCGTTGTTTTCATCATGAGCAATGTACTTACGGGTCACAGAATACTGTTTACCGTAGAGTGGGTGTGTTTCACGGCTTGTGACCGTGAGAGTAATGGTTTTGTCAGCCTTATCAGAGGTGACAATACCAGTCAATGTTTTTGCCATATTATTTATCCTCCTTTACGGCTGCACGGTGAGCTGCGGCGATTGCGGTGTGCAATCGAGCAATTCCCTTGCGCTGAACGGTCAGAACGTGTGGGTTCACCAATTCACCTAAACGGTGACTTCGGCGAGATTCAAGGTTTTCACCCTGAAGCTTCACAAGTTCTTCTTGTAGTTGTTCAAGTGTTTTCACTTCAACAGCCTTCGTTGATTTCTTTACGTCAGCCATTACGCTTGCTCCTTCATAATGAACTTGGTTTTAACAGGAAGCTTGTTAGCTGCAAGGCGCATTGCCTCGCGGGCTACGGCTTCGTCAACACCCTTCATTTCAAACAGCACAGTTCCGGCTTTCACCTTGGCTACGAAGAATTCTGGGTTACCTTTACCGCTCCCCATCTTCACGTCTTGTGGTTTACGAGTACGTGGAGTGTGAGGGAAGATACGAATCCAGATTTTACCACCACGTTTAATGTGACGGGTCATCGCTTGACGTGAAGCTTCGATTTGGCGTGAAGTAATGTCGTTGTTCGACTGTGATTGCAGACCGAAGTCACCAAACGCAACATAGTTGCCACGTGTAGCGACGCCTTCGTTCTTGCCTTTGCGAACTTTTCGATACTTAGTTTTCTTTGGTAACAACATATCGATTAGCTCCTTTCGCCCTTATAGATCCATACTTTAACACCAACGATACCAGCACCCGGCATAGCCGCACGTGCAGTGTAAAAGTCGATGTCAGCACGAAGTGTATGAAGCGGCACTGAACCTTCGCTTACCTTTTCACGGCGAGCCATTTCAGCGTTATTCAAACGGCCTGAAACTTGGATACGAACACCTTTAGCACCAGCGGCCATAGTGTTTTGTGCAGCCATTTTAGTAGCTCGGCGGAAGTTTGAACGGCGTTGCAATTGGTGGGCAATATTTTCAGCTACCAATTTAGCGCTAAGATCGGGTCGCTTTACTTCTTCGATGTTAATACGTACAGGAAGGCTGGCGATCTTTTCAAGATCAGCCTTTAGTTCAGTCACACCAGCACCACCACGACCAATCACCACACCAGCTTTGGCGGTGTGAATAGTAACAGTCACTAGGTTGGCTGAACGTTCGATTTCAACTCGAGCGATCGTTGGACGACTTTCAAATCGCTTCTCGATTGCTTCACGAATCTTGATATCTTCAATCAAAAGACGAGAAAAGTCTTTTTTATGAGCAAACCATCGTGAATCCCAGTTCTTGTGGAGCTGGAGACGGAAACTAATTGGATTTACTTTCTGTCCCATTATTTCTTCTCCTCTTTCACTGCTTTAGCAGCAGGCGCTTCAGCCTTAGCTTCTACGGCCTTTGCTGGAGCTTTCTTAGGTTTCAATTCACCCGTCACTTCAACCAAGATGTTTGCTGACTTCTTTTGGAATGGCAACGCACGTCCACGGCTCGCAGGTTTAAATCGCTTGAGGCGAGCACCTGTTGTTACCGAAAGAGTAGCAATTGTCAAAGTTTTTCCGTCAAATCCGTGGTTGTTTACGGCGTTTGCCTGAGCGCTTTCAATCACCTTTATAAGGGGACGAGCTGCACGCTTAGGGGTGTGGTTCAGGATAACGATAGCATCAGCTACCGAACGGCCGCGTACAAGGCTGGCAACGAGGCCCACTTTACGTGGAGCAACATCAACACCCTTTGCGTATGCGCGTACGTTAGTTATAACCTCAGCCATTACTTAGCCTTTCCACCGTGTTTACGGAACTTACGGGTTGGACTAAACTCACCGAGTTTGTGACCAACCATGTTCTCGCTCACGAGTACTGGTACGTGTACTTTACCGTTGTGCACAGCAATAGTACGGCCTACCATCTCTGGGCTAATCGTGCTAGCACGAGCCCAAGTTTTAATAATTGTACGGTCTTCAAGACTTAGCGCCGCCACTTTCTTAGCGAGCTTGAAGTCTACGAATGGACCTTTTTTCAGTGATCGACTCATATTACTTCTTCCTCTTCGCGTCGTGGCGCGTCTTTACAATATTGCCCGCAACGTCTTTACGGCGCCGAGTACGATATCCAAGAGTCAATTGACCCCATGGAGTTCGTGGTGCCTTACCAGTACCGTGACGTCCACCGTCACCACCACCGTGTGGGTGATCTGCGGCGTTCATAACAACACCACGGACACCTGGGCGGATACCTTTGCGACGGTTACGACCAGCAGAACCGATCTTAATATTTTGGTGCTGAACGTTACCAACAACACCGAGTGCTGCGGTAGCTTCAAGGCGGAACCTACGGACTTCGCCAGATGGCAAACGCACTTGAGCGTAGTCACCTTCTTTAGCCATAAGTTGCGCTTTTGTTCCAGCTGAACGTACCATTTGTGCGCCCTTACCTGGGTGCATTTCAATGGCGTAAATTTGTGAACCAACAGGGATGTTTGCCAAAGGCATACGGTTGCTTGATTCTACAGGTGCATCTGGGCCACTTTTAATTACTTTACCAACAGTCATTGAAGTGTCGGCAAGAATATAGTGGTAAAGACCGTTTTGGTCTTTTACTCGAGCAATACGAGCTGAACGGTTAGGATCGTATTCGATCTCTTCAATCGTTACTACCATTCCAGCAGGAAGGTTGTGGTTCATAAGACGATAGTGACGTTTTACTCCACCACCGCGGTGACGGACAGTAATACGACCAGCGTTATTACGACCAGCGTTCTGCTTTTTACTTTTTGTAAGGCTTTTCAGTGGTTTGCGAGTTGTAACTTCGCTCATGTCCTGAGAAGTCATACCGCGGCGAGCAGGTGTTGTTGGGTTATAAGCTTTAATCGCCATTATTTCTTCTCCTCTTCAGCTGGTTCGTCAAATATAGCAAGTGAGCTACCAGCGGCTAGGGTTACGTAGGCTTTTTTGCTATCAGAACGCTTAGTCGTACCTGGGTAACGGTTCTTTCCTCGAGAGAAACGAACTGCTTTACCGGTTTGTACTAATGTCTTAATAGCAGCAACCTTCACACCATATTGTGCTTCGACAGCATCGGTGATTTGGTTTTTGTTTGCTGCTACCGGCACGTTAAATACATATACGTTCTTTTGGCTTTGGCCATATGCTTTTTCAGTCGTGACTGGAGTTACTAGGATAAGACTCATAATTACGCCTCCTCCTTAACTAACCAGCTCTTGAGTGTTGGAAGTGATGCTTTTGAGAGCACAATACTATCAGCATTCAAGATGTGATACACACTAAGGTACTTCGTACTAATCAACAGAACATTTGGAATGTTGTTGGTAGCGCGGATGATCTCAGGTGTTTTTACGTCAACAACAATCAGTACTCGGCGAGTAAAGTTGTTGTCAGCGAGGAATTTTACAATCTCGGCAGTTTTACCAGTTGTCTTAACATCAAGTACATGTACCTTGTTCGCTTGGCTTGCAAGGGT
>CAZFYB010000001.1:6367-95529 GCA_964523145.1 uncultured Candidatus Saccharibacteria bacterium | reverse complement strand
CTGGCGAGTTGCCTGTCGCTTAGACTGAGTTGAGACTTTTTTGGTGTAGTTTTCGTTACCGCGCGGGCCGAAAACAATACCACCACCGCGCCAAATTGGGTTACGGCTCGAACCAAATCGTGCACGTCCTGTTCCCTTTTGAGCCCATGGTTTTTTACCACCACCGCGTACTTCGCCACGAGTTTTAGTCGTAGCACTTGAAAGTCGGCTGTTTGCAAGATATGAGTCGTAGGCAAGCTTGAGAAGCTCGTGGTTTTTAACCTCTACAGCAAATACTTCCTTTGGAAGGGTTGTCGTTGCTTGAGTTTTTACAGCTTCAGCCATTATGCCTTTCCTCCGATTACTATCAGACCTTTTTTAGGTCCAGGGACAGCGCCTTTGAGACCGATGATGTTGTTCTCTACATCAATGTAGCTAACAACGAGGTTCTTCACCGTTACGGTGTCGTGACCCATACGTCCTGCCATGCGCTTACCCTTAAAGACTTTTTGTGGGTACATCGAACCAATTGAACCAGGTTTACGGACATTGCCCTTACCACCGTGACTCTTCTTGTGTCGTTCGAAGTTGTGCCTTTTAATTGTTCCGGCGAAACCCTTACCCTTACTAGTACCCGTTGCGTCAACAACATCGCCTAGTTGGAAAGCGGTTACGTCAATTGTGTTTCCGACTACCATCTCTTCAGATGTGTCAGTAACGCGAAACTCCCGAATATACTTCGGAGTTACGTCAGCTGCCTTAAGGTGTCCAGCTACGGCCTTGCTCAAGTTCTTACCCTTCTCAAAACCTACTTGGACAGCGTTATAGCCATCGGTATCGATGGTTTTAACTTGAGTCACTGTCACAGGCCCAGCTTTGATGATAGTGACAGGAACTGCCTTACCATCTTCGCTGATGAGTTGGGTCATACCAATTTTGGTACCGAGAAGTGCTTTCATGCTCTTCGTTCTCCCACATAAAATTCTTGGTGGCTAGCAGTATCTTTCCTTTATTCAGCGAAGGCTGTTAGGGTCCGACTTACCAATTCACCAAGAATCGTCTGTTATTTCTTTAGTAAAGTTACCATCTGACTTTACCATATCTCACCCCGAGAGTCAACACTGTGGGCGTAGCTATTGTTTTAATACTAAATATGCTTGTGTTTATCACAACTATTCGGCATACTCTAGGTAGAACCTAATATCTATCTTCTAAGGAGCTCTATGGCTACAACTAAGAAACCAGCAACTAAAAAAGTAACAACCAAAAAGGCAGCACCTCGTAAAAAAGCGGCCAGCAAATCTACTGCCGCCCAAATGAAGTCATTTAAACTCTCTTCAGATAATCCAACGTTTCGTACCTTTAAGATTACTCGCCAAACGGTATACTGGGTAATTTTAGTGTCTTTCATCATTTTCGTTCAACTATGGATTCTAAAACTTCAAATTGAAGTGACCAACTTACTTGATGTACAGCAAAGCGCTTTACTCGAAGACGTAGAATAATACGTACATAATAAAAATAGCCCTCATGTGAAGGGCTATTTTTTATAGGCAACCGTTATTACATACGGATTTCTGCATCGACTCCAGCCGGGAGGCTAAGGTTTTGCAGGCTATCGATAGTTTTTGGTGTCGCGTTAGTAATATCGATGAGACGCTTGTGAATACGCATTTCAAATGCTTCACCACCCTTTTTGTAGACGTGTGGTGATTTCACTACAGTAAACGTGCTACGGCGAGTTGGCAGTGGCACTGGGCCAGCAATCGAGGCACCGGTACGAATAGCGGTATCGATAATTTGTTTTGCTGATTGGTCGATGACTTTGTGGTCATACGCTTTTAGGCGAATGCGAATACGCAAGCCTTCTGGTTTTGGTTCTGCCATGGGGAAGGAACCTTTCTGAGCTTGTAAGCTCACCCGTATCGCTGGGTAGCGACCCCGTAACCTCTGCTTGAATCATATCCATAAAGGCTTATGTCTGGCCGAGTTGTCGGGGTAATTAGTAATACTATATTAGATTAACAGATAAGAGCGTTTATTGCAACTGGACTTTTTTAACTAAATATGCTATAATGTATATATCTCATTGGGCACTTCGAAAGGTAGGACGATGGGCAGAAAAGTGAAGGAAGTCGAGGCTCCTGCAATTGCAGAAGATCTCGGGAAGGAGCCGGACAAGAAGCTCGGCTTGAAGGACAAGTGGAGAAAGTGGATGCAAGTGGATCCATACAGACCCATGATCGTCTTCGTCTTCTCGATGGCCGTAGTTGTTATGGTAGGGACTGTTCTTGCAATCCTTGCTACCAACGAAAGTGTTGCTGAGGACAGGAACCGCACCGATCCCACGCTGGGTTGGGTCCAGATCAGAGATACAGAAGGAGACGAAACTGGTCTCCAGAAGATCTGCGATGGCTCCACCCTGATCTACGAGAATCAGTACGGCAGCCGATCAGTCACCAAGGAGCTCCACAGCTCCGAGTGCATGCGCTAAGTGCCAGCACTCACCTATTTATACCCGCCATTCCCGTGGCAGCGAGCCCCCAGAGGCTCCTCCGGGAGCTCATGGCGGGTTTTCGCTTTCTAAATATTTTTCTGCCGTGCTATAATTTGTTCTAGACCGTCCTTTTCATTCCGAACCGACCGAAAGGCACTTCATTGCAAACTCTCGTATCTGATGTAGTAAGCCCCGCCGTTCGCAGCGATGCCATGAAGTCACTGCTTCGGGTCAAGATCTCGAACCATCTGGCGTCACTGCCGGATCGCATCGTGATGACATTCTCGATCAAGGGCTCAGAAAGCCTGCGATCGATGTCAGAACAAGATGTCGAAGGTATCTTCGCGCAGCTCAACAACTACTGCGGCGATAGCCTCAACAGTGGGAGCGTGGTGATTCCGTGGAAATACACCTTGTTCCCGGATTACGTCAACCGAAGCATCGATGTGCTCGTGCATAACGATGAGTTCATGGCAGATCCGCTGCAGCGACTTGCTCGTGAACTGGCTGCAATCGCTGCAGCGCGAGGTACCGCAATCCCGGTCGACGACACCTTCCGGCTCATTGTGCCGGCGGCGATCGCGCATCCGTATCGGTCGTTCGAATGGTACATCAAGCATCACTTCAACACCCATGCTGAACGTGAACTCGGTGAAGTCGGCCTGTCTATCAGCGGCGGTTCAATGCCCGGACCGCTCGAGATTCGCAAGAATCGCTAACCACCCCGCGCTCGTAGCAGTGAACTCCCCAAGAGTTCCTCCGAGGACTCGCGGGGTTTTCGCTTTATTACAGCAACTAAAATACCTCCGATTTCTCGGAGGTATTTTCGTAGGTTCGAGGTAAACTAGTTTGTAATTTTCGTTACAACACCAGCACCAACAGTCTTACCACCTTCGCGGATTGCGAAGTTAAGACCTTGTTCCATTGCAATTGGTGCAAGGAGCTTGACCTTAAAGGTTACGTTGTCGCCAGGGATGACAAGTTCTTTGTCAGCTGGAAGTTCAACTTCACCAGTAACGTCTGTTGTACGGAAGTAGAATTGTGGTTTGTAACCCTTAGAGAATGGAGTGTGGCGTCCGCCTTCTTCTTTCTTGAGGATGTATACCTCAGCTTCAAACTCGGTGTGTGGAGTAATTGAACCTGGTTTTACAATAACTTGACCGCGCTCGATTTGTTCGCGCTCAATACCACGAAGCAAGAGACCAGCGTTGTCACCAGCTTGTCCACGGTCGAGGTTCTTTTTGAACGCCTCGATACCCGTAACAACTGATTGTTGAGTCGCTTTAACACCAACGATTTCAACTGGGTCGTTAATGTTAATAACACCAGTTTCGATACGGCCGGTAGCAACTGTTCCACGTCCCTTAATAGAGAAGACGTCTTCAATTGGCATAAGGAATGGCTTATCGAGGTCGCGAGCTGGTTCTGGTACGTAGTCGTCAAGTGCTTTAACGAGTTCCATGATCGCGTCTTCTGATTCAGCGTCACCTTCAAGTGCCTTAGTAGCAGAACCCTTGATGATAGGAGCGTCTTCGTCATACCCGTTTTTAGCAAGTAGTTCACGAATATCCATTTCAACAAGTTCAACGAGTTCAGGGTCAGCAAGGTCCATCTTGTTTAGGAAAACAAGGATCTTTGGCACACCAACTTGGTGAGCAAGGAGTACGTGTTCACGAGTTTGTGGAAGTGGACCATCGTTTGCAGCAACCACAAGGATTGCGCCGTCGATTTGTGCAGCACCAGTAATCATGTTCTTTACGTAGTCGGCGTGACCTGGCATGTCAACGTGAGCGTAGTGACGGTTTTCTGACTCGTACTCTTGGTGAGAGGTAGCAATGGTAATACCACGTGCGCGCTCTTCAGGTGCGTTGTCCACTTGGTCATAAGCGATTGGCTTATTAACTTCTGAAGGAAGTCTTTTTGCAAGTACAGCGGTAATAGCTGCAGTAAGTGTTGTTTTACCGTGGTCAACGTGACCCATGGTACCAACGTTAACGTGAGGCTTTGTGCGATCGAAATCTGCCATTTAAATTGATTCTCCTATTAATTATTTTGCGCATAAGAGCAATACAGCTCCACGACGTATACGGTAAATTATACCGTGTTTTGGCTTTTGAGTAAAGGGGTATCCGCCTATTACTTATTTGTGCGCTTTTCAATGATTTCAGCAGCCACGTTAGGTGGTACTTCTTCATATTGCGCAAGCTCCATAGTTGAAGCTGCACGGCCTTGGCTCATTGAACGAATATCATTTGTGTAACCGAACAGGTTTGAAAGTGGTACAAATGATCGAACCAGCTTCGCGCCGCCAGGAATGTCTTCCATGGCATCGATACGTCCGCGGCGGGCACTAAGGTCACCGATGATATCACCCATGAACTCTTCAGGGGTTGAAACTTCAACCTTCATCACAGGCTCAAGGATAACTGGCTTCGCCTTTGGAATACCTTCCTTAACAGCTAATACACCGGCAAGGTTAAAGGCAAGTTCGCTTGAGTCAACATCGTGGTAACTACCATCGTAAAGCGTTGCTTTTACACCGATCATTGGGAAGCCGGCAATAACACCGCCTTCAAGTGTGTCTTTAACACCCTTTTCAACAGGCTTTCGGTATTCTTGCGGTACAACACCACCCTTAATTTCGTCTGCCCATTCAAAGCCGATACCAGATTCGGTCGGTTCGAAGCGAATCCATACGTCACCATATTGACCACGACCACCAGATTGCTTGGCGTGCTTACCTTGCGCTTCTGCAACACCACGAATCGTTTCACGGAAGGCAACTTGTGGCTCACCAATGTTCGCTTCAACGTTAAATTCACGCTTCATACGGTCAACGAGGATATCAAGGTGAAGCTCACCCATACCAGACATAATTGTTTGGCCTGTTTCTTCATCGGTGTGAATACGGAAGGTTGGGTCTTCTTCAGCTAAACGTTGAAGAGCAATACCCATCTTTTCTTGGTCGGCCTTTGTTTTAGGCTCAACCGCAATCGACACAGGTGGTTCTGGGAATTCAATTGATTCAAGCAAAATTGGGTGCGCTGGGTCGGCAAGGGTGTGACCAGTAAAGGTACTTTTCAAACCAACAACAGCTGCGATGTCACCAGCGCCTACTGAGTCAATTTCTTCACGCTTGTCGGCATGCATACGAACGATACGGCCTACGCGCTCTTTTTCACCAGTAGTAGTGTTAAGTACATAGCTACCAGCGGCGATTTTACCACTGTACACACGTACAAAGATAAGACGTCCAACGAACGGGTCAGTCGCAATTTTAAATGCGAGTGCAGAAAGCGGTTCGTTATCAGCAGGTTGTCGTTCAACAAGGTCACCAGTTTTCGGGTTTGTACCTTGAATCGCATCAACATCAAGAGGCGAAGGAAGGTAGTCAGCGACAAGGTCAAGCACCTTTTCAACCATCACTCCACGGCCATCTCCACCAGTAACGAGGAAGAAGTCACCGGCAAGCACACGCTTACGCAAAGCACGCTTTAGGTCTTCGATAGTGATTGATTCTTCGCCTTCGTTAAGGAAACGTTCAAAGAGTTCGTCTTCAGCTTCAACAGCTGCTTCAACTAATAGGCTACGAGCGTTCTTAGCTTTTTCAAGCATGTCAGCAGGAATTTCACCAACGACAAGTTCGTGGTCGGTGTAGTCACCGTAGGTGTACGATTTCATGTCTACGAGGTCAACAACACCATTGATGTCTTTTTCAAAACCAATAGGAAGGTGCACAGGAAGCGCGTGCTTTGAAAGACGGTTGTGAATGGTGTCGAGAGATTTATAGAAGTCACCACCAATTTGGTTGATCTTGTTGATGAAACAAATACGAGGCACGCCGTACTTGTTAGCTTGGCGCCATACAGTTTCAGTTTGCGCTTCAACACCCATTTTGCCATCAAAGACAGTCACCGCACCGTCAAGCACACGTAGAGAACGCTCAACTTCAGCAGTAAAGTCGATGTGACCAGGGGTGTCGATAATGTTAATCTTACAGCCCTTCCAGAAACACGTCACCGCAGCAGAGGTAATAGTAATTCCACGCTCTTTTTCTTGAGCCATCCAGTCAGTCGTTGCGCTGTCGCCACCGGCGCCACGAACTTCACCAATCTTGTGGTTAATACCCGTTCGGTACAAAATACCTTCGGTTGTGGTTGTCTTACCAGCGTCAATGTGCGCGATAATACCAATATTTCGGTAGTCCTTTAGGGGAACATTCTGCGTTGCCATAATTGCGTGTTGTCTCTTTCTCGAATTAGTTATTTTTGGCCATAGAAAATAGCCGCTTTAGTCATATTATATCAGATACGAAGCTACTTAGCTAGAACCTGAGGCTTTTGATACGTTCAAATGGCACATAATGAATGCCCTCACCCACTTCTCCGTCCACTTCTTCGTCAAGAACAAGTACAGGCTGTTCTATATTACCGGCAGAATTGGGAATTATTACCTCTAGTAAATGTCCGTGTACTTTTTCTTTCGTAATACTGTCCTCAGTTACTACCTCATGTTCAATGAGCAATTGTCGCCCATAGCCAATCTTATTCAATATAACCCGACTGATAATCTCAGCCTCATCATTCCCAGATTTTGCATATACCGCAGCGAGCGCACCAATTTCACGTATAATTTTAGGTTTTTTAAGATCGATAAACTCACCTTCTTTTTCATTATAAATAGCAGAGGAAAGTTTACCAAGGTATCGAGAAAGACGAGCCCGTCCTGTAGATGTTTTTTTATAAGCACGTTCGTATGTTTTATTTTCTATCTTCCGTCTATACGCTTCCAAATTATCAATAGTAAATCGCATATCAGCATTTAGCTCTATTAGAGCAAGGGGACGAGCTTCAACGTGCACAAAAGGATATTCCCCTCCTACTGATACTGTTATTTCATCTCTCTTTGAGCCTGACTGCATAATAACAAGTGAAGGTTTTGCCTGGTAGCTACCATCATCGTGATTTTTAATAAGTGTATTGAAAGAACGTATCGTACCATTTACATAATCAAATGGTTCAACCTCAATCATAGGGCGTGTATCATCTATGCTCACATAGAGTCCTCTTGTACTGTTTAAAGTATTAGTAACTTTTTCCATATTAAAAAGCGGGGTATGCACACCTGGACCAAAAAACGTAATCGGTAATTTCTCAAGCCCTCCTATCGCATTCAACATATCGATTGTTTTATTACTCAATGTTTTTGCACTTTCTTGCGCTTCATCACCTGTAGAAAAACGTTTGTCTAAAAGTATTTGCGAATCTGCTGCACTCTCAAACAATAATGCTTCAACCTGCTCTGCAGCTATAATTTCCGGTGTCCGGAGTCTATCGTAATGTATTTCGGTAAGATCAGTACGTTCATTCATAGTCTTACGAGTTTAGTCGCTTTAGCGACTACGTTCAAGCATGAACATTAATACGTGATGCGTTCAATCGAAAGTATATTCTCAGGCAACACATTCACTACTCGCGGTGCGGCACCCTGAGCGGTAATAGTATAAAAGCTATGCACTACCCGCCACGAATCAGAAATACTTAGTAAAGTTGGCGCATTATAGTACACCTTTTGCTCAATAATCATCACTTGGTCTTTAGATTTTGGATCTATACCATCTAATGCCGTAAGGAGCATTTCTTCACCGGGCTTAACATCTTTGATGTAATATCCAAGCTCTTCAAGATATTCTGCACCTTTGGCACGGATTTCATCATCAGAGTAGCCGTTATGATTGAGATCATTCTCGATATCATTACAGTGCTCTCGGAATAAACTTCCGCTAAACTTTTCCTTAAATTCCCTACCAAGTTGCTCAGAATCAATTTTTGGCGCGAGTTCTTCAAACTGGTACTCTGCCTTCTCAAACTGCAACCCTGCTACCGTGAAGGGAACCATAACACTCCCAAAGGTGCGTATTTCAATACCACTCGTATCATACTGAGTGACGTTTTTTAACGAAACCCATACACCCGGAACTCCCTCGTCAGTAATAAGCTCCGCATCATCAATATCATTCGTCTTTAAATGCGACAACTCTTCATAGCTCACTGTTGGAATGACTTCATAGTGACTGATTTCCCCGCGTAGCGTGTCCCCGTCATCAAGTATTTCGATGCTAAATCCTGAATCGTCATCCTCACCATAGCTATCTTCGTCATCAATTTCTTCGGTAATCAATACTGTACGGTCAGTTTCATGTAAATCTTGAGGAAACGACATAAATATCCCCTCCCCTGATATGCGATACTCCCCTTGAACGAGCGCTTCATGTTGACCAATATCAACAGCAACCAGTTCTTCAAGTGCTTTATATTCCTTTTGTATGTCATCCATCGATGGTGCATCAAACATAGTTTCGGGCGTTATATCTTCATGCAAAGAATGCACACTCATAGCGTGGTCATAAAACGATTCAATAATCTCTTGACGCTCTGATTCAATCGAAACAAAGAAGGCCTGTCCTTTGTATTTTTGTTTTTCTGGCTGAATGCCCTTCAGAAGATTAGCCAGCTCAGCGTCTAAGTCAAATTCGCTCATTTAAGCACCATCATATACCGTATTCTGACCTGTGCATAGACCCGATTTTTTGAACCGAGATTTCAATCGCTCTTTCGTTATGCAGGAAAAACAATCCTAATGATTTTTGTCCCGATTCTACAATAAATCCTAACTCGGGAACAACGCTTTCTAAAAGTGCTCCTGGCTCTAAGTTGTATGAGTTAACATACCTGCCTTTTTTTGCCACTCGGTGCGAAAACGTTTGGATATCATGAGGCATAGTGAGCTTTAACTTTAAACGAACATACTCAAGAAGAGTATCAACAAATTGTTGCGGTACCAAAGGGTTACTATCGATTTCATTCATAATATACGAATTAAACTGAAGTTTATGAAGAGCAGTTTCACCATCTTTCGTAATGCCCTTCAAGAGCGTACTTACCTGTGCGCTTGCCTCAGGGCCGTATTTATTAATATGTTCTGTTATGTAAGCCCCCAGCGCTTGTAGCTGTTCGGCGGCAGTAAAAGCGGTAAACTTTATTTCAGACGACTGCACGCTAACTGACAGTAAGGGAATATATATACCACCTTCTGTTACAATTTGTTCTTTGTCTTTAATAAACACCCTAAGGTCGTTTTTAACGCCGCGGTGGAAACCATATAAAATACCTTTTATGTCATGTTGCTCAACCAGCTCGTAGGGCATCGGGCCGCTCGTAATCTCGTACACACCTTGATGTTCAGGGTTTGGTGTTACTGAAGAGGTATGCGTGATATCAGTCGAGACGACAGTAACCTCCGGTGGTACCTCAAATCGACTATCGATATAATTATTTAATTGTTCAGATAGTATCTCGATATCATCAGGTAGAATCGTTTCATTTACCTTTTCGCGGTACCAGGCTTCCATCTTTTTCGCATGATCAAAAAGTTGAGCTGGCTTATCCTGCTCAAATTCGGGTCGCTTGTCCATACGTCCATGCTCTGACCGCTCCATAACATCATCATAACAGATGTGATCAAATAAAAAATACCCGACAAGCGCCGGGTATTTTAAAGCTGTTGGAATTATCCGCGAGCAAAGTGGGCAAACGCGCGGTTTGCTTCGGCCATTTTGTGTGTGTCTTCTTTCTTTTTGAAGGCAGCACCGGTTTCGTTGTAGGCATCAACAATTTCCATTGCGAGTCGTTGTGAGTAAGGAATACCCTTACGTGAACGCGCTGACTGAACTAACCATGAAAAGGCATAGTGCAGTTGGCGGTGACCAGCAACCGGGAAAGGAATTTGATAGTTCGCACCACCAACACGGCGAGATTTTACCTCGAAGTTTGGTGAAACGTTCTTGAGCGCTCGCTCAAATACTTCCAGCGGGTTTTCGCTCTCAACTTTTTTCGCAGCTGATTCGAGTGCAGTGTATACCGCACGCTCAGCAACAAGCTTTTTGCCATCAAGCATAGACTTGTTAATAAGGCGCTGTACCATAATACTTTGGTACTTTCGGTCTGGATTAAGCTGGCGCTGTAGGCTAGCAGTAACTTTACGTGGCATTACTTACTCTCTTTCTTTGCACCGTACTTAGAACGGCCTTGTTGACGCTTAGCAACACCTTGAAGGTCGAGTGTACCACGAACAATGTGGTAACGAACACCTGGAAGGTCAGGTACACGGCCACCGCGAACAAGCACAACGGCGTGTTCTTGCAGGTTGTGACCTTCTCCACCAATATATGCCCACACTTCTTGACCGTTAGTTAAACGAACACGAGCAACCTTACGGAGTGCTGAGTTAGGCTTTTTAGGTGTTTTAGTGGTTACCTTAATACATACACCACGTTTGAGTGGAGCGTCTTGATCATAGTAACGAGTTTTAAGTGCGTTATGGATACGGCCAAGTGCCGGAGACTTCGACTTTTTATTCGCAGTCTGGCGTGGCTTTCGCACTAATTGGTTGATTGTTGGCATGAAACAATTAACTTCCTTCTTTATTTAGTTGAAATACACCTTCTAGTTAAGGCTTTCCCTTGCTTGCAATTGATAATTTGCAGGGCGCGGGACCGACAGTAAAAGATTCTCATACATCGGTTGTCTTGATTGGCTCAGCATGCCTCTCAAAACGGATTCATTTCTACCCTATCTGTCTTGTACACGTTTCAGATTGGAATGAATGGAAACTCGCTTATTATTTTATCACAAAAACGTCAGTACTTCAAGGTGACATTATGCTTATTTAATAACAGGCACTGCTTGTGCAATCCCCAGGAACAATCGCAAATTCATCTACCCAAAAACTACGGGCTACCGAACTTGTTGCACCTGATATATATGCAAAGAAGTTTGCACTTGTCGCTGAGGAGATCATGACCGTTCTTCGCAATTCAATCCACTCACCCTTAGTGGTTGTGTTAAGAGGATACCCAGAAACCGAACCGACCGTTACTCCAGTACCTTGTGCTGTCAGTGTAACGCTTCCTGTCAAACCAGATTCAAGCCACACTTTCGAAATGAACGTGTACGTTCCAGGTTCCATAGTTCGATTCTGGTAAAGGCCTGGATTCATTGCGGTGTTATTAATCAAAACACGCGCTGATGTAGCACCTTCTGTTGATCGAACACTCGATTGCATTCGTGCGCCCCCACTCCCATTCAGGTTGTAGTTAGCAATATTAGGTGCTCGTTCGGCACTACTGCTCGCATTAGCCGTACCGTTCCATACGTAGGTAAAGTCACCATCTGCACTTGATGCTCCACTGAAATAATCACTCAGCCCTGGACTATTTTCTATCATGACCGAATCAACGTAGAGTAGCTTTCCGGTATCTGTCGTAGAAGATGCTTTCACAATATTGAAGTTAAGCGTACCCGATGCTGTAGCATTCACCGTGTAGGATATTCGTGTCCATGACCCTACTGTAACATTCGCCACTCCGCGCTCAGATGTAGCAATCGCCGTACCATGCACTACAATACGAACCCCAGTGCTTATTGCCGCAGGGGCATATACCCATGCCGAAACGGTGTACGATGAGCCAGCCACTGCTGAAATACTTGATCCCGGGCCAGAGTCCTGATGCGTACTATCACCGTATGTATATAGTAAAGAATTACTTCCGCTATGAGCTCGATTTGTACTTGCAGCAATCGTAGCCCCCGTTCCTCCATTCGCTATTCCCCATCCAGCCGTTGATCCAGATTCGAAAGTAGGATTTGATAGAAGATTCGTTCGTGTAGTTATCGCAGAAGCTGGAGTATCAAACGAGGAGTTAACCGCTAAGTTTGGCGCAAGTCCATTGATACCGTGTCCAGGACAAGCTCCGGCAGTAGGTTTTCGCGCAGTAGTATTGTTTTGGTAATACGATACATTTTGAACAGTGACTGTCACGCAGTATTCTTTAGGGTTTGAAGCATTATTAACATCGTAGTTATAAGAAGTACCACCCGATGCAATAATATCGATATCACTCAATTGAGCTGGATAATTATCGCTATTTTGAATAGCGTATGCCTCCAACTTTTTAGCTACCTGTGAGGTAGCTGATTGAGCAGAAGAATGCTTAGCTCTATCGGATATGCCATTATAAGCAACGATTGTAATGGCTGCGAGAATCACAATCACGACAACCACTATGAGTAGCTCGACAATGGTGAAACCCTGCTTTTTTTGTGCCCACTTCATTACTACTGATTTTACCACATATGAAAAGCCCGCTGAACGGGCTTGCGAGCACAGGGCTCAGCAGGCTTTTCAACGGGCTAGAGGGAAGTATCCACGCGGCGCATCACGCCATTCGATTGCATTGAGCAGTTCGAAGTGTGCGTTTGCGGCCAGTGAATAGTTCTTCACTCGCTCTTCCCACGATCCGGGGCGAACGGTTCCGCGCAGGAGCTCGATCCAAAGTGCATCAAGCACTTCGAACAGTTCTACTGCCGTTGCCGCCTGGGTCACCATCGGGATGTCCCAGAAGATCGCTTTGGCCGGTGCCATTACTTCCTGATCCCAGTCAGTAGCGGTGCCGGTGGTGGGCTGAGCGTTGTCTACATATGTCATGTGCGTTATACCTTCTTCGAGTGGTTGGACGGGGTACAATAGCTACATTATAGCATAAGCTTGATTAAAATGCAATAGTCTTGTATATACATACTATAGGTTATGCGCCCAAGAAGACTGAAACGAAGGGCCAAGTAACTGATCACATACTGCAGCTGCTGTTGTACCGAACGATCCATTTCCATTCCAGATAGCACTCATGACTGATGAAGTAGTTGAACTTACGTAATAGTATGCTCCCCCAGTAGGTGGTGAAATAGGGGCCCATGCTGCAACTCCAAATGAAGCCCCAGATACGCTACGGCAAAGAACGAATGACTTCTTAGATGTATCGTATATATCACCGACTGTTTCAACGAAGATATTTTTCCATGCTAAATTATCGCTATTTATTGGATACAAGCCCTTCTCAGCTTTATATAATTCAATTTTTTTATTTAAGGCCGAAAGTTCTGATTGGACTGATGCTATCTTTGCTCGACTTTGAACTCCATTATAAGAAACGATTGTAATTGCCGCCAAAATCGCGATAACCACAACCACAATAAGTAACTCGACAATCGTAAACCCTTTATTTATTTTTGCCCACTGCATTATTCATATTCTATCATGTCTCAACATAATAAAATAACCCGCCAAACTGACGGGTTATTTTTAGCATGTAGCAAACTACGAAGCGAGTTCGACGTCTTCAGCGATGTCAGACACCACTTCATCGTCCAATGTATCAAGCGCCAAAGCACTTTCAACACCGGTACCAACAGGGATTTTACGCCCGATGATAACGTTTTCTTTCAGTCCATGCAATCGGTCCATACGTCCACTCACGGCTGCATTAATCAGCACACGAGTCGTATCTTGGAACGATGCCGCTGAAAGCCAGCTGTCAGACCAAATTGACACCTTAGTAATACCGAGGAGCAATTGAGTGTAAGCAATCAGCTCTTTACCCTCTGCAGCAAGCGTGGTGTTGGTTTCAACAACTGACGCACGCGATACGATATCGCCGGTTACAAAGGTACTGTCGCCCGGATCTTCAACCTGAACACGGCTAAACATTTGACGCACAATGATCTCAAGGTGCTTGTCAGCAACGTCTTGACCCTGTGCTGCGTAAATACGGAGTACTTCGTTAATGATGTATCGTTGCGTTGCTTCGATACCCTTGAGGCGCATTAAGTCGTGCAGGTTCAATGAACCGTTCGTCAATCGGTCACCCGCTTCAACCATGTCACCGCTTTTCACAACGAGCAACATTGAGCCAGGTACTTCGTAACGAACAGGTGAACTTGCTGTTGCGGCCAGAATCACGAATTCATCAGTAACTTCAACCACACCGTCAAATGGAGCAACGATTGGTTTCGTTTCGCTCTCGCCAGTAGCCAGAACGTCACCCACCTTCACGTTTGCACCGTTTTTGATAGTCGCCGTACGGCCTTCAAGTGCAAATCGTTCAACATGACCCGCTTCTGGAGTTACTTGTACGATGTACTTCTTGCCATCTTCCCAAGCTTCAACCAAACCAGTTACTTCAGTAACGAATGCTTGACCCTTAGGGTTACGAGCTTCAAACAACTCTTCAACACGTGGCAGACCTTGGGTGATGTCGCTTTCGGCAACACCAGAGGCGTGGAAAGTACGAAGCGTTAGCTGTGTACCAGGCTCACCGACTGATTGTGCAGCGATAACACCAACTGGTTGTGCTTTCGCAACAAGCTTGTTGGTCGACATGTCGATACCATAGCTTCGTTGTGGCACACCACGAAGGTTCTTTGTAGAAAGTACTGACTGGATTTTCGCTTCAGTTACCTCTGAGTCCGCTTCGATAGCATTAGCGATCTCACGGGTAATGAGCTCGTTCTTGTTAACGTGTCCATTAATGTTTTCGGCAGCGTAACGACCGTAAAGGCGGTTACCGAAGTCGATCATAGTGAGCTCAGTTTCGTTACGGTAGATAGTAAATCCATCGTCATCGTCTTCAGTGTCTTCAACGGTAAATACGTCTTGTGACACGTCAACCAAACGGCGGGTAAGATATCCAGAGTCGGCAGTCTTAAGCGCGGTGTCAATCAGACCCTTACGTGAACCACGAGTGGCAACGAATTGCTCAAGGCTTGAAAGACCCTTTTTGTAGCTTGAACGAATTGGTAACTCAATCTCACGGTTTGTTGCGTCAACCATGATACCAATCATGGCACTAGCAAGCTGAACGTTTGAGATATCACCACGAGCACCTGAGTTCACCATCACTGAAACGCTGGTGTCCATATCTTTCAACTTCTCTTGTAGGAAGTCAGTAATAGTACGGACCACACCACGCCATGTAGCAACGGTAAGGCTGTAACGCTCTTCTTCAGTAATCAACCCTTGGTCGAATTGTTCACTGATAAGTGTCGTTTTAGCGTCACCTTCAGCGATGAACTCATCGGTTTCTGGGAACTGAATGTAATCGTCTTTACCAGTAGATACAGCCGAGATGGTAGCAAAGCGGAATGCCATGCCCTTCATGCGGTCAGCGGTCTTAGCGGTTTGTTCTGCACCGTAAGTGGTAAAGATGTTATTAAGCACCTTCTTGATTTGCTTCTTGGTCTGAACGTTGTTGTCGAATGGATAGTCTTCAGGAAGAATTTCGTTGAAGAATACTCGACCGAGTGTTGTTTCGCGCATTTCACCCTTCGCAAACAGACGAATCGGGGTTTGTAGCTGAATAACGTGGCTTTCGTACGCCATTTCTGCTTCGTATACTGAGCTGTAAGATTTTACAATTTCAGTTTGAGCACTTGGCTTGTTGTACGTAAGGTAGTAGTTACCAAGCACGATGTCCTGGGCAATTGAAAGTACCGGCGCACCATCAGCCGGCTTCAACAAGTTGGCAGTTGCGCTCATGAGCTCGCGTGCTTCTTGTTGTGCTTGGCGTGAAAGTGGAAGGTGAACCGCCATTTGGTCACCATCGTAGTCGGCGTTAAATCCGTTGGCTACGAGTGGGTGCAATTGAATTGCCTTACCTTCAACCAGTTTAGGTTTGAAAGCCTGGATTGAAAGGCGGTGAAGTGATGGCGCACGGTTCAAAAGAACGTACTTGCCTTCAGTCACTGCATCAAGGGCGTCCCAAACGATTGCCTCACCTGCTTCGATCAAACGTGTTGCCGAACGAATGTTGTGAGCATGCTCACCACTAATCAACCAGCTAATAACGAATGGCTTAAACAATTCGAGTGCCATTTGCTTTGGTAGTCCACATTCGTCAATCTTAAGCTTAGGACCAACAACAATAACTGAACGTCCAGAGTAGTCAACGCGCTTACCAAGAAGGTTTTGACGGAAACGACCCTGCTTACCCTTAAGCATGTCAGAGATTGATTTAAGGCGACGGCGACCACCAGTAGCGTTTACTGCACGACCACCACGAGCAGCTGAGTTATCAACCAATGCATCAACTGCTTCTTGTAGCATACGCATTTCGTTTCGGCGAATAACCTCAGGGGCGTTAAGCTCGATGAGTTTCTTCAAACGGTTGTTACGGTTAATCACACGGCGGTAAAGGTCGTTAAGGTCTGAGGTCGCAAAACGGCCACCAGTAAGCTGTACCATTGGACGAAGGTCCGGTGGAATAACAGGTAGTGCAGTAAGGGTGAGGCTGCTTGGCTTAATACCTGCAGATTGCATACCTTCAAGTACCTTAAGTCGCTTCAAAAGCTTCTTCTCACGTTGACCCTTGGCACCAGCTACTTCTTCAGTCAGCTCAGCAATCAAGGTCTTAAGGTCAATTGCATCAAGCAATGCCTTCAACGCTTGTCCACCCATACCAACTTCGATGAGGTCTTGGTATTCTTCAGGGAGGTTACGGTAATCAACTTCACTCATAAGTGAGTTTGCAACCAAGCTATCAAGTTGCGCTTTCTTTACGGTGTAGTTTTCAGCAAGTTCTTCAAGTTCACGAGTTTGTGCTTCGGCAAGTGCCTTCACATCAGCGTCTTCAGCTTCGGCTTCTTTTTCGTAACGCATTTTGATCGCAAGCTTACCAGCTTCAGTTTCAGCTTCGAGGTCAGCAAGGTGCTTATCACGAGTTTCAACATCAGCCTTTAGTACTACGTAGGTAGCAAAGTAGGCAATACGTTCGAGGTTACGAACAGTAATACCAAGCAACAAGCTCATTGCACTTGGTGTGCCACGCATAAACCAGATGTGTGCAACCGGTGCAGCCAGGTTAATGTGCCCCATTCGTTCGCGGCGCACAATAGACTTAGTAACCAGGTCACCGTTCTTGTCTACGGCAGCTTCGCGTGAACGAACACCCTTTAGTTTGTTATCGTGCGGGTTGATATCTTTTACTGGGCCGAAGATTCGCTCACAAAACAATCCATCACGTTCCGGTTTTTGGGTACGGTAGTTAATGGTTTCTGGTTTCGTAACTTCACCATGGCTCCATTTCAAAATATCATCGGAGCTTGCTACTGAGAGGCGGATCGCGTCAAAGTCAGCAATGCCATTGTTTTGGGTAGTAACTATGCGTGACATATTACACCTCCTCCTTTATTTCTTCTATTTCATCAATATCTTGAATACTAATACCTTCTTCGAGGTCGTCCATTTCAGCATCAGCTTCGTCAAGAATAACAGCCGTATCGTCATCGTCACCAAGTACACTTGATGCAGCGATCGGCTGGCCGTTTATAACACTGCCGATAATTTGCTCTGCATCAATGACGGCGTCTTCTGATTCGTCCATAAGGTCGACACGGAGGCCAAGTCCTTGGAGTTCTTTCACGAGGACGTTAAAGCTTTCTGGAAGTTTAGGACCAACAATTGGCTCGTTCTTAATGATCGATTCGTACGCTTTAGCACGTCCGTATACATCGTCAGACTTAATAGTAAGCATTTCTTGAAGTGTTGATGCAGCACCATATGCTTCAAGTGCCCACACCTCCATCTCACCAAATCGTTGACCACCATTTTGAGCCTTACCACCGAGTGGCTGTTGGGTCACCATTGTGTATGGACCAGTTGATCGGGCGTGAATCTTGTCGCTCACCATGTGGTGGAGCTTCAACATGTGCATGACACCAACGGTTGTACGCTCTTCGAATGCATCACCAGTACGGCCATCAAACAGTTGGCTTTTACCATCGCGGTTAAACCCAGCTTTTTCAAGTTCTGAAGAAATAGTTTCGTCAGAAATACCATTAAATGGAGGGGTTGCTACTTTGTACCCAAGGGCACGAGCAGCCATACCAAGGTGAGTTTCAAACAACTGACCAATGTTCATACGACTTGGCACACCAAGTGGGTTCAAGACCACGTCAACTGGCGTTCCATCTTCCATGAACGGCATGTCTTCAATTGGAAGAATACGCGCAACCACACCCTTGTTACCGTGGCGTCCAGCAAGCTTGTCACCTACTGAGATTTTACGGAATTGAGCTACGAAGATTTGGATCTGCATAAGCACACCAGCTTTAAGCTCATGGCCGTTTTCACGACTAAAGATCTTAACGCCAACAACTTTACCACCACCAGCATTGTTCATCCGTTGTGAGGTATCGCGAACGTCCTTAGCTTTTTCACCGAAGATTGCACGAAGCAGTCGTTCTTCTGAACTCAGCTCTTGCTCACCCTTAGGAGTAATCTTACCTACTAATACGTCACCGGCCTTCACCTCAGAACCAAGCTGTACGATACCATCTTCATCAAGGTGACGAAGTGATTCTTCAGATACGTTTGGAATGTCACGGGTAACAATTTCTGGACCAAGCTTCGTTTCACGAACTTCAACAGTATAATCTTTAATGTTTACACTGGTAAGAGTGTCGTCTTCAACAAGTCGGCGGCTTAGGACAATCGCGTCATCCATGTTGTAACCAGACCACGGCATAAAGGCCACGAGTAGGTCGCGGCCGAGAGCGATTTCGCCTTGGTCGATTGATGCACCTTCGATAAGGATGTCACCTTCAACCACTTTTTGACCACGAACAACACACACTTTTTGGTTGATTGAACGGTCATCGTTTGATTTCACGAAGTGAACAGGCTTGTATGACTTAACGCCATCTTTGTATTTCACTTGGATTTCATCACCATCAGCACGAATAACTTCACCAGCACCTTCAGCAACAACAAGTTGGCTGGTGTTTCGGGCGATAACTTCTTCAATACCGGTTCCTACAACAGGAGATTCTGGTTTAAGAAGTGGTACAGCTTGCTTTTGCATGCTTGCGGCCATCAATGAACGGTCAACACGGTTCTTTTCAACGAAAGGCACGAGGGCGGCTGTTGAACCAAGAATTTGCTTGTTGGCTGCGTCCATGAAGGTAACTTCACTGACATCGACTTGCTCTGGGAGCAAACCGTTACGAGCTGAGACACGCTCATCGGCAAACGTGTTGTCATCGTTGAGCTTCACACCAGCATCAGCAATAACTTCAACTGCTTCTTGTGAGGCATCGAGGTAGACAACTTCATCGGTTACTTTACCATTTTTCACGCGGAGGTACGGAGTTTCAATGAAACCGTATTCGTTAATCTTCGCGTAGGTACCAAGATTAAGTACCAATCCAATGTTTGCACCTTCAGGTGTTTCTACGGCACAAAGGCGACCATAGTGTGTTGGGTGAGCGTCACGAACATCAAATCCGGCACGTTCACGGCTCAAACCACCAGGACCCATTGAGCTAAGGCGGCGCTTGTGAGCAAGTTCAGCCAGTGGGTTTGTTTCGTCCATAAGTTGTGAAAGCTGTGAACTCGCGAAGAATTCACGAACTGCAGCCACAACTGGTCGGGCGTTAATAAGTTGTGATGGGCTGACAGTTTCGATATCGCTCATGCTCATACGGTCCATAGCGTTACGTTGCATACGAAGCATACCAACACGGAATTGACGAGCAACAAGCTCACCAACCAATTTCACACGGCGGTTTGAAAGGGCGTCAATGTCATCAGCATCTTCTTGAGTATTATTAAGGCGAATAATTTCCTTAACGATAGCAGTAAGGTCGGTCACTTGGAAAACGCGGTTTTCAGTAACGTTCGCTACTTCAAGTCCAAGGCGTTGGTTAAGCTTGTAACGACCTACGCGGCTGTAGTCGAATCGCTTAAAGTCGAAGAACATTCGCTCAATCATTGAACGAGCGTTATCAACAGTCGCAAGGTCACCTGGACGGAGACGGCGGTATACCTCGATAAGCGCTTCGTTTGTTCCACGAGCTGGATCTTTTTCGAGAGTTGCATCGATGTATTTTACTTCACCAGTATCAACATCTTCAAAGAGCGCTTTGATTTCAGATGTCTTGTTAAAGCCAAGGGCACGGAAAAGAGTCGTCACTGGCAGTTTGCGACGACGGTCGATTTTAACGTAAAGAGCACCGTTTGATGCGGTTTCAAATTCGAGCCATGCTCCACGGCCAGGAATAAGCTTTGCACCGTAGTTATTGCGGGTTGCAAGGCGGTCAGCTGTAAAGAAGACACCAGCACTACGGATAAGTTGAGAAACAACCACACGTTCAGTACCGTTAATAATAAAGGTTCCACGGTCAGTCATCCATGGGTAGTCACCCAAGTAGATTTCTTGTTCTTTTACTTCACCAGTTACTTTATTGGTAAGTTCAACCATGGCGTGCAAAGGCGCGTCAAAACTAAGGTTGTTTTCTTTAGCATCTTGTTCAGAGGTTTTAGGGTCATGGAAATTGTATGAACCGAAACGAAGTGCCAATTTTTGACCGGTGTAGTCATCAATTGGGTTTAGCTCAGCGAAAATTTCGCCTAGCCCAGTTTCGACAAATTCTTGCCATGAAGCCCGTTGGTGCTGGATTAGGTTTGGTATAGGGAGTGCCGTGTCTTCCTTGGTGAAAAAGACTCGCTTTGAGTTTGAACCGTTTGTCTTTGCCATAAGCAAATGAACCTCGCATGATTTGATTGGGTTTAATATAAGGGTTTTCTTGGCGCCGAAGATTCCCTTAACCTCTGGGTTGCCTCACGGGACTGCCACGTCCGTTGCCACTACTTAATAAGTATTGGGGGCATAGATAACCAGGGCTACACTACTTCTTAGTACCCATTATGCAGTTAAATTGAAAAATAATCAATAGATAAAAGTTGTTTTGCGAGGCGCCCGTGCATAAATCCTGCACCGGGCGCCTCGCATACATCACGAGCTCGAAGCGGATGCGGCTCAAACGGCGATGATCGAGCCGGCATAGCGCAGGTATACCCTTGTCTCATCGACAATAGCGCCCACCAGCTCGTTCGTGATCACGACAATACACCCCACGGCCATAGCCGTGTTGAGCCGGCGAACCAGCTTTGGGTCGTTTCGTGCGACCGCTACAGCCCGTACTTGGCGGCATCGATCCCACCATTCCTTACTGAACCTCAGTGGCCGTGCGTTTTTAGCAAGAGCAACGCTACCCATGCTCATTCCCTTCGTTAGAGGTTTCGAGTGATGCACATATATAATGCACCGCTAGACAAACATCGTCAAGCGATTAGGCCTTGTCGACAATCTCGTCAATAAGACCGTATTGTTTCGCCTCTTCAGCACTCATCCAGAAATCACGATCTGCATCACGTTCAATTTTCGCTAACTTTTGACCAGTATTTTTAGCAAGGATCTCATTTAATTTCTGCTTCAAGAAAAGTCCTTCACGAAGAGTAATTTCTTGATCGCTAATTTTACCCTGGGTTCCACTTGAAGGTTGGTGAATCATAATGCGACTATTCGGCAGTGCGTAGCGCTTGCCTTTTGTTCCACTTGAAAGCAAGAAGGCGCCCATACTCGCCTGCAGGCCAATACCGATAGTTTGTACGTCAGGAGCGACAGATTGAATGGTGTCGTAAATACCCAGCCCATCGTAAACGCTCCCGCCTGGGCTATTGATATAGAGTTTAATGTCTTTTTTCGGGTCTTCGTAGGCAAGGTAGAGCAACTGCGCAATGACAATATTAGCAGTATGCTCGTTTACTTCTTCACCTAAAAAGATAATGCGATCTTTTAATAAACGTGAGTATATATCGAACGCGCGCTCACCATCGCTGGTGCGCTCAATAACTGTTGGTACAAGATATCCATGTGGCTTATTCATATACCTATTGTATACAAAGTTGGCACTCTATGCAAGTGAGTGCTAACTAATGACTTGGGGCTACCGTACCACCGTTTAATTCAACCAATCGTTGAATAGTTTTTTCGGTAATATAGTGATTTCCGATATCGCGGCGCACTTCAGGATTATCAAACTGAGCCAGCGCTTCTGGGTTCTTCGCATACTGAGTACGGTGCACTTCAACATGTTCATCAACTTCTTCATCGGTAGCAGTAATATTTTCAGCTTTACTCAGCTCTGCGAGCAATAAACCAGCTTGGGTTCGGCGAGTTGCCGCTGGTTTGACTTCTTTTTCGCGCCAGTCTTCCATGTCGCTAAAGCCATTTGCGGTAAGGTATGAATCGAGGTCGAGGCCACGATAGGCAAGGTTTTGCGCAAAGTCTTGTTCGATTGAACGCATTTGGTCAGCAACCAACACTTCAGGGACCGGCACTTCACTCTTTTCGATGAGCTCAGCAATAAGGTCATCTTTAAGCTTTTCGCCGGCTTCTTTTTCTTTTTGAAGGCTAATTTCTCGTTTGATGTCGTCTTTCAACTCAGCAACAGTCTGGAATGGACCAGCTTTTTTCGCAAGATCATCGTTTACTTCAGGTAGAACAGATTCTAGGACTTTGTTTAGAATAACGGTAAAGGTCACCTTTGCTCCAGCAAGGTCTTTAGCGTGGTAATCAGTCGGGAATTCTAGGTCGATATCGAACGTTTCACCAGCTTTATGACCAACGATCGCTTCTTCAAAACCAGGGATAAATTGATTCGAACCAAGGGTTAACACGTGACCTTTAGCAGCGCCGCCATCAAAAGCTACGCCGTCTTTTTTACCGACAAAATCAATATCAGTCTCATCACCGTCTTTTGCCGCTCGTTTTACTTCTTTTTTCTCAGCAAAACCTTGTTGCATACGGCCAATAATTTCATCAATTTCGCTGGCTTCAACTTTTACTTTTTCAGCTTTTTTAGTCAACTTTTTGTAGTCACCAAGTTTTACCGCTGGCAATACGTCAACTTCAGCTGTGAACTCAAGTGATTCAGCCGGGACATACTTAGTAATATCAACACTTGGACGATCAAGTGCTTGGATTTTTTCAGCTAAGAAAGCTTCAGCAACAGCCTTACTAATTGCGTCATCCATAAGTTGTTCTTGCAAGGCTTGTGGGTCAACATGCTTTGCGGCTACGCTGGCCGGAACTTTACCGGCACGAAAGCCGGGAACCTTTACTTTTGAACTTAATTTCGTAAGGGCAACTTGTTCGGCAGCCGCCAATTCAGTTGCATCTACCGTAATGGTTAATTGTACTTTGGTATCGGATAGGTTTTTTACAGTCGTCTTCATTAGACTAAGTATAACAGAGGTGAAGGATGGTCGCAACCAGCAGCACTATTCAACGGCGAACTTATCGGCTATTTGATCAAGGGTGAGTTTATCTTCAGTTTCACTGGTAAGGTTTTTTAATGTGTAATCACCAGAAGTCGCTTCTTCATCACCCACAAACAGTAAGTGTGTAATGTTTTTCTTTAACGCCGTTTTAATTTGTTTATCAAGTTTTCGACCGGTAATATCGACTTCCACGTTTAACCCCTCGGCCCGAAGCTTTGCGGCGGCCTCATTAGCGCTATTAATTGCGCCGCCAATAACAACGACATATATATCGGTTAATGAGGTGTCCTTAGGCATTAACCCGTGCACGGTTAAAAAGTTTTCGATCATAGTGTTGCCTGGCGCCATGCCTACTGCACTTATCGGCTCTACACCAAACAGGTCTACTAACCCATCGTAGCGACCGCCACCAAATAATGAGCGATTATTATCAGGGTGTGTGTCAAACACCTCGAAAACTGTCCCTGTGTAATAATCGAGGCCGCGCATTAACGTTGCATCAAATACTGCTTCGGTAACCCCGGCTTTAGCCAAACCATCAAATACAGCACGAATATCATCGAGTGCAGCAGCTTGCTTTAGCTCTTCAGGCAAACTGTCGATATTTTTTGCGTTTAATACTTCTTGTATCTTTTGAACTTGATCAGCCGAATCATCGCCGAGTATAATCTCTGCTTGCTCTTCAAAATCTTGTTCAGTGATTTTGTTGCGGCGATCAAAAAGCTTCGTCATTCGCTGTGCAGCGACAGTATCGAGCCCTAAGAATTGCGCCATCATGAAGTGAATAAACTTACGATTGTTTACTCGAATAATATAATCGCCTGGTTTTGCACCAAACTTTTTAAGAATTGCATCAGCAATCGTAATAATTTCAATATCTGCCGCAACTTCATCAACCCCAAACATATCAACGTTAAGTTGCCAAAACTCTCGCTCACGGCCACGCTGAGGACGCTCATAGCGCATAAAATTAGCAATAGAGTAAAGACGCGCTGGATACGCAAGTTCTTGCCGGCGGCCAGCTACCATACGGCTGATTGTCGGGGTCATTTCAGGGCGAATCGCCACCGTGCGCCCACCACGATCGGCAAATACATAGGTTTGGTCATTCACGAGCTCTTGCCCACTTTTGGCTGCATATAAATCGAGTGGCTCTAGAATAGGTGCACCGTACTCTTCATACCCAAACTGCTCAACGACCTGTTTCCAGGTGTTAAATATATAATTTTGAACGCGTTTATCTTCAGGGTAGTAATCCCTAGTGCCTTTATACGGTTGGGTTGAGAGTGATGCCATATCAGTAGTATTGTCGCATGTTACAACAAGGGTGACAAGCCTGATACTACTGTTCTTGTAGTAAGCGTGGGCGAATTGCTACTTCGGTAATTTTTTCTGGAATATCCACCGGGCGTACAGTATACAAATTGTTGGTTTGAGGTAACGCGAGGCCTCGGCGCAACTTCGCCTCTGCATGTTCTCTCGCATCTTCACCAGCAAGCATGTTTGCCGCAATAGTTACCTGAAGAAAGTATCGTTCTGGGCCAACAAGAGTACGAGGTAAGTGCGGAAGCCGTTCAAGCTTATCGAGCGTGTCATGAAACGAAACGAGATCAGAGGGAAACATCTGAAAACGAAGTGCGCCATTTCCCAGTATTTTAATATGAACATCATTCGCAAGATGAACTTCTTGGCGGTCTTTAGAAAATTCACGCTGTGCGGCACTTAACTGCGCTAAGAATGATTTGTCATAATATGAATCGTGGTGAATAGCAATCTGTTTTGAGCCTAAAAGCAAAAACCGAGGTACTGTGACCCCGGCTTTTATAAAATTCTCTATACCCACTGCCAATGGTTCGCTCGGCCGAAAACCGTGTCGCAAGACGTGCACCGTTTCGAATGATCTCGCGGTGTCTTCCATACCCTAATTATGACACGGTAGGATTAAGTGGTCAAATAGTTTTGCTGGACCCAATGATACATAGCTATGCCAGCAGCAACTCCTACATTTATAGACCTCGTTGAGCCAAGTTGCTCAATCATAACGGTCTTTACGGCAACATTCAAAAGCTCTTTACTTAAGCCCGGGCCTTCTGCGCCAAATACCAATACCGTATCTTGCTTAAACTGCACCTTTGAAAGCGGCTCAGCGTTTTCAACTATATCTACGGCAACCACTTCACGTTTTTCTTTATCCATCATCTCTTTAAAAGCTTTTACGTCATCGTGATATAAAATGTTCATGTAGTGATCTGTCACCATTGCACCGCGCTTGTTCCACTGCTTGCGACCAATAATATGGACCCGTTTAATATTAAAGGCGTTAGCACAGCGCACAATCGTGCCCATATTATAATCACGCGTTAAGTTTTCAATAGCAATTTCAAGCGGGATTCGACTTGCATCTAAATCTTCTTTGATTGCATCGACTTTCCAATAACGGTACTTATCCATGACATTGCGGTCATCACCATTTTTTAAAAGATTTTTATCATACCGAGCATCGGTAGGCCAAGGTTCAGGGTGTGGGCCAACACCAATAGGAGTATTTTGCATCTCTTTAGTATACTGTATCCATGACCGAGCGATATGATTTCACGTACTGGCCGCCTCGTCCTATTGAACAACCGCTTTTTGTTCCGGCTCAAAGTTGCTCTGATGACGAGTTGACTCGCGATGTACTATACATCAAAGACCCAATTCGCCGCAGTGCCGTATACGCCACGGGCGACTGGGCAGATATACAGGATTTTTGGAACGAAACCACTTTCGAGCCAAAGCCGAAACAGATCTACGCAGAGGCTGTCGTTGATCCCGTCACCAAAGAAACTACTTCCTACCTAAGGATTAACGGACGCCGGCACCTTAATCGCGCTACACATGCATTTCATAGCACTGCATTATACCTTTGTGATGATACCGATGAAACCTACAATGAAGTTGACGAATACTTTTTAGGTTCAAAGACGAGACCACAATTATTTTTAGAAAAATCAGTATTTAATTCACTCAATCGAAATCATTCAGAAATGAATGTACTGATTGCCCGTAGAGCACTGACGGATATTATCGAAAATGTAGATGAGCCGTGGCCAAAGCATTTACGCACTGAAGGCCAAGTTATTCTTGCTAAGGTAGCCCTTCGCTGGCATACGTTATTTGAAGAGGATTTTCAGAGTAAATAAAAATCGGCCGAACTCGACCGACTTTTATTGGTGCGGATAAGAGGACTTGAACCTCCACGTCATTGCTGACACTAGCACCTGAAGCTAGCGCGTCTACCAATTCCGCCATATCCGCATACTATGTCACACGCGGCACGTCTACACCCTGGGAAGTATAGCAAATCCCCCTAAACTTGTTAAGCAATCAGGTCAGAGGGATCATAGCTCGAGCGCAGTGCCGCGACAAGGCTTCGGACTTCATTCTTCTGCTTAACGCCTGGGTTAAGCGTACCAAATGGGTCGAAGATTGCTCGCAGTTGTTCGTAAAGTACTACGTGCGTATCATCTAGCGTAGACCAAGCAGCGTTAGATTTTAAGCGACCTTCAGCACCATCACTAATAAACGCACCGCCACATCGGTCAACTAAATCGGCATAGTCGCCTAACAGTTTGAATAGCTTTTGTTTATCACCTACAGAGTCGATTTTAAGTATCGGGAATACGTCATATGTTCCATTTAACAGGTTAACAATAGCGGGCATTTCAAGGTGGTGTTTTGTTGCCAGTTCACTAAAGCCAATTTCGAATTCTTCACGGCGATCGCTTTGCACATATGCTCCGTCAATAAGTGGGATCGACACTGTATCGTCTGAAGCCCCAAGGTGGAGTGTTTGCACGAGTCCAGTAATAGCTTTGAAATCATCAGCCGAACGTTCGGTTGAATCTACTGCACCAAGGTTTAGCTTTGCTAACAACTTACGAAGCTTTTTAAGTTTATGTTGCTGCGCACGGTCACTAAAATCGTTGAAACTAATATACACAACGGCGCCAATTTGCGATACGTCACCAATAGCAGCAAAATGGACTCCATTTTTCGCAGCACGGCGGAAAAGTTCGCCTCCATATACTGACAATTCGCTTGGTTCAAGTTCTTTCAATCGGTCACCTAAGTCGCGAGCTGTTTGCAGCGAATCAACAACAATTGCAGCGTGGGTTGAATCTTGGCTGTAAAAATCAGTACGCAGTACAATTTCTGAAATAATACCCAACGTTCCTTGGCTGGCAACAAATAACGGGGTAAGGTCAAATGACCCGTCTTTATTTTTGACATTCGCTAAACGTTTGTACCCCGTATTGTCGGGTGTTGTATCAGCAGCGATTTGCTTCAACAAGTCTTCGTTATCTTCAATTAACCCTTCAAGTTTTCGATAAATTTCACCTTCGAAAGTTTGTAAGCCAAGCTTTTTACTTAGATCACGGCGGCTAATGCGGCCGGTTTCAATTAAGTCACCATTCGCGAGCACAACTTCAAGCTTTTCAATAGATTCACTAATAGAACCCTGCACTCCTAAGCTATCATTTGCAATAACTCCAGCGATCGTAGAATCACGAGATTCGCGCCGTTTTAAGCCACGCAGTGTCATCCCCTGCCATTTCAAAGCAGCTTCAATAGTAGCCAGTGAAGTACCTGGCTGTGCATGAATAAGCTTATCTTTAGGAGCTATTTGAATAATGTCATGTAGATAAGCCGAGGTGTTAATAAGCACCCCTTTACCAATCGCTGCACCGGTGGTGTCACCGCCAAAACCACGTACTGTCATAGGCATCGCATGGCCTTTTTCGGCGAGTTGCCAGGTAAAGCGTGCAATTTTGCGGATATCGTTCGTTACCCGTGGAAAGGCGATAATTTCAGGAGTGATAGTAAGAACACTCGCATCGGTTGAAAAACGGCGTCGCAGCGTTTTGGCGCTACTTACTTCCCCTAATAAATGCTCGTTTAGATAGACTGCAATTTTGTTCATACCCCGTCCTCTTTTGTACTTGCTTTTATAATAGCACAAGCGAGACGTGGTCTAGAGAGAAAACTACTAGAATTTAAGAGTAATTTTGCTATAATGAGCATTACGTGCGCGAGTGGTGACCTATGAGTAATCGTAGACACGCGAGCGTACTAACTGATATGCGGATGTGGTGGAATTGGTAGACACGCTAGCCTTAGGAGCTAGTGCCGTGAGGCGTGAAGGTTCAAGTCCTTTCATCCGCACCATGTAATTATATTGAGCAACCCTTCAACGGGTTGTTTTATTTTATCCAGAAATTCTATCTTCAATCTCTTCAATCATTGTCGCCAAAGATCGCACCGACCTTGTTGGGAAGTTCGATATCTGCTTAGTTTCGGAGCTATACTTCACCACACCAAATTTATGGACAGAGCTTTCATCAGAATTCACTAAACGTCTATCGATATTGACTATATCAGCATCAGTTTCAAGGATCATACTAAGGTCATTTGAAATGCCACTATTAATATTAAGTAAAAGTCCGTATTTTGTTTTCGATACCAGGCTATACCCAATAAGTTGCGATAGTTCACTCAAGCCAGCCGAACTTACTAATTTTGCTTCAACAATGACTATTTCGAATGCATTTTTTGAAGGGTTATCTAAAATGATTGCTAAATCAGTTCTGATTTTCGGAACATCGCGGGCAAATACTTGCAGTGCTGCCGATGTTTCTGTGGCTTGTTCAATGTAGGCAGCTAAAAATTGTCTTAGCTGCGAACCATAGGTAGGAAGATAGGCTACCTTTACGTTGATAGCTGAACCGTTGAGATTCGCTGTAATTTCACGCTCGAGCGCTACGGCTATTTCTGGATAGTAGGCTACTTCGTTCATACAGCATCCAATTCGATACACTCAGAAAATTGAGGTTCTTTAACTTTTAATGACAGTGTTTGCGTGTCATAGCTTATAAGACCTTTATTAAACTCGTTATCAATATACCCTACTAAAGCACTAAAAGAAGGACCTTGAACCAATAAGCATGTACCTTTATTCGGCACGAACACCTTCACATTTAATTCGCCTACTTTGCTTTTTACTCTTTCGTAAGCAGATTCATAACTACCGAGCACCCGCTTGCCCATCAAGCCATCTCCACCCAACTCAGCCAAACCAACGTAGGCGATGGCTTGAAGCACAGTGGTTAAAGGGAATCCCGCTTCCTCGGTACCATACAGATATTTACTGGTTTCAGATGCGCGCACTGACTCTATGTTAGACGCAAACCCAACATCTTCGCTGTACGCTGATTCACTTAAATATGATTCTTTTTTAATTATTTGCTCAATTTCTTCACGCGTTCCTTTTGTTAAAACAGTAAAAGGGGCGACATATTTTTCAGCTCTGGCTAGTTCTTGCTTTAAGAAGTCGTAACTTCGTGAATCAACTGGAATACCTAAAGCGGTAAATACATGTAGATAATGAATGAAATGGTTGCCTTTTATGGCCACTGGGAGCACGTTCGAGTTCTCGTCAACATGAAGTGTTGTTCTGCCAGCAATACGCATGATCTCCGTCTGTTCTTGCCTGGTGTTTTGCGTAAGGTTTTCAGTAGCCGAGAGTTTCTTAGCTTCAGAAACAAAGCTGCCGTTGAGCATGTAATCGTATAGTCTAATCCTTAACTTAAAACCTTTCTTCCAACTCGTATAATATCTATCTTTTGTGGCGTGAAAGTTCGGGTGATTCCAAAGAACTTGATCTGGCACACACCCAATGAGTTCGAATAGTTGCGCGACCTTACCTACTAAGTTGTAATTAAACCCAGCAAATTCAAACGATATAATTTGAAAATTCGCATTTCTATGACGATGATTCGGGTTTAGACTACCAATGGTATCAGTGAGCCCTGATATAAATCGTTTTATCTTTTCAACATTTTGTGAAAAGGCATTCGTCAGTGTCGACAAATTTGCTTGTTCACGAAAATTTCCTGCAAGAGGTAAATCAAGCTTCTCTAAATCTGCTAATAGTAATGTCGATACATCTGCCGAAAGCTGCCAACGACCACGTTGCACCGAGTAAGAGATATCCATGTCATACTCCGCAAACCACACTGGCTTTACTGCTCTTATGATATATTCGCTAATCTCACCGCCACGTTCGGGGTTAATTTTAATATCACCCCAGTTCCTATAAGGTAAGGTAATAGTCAAGGTGTTACCCGTAATTTCACCACCGCCAATAATAAGGCCTAAAATGTAGGCTTTGTCGGTACTAATTCTAACGAGATTCGGCTGCATGTAAAAAATCTTTAATCGATAACCCTATATGATAGGCTAGTCTAACAGGAACGGCATTGCCAATCAACTTGTACTTCGCTGCTACGGAAGTGCCGATAAACTTAAAATCGTCAGGGAAAGATTGGAAGCGAGCGATCTCGCGCACAGAATACCTTCGGTTCTCTAGCGGGTGAACTATGCCTGAATTTTCTGGTGTTCCGGCGGCGGTAATCGTACCCATTATTTCCGATCGTGAGAACCTCCGATAAAAGTTTGGTGAGTGATACTTTTTCATATCATCTCTAATCTTTTTCAGTCGTTCAGGTAGAAGAGAGTACTCAACACTTTTCCATGAACCACCTTCGGGAATATGCTCAATTAAATTCATCGACTGAGGTGATAAGCCCCACACTTCTTCTTGTTCATCTTGAGGAAGCGGCTTTCCTAGTACTTCACCTATGAGTTGCGTATCGGTTTTAGCAATAGGGTGAGGAAACACAAAGTCACCTTTAATGTCGGCTCTGACGCCTACCATCACCACCCTAAATCGGTTTTGAGGAACTTCATAATCACTTGCATTTAATAACTGATAATACAGCCTGTAGCCATGCTTCGCGACTTCGATTCGAATACGCTCAGGCATAAAAATGCCATTTTCATCCTTCGTTGACATAAACCCACGGACATTTTCGAATAAAACGATTTTTGGGCGAATAACATCGATTGTTTTAATTACTTCTTCAAAAAGTTGACCACGTAAGTCTGTAATGCCATTCCTATTGCCAGCATTAGAAAATGGTTGGCACGGGATTCCGGCTAAAATCACATCAGCATACGGGAGTTTTGTTTTATCGACTAATCGAAAATCTTTTATTTCAATATCACCAATATTATGTCTATAGGTTGCTTCAGCACTTTTTAGCACATCGTTAGAATAAACGATTTCAAAACCGGCTTGTTTAAACCCAAAGTCTAGTCCACCCGCTCCGCAAAAAAGTCCCATAACCGTTGGCTTTTGCAAAGCCGTTTCAGGTTCAGGTGCATAATTTAATAAATTTGAATTAAGAATTTTAGAAAGTTTTTTTAGCGTTATGGTTGAAGGGTTTGAAATGACCCCTGATTCAATTTTTGAAAGAGTCGAATATGAAACCCCCGAAGCACTCGCGAGCTCATGCTGGCTCATTCCCCGCTGGTTTCTTTGAGTTTTTACTATTTCTGGCCAAGTGTTCTCAACTACATTCTTCATGCTATTCAACAATTCCTATTTTTCTACCCCAATAAATATACATTTCGTGTATATTTACTTTAACATGAGCAGAATGTAATTACTAGAAATAACTAACTATCTTGTAATACTCGCACCAGGTGCTCGACTTCAGCCCACCATATACCAATTTCACGAGGTGTTTGGCTCGATGTTTTTATTTTCGTGGCGAAGTCACCGATACTCGTAACCGTGGGGTTAGAAGCAAAATATTCATCATATCGAGCCATTAGGTCATCGGTAATTTTTGCTGCACGCAGCTCAATGGGTGTACTACTATCAGCAGTAATAGTGCCGAGTTCAACAATAAGTTCTTGTAGTTGTGCCATACACTCATTATACTCCCCTAATCTGCTCCACACAAAAAGAGCGCCTAAGCGCTCTTTAGTCGGTAAAATGCGAGGGCCGCATTTCCGTAACTACGAATGTCCACCACAACATCTCCTAATTCGGTGGGCACCTCACCTCTACCTGGGTATGATAATACCATAAGCCCATTTGGTTTTAATAGCCCCAATAGTTCTAGAGCTGTGGATAACTGTGGATCGTGGTAAGGTGGATCGGCAAAGATGATATCAAAGGACTCACCTTCATACGTTCCAAGCCAGCTTGAAACCGTTGCACGACTCAAATGAGCCCTGTCTTCTGCCTGTAGTTTTGCGATGTTTTTGGCAATAACTTTTTGCGCCACTCGATCCCTTTCTACAAACACCGCTTCTTTTGCTCCCCTACTTAATGCTTCGAGACCGAGTGCTCCACTACCAGCAAAAGCATCAAGTACCCGAGCTCCCTGCACCTCTGAAGCTAAACTATTAAATAACGCACCTCTAATTCGCTCACTCATTGGGTGGGTCCGGCGCGTACCCGAACCTTCGATAATCCTTCCACCATAGTAGCCAGCAATTATACGTATATTCACGATTTCTTACCAAGGTATGCTGCATACCATGCAAGCGTTACGTTTTTAATAATCAACGGAACGAGCTTACGGCGAGAAATATTTCCGAGTCGTACCGACCATCCAGTCCGCATGAACTCCTGAAATGTTCCCATAGCATCAATTTCTTTCACCGATTCAAGAAAATACGGTGTGTACCCTTCACGGGCTATTCTTTCAAGATCTTCATCACGAATACCGACATCTTTGAATGTACTCGTAGTAATGGCCGAAGCTACGCCCAGTTCATAAAACAAGTGAGCACTAAACACGCCTTTACTTCCCCAATATTGCCAGTTTTTAGAAAGCATATCACGCTTCCCTTTACCCTTGATGAAAATTTTATCACTCGTAGAATCGCGTTCGTGGTGAGCCTTGCCCCATAATTCCTCAATCTTTTCGGCAAGGGGAAAATGGTGGGCCGGCGTTAACCCGTCTACAATTGCATGCGAAAGCCAGGCGGCTTCAAACCCGGCGCGAACTTCATCACTTTTACCAAGCGCCACGCCTAAATTAGCAATATGATCTTGAATAAGCTTAACGAGTGGATCATCTTCACCCGCCCCAGGCGCAATAAAATGCCAAGGCTCATCAACAGAAGGACTTTTGCTTTTAATACCATCTGGTCCATTTTTGCCTTCGAAATGTAAGATTGTTTTTGTACTTGGGAAAAAGGGTTCGCGCCCAATATGGTGAACTATGTGTTTTTTGGCAACTCGGTCAATACGCTGATGTACACCAACCATATTACCTGAGCCATGTCGTAGTGTTGTTCCTGAATACATATATATGTGTTAATTTAATGTCGTCAAACGTTGATATACCTGTACTTGGCGAGCTAACTGAGTATAGTGTAGCAGATTTTCACCTGAAGCAGCGAACGAAGCAGCTGCTTTTTGTGCCCTTGAAATGAGTTTGGTATCTGCTAATGTCGCAACTTGTAAATTAAGTGCCCCGTGCTGAGCTCGGCCATAAATCTCACCCGGGCCGCGAAGTTTCATGTCGACTTCCGCCAAGTAAAAACCGTCATCGCTTTTCTCTACTTCTTTAAGCCTTTGTGACGGCTCACCCGAAGTACTCGGGACAATGTAACAATAGCTTTGGTGCTCACTTCGCCCTACGCGGCCACGTAGCTGATGGAGCTGGGCGAGCCCAAAACGGTCACCATCTTCAATTAACATTACCGTAGCGTTCGGGACATCAACTCCCACTTCAACCACAGTAGTACTAACGATTATATCCAGCTCTCCCTTTGCAAAGGCGGTCATTACTGCCTCTTTTTCGGCTGCCGGTAGCTTGCCGTGCAATAAGCCAATTCGCCGATGCTTGAATACTGAACCTTGCAGTTTTTTGTATTCAGCTTGCACACTTTTTAGATCATTTTCTGGATTACTATCAATCAAGTTACATATTACATACGCCTGTCGACCGAGTGTGATTTGCTCATCAATCAAACTATACAACTGAGTCCGACTGTTCGGTGACCATATTTTTGTGATAACTGGTTTTCTATTAGCTGGCCGTTCACCAAGTATCGATATATCAAGCTCGCCATACACCGTTAGCGCTAAGCTTCGAGGGATAGGTGTTGCAGTCATCGCCAAAAGATGTGGCATTTTTTCAGATTTTTTTAATAATTCTTGGCGCTGCGCTACCCCAAACCTATGTTGCTCATCAATAACAATAAACCCTAATTTGTGAAACTTTACGGTGGACTGAATTAAAGCGTGCGTACCTACAACAACGTCAACCGAGCCATCTTGAATTGCTTTATATAATGCTTGTCGTGGCTTGCCCTTTACACTGCCTGTTAATAGTCCAACCGATATGCCAAAAGGTGTTAATAATCTATCAAGAGTTGCGGCATGTTGAGAGGCGAGAATTTCAGTTGGTGCCATAATTGCTGTTTGAAATCCCTCGTGGGCCGCCTGGCGTGCCGCTAAACCAGCAACTACGGTCTTACCCGAGCCAACGTCACCTTGAAGCAGCCTATTCATTGGGGTTTTCTTTTCAAAATCTTGCAAAATATCCCAGGCGGCAATCCGCTGAGCACCCGTTAGTTTGAAAGGAAGATTTTCAACAAATGTTTTTACTACCGGCTGATGAAAAGGAATATGCCAACCCTCGAGCTTTGCATTCTCAATTTTGTTCAGTTGGCCTGCAAGCAATAACTGAAACAACTCTTCAAACGCTAAACGCTCCCGAGCTGCTTCGCTCTCTTGAGCCGATTCAGGGAAATGCATACCAAGGAGCGCATCACTATAGCTCACCAATTTCTCTTTTTTGACAATACTTTCTGGGAGCGTTTCAGGAACCATAGTAATAAGGGGTCTTAGTTCATGAAGAATTTTGCGCACAAGGTTTGTTTTTAACCCAGCAATCGAACGATACACCGGTAAAATTCGGTCAGTTTGAACCGGCATATCACTTACCTTTTCAGCACTGGGATTCGTTAGTTGATAGCGATTATAGCTAAATTCAAATTCACCAGAAAAAAAGAACTCCTCGCCTGTTTTAAGTTGCTTTTCGCGATACGGCTGATTAAACCACACGGCCTGGATTTTTCCTGAATTATCTACCAAAGTTGCGGTAGTAATACGCATACCCCTACGGACCGGCCGAGTTGAAACTGTTTCACAGCGAGCCTTCACTGTTACTTTACCTGGTTGGATATCAGCAATAGAGGTAATATGCGAAAAATCCTCATACGCCCGAGGCAAAAAAGTGATTAAATCCCCGACTGTATGTAAACCAGCGGCAGTAAACTGTTCAGCAGTTTTTTCACCGACACCCTTTACTCGCTCGAGGGAGGTTGCGAGGTTCATACTTTCATTGTACCAGTAGGCTTATCGAACAAGAATGAAAGAGTTTTTACCTTTTTTAATAAGAGCAGTGGTATCAATAGAGTAATCTTCAGTGACTTTTTCACCATTCACCGACACCGCCCCACCTTCAATCAGCCGCTTTGCTTCACCATTACTCGCCGCATTTCCTGACAAAACTAAAGCTTCAATAACGCTAGCTCCTCGAACAGCGGTAGGTATTTCAGCAGCCAGTACCTCGAGGTCAGCTTCATTCAAATCAGAAATATTTCCACCACCAAATAGCGTTGCCGTTACCCGCTCAACACTGGCTGTTCGCTCAGCTCCATGCACAATAGTAGTGACTTCACGCGCTAAAGTACGTTGCGCTTGTCTCGCACCGGGATTTGAGGCAACTTGCTCAGCCATAGCTGCAATGTGCTCTTGATTTAACAAGGTAAATATTTTGGCATAATCAACGACACCTTCATCGTCAGAATTAAGCCAAAACTGGTAAAACTGGTAAACACTAGTTTTCTTTTCATCAAGCCAAATAGCGCCACCTTCAGATTTTCCGAACTTTACGCCTGTTGCTTTATTAATAACAATAGGAGTTGAATACACATGAGCTTCACCACCTTCGATGCGCCGAATTAAGTCAACACCAGTAATTGAGTTACCCCATTGATCACCACCACATACTTGCAGCGTGACGTTGTGATTTCGGTATAAGTGCAAGAAATCATAGCCCTGTATTAATGAGTAACTAAATTCTGCGTAGCTAATGCCAGACCCCTCTTCGCCAAGTCGCGATTGTACAAAATCACGTCCAAGCATTTGACTTAAAGGAACGTGCTTGCCAACATCACGTAAAAACTCAAGGTAGTTCACACCCTTAAACCAGTCGTAGTTATCAACGATTTCAAAGTCTTTACCTGCAAATACTTTCTTGTATTGTTCGGCAATTGCGGCTTTATTTCGGGCAATATCCTCAAGGCTTAAAAGATTACGTTCATCCTTTTTGCCATCTGGGTCACCAATCATACCGGTTGCCCCACCAACTAATAAGTAGGCTTTATGGCCTGCATCAATAAAGTGGCGTACCATCATCGCCGCTGCAAAATTACCGATTTGCATACTATCTGCGCTAGGGTCAACTCCCCAATAAAAAGAGATAGGGCCTTTGTCTAGCTCGTTGATGTGTGCGTAGGTCATTTGGTTTACAAACCCGCGCCAGGTCAGCTCTTCGGAAAGCGTCATCCTATCTCCTTATCTATAATTACTCTGGTAGTATAGCAAAGTTCTGGCTACATCTCTACACTTCCCTAAGAACAGACTAAAAGCGTAGTGCAACCCTTTAAAAATTAGCCAGAAGCAATTTTTAAAGGCGTGTAACGGTCTGTTCGTGGGAAGTGTAGAGATGTAGCCAGAATTTAACTTTACATAGCGGTTTTAGTGCTATAATGAAGAAAGTAAATTGCTTATGAGAATGAGGAACGGTGAGTAAGAAAAAACCAACGCGCAAGTTAAGCGTATATTCTAACCTAACGCAGAAACGCAAAGTAAAAAAAGACGCTAACTCACGAAAGCGCGCTGAATACTTGGCAACTCTGCCGAAACACCCAGTAAAGCGGTTCTTTTATCGTATGCACCCGAAACGATTCTGGGGCTACTGGTTCAGTAAACAAGGTGCAATTATGGCACTTAAAATTACTGGTGTAGTCGTACTACTACTCGCATTATTTGTGGGTTCTTTATTTGCCTACTTCCGTAAAGACCTCGATCAAATTCGTCCAGGCGAAATTGATAAACGAGTACAGTCTACCGTTACTAAATACTATGATCGTAACGACCAATTACTCTGGGAAGACAAGGGTGACGGAAACTATAAATTAGTTGTTAACAGCGAAGACATTAGCGATAACCTAAAAAAGGCTACTGTTGCTATCGAAGATCGTGACTTCTTTACGCATAGCGGAGTCAGTGTTTCAGGTACTTTCCGAGCAGCCTTTAATAACTTTACTGGCGGTGAAATTCAAGGTGGCTCTACCCTTACTCAACAACTCGTAAAACAAGTGTTCTTTGCAGATGAAGCCTCTGACCGTGGCTTCGGCGGTATTCCTAGGAAAATTAAAGAACTCATTCTCGCCGTAGAAATTGAACGCATGTATGATAAAGATCAAATTCTGACTCTATATCTCAATGAATCACCATATGGTGGGCGCCGTAATGGTGCTGAATCAGGGGCACGTACCTACTTTGGAAAATCAGCAAAAGAACTGTCTGTGGCCGAAGCTTCTCTGCTCGCTGCTATTCCTCAAAACCCATCAGTATATGACCCTTATAACGTAGCTGGCCACGAAAGTTTAATTAATCGTCAGCACCTGGTGCTAAACGCCATGAAAGATGTTGGCTATATTACCCAAGCTCAAGCCGATGAAGCGAAAGCCGTGCCTATCCTTGATAGTATTAAGCCGCTCGCAAGCCAATATGAAGGCATAAAAGCACCGCACTTTGTGCAAATGGTACGCACTCAGCTTGAAGAAGAGCTCGGTAAGGCAACGGTTGGGCGTGGTGGCTTAACGGTAAAAACAACGCTTGATGTACGCGTCCAAGATAAAACTCAAGAAGCAATGAATGATATGTTTAATTCATATGTTCCCGGTTGGGCTGGCTTCAGCAACGGCGCTGCCACTGTAGAAGATTCTCAAACTGGTCAAATCATCGCCCTTGTCGGTAGCCGTGATTTTAGTTACGAAGGTTTTGGTCAAGATAACGCTGCAACCGCTTACATTCAACCAGGATCTTCTGTTAAATCATTAGTCTACGCAGGTCTATTTGAACAAAAGCCACAAGGCGCACAAAACTGGGGCAGCGGAAGTATACTCGTTGACGAACCAATCCCGGATGTATACGGTGGTCAATTGCAGAATGCCGACCGTACGTATCGAGGCGCTCTCCCTATCCGTACCAGCCTCGCGACCTCACGTAACGTACCGGCAGTAAAAGCTATGGCAATAACCGGCGTACAACCGACTCTCGAAGTTATTCGTGACATGGGGGCAAAAAGTTACTGTACGGTAGGCGATGACCAAACCGCACAGTTAGCATCGGCAATTGGTGGGTGCGGGCTTGAACAGATTGACCTAGTAAACGCCTATGCCTCACTAGCTCGTGGTGGAGTATATAAACCACAATCAACTGTACTTGAAGTGAAAAACAGCTCTGGTGAAGTTCTAAAGAAATGGGCCGATGTAGAAGGCGATCAAGTTATCAACCCTCAATCTGCCTACGTTGTTACTGATATTCTTTCAGACGTAAACGCCAGCGCTTCACTTGGTAACTACGCAGCTAAAAATATCCCTGGAGTAAAAACTGCCACTAAAACAGGTACGTCCGACAAGGGCGGAAACGCTAAAGACCTTTGGATGATGAGCTACAGCCCAGCCCTCACTATGGGCGTATGGCTCGGTAACCCTGACACTACTATCCTTAAAAACGGTAACTCTTCGCTCGGTAGCCCAATTGTCGCCAAGGTCATGGAGTTTGCCCACAAAGAAGTATATGCCCCTGAAGGTAAATGGAAATCAGGTGACTGGTTCGCACAGCCGGCTGGCATACAACGAGTTGGCAATGAAGTATACCCTTCTTGGTGGAATAAAACCCAAGGTCAATCAAATGCTAAACTCGTCTTCGACCGTGTATCAAAGAAAAAGGCAACAAGCTGTACCCCAGCAGGTGCAAAAGTTGAACTCGATGTCGTAAAGATTACCGACCCAGTCACTAAACGGGATGGGTACACAAATGTACCTGATGGCTACGATGCCACGAAAGATGACGATGCACACCGCTGTGAAGATGTCGCACCGAGCATATCATTTGCCAGTGCAGCAGCAAATGGGTCAAACAGCTGGACGATCACCGCTAACGTTGGACAAGGTACCTTTGCTTTACCAGACTCGGGTGTGACCATATCGGTAAATGGAACTGCGCTTCAAGTCACTCGAAGCGGCACTACATTCAAGGCAACCTATTCTGGAGCAACCAATCCCATTGATACTGCTGATGTCGTAGTTACCGTCACCGACAGTGGCTACTACACCGCATCAAAATCATTCTAGATTTGCAGTTCAAATAAAAAACTCGGCCGTCATGACCGAGTTTTTTATATTAAAATATACTATTGATTCGCAAGTTCAACCATACTATCTTCTGGACTTGAACGGCGGCGATTGTTACGCTGACGGTTTCGATTATCATTTTGTGGCTGACTTACACTGTTCTGTTGCTGGGTTTGCTGCTGTGACCGCCGAGGAGCTTGCTGGCGCTCTTTATGAGGCTGTGGCTGAGTATCAGTCGCTTCTTGAACTTCAGGTACCTGAGCAGCACTTTTAACCGGCTTCTTTCCCATTGGTTTTGCAGATGCTTTGGCCTGCGCTTTTGTATTCTTTTCACTTCCGACTAATTTAGCAAACATCATTTTTCCGGCAGCTGTTTGTAAACTACGGATAAATTCTACTTCAGCAGGCTTACCGAGTAGTTGATAAGCATTCTCAACGACAACCATCGTACCGTCAGGTAAGTGTCCGACCGCTTGGTGCGAATCGTTGCCTTTTTGAGTGAGCTCAATAGTTAAGCGCTCACCCGGCAAATAGGCCATTCGAAGCGTTTTCGCTAAGTCGTTAACATTAAGTACCGGAATTCCTTCAACAACGGCAACTTTATTAAGGTTGTAATCAATCGTACAAATAGAACCTTTGTGTTTTTTGGCTAGTTCGAGCAAGCGATTATCAACGCCATCTTTAGCACGAGTACCGTCAGGGAATATTTCAACGTCAACCGTTGTGAGTTTTTGCAGTTCATTAATGATATCGAGTCCGTGACGAGCACGTGTGCGCTTATCGGTATCTGCATTGTCTGCTAAAAATTGCAGCTCACCCACTACGCTTCGAGGGATATATAATGTTCGTGACAGAAAGCCTGATTCGGCAATTGCCATAATACGACCATCAATAAGAACCGATGTATCAACGAAGATTGGTGCTTGGGCAGTTCGGCGCATTTTTTGGGCATGTGTTACGGTTAAGTAAGTAGTTTCTGCCGCAATCGCGAGCAGTAAGATTATAATGAGTATTTCCATATTTTCCTTATTTTTGTAGGTAGTCGATGAGCGCTCCGCGCAAATCACGTACCGGTGTTATAAATGCTGTTTCGTGTGACGGTTTAGGTGCCACGGCCTGTTTGAATCCTAGTTTTTTCGCTTCGGCAATGCGTTTCTCCGACCCAATGACTGATCGAATCTCACCACCTAGCCCGACTTCTCCAAATACAACGGTTTCTTCGTCTATTTGGCGACCAGCCGCTGCACTCGCAATTGCCATACATACCGCAAGGTCGGCTGCTTGATCGTTTAATTTGAGGCCGCCTACTACGTTAATATAGATATCTTTATCTGATAAATTCAGCTTGGTGCGCCGTTCGAGCACCGCAACGAGAAGGTTAAGGCGATTCAAATCAAACCCACTAGCAGTACGCTTAGGATACCCGAAGTTTGTCGGATTAACAAGGGCTTGAATCTCAACAAGTAAGGGGCGGGTACCTTCTAGCGTTGCCAATACGACAGACCCATCAGAAGATTGTCGCTCAGCTAAAAGCGCTGCTGATGGATTTTCTACTACTCGTAGTCCTTGCTCATACATTTCAAAAATTGCCGCCTCGCTGGTTGACCCAAAACGATTTTTTGCTGCCCGTACCACCTTAAAGCCACCATATCGATCACCTTCAAACTGTAAAACAACATCGACTAAGTGTTCGAGTACTTTCGGACCAGCAATACTCCCTTCTTTAGTAACATGTCCAACCAAAATAACCGCTGCACCAGCAGATTTTGCGGCACGTATAAGTACATTACTACTATTAGTAATTTGACTGACCGTACCAGGGGCACTGGTCATTTCATCAAGCGACATTGTTTGAATTGAATCTACTACCACGAGCGAATAGCCACCGTTGGCAATAGTTGCTGCAATATCGTTTGCACTCGTTGATGAAGCAAAGTCAAGCGAATCACTTTTCGCAGCGCCAAGCCGAGAAGCGCGCAGTGCTACCTGGTTAGCAGACTCTTCGCCACTCACATACAAAACAGGGGCACTATGGGCAATATGCGCGGTGATTTGCAGCAGTAACGTACTTTTACCTATTCCTGGTTGCCCAGCAAGCAGCGTTACAGATCCTGGCACAATACCGCCTCCGAGTACTAAATTCAGATCTTCAACTCCAGTATCAATTCGTCCACTGTCTGAATTAGTACTAATTTGAGTAATGGATTGTACCGCAAGCTTTTTACCACTCGAACCGGCTTTTGCAACCGAAGACTGAGCAGTCGATGTCATCTGTTCGACAAGAGTATTCCACTCGCCACAGTTCTCACATTTCCCTGCCCATTTACCGGTCACGGTGCCACAATTCTGACACACAAATTGTGTTTTAGCTTTAGCCATTGCTTTTAGTATACCTTACTCAAATGTCGGTGCTTCATCAATCGATTTAAAGCTATCCATACTACTATTTAAAATTTCAATTTGCGAGGCAATAGCCTGATATTCTTCATACATAGCGTTGTGCTGAGCTATGTCATTATTAATAGCATCTCGCTGCGCATCAAGTTGATTAGATCTTGATATTAATGCTGATCGCTCAGCATTAAACTGACTCATAGAGCTAAATGATCCGTTATCTGCGCGAGTATTAAACGAGTCGATATCCGCCGAGAGTTGTGAGAGTTGTTGGTCGTAACTTGCATTACGATCTTCAATGCTTTTGCCCAAGGTTTCCATTTGAGCATACAACTCATCGGCTCGGCTATATAGGTTTTTGTACGTTTCATCGTAGTTTTGGTGCAAGCTCAAAACAGTTTGCCTATTCAAGAAAAACTGCGCGTAATATGTTTCAAGTTCTTCACCTAAATCAGCAACTTCGGTGCCTAAAATAGAATGGAGCTCATTCACAATTTCCGTTGGCTGGTTACGGTCGTAATATGCCATACGTTGCTCTAGGTCATCATTCATATTGCGTTCATACGCAGCATTTAATAACCCCGTAAGTTTTTCACGCTCTTCGCTACTCGTTCGTTGCCACACGGCATGCAGCATTTCATGTGCTGCGGTCACCTCTTTCATGCCCCCTAGCTGTTCGTTTTGCACATCGTAAATAAATATACGATCGTTTGAGGTATAACACCCCAAAACCGGGCTGCCTACTTCTTGGCGTGGACAATTATCATTAAACTCTTGTTGGGTCGCAACAATTGGTTGCGTGGCATAAAAGGTAAACTGACCTTTGTCGGTAAATTGTACTTTTTCCTCAATCGATTCGATACCCGAAGAAGGAGTAAAGCTCCAAACACTCAACTGATCGAGCATATACTGCCTATTTATAAAAACCAGAATTGCCAGAATAATCGCAATGCCACTTATGACAAAAGCGATAATACTACCAGTTCGATTAGTTTTCGATGACGACATCTACGGCCAACTTTCCCTTAGATGCGCTGACCTTTAGTACAGTACCTTTTTCATACTCGCCAGATAAAATACCGTCAGCGATTTGATGTTCAAGCATATCCTGCATAGCCCGGCGGAGTGGCCGTGCGCCATACTTTTCATCGTGACCTTCAGCGATGATGAGCTTTTTAGCAGAGGCAGCCACAACCAGGTGTATACCCTTATGAATAAGTCGTTCTTGTAACTCTGCAAGTAAGTTATCAAAAATCTTCCCTACTTGCTTTCGCGTTAATGCCCTAAAGGTAACAATTGCATCAAAACGGTTAATAAGCTCTGGTCGCATAATGCGCTCAAGTGCTTTTTGGGCTTCGGCGGCGTTTTCAGCATGCACTTCATCGAGTTGCTTTTCATCTTTTTTATTCGCAGCCCTAAACCCAAGGCTCGATTCTTTCATCATGAAATCAGCCCCAAGATTACTCGTAAGGATAATAATCGCATTCGTAAAGTCGACCGAACGACCCTTTGCATCGGTAAGCTTACCATCTTCTAAGATCTGTAGGAGTAAATGGAATACTTCGCTATTGGCTTTTTCAATCTCATCAAACAAAACGATACTATATGGTTGACGGCGAATCTTATCTGTCAGCTGTCCGCCGTCTTCATACCCTACATAGCCCGCAGGCGCACCTAATAGACGGCTGGTGTTATGTCGTTCACTGAATTCACTCATATCAATTTTAATTAAGGCATCTTCGCTGCCAAATACTTCGCGGGCGAGCACTTTTGCGAGCTCAGTTTTTCCTACACCTGTTGGACCCATAAATACAAACGATCCAATTGGTCGTTTACTACTTGCAACACCACTTCGGCTACGGCGAATCGCTCGAGACACTTTTTCAACCGCTTCTTGCTGGCCAATAACGTGCTTTTCAAGGTGCGATTCGAGCCGGCGAAGCAGCTTCGCCTCAGATTTTTGTACCCGTTTTACCGGAATACCGGTCATATGAGCAATCGCCTGGGCGATATCGTCATCTGTTAGAGTTACCGGTGTCTTTTTCTCGTACTCACTGCGTGATTCTTCAAGCTTTTCGCTGAGTTGGCTAATACGAGTTTTATAGAGTGCTGCTCGTTCGTAATCCTCGGCAACAACAGCTTCATCCATTTTTTCATTTAAGTTTTTGAGCTGCTTTACATAGTCACGAACCTTGCTTGGTTTGTGCCCCGATTTCACCCGAACTTTTGCAGCGGCTTCGTCTATCACATCGATAGCTTTATCTGGCATGAAACGTTCACTAACGTAGCGATCGGCCATGTACACAGCGTCTTCAATAATGTCATCACTAATGCTGACACCATGATGCTTTTCGTAATATGAACGAAGTCCTTTCAAGATTGCTACTGTATCCTTAAGTGATGGCTCTGGAACCATAATGCTTTGTAGTCGGCGCTCAAGGGCTGAGTCTTTTTCGATATGTTTTCGATATTCTTCGATGGTAGTTGCACCAATAAGTCGAATTTCACCGCGGGCGAGTGCAGGTTTGAGCATATTGGCTGCATCAAGTGCACCTTCAGCCGCCCCAGCGCCTACTAATAGGTGGAGCTCATCAATAAAGACAATGCAATTCTTTTGCTCTTGCAGTTCTGTCATCACCTTTTTTAACCGCTCTTCAAATTCACCGCGATATTTCGTACCAGCAATCATCCCGGCAAGGTCGAGCTGTATAATGCGCTTATCAAGTAAGTGCTCTGGTACATCTTCGGTTGCAATCCGCTGAGCTAAACCTTCAACAATGGCAGTCTTACCAACACCTGGTTCACCAATAAGAACGGGGTTGTTTTTAGTCCGGCGGCTCAAAATCGTCACTAAACGGTCTTCTTGTTCACCGCGGCCAATAACCGGGTCAAGTTTACCTGCTTTAGCCCGAGCCGTAAGGTCGGTACCATAAGTACCTAAGGCACCTTTTTGAGTAGACTGCTTGGCGATGCGCTCAGTATCTTCAATTGGGTTATGCGCTTCACTATTACGATCGAGGTAATCCTCAAGTTCAGATAAAATTTCACTTGTATCCACATTCATGTCCCGAAGCAACACCGTTGCGCGAGCATTTTTTTGCGAAAGAATACTATAAAGAATATGTTCGGTTCCAAGATAATCTTGTCGAAATTCCTGGGCAACATCCCAGCTCATTTTGAGTGTCAGCTTGGCTGTTTCACTTAAACTTTTTGTCATAATACCAGCAGTAAAGTTATTACTAATAGGCACCGAACTTAAAGCAGATTGCGCTTTATCAAGCGTTACCCCAGCATCAGCTAAAATTTTCGCGCCAACAGAAGCGCCTTGGGCCATGACTCCCAATAAAAGGTGCTCTGTACCCACATACGGGCTCCCGTACCCCTGGGCAATCAATGTTGCGTGATGAAGACTCGTCCGAGCGTTATCGGTTAAGTGCGAGATGAATTCTGAAAAGTCATCAGACATATATCTATTATCTATCCTCCAATGTATGTAGCGCAAGTACAATATATTTTTCTTGCCTATTCATATACCTAGTATAGCAAAATTAGCACTCGATGCAAGTGAGTGCTAATTTAATTTTATAGCTAAACTATGTCTATTCGTTTACTTCATCAACAGCATTAAGCAAGCTGTCTTCGATATTCTTTTTAGGCTTTTCAGCAGCTTTTGCAGCCGGAGCAGCTTGCTCGATATCGAGTTCGTACCCAGTAAGTCGGCTGGCAAGTCGAACGTTTTGGCCGCCGCGACCAATTGCAATTGACTGTTGGTCTTCGTTTACGAACACCTTTGCTCGCTTATCAGCTTCGTTAATTTCAACTTTTGAAACTTCCGCAGGGCTGAGTGCGTTTTTAATGAATTGCACTGGCTCAGCATCAAATGTTACAATGTCGATTTTTTCTTGATCACCAATTTCGTTCATCACTGCTTGTACACGAGTACCATGTCCGCCAACGAAAGTACCAACTGGGTCAACACCAGGAACAGTGCTAGCGACAGCAAGTTTCGTACGGCGACCAGCTTCACGAGCAATTGCCTTAATTTCTACGGCACCGGTTTCAAGTTCTGGAACTTCTTGGCGGAAAAGGTATTCTACGAATTGTTCATTACCACGACTCAAGATAAGTTGTGGACCACGGTTTTCGCGTTCGATATCTTTAATAAATACCTTAATGCGACTACCGACACTGTAAAATTCACCTTGAATTTGCTCACTTTGTGGAATAATACCACTCGCTTTACCAATTTCAACTCTAACGACACGAGGCTCAACACGTTGAACTGTTCCGTTTACGACAGTTCCGATTTTATCCTCATATTCAGCAAGTACGACTTCACGTTCTGCTTCGCGGAGGCGCTGTAGTACGACCTGTTTTGCCGTTTGAGCCGCAACACGACCAAAGCTGCTTACTTGGTATGTTTCTTCGATAATGTCACCAAGTGCTGCATCTTTTTTAACTTTTTTTGCATCTTCGAGGCTAATTTCGTGCGCATCGCTTCCAACAGTTTCAACGACTTCGCGACCAACGTAGACCGTTGCGGTACCATCGTTTACGTTAAGTTCTGAGCGCACCTCTTGGTCACGTTCACCATTATCACGGCGCCATGCAGCGGCAATAGCTTGCTCAATAACAGATAACACCACCTCTTCGGGGAGGTTTTTCTCTTCAGCGATTGTTCGAACCGCAAGGGTCAATTGTTTTAGATTTAGTTCTTCCATGAATGTATTCCTTTCTTCTATGAAAAAATCCGACCTGCCGGCCGGAATGTACTATCGCTATTATAACGCACTTTTCGGGTTATTTCAACTTTCTTCCTCAATAATCGGTAGCGCTTCAACCGGAAGTTGCAAAACCGATGCTAATCTTTCAATTTGCTGAAACTTACAGTATTTAATAGCATTTCCAGCATCATCATAAATTCGGTAGTAATGCGGAAATTGTCGCACCTCACCTTTAAAGCTTTTTGCAGAAGTCGGCTCGTTAATACGTTTAATGTTCCATCCTGCAGGTTGGTCGTCTAGAATGCGTTTTATTTTTGCATAGTGATTAAATGCCATACCACCAGTGTAGCACTATGGAATTAATTGATTGGGACAGTCTTGAAGTACTCTGTTCATTGCCTCGTTTTCAGCTTGGGTTACCCATAGGCTGTATTTTTGTTTCACTGCAATCTGCCGCGCAACGTACTCACATCGGAACGACTTATTTGAAGGGAGCCATGTAGCCGCATCGCCATCGCTTTTAATTTGATTTGCTTTTCCGGAAACCGCAATGAGTTCCAATGGATCATTGGCAAGTTTTATACGTTGATCCCTAGTAAGCTGCTGCGCGCCTTTTTGCCAGGCATCTGATAACGCTACCACGTGATCAATTTGAATATCACTACTACGTGATTTACTAAATTGGATCGTCTCGCCCGTATAGCTATCTTGCAGTACACCAGAAATAACCGTGCATTCGTCTTCTAAAGTGGTGTTCGTGAGATCACGATATAAAATGATATCTCGTGTATCACAGCCTTGCACCATTGCCCAGTCGCTACCAAATTCACTTCGATCATAGCCTGTTTTTGGCGCACGCCCTTTTACTTCGAGTTCGTTTAGTACTTCAATTGCCGGTGTTAACGTTGTTGATACTGCGACTGGCTGCTCTATCGGTAAACTTTCTTGTATAACCGTTGGCATCGCGCCAAAAAGTAAAGCCAGCGCTACCGCTCCCCCAATCAACATAACTATCGCTCGCCGCCTTCGCATCACTCTACTATGGCACGTTCAATCTTAATTTTGCTACAATAAAAGTATGCAATCTGTAACTCGACTCATCAGGACATTTGTTCCTGAACACTACGACCTGTCTGTAAACCTTAACCGCCTTAAGCGAACTTTTGAAGGTACGGTATCTATAACTGGCGTATCAACTGATATCGCAAAAGACATACGGCTCCACGCAAAAGATCTTACTATCCACTCAGCTACCTTCGATGGCAAAGCCGCTGATTTCAAGCTGACACAAAATGATGAACTTGTTATTACTCACCCCGACCTCGTGGCCGGTCAACATATCGTTGTGGTGAATTTTTCTGGCATCATTACCGACACCATGAATGGAATTTATCCTTGTTACTATGAATTCGAAGGTCAAAAACGTGAATTAATTGCGACTCAGTTTGAAAGTCACTACGCTCGGCAAGCATTTCCTTGCGTAGACGAGCCAGAGGCGAAAGCTACTTTTAACGTAACGCTGACTACAGAGCTTGGGGTAACCGTGCTTGGTAATATGCCGGTTACTTCGCAGCGAGAAGAGAACGAGCTACTCGTAACTCGATTCGAAACAACACCTCGCATGAGCAGCTACCTTCTCGCCTGGGTCGTTGGTGACTTGCAAAAAACCTCAGCCACGACTAAAAGCGGTGTTGAAGTAAATATTTGGGCAACAAAGGCACACCCAGCAAATAATCTTGATTTTGCCCTCGACATTGCCACTCGAACGATTGATTTTTTTGATGAATATTTCGGCGTGCCTTACCCGCTGCCTAAATCTGACCATGTCGCCCTCCCTGATTTCTCCTCAGGAGCAATGGAAAACTGGGGCCTTATCACTTACCGTGAAATTGCCTTACTTGTAGACCCCACCTCAACTTCACTTGATGCAAAACATTATGCCGCTTTAGTGATCGCCCATGAATTAAGCCACCAATGGTTCGGCAACCTTGTTACTATGCAGTGGTGGAATGACTTATGGCTTAACGAAAGCTTTGCCACGATGATGGAATATGTCGCGATAGATAACCTTGAACCGAGCTGGAATGTTTGGCTCGACCATGCCAGTAGCGATGTACTGAGTGCATTACGCCGCGACAGCCTTGACGGTGTACAGGCGATTCGAAGTGAAGTCAATCACCCTGATGAAATTAGCACCATGTTTGATCCATCAATTGTGTACGCCAAAGGCAGCCGTTTACTGCGCATGCTGCAAGCGTATTTAGGTGACGATGCGCTACAAGCTGGCCTAAAGAAGTATTTCCATACCCATAAATATCAAAACACTGTTGCTGAAGATCTTTGGAACTCACTCGGCGCAGCATCTGATAAAGATATTGCCGGCTTTATGAGTGCTTGGATGAACCAGTCTGGGTATCCGGTTGTTCATGTACATAAAGAGGATTCGACTATTTCGTTATCCCAAGAGCAGTTCTTTATCGGCCCCCATGAAGATTCTACTGCTTTATGGCCTATCCCACTCCATGGATTAACTGAAGAAATTCCAGAATTATTGGATGAACAGGCCGCTTCATTTACCTACACGAGTAACAAACCATTCTTACTGAACAGCAATGGATCAGCACACTTTATCACCCATTACGATAAAGAACTTTTAGATGAAATTCTTAAAAACGTGCAAGATTTATCGCCTATTGACCGGCTTCAGCTACTCCATGAACAAACTCTGTTAGCACAAGCCGGTATTATTGCTACAGCAGAACTCATACCGCTCCTCAAGCAGTATGCAGACGAAACAGACGAATCGGTTTGGAGCTTAATGAGTGTCGCAATTAACGAATTGAAAAAGTTTACTGAAACAGACGAAATGGCCGAGAAAAAGCTCCGAGCGTTTGTAGGAACCTTAACCGCATCGCAATACGAACGATTGGGTTGGGAGTCAGCTGACAATGAACCTGAAAACGACACAAAGCTTCGAAGTACGATTATTGGCTTAGTGCTTTACAGTGAAAATCAAGAGGCCGTGGCGCATGCACAGCAACTCTACGCCAATACAAAAATCAATGAGCTTGATGCTGAACTCCGAACTGCTATTCTTGCAAATGCGGTTCGCCAAGCAAAAGATGAGTCTGTTGTTGATGCACTTTTGGAAGAATATAAAAATGCTACCCTCAGCGAATTACGCGATGATATTACTGGCGCATTAACTGCTACAAAAAAACTTTCAGATATTGAACGCTTGTCTAAGCTTTTGAAAGATGCGACAATCATTCGCCCGCAAGATTTCACCCATTGGTTTGTATGGTTATCGCGCAACCGTTACGGACGCACTTTTATGTGGCAATGGGCACGAAATGAATGGGATTGGATTGAAAAAACTTTTGCTTCTGACTCGCATTACGAAATGTTCCCTCGCTACATTGCCAGTAGCCTTGTCAGTGCTGATCAACTTAATGAATACCGGGAATTCTTTAACCCGTTATTAAAGGTAGTTGCCTTAAAACGTAACATTACTATAGGAATGACTGAGCTAGAAGGTAAGGTTGCGTTGATCGAACGTGACGGACCGGCTGTACGGGCTGCATTACTCGAGCTCTAAAAACTCGAGCTGACTTCCATCGATCGCAACAACACAAAGGCGAATTTCTTTACTTTGAGCAGTACGTTTCGCGATGTATAGCTCAGCGGCAAACCGCATCTGTTTTAGTTTTGCGGGTGTTATAGCCGATAGTGCATTCCCAGTTTTAGCTGTTGAGCGGTACTTCACTTCAACAAAATAAAGAGCACCTTCGTTTTCAGATATAATATCGATTTCACACCAACGTGTTTTCCAGTTGCGAGCAACGATTTTGTGGCCTTTGGTAGTAAGATATTCGGCAGCTTTGGTTTCTGCATCGTAGCCGATTGCTTTTGACGTACCTTTAGTCGGTTCAATAAGCATTTTTGCAATTGGGGCAAACGAGGTGCGGTGCAATGGCGTTACTCCTAAATCATCAAGTGCTTTGCGATGCACTGCAGTGCCATATCCAACATGTTTACTAAAACTATACCCAGGATAGAGTGCATCTTGTTCAGCCATGAACGTATCACGGGCAACTTTAGCGATAATCGATGCCGCCGAAACACTGGGGATTAATAAGTCTGCCTTCGGAAGCGTTGTCACGTATGAGCCCTTCGAGGTCTCTTTCAAAAAGTTAATAGTGCCGTCAATCATAATTTCATGGTAAGGCGCCTTAACGGCCTCGACAGCCCGAATAGCCGCTACTCGTAATGATTCTGCCAGCCCTAATGCATCGAGTTCATCGGCATGGACCCACCCAAGCCCCCAACCAGCAGCATTTTGTCGAATCAACACATCAAGGGCTTCGCGACGTTTAGCTGTAAGTTTTTTACTATCAGTTAACCCTTCAATAGGAATATCACCAAGTACTACCGCCCCTACCACAAGCGGCCCCGCCCATGGCCCTCGTCCAACTTCATCTATACCAAGTATCATACCTTTAGTATACGCATCAATCATGTACTCCGTATAAAATCAAACCGCCTTATGAAAAGGCGGTTTAAAATACAAGACAATATATTTAGGCTTCGTTGTGACGAGCTTCAACTTCAGCTTGTTTTGCGACCAAGTCTGCTTCTTCGGCAGCTTTTTCAGCAGCCTTAGCTTCAGCAGCGATACGTGCTTCTTCTTTAAGACGAGCTTCTTCAGCTTCAGCGTGAGGGTCGGTAATGTCGTTCACTGCTTCGCGATCAAATTTAACACCCTTAAGACGAGCACTTTTACCACTTCGTTCACGAAGGTAAGAAAGGTAGTTACGGCGAACCTTAGAACGGCGAACAATTTCGATTTTTTCTACGAGTGGGCTGTGGAGCAAGAAGCTCTTCTCAACACCAATACCGCTAGCGATCTTACGAACGGTAATGCGGGCAGTGTGTGAACCTGCGCGGTCAACACGAATAACTGCGCCTTCAAATACCTGAATACGTTCTTTGTTACCTTCTTTAATTTTTTGGTGTACACGAACCGTGTCACCACTTTTCACCTCAACAACAGCAGCTTTACGCTGTTCGTTGTTTACCTTTTGAATTAGTTCAAAACTCATTACTTACTCACTTTTAACATTTATAGTACAATCAGTGATTTATTATACCACGCAGAGGTGAGATTGGGAAGACCCTTTGAGGTGTTGATCTTTTTAAACAACCCGATTTATCTCTTCAATAGTCGTTTCACCACGAAGTGCTGCTAATACACCGCGTTCCAACAACGTTACCATGCCATTTTCACGGGCTGTTTTTTCAATCAGCTCAGCATGCGCATCCTCGACATCGCCACGCAGGAACTTTTGAATTTCTTCAGTGACCACCATTTGCTCCATGATCACAATTCGGCCACTATACCCAAATGGTGACGATTCACTCACCACAGGTCGCCACAATTTGAAGTTTTCTAAATCAGGTTTTTCAACATGCGCTGGTAGGTTTGCAAGCGTTGTTCGTACCCACTGTTTTGTAGGTTCGTCTGGTTCATACTCTTCTTTTGTATCGTCATCAAGGCGGCGGACTAAGCGCTGAGCAATAATCAGGCGAATTGCTGAGCTAAAAATCGGGTTTACCCCAATTAAATCAATCATACGGCTAAATGCCGCTGCGGTACTATTAGCGTGAAATGTCGAAAGTACCAGGTGCCCAGTAATAGAGGCTTGTATGGCGGTTCGGGCCGTATCAGCATCACGAATCTCCCCCACCATCACTACATCTGGGTCAAGGCGCAGTACTGATCGCAGGTGATCGGCAAAGTTTTGTCCATTAGTGGTATCGACAGGAATTTGCGAAATACCAGAAATTCCATACTCAATCGGGTCTTCAAGGGTAATGATTTTACGGTCAGTCGAGTTCAGAGCTTGGATCATACTATATAACGTAGTCGACTTACCGCTCCCGGTTGGCCCTACCATCAACACCATACCACGAGGGTGGCTAATAATAGAATCTATCTCGGCTCGTTCCTCACCACTAATCCCTAATCGATCAAGATTAAGCATTGATTCATCATAATTAAATAAACGGATAACCGAATCTTGCCCATACATAGTTGGCACTACTTCAATACGCATATTCAAAAGGTGGGTCTTACCGTCAACGGTTACTTCTTTTTGCATATGGCCTGACTGTGGTTCGGTTGCAGCAGTAGATACATTTGCCCGTGATGCGAGTGCACCCAAAATAACCCTATACCTATCAGTGTCTAAAGTAGCCACTGGGTGAAGCGCACCGTCAATACGCATACGGATTCGAATGCCATCACGCTGGTTCTCGATATGGATGTCACTCGCCCCAAGTTTATCGGCTTGAGTAATTAAGAAATCAAAAACCTCATCACTGCCTACACTGTTTAAGGTGGTACTTACTTGATCCAGTGTAGAGCTATCACCTTCGCTGGCAATCTTAATGTCATCGTAAATGACCTTCACCGGTGGGTCATAGCGGTTCATGAGCACCGTAAAGCCGCTTTGGCTAATAAGGAAATACTCAACATTTTGAGCTTGGGCTGCGTACTTTTGAGTGAGTTCACGGGTGAGCGATTGTGGGGTTTGAGTCGTAATACCAAACTGCCAGGGTTGTGAGTCGCCACCCGCAACTAAGGGGATGATGCGGTTTTTATGCATATCCTCGGCACTCATTACCCCTTCAAGCAACGCGAGGCTACTTTCGATACTGCGGGTATCAAGATAGGGCAGTCCAAGTATCGCCGCCCGGTGCTGAGTGCTCTGCTCGTCTTGCTCGCGAGCGCGTTGCTGAATTTTATCTTCTTCCATTAGTCTTATCCTATCAAAAAACATAAGCATTTTATAGTGGTATAATATCCTTCACGATGCCAGAACTCATAATAATTGCCCATAATATTCGTTCAACCCATAATGTTGGAGCACTATTTCGCACCGCCGAAGGCTTTGGTATTACTAAAATTATCTTAAGTGGCTATACTCCCCACCCTTTACTCGAGCAAGATTCTCGCTTGCCTCACATTGCCGAAAGGTTAGCTAAGCAAATTAATAAAACCGCTTTAGGAGCCGAGCACATGGTTTCATTTGAATATTTCGAAGTACCACCTATCGATACACTAAAAAGCCAAGGTTTTCGTATTGTTGCACTCGAGCAAGACCCAAAAAGCATTTCACTGACCAAATATTCAGCACCAGAAAAAATCGCTTTAGTGCTTGGCGAAGAAGTCGAAGGTATCCCTAGCGAGTTATTAGCTCAATGCCAAGATATCCTCGAAATACCTATGGTGGGCAAAAAAGAATCGTTTAACGTGAGTGTTGCAGCGGGCATAGCTATGTTTAGCCTTATGGCGAAATAGCTACTTTAAAACAACTGCATCTTCGCCGAGTATTTTTACTAAACGCCCAATGAGCTCATCGCTGCCGTCAACCCTGAAAGGCATTTTAATTGCCGACTCTTTTGAAGGTCCTAATACGAGCACGATGTCACTCAGTCCAGGAAAGAGCCCGCACACTTTTTTCAACTCCATTAATGATTCTTGATCATCAGGGTTTTTTACGTGCACATATAGTTTTTTTAACACTTCAACAGCTTGTGGTCGAGCGCCCGAACTTGCCGATGAACCTTGCGAAGATGATGAGGTGACTTCAGGTTGTTTGCGCGCATACGTACGCGTTGCTCTAACAGCGCCCGCCTTTGGCTTCGCCATTTTTTGCCCATTTGATTCGTAGCCTCGTAGCTCAGAATCTTCAACAATTTGAACCTCGTCAGCGATCATCTTAACGTCACCTGTTGCGTTGCCTTCACGATCACGTGAGGACGCCTTGCCAGTAACCCGAACTACCGCATCTTGTATTAATTTTGCACCAATAACTTCGTATAGTTTAGGGAAAATAATCACTTCGGTCTCATGTGTTTTATCTTCAAGTTTTACAAATGCCATTTTTGAACCACTTTTTGTCACGATACTTCGCACCGAAGCGATCAGGCCACCAATAGTCATAGTTCGGCCGTCAAGGTCGGCGGTCATTTCAACCAATGGAATCGTTTGTTCCTGGAAATATGCATCGTAATTATCAAGCGGATGAGCGCTTATATACAACCCTAGTAGTTCACGCTCCCAGGTGAGGCGCTCTTTGTCGGTATGTTTTACCGGCGCCTGCACAATGTTCACTTTAGGCTGCACCGTTGCGGCATCGGCCATACCGCCAAATAGGTCGGTTTGCCCACTTAACGCTTCTTTTTGTAACTTTGAGGCAAAACCTTGTATTGTTTCGAGGTTAAATAGTAGGTCTGAACGATCCGCGAGTGCATCAAATGCACCGGTTTTAATCAGCGAGTCCCAAGCCTTTTTATTCACACGAGAAGTCGAAACCCGCCGCGCAAAATCTTCAACATTGGCAAATTTTCCGTCTTCTCGAGCGCGTAGAATTTCTTCTACAACAGCCGTTCCCACACCCTTAACTGCGGCCATACCAAATCGAATCTGCTTTTTACCAGGTACAATCGCAAACTCAACGAAGCTTTCGTTAACATCGGGTGAAAGTACTTTAATTCCCATGTGTTTACACTCAGTAATTTCAATGGCAAGCCGTTCAATATCATCGGCATCACTTGTCATGAGCGCCGCCATAAACGCATCAGGGAAATGCGCCTTTAGGTACGCAGTCCAATACGAAATTAGTCCATAACACGCCGCGTGTGACTTGTTAAAACAGTAGGCTGCAAAGTCTTCCAGCTGCTTCCAAAACACTTCCATATCTTTTTCTTTTGCCCCAGATTGCTCGATTGCGCCTTCAATAAATCGAGTCTTCATCTTGCCCATCATTTCGACATTCTTTTTACCAATCGCTTTACGAAGCGTGTCGGCTTCTCCACCAGTAAACCCAGACAGGTCTTTAGAGATCTGCATGACTTGCTCTTGATAGACCAAGACACCATAAGTATTTTTCAGCGCCCCTTCCATCTTGGGGTGCATGTATTTAATTTCTTCCTGACCATGTTTTCGCTTAATAAAGCTATCGATAAACTGCATTGGCCCCGGGCGATACAAGGCTACCATTGCGACAATGTCGTCAAATACAGTTGGCTTTAACTCGCGCAAATACCGTTTCATACCAGCAGATTCAAGCTGGAACACACCAGTTGTGTCACCGCGCTGGAATAACTCAAATGTTTTTTGATCTTCGAGGTCAATTTTTGCCAAGTCAATATCGGTTTTATATACCTTTTTAATAATACGGAGTGCGTTGTTAATAATTGTTAGGTTTGAAAGACCCAAGAAGTCCATTTTTAGTAGGCCGAGTTCTTCAATGGGGCCCATCGGGAACTGCGTAGCCACTACCCCTTTTTGCGACATTTCAACGGGAGCAAACTTTACGATGTCATCAGGAGCGATCACGACACCAGCGGCGTGCACACCATGGCTTCGAATCGTCCCTTCAAGTCGCATAGCATAATCGAGCACGCGTTTCGCCGTTTCATTGGTTTCGTACTCGTGCTTTAAATCAGGGTCATCAATAACGCTGCGAGAAAGTGGGATATGGCGGCCTTGAACTGGTGGCGGGATAAGTTTTGCCAAGCGGTCGCTTTCACCGTAGGGCACTTGCAGCACCCGGGCGACATCACGAACCGCAGCCCGAGCGGCCATTGTTCCAAATGTCACAATGTTCGCTACGCGCTCGGTACCATATTTTTCTGTACAATAAGCAATCACCTCATCGCGGCGAGTATCTTGAATATCGATATCGACATCTGGCATGCTAATACGGTCAGGGTTCAAGAATCGCTCGAAAAGTAAGTCGTACTTCAACGGGTCAAGTTCGGTAATACGGACCGAATACGCAATAATCGAGCCAGCTGCACTTCCTCGTCCAGGGCCGAAAATAATTCCTTGGTTCTTTCCCCAGTTAATAAAGTCTTGGACGATTAAGAAGTATCCGTTGAATCCCATCCGGTCAATTACCCCAAGTTCGTAATCTGCCCGCTCAAGTACTTCTTTTGGCGTTACGTTTCTTGCCTCTTCAACGGACATTTTTTCAGCAACATCAAAATCAATGTCGGCGTAGCGCCATGCTAAACCTTGGAATACCAACTCATCAAGAAACGTTTTTTCGTTGTGGCCTTCGGGAGTTGGGAAGGTTGGAATTAAAATTCCCCCTAGCTCAAGTTCAACCTCGCACCTATCGGCAATGCGTTTCGTATTTGCAATTGCCTCTGGGTGGGTCGTGCCCCACCTTTGAATAATTTCTCTCGGGTCAGTCACGTGCAACTCAAAGTCTTTTAGTGACATCCGTTTTTCGTCACTCAAAAAGGCGCCCGTGCCCACGCAAAGCAAAATTTCGTGCGTATCTTGATCTTCGTGCGTTAAATAATGCCCATCACTCGTTACTACCAAAGGTATATCAAGGTCTACGGCAATCTTTTCCAAGTAACCATTGATTTTTGTTTGAACATCCCAGGCAGTTTTTGACTCAAGGTGTCCATGATCTTGTAGCTCTAAGTAGTAGCGATCACCAAAAACTGATTTATACCACGCGGCAATCGATTTAGCTTCTTCATAGTTATCAGCTCGAAGGTTCTCGCCTAGCTCGCTACTCGCACAGCCCGATAGTATTATTAAGCCTTCATTAAATTCTTCTAATAAATCGTGGTCAATACGCGGTTTATAATACATTCCTTCTAAGTTTGCTTTTGAGCTTAGGCGCATCAGATTTTGATAGCCCTTATTATTCATAGCCAGGATCGTGAGGTGATAACGACCCTTATCTTTTTGAGGGTCACGGTCGTGGCGGGTACGAGCCGCGACATACGCTTCCATACCGAGGATTGGCTTAATATCCGCACCCTTAGCCGACTTATAAAAATCGATGATACCCGACATAGTGCCGTGATCAGTGATCGCGACCGCTTCCATGCCCATTTCTTTGACTGTATCAACCAGTGCTGGAATCTTCGATAAACCATCAAGCAAACTATGATGCGAGTGGTTATGTAAGTGCACAAAATCAGACGGCGCTAAGACGCCCCCCGGATTTGTTGGTTTAGTCTGTGTATCAACCCCCATAACTAGTACTTAGTATAACGAACCCAGCTCGGGCTGTCTGTAGTAAAAATAACGGGAAGCATAAGCCTTATGTATTTTGTGTATTAGACTGCACTAAATCAACGATGTATTGAATAAAGTCGCCAAAGCCGCCAGGAATATCGGTCAGCCAAGTAAGTATCCAAACGACAAGTGCCACGACCAATGTACCACCAAGCACTGAACCTACGCCAAAGAACACTCCTCGGAAAAAATTCATACTATAAATCTGCTTACGTGATTTGTGAAAATCGTAAAACAAATCTTCAAGTACTGCTCGGCGAGCACCGATTTCGTTTTCTTTCTTAATCTTCTGAGCCACCTTGTTCATAGACTACTTCTTTTTTGCTACTTTAGGTTTCTTAGAAAAGCCTTTTTGCGCGCCTTCAACAGCTTGCTCAGTGCGAGCCTTAAGGTCTTCAGCCTTAGTTTTAACATCAGAGGCAACGGTTTGAGCATTTGTCTTCACATCGGTCGCAATATCTTCGGCTTTATCTTTGATTTCGTTCGCCTTGTCAATAACAACGCCCTTAGCCTTGTTTACTTCGTTCACCACGTCATCTTTAGCTTTTATTCCAGCGCCTTTAATCTCTTCACGAGTTTCTTTACCACTTTTTGGTGCTGATAAAATTCCGGCAACAAACCCTGCGACTGCGGCAGCAACTGCTCCAAATGCAATTTTAGTTTTTGACATATTATTTCCCCTTTTTCTTAGTAAATTTCTTTATATATCGGCCAATCAAATCAGCGACAAACATCGGTGAAGTCAGTCGACTCACTCCAACAACCGCTGAATCTATGTGACTAATAGTACTCTGCGCTGATTTCGCAATTCGGCGAATCTCGGCAGACAATTTAATCAAGTAAATGCCCAAAATAATCGAAACGATTAAAAAGATAGCAAGAACACTTGAAACAATGATGACAAGAATTTCTGCTGCGTTACTCATGAACATGTGCTCCTTTTAGGATTTATCAATATCTAACGATAGTATACCCTTATAAAAACAGAGTGGCAACTTATTGACCTAATTGCTTACGTATAAGCTGCTGTGCAAGTGCAGGGTTGGCTTTTCCTTGTGATTTTTTCATCACCTGACCAACCAAGAAGCCAATCGCTTTTTCCTGCCCAGCTTTTATATCAGCCACCGATTGCGCACTCGATGGATCAGCTAAGACCTCATCAACGATTGCCAAAATTGCCGACTCATCACTCACCTGCAGCAAATTCTTTTCTTCAGCAATCGTACGAGGGGTTTTGTCACTTGTAAGTAACTCCTGGAACACTTCTTTTGCTGCAGTACTTGATAGTTCGTTTTTCGCTACCATTTCTGCAAGTTCAACGTAGCCTTCTGGCGAAAAGTTACTCGCAATGATCGCCACTTCTTCACCGGTTTGAGCGACTGAGCTTGAAAACCAATGCGCAACTCGGCGCGCCGCATCGTCACCAGCAGATTGCTGAATAGCGGTAATAAGTACTGCGTAACTTTGCGTGCTGAGTAATGCTTCAACAACCGAACGATCAAGACCTAACGATACCCATGCTTGCCGATAAAAACTCGGTAATTCTGGTACACCTGCTTGCATAGCAGTAATATCTTCTTGGCTCAAAACAACCGGAGGAATATCAGGGTCGGGCATATAACGGTAATCTTGAGCATCTTCTTTACTTCGTTGTGAAGTAGTTTTTGCAGCTGCATCATTCCAGCCACGCGTTTCCTGAACAATTCGTTCGCCTTTTTCAATCAACTCAACCTGCCGGTTGAACTCATACTCAGCAGCTTTTTCAACACTTCTAAATGAGTTCAAGTTTTTGACTTCAGCTCGAGTCCCCAGTTCGGTTGCACCTTTTTTCGCCACCGAAATATTAACATCGAACCGCATATTTCCATGGTAAAGGTTACCGAGCGTTACCCCCGCATACGTCATGAGCCGATGAAGTTCGGTCGCATATGCTTTTGCGGCGGCTGCAGAATGAATATCTGGTTCAGAAACAATCTCAATGAGTGGCGTGCCAGCTCGGTTAAGGTCGACAAGGCTATACGTTCCATGGTGAGTAAGTTTTCCGGCATCTTCTTCAATATGCGCATGGTGAATGCGCACTCGAACAGTATCACCATCAAGCAGCGGAGCATCAACATGCCCACCTAAAATAATTGGCTGGTACATTTGGCTAATCTGATAGCCCTTAGGAAGGTCAGGATAAAAATAATGTTTGCGATCAAAACGACTGACCGGTGCAATCTCAGCGTTGAGCGCTTTACCGGCACGCACCGCTAAGACAATTGCTTCGTGGTTTAATACTGGTAGCATTCCAGGAAGCCCAAAATCAATCGGGCTAATCGCTATGTTAGGCGCTTTATCTCGAGCATCGTTATCGGCACCGCTAAAAAGCTTACTGATCGTCGCAAGTTGCACATGGCATTCAATGCCAATGGTCATTTCATACTGATCAAGTACTTCTTGGTTGAGCATTATATTGCTCCCGCATCTTTTAAGGCTTGCTTATACGCAACCAATGCTTGGCGAGCGCGTTCATAATCGATCTTTACATCTGGTTCGTGTGCAAGTTTGTTACGAACCTTATGCGCCGCCCATACACCGTTTCCGTTGGTCCATTTGCCTTGGTACTGCTTCATACGTTCAGCCATATTTTTACCAGAAACACCGCGTTCACGTAACGCCTGATCGAGCAGTTTATCGGCATTTAAAATACACACGGTATAGCTATGTTCTTCACCACGTTTTAGTTGGCCTTCAAGATGCATCCAACGGCTACGATACTTCTCAACATCCAGTGCGCGTGGACTGTTTTTTGTAATTGAAATAATCACAAACAGTAGCCCACCGAAAATGAGGATAGCCGAAAAGAAAAATATAATTGCTAATGATTGGTCCATATTATTCACCGTCCTTTGCGATTGCTAATAGCACTGAGTCGCTTCTGCGAGCACCGATAAGTTGAACACCAACTGGAAGCCCAGCATCAGTTGTACCTGCAGGAACGCTTATTGCTGGCAAACCCGCTAAGCTTGCTGGTACTGTCATAATATCCGCTAAGTACATCTTAACCGGGTCGGTCGTATTCTCACCCAGTTTAAACGCCGGTGTTGGCGCAACAGGACCAATCAAGGCGTCATACTTTTCAAATAACGCATTGAAATCATTAATCAAAAGTGTACGAGCTTTTTGAGCTTGTAAATAATACGCATCAAAATAGCCACTCGAAAGCACGTAACTCCCGATCATAATACGGCGTTTATTTTCAGGCATAAAACCACGGTCACGAGAAAGTCCGTACACCTCACTCAAACTCGAAGCCTCAGCTCGTTTGCCGTAGCGAATACCATCGTATCGGCCTAAGTTACTGCTAATTTCCGCAGGTACCACAATGTAATAGATTGCCAACGCGTACTTTATAAGCGGCAAACTTACCTCTTCAAAGCTATAGCCTTTTGACGAAAGTTTATCAATATACCGCTGGGTTTGACGGCGAACCTCAGGGTCAACATCATCAGTCATAAATTCTTTAATAATACCGATCTTCTTTGGAGCCGTAGAGACAGATTCAAAAAAATCTGGCAACGTTGTCATGTCTTTTTTATCTTGGCCGCTGATAATGCCCATAAGTAGTTCAGCATCGGGCACAGAGTTCGTTAACACCCCGATCGTATCAGTGCTGCTTGCCATTGCCACTACACCGTAGCGACTGACGGTCCCATAGGTTGGCTTTACCCCAACCACACCGTTAAAACTGGCTGGTTGGCGGATTGAGCCACCCGTATCAGTACCAAGCGCGAACGGCACAATATTTAAGGCAACAACTACTGCTGACCCCCCACTACTTCCACCAGCGACCCGCTCGGTATCAATAGCATTTTTTGTTGGTCCGAATGCTGAATTTTCGGTACTCCCACCGTGAGCAAACGCATCAAGGTTTGCTTTACCAATACAAATCGCCCCTTCGGCTTCAAGCTTTTCGATAGCCGTAGCTTGTAATGGTGCTTTAAATTGCTCTAAAAAGCTGCTCGCAGCGGTCGTTGTACCACCGTACGTCAAAAAATTATCTTTCGCTACAAAAGGAACACCTGCAAGCTTACCAGTAATTTCACCAGCATCAACTTTGTCAGCTCGCTCGAGTGCTCGAGTTTCAGTAATACTTATTAGCGCATTAAACGATTCGTTTTCGCGTGCAGAGGCAATAGCCTTTAAAACATTTTCGCGTGCAGAATTACCGATATAATCTGAAATTACCGTCATTATAATACTTTCGGTACCTTAATTTGGTTCGATTCGGCATCGAGCGCTAAAGCAAGGAGCGCATCTTGCGTAATGCCATAATCATCAACCTGATCTTCGCGCCATACATTCTCAAGGTCTGTCACTTGATACGTTGGCTCAACACCTGAAGTGTCCAGTTCGGAAAGCTGTTCAATATAGCCCAAGATGTTTTCAAGGTCTAAACGTAATGAGTCAGCTTCACCTTCATCAAGTTGAAGGCTACTGAGTTGTGCTAGGTGGTGCACATCATCAATCGAGATTTGCGTCATATTCTATCAATTATATACTGTTACGCTGTTGGTTGCACGGGTTATTTACATTTTTGATTTGATATCAGCAATAATATCACGGAGCTCGGCGGCTTTTTCAAACTCAAGGTTCGCGCTCGCCAGGTCCATTTGTCCTGAAAGTTCTTTCACTAAACTGGCATATTCATCCTTAGGAATTTTACGTAGATCAATTTTTGGCGTAGTATCTGCTTTTTTAGGAATAATCGCACGCAAACCTTCGTCAATCGCCTTTGCCACACTGACCGGAGTAATATTATGCTCGGTATTATAAGCAGTTTGAATCGTACGGCGCCGATCAGTCTCTTCGATAGCTTGCTGCATCGATTTTGTCACTCGGTCGGCATACATCAACACTTTACCCTCCAGGTGACGAGCAGCACGCCCGACAATTTGAATCAAAGCACTAGAACTGCGCAAAAAGCCTTCTTTATCGGCATCAATAATCGCCACAAGGCTTACCTCAGGAAGGTCGAGGCCTTCACGAAGTAAGTTAATTCCCACGAGTACATCATAAATACCGGTTCGCAAATCTTTAAGAATATCTCCGCGCTCAAGCGTATCGACTTCACTGTGAATATAGGCTGTTTTAATATCAAGTTCAAGTAAGTATGCCGAAAGATCTTCTGCCATGCGCTTGGTGAGGGTCGTGACGAGCACTCGCTGGCCTTTTATTACTCGCTCTCGAATCTCAGCAATCAAGTCATCAATTTGACCCTCAGTAGGCCGAATGATAATTTCTGGGTCGATCAAGCCGGTTGGACGAATAATCTGCTGTGCAGGCTCTGGACTATGCGAGAGCTCATATTCAGCCGGTGTAGCCGAAACATACACCGTTTGATGAATATGTCGATTAAATTCATCGAACGTTAATGGTCGGTTATCAAGCGCACTTGGAAGCCGGAACCCATGATCAACCAATACTTCTTTACGGGCGCGATCACCGTTATACATTCCTCTCACCTGAGGTAATGTCATGTGGCTTTCATCGACAAATAACAGAAAATCATCCGGGAAGTAATCAAGTAGTGTTGCCGGTTGCTCGCCGGGTTCTCGATTTGTAAGGTAACGGCTGTAGTTCTCGATGCCTTTTACAAAGCCGGTTTCTTCAAGCATTTCAAGGTCATACTTTGTACGCTGCGCTAAACGTTGCGCCTCTAAAAGTTTGTCATGCTTTTCGAAGTAATCCATTCGCTCTTCAAACTCTTTTTTGATATTAATAACTGCTCGTTCCACTTTTTGCTTCGGGGTCACGTAGTGACTACTTGGAAAAATACCAATTTCATTTGGTTCACCAAGGATCTCGCCAGTAAGTGGGTCAATACGAGTCAATCGTTCAACCTCATCACCAAAAAATTCAACCCGGTAAGCAACGTCACTTCCTGCTGGGAACACATCAACGATATCGCCTTTTACCCTAAAGGTACCACGGTGAAAATCGATGTCATTACGCTGATACTGAATATCAGTTAAAAGGCGAATAAATTTATCTTGTTGCCTACGTTCGCCTTTTTTCACTTCAATCGACATGGCTGAATAATCTTCAGGTGAACCAATACCGTAAATACAACTCACACTCGCAACAATAATAGTGTCACGCCGTGTTAAGAGGGCTGTTGTAGCGGCATGGCGCAAGCGGTCGATTTCATCATTGATCTTACTGTCTTTTTCAATATACGTATCACTACTGGCAATATATGCTTCAGGCTGATAATAATCGAAGTAACTGACAAAATAATGCACTTCGTTATCAGGAAAGAATGCCTTAAACTCACTATACAATTGGGCTGCCAAAGTTTTATTGTGCGCCAAAATCAACGTTGGCACTTGACGATCGGCAATAATATTAGCCATGGTAAAGGTTTTACCAGAACCGGTTACTCCTAAAAGTGTCTGTTCTTTCTCGCCAGCTTCAAGGCCTTTGATAAGCGTAGCAATAGCACTCGGCTGATCACCGGTTGGTTTATAGTTTGAAGTGAGTTTAAATTTTTGGGCCATCGTATCTATTATAAGCTAGATACTCATTTTTGTAATTAGTCTATAGCCTTTAAGAGTGAGAAAGCGTCTGAAAACGAGGCTTGGTAGCGCTTCAACAAGTCCGGATTACTTGTGCAAGCATCAGAATCAAGTGATAACCCATAGGTTTTGTCACCTACAGTTTGCCTTTTACTAATAGCGGCACTTTCGGCTGCTGCCGGATTTTCGATAATTGAAGCGAATGGGCCATTATCGCTAGTACATTTTGTACCCGCTAATTCAGGTGAATTAAACACAACGAATTGCGTACCGCTTGGGGTGCGTTTTACTTCAAACTCAAACCCACCAACGCCTTTTACATACGAGACTTCGATACTCATTGGTTCAATAGCAATAGTTGATACTGTGTTCGGGTCGAGTGTCGAGGGAGGTGTTTCAGCAGGAACGGCCGGGGTAACTGTGGTCGTTTCAGCTTCTTCAGTTACCTCTGCCTCATCTTTATTCGTGGACTGTGAAGTATACGGGTCTGCAGGTTCATCATCCGCAGTAGCCAGAGAACGCACTACTGAAACGATACCCACAATAAGAAGGAGCGCGGCGAGCACAATGATTGCTGTGAACAAGCCTTTTTTTGTCGCTATTCGTGACATTCCCTCACCTCGCAGTTATATTGTTTTTAGCATAGCCGTGTTCGGCTGAATTGTAAAGTTATTTGTGACGATGTTTCTGCTTACGATGATTTTCATTAATATATTCAATGATTTCATCATAATTATCGTAAATTCGATACAGTTCCGTTTCTTCGTAATCAATTGTCTTATAGCGATCAAGCATTGTTTCTCGAATTGCTACATCGAATGGGCGCCAGAAATCACTTCCAACCAACACAATCGGTACAGCCGGTATTTTTTTCGTTTGTACCAAAGCTAAAATTTCAAATAGTTCATCAAATGTGCCAAAGCCTCCAGGGAAATAAACAAACGCACTTGAATCAAGGGTCATCGCTACTTTACGCCCAAAGAAATGGTTAAACTGATAACTTTCGGTTGTATATGGGTTGAGCGCTTGCTCGTGAGGTAATTCGATATTAAGCCCAATTGACGCACCGCCAGCCTCATATGCTCCACGGTTCGCTGCTTCCATTACTCCATTGCCCCCACCGGTAACAATGGCATACCCTGCCTTAGTCAAGCGAGCCGCTAAATCGTAGGCACCCATAGTCACCTCATCGTGTTGAGGTTTTCGTGCCGAACCGAAAATTGTCACCGTTTTTTCATGCTTACTTAACATGTCAAATACTTCTTCAAACTCTTCAACCACGCCGTTTAATCTACCCTCAGCAGAATCAATCAACCGTTGACGAACCAGTAAGTCATTTTTTTCATTTTGCTTGCGGAGTGAAGGTGCTTTTTCCTTTGGTTTTACGAGTGCTAGGGATTCAGGAGCAATCATATCATTATCGAGTTGCTCCAATACTTGGTTAGCGAGGTTTTTGAAGCCCATATATCGTACGAATATTTCATTCCATAAGCTTTCACGGAAGTGGTATGCATAGCGATTCTCGTAGGTTTCTTTGTTTGAGTAAGCAAAACTTACATCGAACAAGTTAAAGGCAACCGGGAAACCATCATAGTTAAATGCCACGTAGTCGCGGTCTTTCCAGAACTCAAGTTCAGGATCGATTTGATAAAGCAGGTCTTCTGCGCGGCGCCAGTGAAGATCTTCTGGTTGTACATGAGGCTCAAAAGCAACCTTAGCAATGTCATCCTCTTTATGTCGGCCCAAGTAACGTTGAATAACTCGCCAGTGAATACGTTTCCCAACCATCTGACTACCCGTTCCAGGGTCGGCAATTAAGGTATTCACTACCGTTTCACCAAAGTGTGGTTTTTTGCTTTTAAGTTTAAAGAACGTTGAATATAGTTTTACCTCATTCATATAATGTAGCAGCAGCGGCAACGTCTTAAGTACCAGTCCACGCATTGTTTTAGTGTGCATCGGCACGACAACAATCGTTCCCATCTCTTTAGTGTGAGTAACATTATGTAACTTCTTCTCAACAAAATGTGCCGCTAAATCTACGTACTTTTCGTGGTCCATTTGAACAATGCGAAGGTTTCGTTCTTCATAATCTTCTGGGGTAATTTCTTTGAAAAGTTCGTTATATTCATTAAGCCACTCGGCGCCTTCTGAAAATCGAAGGGCGGTATAAATTTCATCAAAATCTTCTTCAGCAATCATAGCTTCGACATCATCATAGCCAAGCTTCGCCATTAAAACCTTGGGAGGCATTTTACGAATTAACTCTTTTGCCTTATCGTGCTTTAATACAAATACCTTACGATTAAAATCTACCTTATTAGCAGCATCAATCATGAACGGTACGAGATACTGCACATCTTCAGATTGCTCAGCACCAATAACAGTCGTAAGTCGTTTAATGTCTTGCTCTACACGGCCAAGCAGCGCGTGGTACACTTCTTCACCGGTTGAAGCTGCTGGGTTTAATCCTAAACTACGCATACTCTCATGCGCCATACTGGTGATATCACCAATAAGCTTCGTATCAGCACCTGCACGCCCACTTACTTCTTCAAGCTGCAGAATTGCTTGTGAAAAGAGTGGTTCATTCGCATCCAGCAGATCACTTAAAAATTTTGACATATTAAAACTCCTTCTCAGTCAGCGGCATATCGTGTAGGGTCACGCCCTTATGTAAAATTCCCTCTTTTGCACCAATTTTTTGAACAACCGATGTCGAATTCGCACTTGCAAACACAATTGATTCTTTGAGTGATTTTCCTTGGGCATAATAACTCAAAAAGCCCGAGCCAAATGCATCACCGCCGCCAGTACGATCGATAACGAGAACATCTTCATACATACCAGCTTTAATAATTGTTTTTCCATCGGATGCCATCGCCCCTTTTGGACCGTCAGAAACGATAACCACTGGGCAATAATGATGTGCATGACGAACCAACTCTTCTAAAGTCTCGCCTTCGACAATCATTTGCGCTTCTTCTTTATTTACCGTTAAAACTTCTACATCTTCGAGGAGTGCTTTTAATTTATCCGGGTGTTTTAGTTCAATACCAGCCGGGTTAAGCATTACTTTTACTTTATGTTCAGCGGCACGGCTGACAATGCGTTCTAACAATTCCATATCGTTTAGTGCCGATAGATACACCCAGTCTGCAGAATCAATTGCTTCAAGGTTCAGTTCTGAGCTAGCAGCCGTTGGCATGGTACCTTTGTAATTCAAAATGGTTCGCTCACCCCCCGCCAGCATCAGAATAACCGAATAGCTAGCTCTGAAATCATCACCTTGATGAACGTGTGAGGTGTCAATCCCTTCCTGGTCAAGGCTTTGTAGAATTGCTTCACTCGCCACATCGGATCCAATACACCACGAATATTTACTATGCAAACCTTGTCTAGCGAAAGTTACCGCAGCATTAGTAACATTGCCTCCGGTTGCAAAGACAACTTCATCCAAATCAAGCTTTTGGCCAACCGGAAGTTGCTCATATTTTACCCCTTTATGCTCAAGTTGACGAAAGGCATTGGCACTTCGTAAAAATACGTCTTGCGTAGCCTTACCAATCGTTACTATTGTGGGTACCGTCATGAACTACACAACAGCCTTTCCAGCACTGCCAAACGCGTTAATCTTTTCTTCAACGACAGCCTGAACTGCACCATATACTTGAGGCATAAGTTTCACTACAGCATATTCGTCAGGGTTTTCTTTTAACACTTTTTCAAGTTCAGTCCGAAAAACATAACGCATATCACTATTAATATTAATCTTACTCACTCCAATACGAGCTGCTTCTTCAAAGAAGTGCAAAGGCGTTCCACTTCCGCCGTGAAGGCTAATTTGACAATCAATTGAGTCGCGAATTTGTTGAAGTAACTCAAGATCAAGCTCTTTCGGAACAGGATATTTACCATGTAAGTTACCAACTGCCGCTGCAAAGGTATCAATACCGGTTGCTTCAACAAACGAATGAGTACCTTCGGGTGTTGAAAAAGTTTTCTTAATTTCTTCATAATTAATTTCTTCGCTATGCACATTACTGCTACCACCAAAGTAGTGCGGTTCACTTTCGACAAGTGCGCCAGTAAATTTCGCATACTCTACGACTTCTTTAGTTTTAGCGATAATCTCTTCTTCAGTTGCATCATGGTTTGCTTGTGAAATATCAATATGAATAAATTCATAACCGGCATCAATTGCTTTTTTACAATCTTCAACGGTTGGGCTGTGGTCGAGGTTAATGTACATCTCAACACCGTATTCAACTTTATAGTTATCAACCATGTCACGAAGATTATCGATTCCTAGTGCTTTCACTTCACCATCACTCACTTCAACAAGGACTGGCGCGTTCAGTTTTTTTGCCGCTTGCGCAATCGCAATGAGTGTTTCTTGATTATCAATATTAAACGCCCCTACCGCAAAATGTTGTTGTCGGCTCCGTTGCATTAAATGGCGAGCTCGTAATGTGTTGTTTCGTATCTCTTTAATCGTTAGTCCCATAATATCCCCTTTATTATTGATGGTAGCGCGGTGTGTGGCTAAACCATTCGGTTAATTGATCAGCAATCTTTGGACCGCTTAGTCCGAAATGATCCATGAGTTCAACTGGCGCACCAGACTCACCATAGCGATCTTGCATGCCAATACGGAGTAATGGCGAAGGAAGTATTTCACCTAGTAGCTCGGCAATTGCACCACCAAATCCGCCGGCTGCTTGAGCTTCCTCAGCCGTGACGACTCGCCCTGATTTACGAACACTGGCCATGATCGTGACTTTATCGAGTGGTTTAATAGTCGGCACGTGCACTACTTCTACTTCAATTCCACGCTCAGATAATATCTTTGCCGCAATGAGTAGTTGGTAGGTCATCGTACCCGTACCAAGAAGTGTTGCTTCATTTCCTTCTTTCAGTACATACGCCTTACCAATTTCGAAAGGCGACTCTTCAGTGCTAAAGATTGCGGTTTTATCACGAGCCAGGCGTAAATAACTTGGCAATCCATTTTCAGCAATAGCTTTCGTAGCTTTTTCCGCTTCAATACTGTCGCCAGGCGCAACAACAACCATATTTGGCATAACGCGCATAAGTGCAATATCTTCAAGCATTTGGTGGGTCGCCCCATCTGGACCAACGCTGACACCTGCATGTGAACCAACAATCTTAACTGGTTGGTTATTTAAGGCTGCAGTCGTCTTAATCTGCTCCCAGTTTCGCCCAGGACTAAAGGCCGCATAGCTACTGGTAAAGGGTATTTTACCCGCTCGAGCTAACCCGCTCGCTACAGTAACCAGGTTCTGTTCAGCAATTCCCATTTCAATAAATCGCTCCGCAAAAGCATCGCGGAATAAATGCATTTGAGTGCTTTCAGTTAAGTCAGCACAAAGCGCTACTACGTTTTCATTTGCTTCGCCAGCGGCCACAAGCCCGCGCCCAAATCCAGCTCGAATCGGTTCAAGTTTTACCCCATCGTTATATACATCTGGGTTTAATGGGTAGTTCATACGCCAGCTCCTTCATGAGTAATTTTTCCCCCAAGGGTACGCAGATCTTCGAGGGCTTCTTTAGCTTGGTCGGCATTTGGCGGCACACCGTGCCACTTGAAGTTATATTCCATGAAATCAACACCCTTACCGGGTATTGTATGCGCAATAATAACAGTCGGTCGGTTTGTTACTGCGCGAGCCTGGCTGGCTGCATCAATAACACTTTCAACATTATGACCATCGATTTCAACCACATGCCATCCAAACGATTCCCATTTTCCACGAAGATCTTCGAGTGGCATAACATCTTCAGTCGTTCCATCGATCTGAATATTATTTCGATCAACAAAAGCAATCAGTTGTGAAAGTTTATACTTACCAGCAAACATTGCTGCTTCCCAAATATTACCTTCGTTTAGCTCACCATCTCCAGTGACGACATATACAAAGCGGTGCGGATTTTTATCAAGATACTGCAAGCTATAAGCGTATCCGGCAGCCTGAGACAAACCACTTCCTAACGGACCGCTCGTATTTTCGAGGCCTGGAAGCTTTTCACGCTCCGGGTGACCCTGTAATCGGCTTCCAAATTTACGCAAGGTTAATAATTCTTCTTTTGGAAAGTACCCAGCTTCGGCCATGGTTGCGTATTGTACCGGTACGCAGTGTCCGTTACTTAAGAAAAACATATCGCGATCAGGCCATTCAGGTTCTTCAGGACGAATATTCATAATATTAAAATAAAGAGCAGCAAAAATATCTGCTAAGCCCAGTGGACCAGCACTATGCCCGCTTCCGGCAGCTTCGAGCATACGAATGATATCTTCGCGGATATCATTGGCTTTCTTCTCAAGCTGAATCGTTGTGTAGTCCATATTAAATTACTCCGTGCTTATTAATTTCTTTTACCAACTCTTGATACGCATCGGCCGCACTGACAGCATCTGCTATAGCACCCCCGGCATTGAGTACATCAACTCCGCCTTGGGTAAGTGTGTAAGCATTTTCGATATTCACGCCACCGTCCCAGCCGATCTCTACTGAAGGGTTAATACCTTTTACGAGTCGAACTTTTTCAAGTTGCATCATACTGGCTATTCCGCCATTTTTGCCTAAATCACCGGAAAAAATCATCACATGATCAGCAGCTTTAATTAAATCGGCTACTTTTGCTGGCACAGTTGGCTTTAATAGTGCAATTCCAGCCTTAATACCCGAATTTTTCAGTAGTTGGATATGCGAGAGCGTGTTTTCGGTTGTTTCTGCATGAAGTATCACCATGTGTGGCTTTAAAGCAATCAGCTGTGCCAGGTGTTCAGACGGTCGAGCCACCATAGCATGAATATCTACTTCTAAGCCTTGTGGCCAATATAGTTGCGCTTCACCCAATAAAAAGGTTGGGGCAAATTCGCCATCACTTATATCAACGTGGATACGGCGGGCAAAGGGCTGCATCATTTCCAGCGCAGCACGGTACTGATCAACCGTTTCGGCCATAATTGTCGGCACAATAACACTCATTACAATTCATCCAACTTAGCATTACGCCGTTTAAATCGAACCGCCCCGGCAAAATCAGTATTCAGCCAAGTCTCTACGATCCCTTCCCATACGCCATCATCAACATCATCAAGAATTCGAGCTGGTAAACATAGTACGTTGCTGTCGTTATCGTAGCGAGTCATTTTAGCCTCAAAAGCATCCCACACTACACTGGCCCGGATACCCCTAAAGCGATTAGCAGCCATGGCCATACCCTGTGCTCCGCCACATAACAAAATGGCACGAGCATCGTCTTCACCAAGCACCTTTAAAACCGCTGCTTGAGCGAAATCAGTAAAGTCGTCCGCAGGATCGAGTTCCCTGTCACCAACATCACTGACGTCATAGCCGTGTTTCACGAGGTACGCGAAAAGCTTTTCCTTTAAATGAAAGCCATTGTGATCACTGCCCAAGAAAATCTTCATAGTGTAAGTATAAGCGCTTTCGGCTTACTGGTGCAAGGTTTTACCAATATCTGCGACAAGTTCTACTAATCGGTTAGAGTAGCCCCATTCATTGTCGTACCATACCATTACTTTTGCGAGGTTTCCGCCAACAACTTTTGTCAGTAGAAGGTCTACAACACCAGAGTAGCTATTACCAATGTAGTCGCGGCTTACAAGCGGCTCTTCACTTACACCTAGAATGCCCTGGTAGTATGGTTCAGTAGCGGCTTTTTTAAACACATCGTTAATTTCTTCAACAGTGGCATCACGTTCAAGCAAAACAGTGATGTCGCTAATTGAAACAACTGGTGTAGGAACACGAATACTCAGTCCATCAAACTTGCCTTGAAGTTGAGGCAGTGTTTTTGTTACTGCAATGGCCGCACCAGTAGTGGTAGGGACGATATTTTCAGCCGCATTTCGACCTTCACGAAGGTCTTTTGACGGTGCATCTTGAAGCGCCTGGCTAGCAGTGTAGCTGTGCACTGTAGTGAGGAGTGATTTTTGCACGCCAAATTCAGCATCAAGAATAGCCATAACTGCGCCAAGAGAGTTAGTCGTACAGCTTGCATTACTAATAACACTGCTCGCGCCTTCAATTTGGTCTTCGTTCGCACCAAGCACAATAGTATCAACGCCTTCACTTTTTGATGGACCGCTAATCACGACTCGCTTTGCACCAGCCTTAATGTGCAGTTCGGCGGAGTCTTTATCAGTAAAGCGGCCGGTTGATTCAATAACAAGTTCTACCCCAAGGTCACCCCACGGTAAGGCTGCAGGATCTTTTTCAGCTAGTACCTTAACATGGTGGTCATTGATAATAATCCCCGTATCATCGAAGCCAACTTTATTTTTGTACGCACCATAATTACTGTCGTGTTGTAATAAGTAGGCTAATGTTTTTGTGTCGGTGAGGTCATTGATGGCGACAATTTCAATGTCATCGCGGTCGAAAGCAATTTTAAATGCATTTCGGCCAATGCGACCAAATCCGTTAATACCAATTTTCGTTTTGCTCATAGCGAGAAATCCACTCCTTTTCAAGCATTAGCTTAATCTGTTGTTATTATATACTTACTACCGCTACAATCCAAACTTTCGTATACTAGTGGAATGAACAAGGGAGAACTCCTCAACCGTGCTAAGCCATTCTACGAGAAAGATCAACTTCTCGAACTTGAGCATGCTATTGAAATCGCCACCAAAGCCCACGTAGGCCAAAAGCGAAAAAGCGGCGAGCCATACATAGTTCACCCCCTTTCAGTCGCTTCCACCTTAATCGATTGGGGTATGGATATCGACAGCGTGATCGCTGGCGTATTACACGATACCGTAGAAGACACTGAAACAAGCCTCGATGAGATCGAAACCATATTCGGTAAAGATGTCGCGTTTTTAGTTGACGGCGTTACGAAGGTGTCTCAAGCCCGTGCAGGTATGCAAGATATATCGCAGTACTTGCCGCAAACAAAAGATAATTTGTCCAAGCTACTGATTGCGATCGGCCAAGACGTTCGCGTTATTATTATTAAACTTGCTGACCGATTACATAACCTACAAACACTCCAGCACATGCCACGCGATAAGCAAGTAAAGATTGCCCGCGAAAGCCTTGAAGTATTTGGACCAATGGCCGATCGCCTCGGTATGGGGCGTGTTCGTATGGAAATTGAAGAAATTGCCTTTAGCTATATCGATCCGGCTGAGTTTAAACGATTGCAAAACGCAATTCGTAAACGACTTGGCAAAAGTACCCGTAAATTAGGTGCTGTTCGTGATGAAGTAGAAAAAACGCTCAAGGCGCAGCATATTACGCACGAAATAAACGGACGAGTAAAAAGTATTTACAGTTTACATAAAAAGCTCCGTAAAACCGATGGGAACATTGACGATATTTACGACCTTATGGCACTGCGTATTATTGTTGAAACAAAAGAGGATTGCTACCGTGTGCTCGGTATTTTGCATTCACTTTACCAGCCAATGATCGCTCGAATAAAAGACTATATTGCCGTCCCAAAACCAAATGGGTATCAAAGCCTTCATACTACGGTGCTTACACCTTCAAAACAGATCGTAGAATTCCAAATTCGCACCTATGAAATGCACGAATATGCTGAACGTGGGCTTGCAGCAAGCTTCCACTACCATGAACAGAAAAGCTCGAAAGACTACAAGCGAAACAAAAAAAGTTCCGTCCTTCCTGGACATATGCAATGGATTACTCAGTTGCAAGAGATTGCCACAAAACTTCGAAGTGGCGAAGATATTCCAGAATCTCAATTAAATGTTGATCTATTCGGCAACCGTATCTTCGTGTATTCACCAAAAGGTGATATTTACAATCTACCTGAAGGAGCTTTCCCGCTCGATTTTGCCTATCTCGTGCACAGCGATTTAGGTAAACACTCATATGGCTTTAGGGTCAATGGTGCGATTCATGCCTTTGATAAACCACTACAAAATGGCGATGTGATTGAAGTCATAACGAAAAAAACCGCTTCACCAAAACAAAGCTGGCTTGAATTTGTAAGCACTACGCATGCGCGAGCTAAACTACGATCTCAGCTACGTAAGCTAGGAGCAATTGAGAGTATTAGTCATGCAGCGGGCATTGTGCGTGAAAAAACCCGACGGAGCCGGGTTGATTCGAGTGCTAAAAAGTAGTTTACTTTTCCTGTTCGCGCTTTAGTGATTCGTGAACAACTTCCATTGCTGCAGTTGCATCGCCCCAGCCGTGAAGTTTTCCATCAACACCCTGCCAGTTCTTTTTCCAGTCTTTGTAGTGGCTGTAAAAATGCTCGATAACTTGTTTGAAATTCTCACCAAGGTCAGCTAAATCTTTAATGTGGTCTTTGCTAATGTCGTCAGATGGCACAACGATAAGCTTTTCGTCCATCTCGCCATCATCTTCAAAATAAAGCACACCGATTGGCCGTGAAGGTACTACCGTACCATGAGGCACTGATTCATCGATAATCAGCAGCGCATCAAGCGGATCGCCATCTTCACAAAGTGTGCCAGGAATGTAGCCGTAATCAGCCGGATACCCAAGGGTAGTTCCATTTACACGATCAAGAAAAAGGCGGCCAGTTTCTTTATCGAATTCATATTTATTGCGTTCATTTTTTCGGATTTCAATAATGACGTTAACGATACCGTCTTGAACATCACCAGGGGTTACTTGAGCGTATGACATTATGTCTCCTTTTGTTCTATATCTGTTATTTTAGCAGTTTTTTGCGTAGCAGTATATAATGGCGAGCAGATGAAACTCGTTTCTCCTAAAGAATATGTTGCCCAAGCAGCTGAATTAGTGAATAGCGCTACTAAGCGGGTGTATTTACTATCGATGGTAGTGGCCGACCACCCTAATACCCACGAACTCATTGCAGCACTCGAGCGCGCGGCTCAACGAGGCGTTAAGGTTGTTGTCGCCGCTGATGTATTTACCTTTGGTGAAGTGAGTGGTGGTTTTTTACCTATTCGCTACTATAGCCGTGGCGCAAAAGATACCACCCGCATGGTCCGCGTACTTAAAAAAGCTGGCGTAAAGTTCCACTGGTTGGGCCGCAGTCGCACGACAATCTTCAATGGCCGTACCCATAACAAATGGTGTATTGTCGATGACACTATTTTTAGTTTTGGTGGAGTCAATATGTATAACGATGGCATCGAAAACGTTGATTATATGTTTAGGCTTGAAGATAAAAAAGTTGCCGATCGCCTCGTTGAAGAGCAGCATCGAATCTTAACCGCTGAACGCCGCTCTAATAACTACTCAAGTGTTATTTATGAGCACGGCGAACGGACTATTCTTATTGATGGCGGCATTGTTGGTCAATCGGTTATTTATAGACGCGCTTGTGAGTTGGCGGAATTAGCTGAAAAGGTTGTGTTTGTGTCACAGTACTGCCCAACCGGAAAATTAGCCCGTATTCTAAAAAAACACGGCAAAGTAAAACTGTATTACAATAAACCGGCAAATGCTCCAGGTTTAAATAGATTTGTTATTGCGTTTAGTGCATTCGTAAGTGGCTTAAAAACAAGTTACCGAAAAAAGGCGTATGTTCACGCTAAGTTTATTATCTTTACTATGGCCGATGGCTCAAAAAGGGCTATTACCGGTTCACATAACTTTGCTTATACTGGTGTTTTATTGGGTACAAGAGAAATCGCCCTAGAAACGGGCGACTCGGCAATTATCGATCAACTCGAGACGTTTTTACGCGAAAAAGTAGCTTAACGCTTTTTCTCTTCTAGGTATTCACGAATACTCAAGGCTGCAGCAGCACCCTCACCCACCGCACTGGCTATCTGCATCGTAGCACCACTTCGTACATCACCACAGGCAAAAATACCCTTTACTGAAGTCTCGAGGTGCTTATTCGTCTTTACTAAGCCAATTTCATCCAGCTCAACACCACTTCCTTCTAAGAAATCGGTATTCGGCTTTAACCCAACAAATACAAACAATCCATCGGTTTCAATTTCAGCTGGAACGCCTTTCTCGACTACCTTTACGCTCGATACACGACCATCGGTTGCTACAATCTCTTCAGTTGCAGTATCAAGGTGAACGGTGACTTTACCCTCGTCAATATACTTCTGTAAGTCGTGCTGCAATACATCACTCGCCTTAATGGTACTTCGGACCAAAAGGTCGATATGGGTCGCGTAACGAGTAAGGAAAATGGTTTCTTGAAAAGCAGAATTACCACCGCCAATCACGACAAGTTTTTTGTCGCGGTAGTATGCACCGTCACAAGTTGCGCAGTAATGAACACCTCGTCCGTAAAATTCTTTTTCACCAGGAACATTAATTTTTTTGTAGTCACTACCAGTCGCGATAAGGACAGTTTTAGCTTTTACCTCAACTCCATCAACCGTGACAACTTTATAGTCGCTTTCATCACGAACGGCCGTTACATCACCGAAGTCAATGTGCGCACCAAACCTTTCGGCTTGTTTTTCAAGTAGTTCAGCTAACTTCATACCTTCAACACCCTCGGGGAAGCCTGGGTAATTATCAACCATGTCAGTAGTAGCTGCGAGCCCACCAATAGCCGCTTTTTCGTACAGGACAGTATCGATATCTTCGCGGGTTGTATAAATTGCCGCCGATAGCGCACTTGGGCCAGCGCCTATCGCAATGACGTCTCGAATTTCAGCCGCCATTACAATAACCCCGCCTGATAGTACCGGACCAATTCATCACTTGGTTCTGGCACTGGAATTTCCTCTGGGGTTGGAATCACCATAACAATAAACTTAATAGGGGTATTAGCAGGAATATCTTCACCACTACCCGTTTCACCATAGGCAAGGCTTGAAGGAATAGAAAGCTCACGAATACCACCAACTTTCATACCAACAACACCTTCGGTCCAGCCTTGAATGACACCACCCGGTGTTACAGCAATCGGTGCTTTAAGCGACTCACCCTCGATCGAGCCATCAAATACCTTGCCACTCGGGTTCCATCCTAAGTAATAAGCTGAAAAACTTGAATCAGCGGTCAGTTCTTCGCCATCACCAATGACCAAATCTTCTTTTTTCAACTCAGTTACATTTGCCGCGTCAAAGGCAGCTGGCCGAGAAGCATATTGGCTAAACACCGGATAATACTGCGCTGATAATTCGGCAGCTTGCTCGGCTTGCTTAGCTTGAGCAGCTTCTGAATCTGCCTGGAACTGAGCGTATAGGTCTTGTGCTCGAACTTTATCAGATTGTTGATTGTTGTTAGCTAGAACAATAGCCACAAATGACCCAATCGTTCCTACTAACATGAAACCGGCAATAATCCAGATCCCAATTCGTTGTGTACGTGTTGCCGACATTAAACTACTCTCCCGTTGGTAACTTTAGTAACGTGTTCTATGACAGTGCGTATCACCTCACCCACTTCGTCATTTGTCAGTGTCTTATTATACGACACCAGCTTGATACGTATCGTTATATTTTTATCATCACTTTGCTCGGCTTGATATATATCAAGGGGCTCAACACTAGTAACGAGTTGTGTGCTCGATAATGCCGCTTTAACTTCATCAATAAGAGTTTGATACGAAATACCCGAACTCACTCCGAACGTAATATCACGTTCTGTGCCCGGGTAACGACTTAGTGGTTGATAACGCAGACCTAATTCAGCAACTGCCGCATGAATAGCTCGTGGTGATATTTCAAACCCAGCAGTCCATTCTCGAAGCTTGAATGATTTTTGGACTGATTTTTTATACTCACCAATTATTCCAATATGTGCGCCGGTTGCTTGGTCAAAAATAGCGGCACTTCGCTTTGGCTCAAATGGCGTAGCCGCAGCTGACGAATCTTCTTGTAGTGGTTCGTATCGCATCGTAAGGCCTAGTACATTCGCAACATATTCAAGGTATCGCTTGGCTGCGTAAAATGCTGACCCCTTACCTTTGCCCGCCGTTACAACAAAGCCAATACTATCAAACTCTGTAGGAACATTTTCTTCAGTGAGTGCGGCCAACTTCGTGTGCACTTTGTTCATCTCAAACAATACAAACTGGTCATAGCCGGCTTTTACATTAGGGTGAACGAGCGTTAGTAGGCTTGGGGTTAAACTTTGACGATAATACTGTAAATCTGGGCTAATGCTATTCACAATCCGGTATGCATCATTGGGGTTTTGACCAACTTTTTTCAATAAATCACCGTGCACAAAGCTATACGTTAACACTTCATTTGCCCCGGCTTTCACTAATAATGAGCGTATGTGTGAGCGGAGCTGGTCAAACTCAACCGGCATAGTTGCAATAAAATCGCGCCGAGGTAACGTGATGTTAATCGTATCGTATCCAGCCAGTCGCCCGACTTCTTCAATAACATCTTCGGCAATGTGAATATCTTCACGCCAATAAGGGACGGTGACATCAGCAGTAAGCTCATCAAAGGTTACCTCAAAGCCAACATTCTGCAATAGGTCTAAGATATCTTCAGCCGCAAACTGTGTGCCGAGGGTTTCGTTTATATGAGTAAGTGTTACTGAAACATGAATCGGTTCGCGTACACCAGGGTAACTTTCTGAAATGCCACTCACAGGTTTTGCACCGGTGTATTCAATTAACTCTCGTACCGCTTCACCAAGAACCGGAGCCCCAAGCGCGGCTGGAACACCTTTAGTAAATCGAGTAATTGCTTCAGAAAATATTCCATGACGCATTTGGGTTGAACGCAAATGATACAAGTCAAAAGTGGCAACCTCAAGGAAGACAGTTTTTGTAGTTGCATCAACAATCGTACTGGCGCCGCCCATAGCACCCGCTAGGCCAACCGCCGTATTGCCCGCGGCAATGACGATATCTGATTCATCCATAGTAATTTCCCGACCATCTAGTAGAACAAGGCTTTCATCTTTTCGAGCGGTTCGTACTCGAACACTAAAGTCATCACCTGCAACTGCTTTGAATTTGTCATAATCGTAGGTGTGTGTAGGTTGACCGGTAAGCAGCATGAGATAGTTAGACACATCAACTGATGCGCTAATAGGGCGAACACCACTGCGCGCGAGATACGTTTGGAGTTGCACTGGTGATTGAGCTTTTTCATCGACACCATGCAACACAATTGCCATAAACCTATCAGAAAGCCCAGCATCTTCAATCACAACCTGTGGCGCATCAATCGATCCGTCATTTTCAATACTTGGAGCAATATCATTAAGCCAATCCGGAGTAGCAAAAGCTTTTCCTTGAATACCAGCAACTTCACGAGCAAACCCAATGACACCAAAAGCATCAGGGCGATGGGTCAATGATTTATTTTCAATATCGAGTAAATAGTCATTTAACTCATACAGTTCAGCAAAGCTTGTACCTGGTTCAGCTTGCTTATCGATTTCTAAAATACCACTATGGTCATCGTATAAATCAAGTTCTTTGGCGCTGGCAAGCATACCATTGCTCATAACCCCGCGCAGTGGTTTTGCAGCTAGTACAAAAGGTTCAGCATCATTTACCGTTTCAGGTACCGTACTTCGCGGCGGCAGCCACGCAACGAACATACCAGTACGCACATTTGGCGCACCACAAACAACTTGCACTAAGCCGTTTTCATCGCGTTCTACATCTACAGCAGCATGACCATCATCAATCTTTACGACATTTAAATGATCTGTGCCTTCAACAGGAGCGCATTCGACCACTTTTGCAACAACAACATCAGTATACTTTTCACCGATATTTTCTACACTTTCAATCTCGACCAAGCGTGCACCAATAAGTGTCGCCAAATCTTCAATTGAAATATCAATGTCGGTATATTTTTTGAGCCAATTTACTGAAATAATCATGATACAAATTTCCTTAAGAATGCTAACCTACCAGCTTCAAAATGCCGTAAATCTTCGATGCCGTATTTCAACATAACTAATCGTTCTATGCCTCCGCCCCATGCGAAACCACGATATTTTGTTGGGTCAATACCTGCTTCTTTGAGTACATTCGGGTGGATCATGCCACACCCTAACATTTCAAGCCATTCGCCTGGTTTACCGCCAATTACTGCCGGTTTTTCAATAGCAAGTTCAAGCCCAGGTTCGGTAAAAGGAAAGTACGCCGGCTGCGTTTTAATACGCAGAGCCTGCCCATAATACGTTTCAAAGAAACCACGAAGTGTTCCCAGCATTTGACCTACAGTTGCCTCTTTACTCACAAAAACACCTTCAACTTGGTAAAACGTGTGTTCATGCGTTGCATCAACATCTTCGTTACGAAAAACTCGGCCGTAACTTACGGCAGCAATTTGGCCACCAGCTTCAAGCGCTTGTTTGCCATTTTTCAAAATACGATGCTGCATGGTTGAGGTATGAGCCGGAGGAATGAAACCCTCTTCAGTACGGAAGGTGTCATAGCCATCACGCGCTGGGTGGTCTTCAGGAAAGTTCAGCGCACCAAACATGTGATGATCATCATCAATTTGGCGTGATTCAACTGCTTCAAATCCCATACGGGTAAATATCTCGATTACTCGATCAAGTTCTTTCGTCAGTGGGTGCTGCGTACCTTGTTCAGTAGGAAATAATTCAGGTTGCTTGCTGTTCACATCCCAAGGTGCAGTAACATCGAGTGTTTGCACATCAGCTGATTCGAGCTCGTTCTCACGTGCTTCGACCGCAGCTTCGACCGCTACCTTCACTTCATTTACTTGCTTACCGTAAGCACCACGCTCTTCGGGTGCTAATGAGCCAATCGCACCATACATTTCTTTAAATTCAGGTGCACGCAAAACTTCTCGAGGCGTATTGCTACTGGCAACACGATCAAGTAATACACGTAACGCACCCTGGACATCATAGGTAGACATAATTACCTACAATTATACGCTACCAAGCGTTTCAACGCGAGAGATAAAGCTACATTGTTGAACTAATAAGCCAAATAACAATGCCCACCATTGCCAAAAAGATAACAACCCATACCCAAGCTAAACTTGTTGTCTGTTTTGTGCCTTTAATATATTGAGAATCATCGACACCATCAGGTTGGTCGAATTGCTTTGCTTTTTCTTTTGCGCGGTCTTGAAGCTCTTTTGCAAGCTTGTCTTGAAGGGGGCTGCGTGTGTCTGATTGTTTTATAAATAATGCCATATATCTACTATAGCACTTCAAACATTGACGGTACTGTTTATGGTATACTGATGGCATGTTTACCATAAGGAGGGATACATATGGCTACAAATAAAGCCGTTTCTACAAAAAAGAAAGCTCCTGTTAAGAAGTTCACAACTTCTGCAGTAGCGTCAAAAACGACCGTCAAGACCATTCCTGCAAATGCAACGAAATCAAGTCTTGGTGATCACATCAGTTCATCAGTCCGCCTGTGGCGTTCACTCGCAGCCGAGTTTGTCGGTACATTCTTGCTTGTGGCCGTTGTTATCGCGGGTCAAGGACAACCAATATTTGTACTCTTTGCTCTAGTCGGCATCGTACTACTTATTGGTGCGGTTTCAGGTGCACATGTAAACCCAGCTGTTACTATCGGTGCTTGGGTAACTCGCCGCATTGGTTGGCTCCGTGCAGTTGGCTATATCATAGTTCAACTTCTTGGTGCTGCTGTCGCCTTCTTCACACTTAACGCATTCCTCGGTGGAGCGCCGGGTGTAACAGAAGAGCAGGCACTCTACGGCCAAACTGCAGCTTCATTGTTTGCAGCAGTTGACCTTTCAACACTTGATAATAAAGAATGGTACGTATTCTTCGCTGAGCTCCTTGGTGCTTCAATCCTTGGACTCGCTTACGCAAACGTAACTCGTACTCGTGAACGCCTTACGGCTGCCTTCACTGCTGGTGCTGGTATCTTCATCGCTTTGATGGTTACTATCACTATCGGTGGTTTCCTCGGCGCTAATGCAATCCTTAACCCAGCTGTCGCGCTCGCGCTTCACCTTGGTGTTGAAGACCTCGCACCAACCGTTTGGACATACGCTGTATACGCACTTGCTCCAATTGTGGGTGCTGTACTTGGATTCGTTATTGGCGATGCTATTAGCGAAAAAGAAACAACTCTGTAATATACTGTTGTCATATAAAAACCCGCCGGCTAGGGCGGGTTTTTATTTGCTTAGATATATTTAATCTTCTTGTTGTGGACGGTCGACAAGTAGCGGTTCAATGCTTTTATTCCCACCAGCAATCTTTGTTACGTCAGTATCAACCTTAGCGAGTTCTTTATGGGCGTTATTATAATGCCCCACTGTTGTACCAAGCGACTTACCAAGCTTTTCCATGAACGAATCAAAGCTGGCAATGTGGCGGCCAAGTTTACCTACTTGGATTTGTATATCTTTCGCCTGTTCTTCGATTTGTAGGCTACGAAGCCCTTGTAGTACCGTTTGTAGGTAGGCCATGAAGCTTGTAGGGCTAACGATAATAACATTCTTTTCACGGAACCCGTATTCAATAAGGTCGCGAGCGCTCGAGCCCGTACCAACATCGCCAATTAATAAGTCGTAGTACAGCGACTCGCTCGGGATAAACATAAAGGCAAAATCCATTGTCCCCTGTGCCGGGCGAATATATTTACTGGTTTCATCAATACGACCCTTTAGGTCATTGCGAACCTTTTTCAACCATTCTTCACGCTCAGCTTTCCCGTTGGCTTGTACCATGCGGTTATAATTTTCAAGGCTAAACTTACTGTCAATCGCGAGCATTTTACCCTTATCTAAAAACACTACTGCATCGGCAATCATGCCATCACTAAAAGCGTACTGCATTTTAAAGTTTTTAGTAGGTAAGATATTTGCCAGCACCGATTCGAGGTAATATTCACCAAATACGCCTCGTTGTTTAGGGTTTTGCAGTACATTCTGCAAGGTTTTTAATTCATCAGCAACATCCACCACTCGGCGATTTGTTTCATCAAGTTTCGTTAATCGCTGCGATACATCACCCACTAACTTCATACTCTCACCAAGTTGCTTTTGCATTGATGTCTGCATATTCGTAGCATTACGTTCAAGTTTGTCACCGAGTACCGTTTGTAAATTCGAAATTGTCCGGTTTAATTCCGTTACATCCGATTTAATCATTTCTACGCTACCACCCGATTTCAGATCACGAAGGCGCGAGGCAATAACAAACAGGCCAGCGCCAAGAGCCGCCACTACAACAAGCAGAATAATTACCACTACCATTTCCATATGCTTAGTATAGCATTACAGTGCGATAAGAATACGAATCACTAATACGGTAATAGCAGTAACAACAAGTGCTCCTACTAACCAGCGTATACGGGCGATTAAACTAAACAGCCAGTATGCCAAAGCATGCAGTACAATTGCCCACATAAGTGTTTCATACCATACAAGCCCGGTTGCGTAGTAGCCAAGGCCCCACAAAAGCGCACCGGCAGCGATGGCAATCAAAATTGGGCGTGGGTGCAAGGCACGAATAAGCACTAATACCCCAACAACAGCAATTAACACGGTTGCGATATTACCCGCAACCCCCAGTGAATCAACACAGGCGGTGGCAGTCGATAAGTCACGACAAGCCAGCGGCTCAACAATATAATTTTTTAGTAGAGTAGTAAGAATCCACCAGCCAAGCCCAAGGCCCGCACCAGTTAATACAATTCTAGCCTTTGCCCACCACGGTTGTACGATGACTGTTTGGTTGTCTGTTATGACTTTTGCCATGACCGTGTATCTCCCTATTGCTTCTTGGTTCGTTACTGTACCATAAAGCACCCAACAGCGCAATTAATACCCCTCCAATAACATCAATTGGTGTATGCACTAAGGCGACCACTCGGCCAATACATATCGCGGCAACGAGCGAGAATAAAACGATAGACAATTTTTTCATGCGAGTTTCGAACCACACAGCACAGGCGATAGCGGTAACGAACAGTGCATGGTCTGAAGGAAAGCCTGGGTTATTAAGGTATGAAGCACCGGCTTCTACTCCCATTTGCTCAAAGGGCCTTAACGTTTCAGGTTGATAAATTGTTGCGGCCAATTTTGCGAATAAGTAAGCTGTAAGACCAGCCATGAGTATGCGGCTATACGCTTTAAATCGTTGACCTTTTGGGACATGGAAGATGAGTGCATAGGCAGCGAGCAGTACGACAACGATAACGGCGTAGTCTGCAAAGACACGAATGATGAGGTCGGTAGGCATAATTAGTATTATACTCCTAATAAGCAAGGGAATTTATTAGAATGTGAAACTTTCATACAGCTAACTTCGCTTATATTTTTGTATAAAGTACAATTGATTATTATAGACTTTTATAACTATTTACGAGTTATCTTATGAACGCCATGAAACCAATCCAAACGAGTTATAACAAAGTACCCTCCGTTTGTACGCGAGTAACCATGTATTCTTACACTGTCTGATTTTCCATTTGGTAATGCTTCTTTATCAAAGAGACACAGGTGTTCAACTTGAACCTTCGTACCTGATTCTGGATCAAATGTACCATCGCCCCTGTCTAGCTTTCGTCCGTACTTACTTTCGACTTCGGTCATAGTCAACCTGACGCTATCATCTATAAATCTTCCGAAAGCTTTGAATATATTCATAAGATCAGAGCTACTCGTTTTAACACCTTTTTTTTCAAAAACTGAATTGAAATTAAATTTTTTGTGAATTTGATGACTAAGGATAACCTTAAAATGAGCGCTATGCTCGTTCGTAAGTGTAGATATTCTTAACTCTTCAGCACTGATTTTCGCTTTTTTTGTTAGTAAATTTTTAACCATTCAAAAAGTCTTCAGATTAGTACGCAGAGGACTTAATACTATTATAAAATTCTTTCATAACACTAGGTTCAATGGAATTATCCGAGCTTTCACTACTGGCTAATCCCTTACGAGCATCAATCCAAGGCTTTTCGGAATGAGATAGAGCCTCAAGTTCATTACCTCCTTTATCGCCGTATGTAAGCCAAACCGCTTCAAGTAACTCAGCTACATTATCTGGAGCAACAACTTCACCAGTAAACTTTGGGATTAAATTCCAACCCATGTTTTTATATATTCTATAAATGACAGGGGAGGCAGGTCCATGCACCCATGCCTCAAATTCACTATTACTCGCGATCTTAGCATCAGTCAGAGCATAACCCCAAGCTACAGCATAGTAACAGAGCTTCTGAAGCTTTTTGTGCGTCATTGATTCTTTTGCAAGAAACCAATGTGCAATATCTTGTATAGATAAATTTGCCATAAATGTCCCACCATTGTTATCTTTGCTGCTAACTAATGCAAGCATTAGTAGTTTTACTATAACATGGTCACTATGTTTACTAGGTTACAAAGCACAAATCTTCAATATATCAGTATCTATAACACTTAACCTAAGAGTCACTAGACGAAAAGCCCTGCTTGTGCTATAATCAGGGTAATTGCATCCGAATGGATACCTCAATTTCTATAGTCTTAGTAAAAAGAAAATAGACTCCTAGGTTCTCGCTGTTCGTCTGCAGCGAAAACATATTTACTGAATACCCAAGAAAGGGATTATATTCTATGGCATTCCGCCCACAAAACTCTACAAAACCTCGTTCAGCACGCCCTGGCCACCGCCAGTTTGGTCCACCACGCCGCCAGTCATCTGGTGGTGGTAACCGCCGCGGTGCTTACATTCACCCAAGTAAGTTCATTAACAAAGCTGTTGCAGCAGTTGATGAAGTTGTCTACGAACACAAGCACAACTTTGCAGACTTTCCTTTTAACGATGCACTTCACGCTAACGTTGCAAAACGTGGCTACACCGCACCAAGCCCAATCCAGGACCAAGCAATTCCTTTCGTCCTTGAAGGCCGTGACGTTATTGGTTTAGCAAACACTGGTACTGGTAAGACAGCTGCCTTCCTGTTGCCTATCATTAACTCACTCACCACTCACAGCCCACGTGGCTCAGTGCTTATCATGGCACCTACCCGTGAACTTGCGGTACAAATTGAAGAAGAATTCCGTGCCTTTTCACAAGGTATGCAACTCTACGATGCAATTTGTGTTGGCGGTACAAACATTGACCGTCAAATTCGTGACCTACGCCGCGGCGCTCACGTTGTCATTGGTACGCCAGGTCGTCTTAAAGACCTTATGAACCGCCGTGAACTTCGCCTCGACAACGTAAAGACTCTTGTTCTTGACGAAGCTGACCGTATGCTCGACATGGGATTCATTAACGACATTCGTACAATCGTGTCTCAAACTCCTGCCGACCGTCAAACACTATTCTTTAGTGCAACGATTACCCCAACTATTAAAACTCTGGTTGATACCTTCCTAAACGACCCAGCAGAAGTTCAAGTACGTACCGCTGACACCAGCGAACGCGTTGACCAAAACATCATTGAAGCTGATACCAAAGAAGCTCGCCTTGATATTCTTACCAACATGCTTAACGAAGAAGAGTACGACAAGGTACTGGTATTTGGTGAAACTAAGTTTGGCGTACAACGCCTGTCTGACCACCTCGAACGAAGTGGCCACTCATCTGTTGCCATTCACGGTAATAAGTCACAGTCACAACGCCAACGTGCTTTGAAAACCTTCAAAGACGGTAAAGCGAAAATCCTTGTAGCAACCGATGTTGCTGCTCGTGGCCTCGACATTCCTAACGTGAGCCATGTTATTAACTACGACCAACCAGCTACCTACGAAGACTATGTTCACCGTATCGGTCGTACCGGTCGTGGTGGTGCAAGCGGTAAAGCGCTTACCTTCGTTCCTACGCAAACTCGCCGATAATCGGCTAAGACCCTACTTCTTCACCGTTGTAGGGTCAATGATTGCAGTAATTTCTTTGGCCAATACCTTTGTGTAACGACCAACGACTTCATGCCCTACAATAAGTTGCCGAGCAGTAATATGCTTGTTATCTTGTGCCAGCTTTTTAATATGCGAACCAATAACAACTGGGTCAAGTGATCCATACAGAATAGTGGTAGGTATACGTAAACGAGCTGCATCATCGAGCGATGTTTGATTAATGATACTCGCCTCTAGTGCCGATGTATACGCGTCAACATTGTCATGTGTAAGGTTAAAGGCAGCATTCGCAAATCCTAATTTCACCGCCATTGGCGTCAGCGACAAAAGCATCTCAGGGTGCTTTTTTGCTGTTTTATATAACTCACGAAGCATTTGATCGCGCTGCAAAGATCGTTTCTTATTATCAATAGCGGTTGCATAAAAAGGTGGACTACAGAGCACTAGCTGCTTTACGATAAACGGGTATCGTTTTGCCACTTCAACCGCCACTAAACTCCCCAATGAGTGCCCAACAATAATTGGCTGCTGGGTGAGCCGTAAGCCCATCAATGTCACCCCTAATGCTTTGGCTTGAGTTCTAGCACTATACTTTGCCCATTTTGGTCGTGGCGAACCACCGAACCCGAGTAAGTCGATTCCAATAACTCGAACGTTGTCAGGTAACAAAGGGACAAGTTCGTCCCATGCTTTTGCTGAATTACCAATGCCATGTATCAACACCACCGTTGCTTTAGGTCGTTTTGGCGAATGGAAGTCTGTAGTGTTGAGCGTGTAAGGAAACCGCAGCCAGCGATGGATAACAGTATCAAAAGTCGAATTTATTTTTTTGTTTCTCATTGAATATACCGTTATTATACCATGTGTGAAATGATCGACCTCGGGTAGTGATCAACGAGTCTATTGCTTTTTGAGAAACGCTTTTCGGAAGGGATATTTAGATTTGCCAATCGAGATACAACCCAACTCAAAGATTGATTCGTCATTCTGGCTATATCTTTAGCAGATACCATATCACCGGGATCGAGCGAATCACTGTAGGCTTTTATTTCAGCAATAATCGCAGGGTCGTAATGGAGGTTTGGTTGTCTTGATTTAGCAAGGCGTGTTTGCGCAATAGCGTTTCGTTCCTTAAGTTGGTTTAAAATCCACGGTTCTGGTCGCCTAATTATTTGCATAACCACTCTAAAAGTTATCCATCCATCAGCTTCTGGATATCCAAACGTTTCAAGTGCTTTTGCCGCAAGTCGTTCTTGGGTTTGTGGGCTATAGTGTAGTCTCAATTTACCTAATGCATCAAACCTCATGTCTGTTTCAAGTTCAATACCATTCATTAATCTTGAAAGTGTTACAGCATGCACTCCAAGTTTTACACTTACACCCGAGAAGCTAAGCCAGTCACCCGCGTGCTCGTGTTTTTCGAGCAAAGATATTGCCGTCCTTAAATCATCTAAAATTGAGGGCGGATAATGAACACGCTCAACACTGTTGTCGTCCAGTCGCGGTTCACCCAGTGATGCGTAGCTATCCTTTAGTTGATCACTCACCCATCGTCTAGATTTATGTAGTATAACCTCTATCGCGCGTGCGGTGAGCCAATCACCCGCAGGCTCTGGCCTGTGCTCCATTGCCTCTCGTAAAACATCTAACGTATCTGGAGGGTAATGAAAAAATTTTCGACCCGAAACTACTTGCCATCGCAACTCGGGTTTAATGGTTGTTGCAGCAATCCTACTAAGCACCCACTCTCTATCACGACCGGTAAACTCTACGAGGTCTGGAATCGTGTACCAGTCCT
>CAZFYB010000001.1:0-6351 GCA_964523145.1 uncultured Candidatus Saccharibacteria bacterium | reverse complement strand
AGTAATCTCACGAAGCGTTTTTACAGCTTCGCGAGGGTATATTCGCGGTTTCAACCCTGTTTCCTGTGGCGTAACATCAGGGTATATCTCTTTTAATGTGTTAAGTGTCCAGCCATACGAACGACCAACGGCTTCAGCAATTTGTTTAGTTGGTATTCGAGAGGGTAAGGTTCGATACCACTCTCGCCACTCTCTTTCTTCACGGACGAAATCAATACTATAATGTGGATAATATTCAAAATGAGCTTTTTGTTTTTCATTAAATATAACCTCAGACTCAATCTCAAATTGTTTTAGAAAGCGGCGAACGAGTGTACCATCGATATCAATAGCAGTAGCGATATTCTGCGCATTTACCTTTGGATATACATCAGAGATGTCTATTCCAAGATGAGCGATTCTATTACTCAGCGGCACTTCGACAATTAGCTTTTCTTTAGATGGACCTACTTCACCATGTTCAGACATATCTTTAGATTACAGATAGAATGAACGAAGTGAAAGCTTAAGCTCATTAATTTCGCAGAATCACGTTTTCTACGGACGCAACGTGCCAGCAAACACTTGCCACGCAAGCAATGATTTCGCCACCAGGCTCAGAATGATATATATAAACTCACCGTACAAATAATCTTTCCAAGGGCCAACTTTTTTGTACTGTAAAGCCATATTTATCGCAAAGGCATTAAAGAATACAAAGATTGATACAAATATCCAGTACACAAATGTTGGTGCGGTACTGCCATTATCCGCCCCTAACCATAAGGCAAGTGCAATAACTACCCATGGCACAACTCCCGCTAAACAGCCAAGCCAGTAGCTGATCCAGTTGGTCTTTTTCGTTGTTTGGTTATGAATTTCCATCACCAGACCAAGTAAGTTCATGATCGCCACGAGGGCAAATAACATAATTAAACTAGCTAAGTCGTAAATTCCTACAAGCAGAGCAATACCGACAATCATCACACTCGCAGATAATGCATACTCAACCCAGCGCGCTACATTTATACCTTTTGCTAGTTGAGCTACATACTTTTTATAGTAAACGGTAGCAATAAAAAAGTGGGCTGCAGCTGACAAAAACAAAAATACCGCAATAAGCAGCGGTAGCGATAGGTCAAATAGAATCTTAGTAGTTGGCTCAAGGCTTTGGGTTGCAGGGTTGAATGTTAGAAAACTTCCGCTTATAGGTAAAGTGAAGTCTTTACTGAGCAGTACAACCGCAATCCCCTGGACAAGATGCAAAAATCCAGCAATGATATTAAATTTTCGTAATTTTTGAGGTGTGATAGTTTTTGCCATAATTGAACTATAGCATAAGTACTTTGATTACTTGTATACATAACCCCGTGTTAAACTATAAGCAGACATCATATAAAGAGAACCTAGGGCATCACCTCTCATAATGATTAAACTCAAACAAACAGGTTTCACTATCGTAGAACTGCTCATCGTAGTAGTCGTTATTGCTATTCTTGCAGCAATAACTATCGTTGCTTATAACGGGATTCAAAGCCGAGCTAAAGCTTCGGCAGCACAATCGGCCGCAAAACAAGCTGGTACTAAAATTCTGACCTATAGCGTACAAAACGCCGATCAATATCCAAGCGACATTGCCGCAGCTGGGTTAACAAATACCTCAGATACAACATATCAATACCGAGTTGATAATAGTGTCGTGCCAAAAACTTTCTGCATTACGGTAACCACTCAAAATCTAAGTTATTACGTCACTAGTATAAAAACATCCCCAACAGAAGGCGCCTGTGAAGGGCACGGGCTTAATGGCGCCACGGCAATTACAAACTTAATACCAAACCCTATTCCTTCTGTTCAATACTACGGTACAACAGGGAGCCACACCTTAACTTGGTACAACGGCACAAATGCACTAGGCGGATCAGGTTACGTGACCTCTATCGCAAACTCAAGTAACGGTGATGGTAGGGCATTTCGTAGAGACTTTGCACTTCAACCTTTAACTACTTATACGTTTAGCGCCTATGTACGATACAATTCAGGTACTACTTCTAACGTTGGGGCAGGCACTATTCGATATGACACCTGGGGTGGAATTGCAGGTTCAAGCGGTAATTCCTGTAGTCCTACTTCCGGCAGTGGTTGGTGCCGGGTATATGTTACTTTTACTGTTCCTGCTGATATTCCCGGTAATACAGGCTTAATGCTCTACACAACTTCGACCGCAACCTCTATCGATACTTCAAACTGGATGCTCACCGAAGGAACCACTCTCAATGCTTATGCAGATGGCAACACGGGCGGTTGGCTATGGAATGGAACACCAAATAATTCGACTTCTAGTGGATCACCTTTATAATACACACTTTAAATTTTTATGCATGGATTCAATAAGAACTTTGCTGCTTGCGTCAAAAACGTATACCTCTCCATCTATCTGAATAGGTAGCGTCCTCATCGTAACGCATTCGTAGCAGCTGAGTGATTGCACATTTTTCAATCCAAAGGTTGCAGCTTTCAATAGGTATAAAAATAACCGTAATTTTGATCGAAAGCGCACCTTACTCATCTCAAACTTGCCATCGGTTTCAGAAGCGTTATCTGATAATGTCAGTACTTTCGACATGGTATCAATGTTGCTAAAAAGGATACTACTGTAGCGCCTCACTTTGTTGCCTTCTTTAATTTTCGCATAGTCAAATGAGGCGAATGAACGGGCAACGATCCACTTTTCAGTGAATATATTTGGCCTATCCTCAGTAAGGCTTTTAGCCGCTAATGCCGATACTCCCATGCCAACATATGAATGGGCAAAGCGAGTAAAATCTTTACCTTTTACCTGCGAGCTCACCTTTATCGTATCGATAAGCCGAAACTTACGTTTAATAATAGAGTCCACGAGTGAGTCACTCCCAATTGCCGAGTAATGATCATTCGCGTTTCCTGAAGGTAACACCCCGACCACAAGTTTAGTTGTTTTATATGCAAGCGCGCCATTCACCACTTCATGGTACCCACCATCGCCACTTGATGATATTAAAATAATTTCTTTATCTTGTTTAGCGTAAGCAGCTGCAATTTCACCCCCATGACCAGCATGGGTTGTTTTACGAATCTTCACTGTGATCTTGTTATCGCGTAGTTCACGAGCAAGCTCCTTGGCATTGGATTCACTGCTACCTGTGCTGTTAGGGTTATATAAAATCTCAACCCGAGGAGAGGTTAGGCTGCTTTTTGATTTAGAAGTAGAGTGCATCTACCTAATGTATCATTTATCGGCGAAAGGTGCTGCGATACTTAGAGTTGCTTTACCAAGTTGAAGCACCTGGTGTCCAATAGCCATACGCCCAACAATCTCGGCTAGCGGCGTTAACGAGGCTTGGCTGTACAGCCTTTACTTCCCCACACAGACCATTATTGTGCGCCATTAACTTATAGTCGGTTCCGTTTGATCGATAGGCATATGCTGGAGGATAGTAGCCCGTACTAGTATATGGAGCTCCTACAGCGGGCACTGGTCCTGTTAGTTGTGGCAGATTTGAAATATACTTCGGAACAACAAATGGAATATAGTCAGCCTCTTGGTTCAAACCGCGCCATGAACCTGAAGTAGATGGATATGCTCCGTTTTCAGCATGATAGAGTTGAATTGCTGAATGTATACTTTTCAACTCAGAAATCGATGCGCTCACTTTAGCTCTTGCTTGTATACCGTTATAAGAAACGATCGTCACTGCAGCGAGAATTGCGATCACAACCACCACAATAAGTAGTTCAACGATTGTAAACCCAGGTTGCTGTTTATATTTAGCCCACATTTGTTTATGAGTATAAAGCATGAGGGGGATGGGGTCAAAAATAACTCAAAAAACCAAATTATTCACGATTTTCTTAATGTCCCGCAGGAGCCCCTGCACTCTTCTTTGCCTTCTTTACAAAGAAAGCTGCCACGATTGAAAGTGACATAATTGGTGCGCCTATCAAGAGTGCAGTATGAATTCCTTTGGCGTACGCACTAGCCTCCGAAGCGCCACCACCCAGTGAATCCGCAACAATAATCGACATAACCGCAACAAACATTGCAGTACCAGCAGCCGCCGCCACTTGCTGCATAGTAGAAACAGTGGCCGAACCGTGCGAATAGAGGTGTTTAGGGAGTGATCCGAGGCTACTGGTAAATAGTGGCGTAAAAATAAAGGCAAGGCCAATACTGAAGACTATATGACCTATAAGCAGTACAGACCATGTACTATTCACGTCCAATGCTAATGCGAGGCCCCACAATGCAAGCGATGTTAATATCGTACCCGTTAGGAGTAGTGGCTTAGGGCCAACTTTGTCATATGCTCGTCCTACAAATGGCGCTAAAAGACCCATAGCAAGGCCACCTGGGAGTAAGAGCAGTCCACTTTCAAGTACTGTTAAGTTGAGTACGTTTTGCATGAAAAGTGGCAGCAAGATTAATGCACCAAACATACCCATCATACAAATCATAAACATAATTACAGATGCAGTAAAAGTCGGGGTTCGGAACGTATTTAGGTCAAGCAGGGCACGGTCGCTGCGTTGTAATATAAGTTGTCTCCAGATGAAAGCCGTTAACGCAAGCGCGCCAATGATTAATGGAACGACAAGTGAGGTAGTATTACCCCCACCCGATGATTCACCTAAACTACTCAGTCCAAAGACGATACCACCGAATCCAAATACAGATAGGATGATCGAGAAAATATCGATTGGTGCACGACTTGTTTTACCAATATTACGCACGCGCTTGGCACCGATAACAAGCATAGTTATTGCGATTGGAAGCATAAAAATAAACATGAAACGCCAATTTAGATTACTTAAAATTAGCCCAGAAATAGTTGGCCCAATTGCCGGTGCAACGGCAATCACAATAGAAATATTTCCCATTCGCCGACCAAGTGTTTCGTGTGGTTCGAGGTTCATAACCGTTGTCATGAGCAGCGGGAGCATAATTGCGGTTCCACCAGCTTGTACAATACGCCCAAGAAGCAATACTTCAAACCCTGGTGCGATTGCTGCAATAGCAGTACCAGCTACAAAAAGCCCCATTGCAATCACATAAAGGTGGCGAGTACTTATGCGCTGAATTAAAAATCCAGTCGTTGGAATAACTACTGCCATAGTTAAAAGGAAGGCGGTCGTAAGCCACTGTGCAGCGAGGGCGGTAATACCAAGGTCCACCATGAGGTGCGGAATCGCAACACCCATAACGGTTTCGTTAAGAATAACGACAAAAGCTGAAATAATCAGCAAATTAATAATAAGTTTGTTTCTTTTAGCCGTTAATTCGGTCATGTAGGTCTCCTTTGGGCAACCTACTTAATATAGAGATTAAGTTTGAATTAAGCAATGGTTTGGAGTGAGTTCGGAGCCAAAGAAAAAGAAGGCGCTTTGGCCTTCTTTTTCTTTGGCTGGGGATAGTTGATGTGTTTCAGGAAGGATTACGTATCTGATATAGAACCGATGAGATAGTTACATTTTGTATTACCGCTTAAAACTTGTCTGCTTCCATTCAAACCGTCAATGTCTGGACAGCTATTCAGTAATCCGGCATAGGCTACATCAATATACACTTGAGTCCCGTCCCCGCCCCCATACGCGTAATGTATGCCCCGCCTCCATTCCGTATCGGTTGAGTACGCTGTCACGAAAGCAGGCGTAGGTAGCAATCCTCCGCCAAAGTAAGGCCTCATAAGGTTATTAAATCCAGTGTTGGACAGAACATTGTTGCGACATTGACTCGTTCCACTACTATCTACACCGCTAGGTCCATATAAATAACCCTCTCCCAGGCACGTCCAAGCATTAGGCCATCTACCGTTATCAGCTTTATACATCTTCAATCCCTGCACCCAACTACTGAGCGCTTGGGTTGTCTTTGAATTATTAGCTTTCTGCTGGATTCCGTTATAAGCAACGACAGTAATAGCCGCAAGAATCGCAATTACCACAATAACAATAAGAAGTTCGACAATCGTAAAACCGAGTATTTGTTTATGTTTAGCCCACATTTGCTATGAGTATAAAGCATGAGTGGTGTGAGGTCAAAAAAATAACTTCTAATTGAGAAATTCTAATGTACTTATGCTTAGCTGGGGATGAGGGATTCGGTCACCTGCGGCGACCCCGCGAGTTCACGATTGCAAGTATAACTTGCATCGGAACTTCGCTCTCAAACAGCCACTGGCTGTTTTCGCCCCGCGAATGTCACTCGGGGGTTCTCAAGCCAGCAACTTAGCCAAAGAAAAAGAGCCAATGAATGGCTCTTTTTCTTTGGCTGGGGATGAGGGATTCGAACCCCCGAATGTCGGCACCAAAAGCCGATGCCTTACCACTTGGCGA